>NZ_JBHSAT010000023.1:0-383658 GCF_042650215.1 Winogradskyella maritima | reverse complement strand
CACAAGATGAGATTTCTTTAAAGGGTCGTGGAAGATGACCACGTCGATAGGCTACAGGTGTAAAGGCAGCAATGTCATAGCCGAGTAGTACTAATAACCCATAGGCTTATTGTACGGCCGTTTTTTTATAGGTTACGCAACGATCATGTATAGTTTTCAATATGTTAAGATATTTATCCCCGCGAAGGTGGGGATCTGCAGAAAGCAGACGGGATCTAAAGAGATTCCTGCTTTCGCAGGAAGTTTTAAGGTGGTTATAGCGACGGGGCTCACCTCTTACCTTTCCGAACAGAGAAGTTAAGCCCGTTAGCGCCGATGGTACTGCTTACTGTGGGAGAGTAGGTCGCCGCCTTTTTCAACCCTGACATTCTTATGAATCGTCAGGGTTTTTTTGTTTATATACTCTTTATCCTTTAGCGATTAATATTTAGTTTAGCATACACAATTAACAGCCTTGAAGAACAAAGAACTTGAACTTGCTTGGAACTTCGTTAATAATACGGATAGAAACGTATTCTTAACGGGGAAGGCTGGTACAGGTAAAACAACATTTCTTCATAAGTTAAAACACCAATCTCTTAAACGTATCGTTGTTGTTGCTCCAACTGGTGTTGCGGCCATTAATGCCAAGGGCGTTACCATTCATTCGTTTTTTCAATTGCCATTTGGGCCAATTCTACCTAATCAAGAGACTAATAATTCTTCAGGTTTTAATAGAAAGTTCAACAGAACGAAAATCAACATTATTAAATCTCTCGATTTACTGATTATTGATGAAATCAGTATGGTACGTGCTGATTTGTTGGATGGTATTGACCAAACGTTAAGACGCTATAGGGATAAGACCAAAGTTTTTGGAGGAGTTCAAGTATTAATGATTGGTGATTTACAGCAACTGTCGCCTGTAATTAAGGAAGATGAGTGGTTTTTGTTGAAACAACATTATAAGAATGCATTTTTCTTCAGTAGTAATGCCTATCAAAACTGTAATGCTATAACCGTTGAGCTAAGACACATTTATCGTCAAGACAACCCAAAGTTTATCAATATTCTCAATGAGATTAGAACAAATAGCTTGTCCCAAGTGTCAGCTGACGAATTAAATAAACGCTATAATCCCGATTTCACCCCTGATAAGGACGAGGGTTATATTTCCCTTACAACACATAACAATAGAGCAGAGCAAACAAATACTTCGGAATTAGAAAAGCTTAAGTCCAAAGCTCATGTTTACAAAGCAAAGATTGAAGGAAAGTTTCCAGAATACGCCTATCCAAATAAAGAAGAATTAACACTAAAGGTGGGTGCCCAGGTGATGTTCATCAAGAACGATAGCTCGCCCGAAAAGCGTTACTTCAATGGAAAAATCGGAAAAGTGATTCTTTTAGACAAAGACGAAGTCATAGTTAAATGCCCAGACGACGAATTCAATATCGTGACTACGCCAGAAGAATGGGAGAATATCAACTACACAGTCGATAAAGAGACCAAAGCCATAAGTGAAAACAAAATAGGGTCTTACACTCAGATGCCTTTAAGATTGGCTTGGTCAATTACCATTCACAAGAGCCAGGGTTTGACGTTTGAAAAAGCCATCATTGACGCGCAAGGTGCTTTTGCTCACGGACAAACTTATGTTGCGTTAAGCCGTTGCAAAAGTCTGGAAGGCTTGGTTTTGAAGAACAGAATAAATTCTAGTCAAATTATTAGTGACAGTAACGTACAAACGTTTAGTGAACAGGCAGAAGAAAATCAACCTGATGAAGCTATTCTTCAAGCGTCAAAATCTGAATTTCAGCTGAATCTCATCGCAGAGATTTTCAATTTTTATAGTTTTCTTTATCCAGTTAATAGGCTCTTGGATATTTACTATAAAAATCGAGGCAGTATTGAAGGCAATCTCGAAACACCTTTAACGTCTATTAAGGATTGTGTTACTAACCTCCTTAAGGTAGCCAACGGTTTCAAAGCACAGCTTAAGTCGTTATCTATCAATGATGAAACACCCGAAGAGCATTCAGAAATACAAGAACGCTTCAAAAAAGGGATGGCCTATTTCAGTGAAAGTTTCAATTCGAATATCGTAGAATCATACAAGTCATTTTCATTTTCAACAGACAATAAAGCGATTGAAAAAGATATCATTAAGCAACTAGACACGATTGAAGAACTGATAGGCACCAAGCAACTCTATTTTTCAAAATTAAAAGATAGTTTTAATGTCTCAATATATCTCGAAGCCAGAGCTAAAGCGGTATTCTTGGCAAAGGAGAAGCCGAAAAAGCCTCGCAAGCAAGTTTATGATGGCACGGCAAATGTTGAGTTGTTCGAGTTGCTAAGAGAATTACGAAACGATATTGCCAGCGAAAAAGACATCATCCACTATCAAGTATTTACCCAAAAGGCACTTTATGAAATGTGCGAAACCCTACCGACCAATACCCAAGAACTTTTGGAGGTTAATGGTTTTGGTAAGGTCCGAGTTCAGAAATACGGCGATGCCATTTTAAAGGTGATTCGGGATTATTGCGAGGAGAATGACATAGAAATGGCTAAGGCCACTGAAATATTTAAAGACAAAAAACCAAAGAAGAAAAAGGGCGATACCAAGAAAATCTCCTTAGATTTATTCAAATCAGGAAAATCAATTGAGCAAATTGCTTTTGAGCGAGAATTGAATGTAAATACAATTTTCGGACACTTGGCCAGTTACATTTCTTCGGGCGAAGTCACTATTTTGGACTTGATGTCTGAACGTAATTATAAAGAATTAAAAGAATTGATACCTAAACATAAATTTGAAAATCTTTCCGACTTAAAACATCAGCTCGATGAGAAATATTCTTATGGCGAACTTCGACTGGTTCTTGAGGAATTGGCTAAAACTTAAAAAGGCTTCAAAATGAATTGAAGCCTTTATTAATTTTTGAAACTCGATTTTTAGCCTTTAATAACGCCTCTAGAAATTACAATTTTCTGAATTTCAGAAGTCCCTTCATAAATCTGGGTAATCTTTGCATCACGCATTAAACGTTCTACATGGTATTCCTTTACAAAACCATTGCCTCCGTGAATCTGTACAGCCTCAACCGATTGTTCCATAGCCACTTTACTAGCGTATAATTTAGCCATAGCACTGGACATATCATAGTTGTTCCCTTGGTCTTTATCCCAAGCGGCTCTCATAACGAGCATTCTTGCGGCTTCAATCTCTGTGTACATATCTGCCAATTTAAAGGCTATAGCTTGGTGGTTACAGATTTCAGTTCCGAAAGCTTTTCGCTCTTTAGAATATTTTAAAGCCAACTCATAAGCGCCTGAGGCAATACCTAAGGCTTGTGCGGCAATTCCAATTCGTCCACCAGATAAAGTTTTCATAGCAAACTTAAACCCGAAGCCATCCTCACCAATTCTATTTTCTTTAGGCACTTTTACGTCATTGAATTGAAGTGTGTGTGTATCACTACCACGGATACCAAGCTTATCTTCTTTCGGCCCAATGTCAAAACCTTCCATACCTTTCTCAACAATAAATGCGTTGATACCTCGGTGCCCTTTTTCCCTGTCTGTTTGCGCTATCACTAAGTAAACGTCTGAGCGTCCACCATTAGTAATCCAATTTTTTGTGCCATTTAAAATGTAGTGGTCACCTTTGTCAATCGCGGTGGTAGCTTGAGACGTGGCATCACTACCGGCTTCTGGCTCACTCAAACAGAAGGCGCCAATTTGCTCGCCTGTTGCTAGTTTGGTAAGGTATTTTTGTTTTTGCTCTTCAGTGCCGTATGCTTCCAATCCATAACATACCAATGAATTGTTCACAGAAACCATAACAGAAGCAGAAGCATCGATTTTAGACAATTCTTCCATAATCAACACATACGAAATTGTGTCCATGCCACTACCACCGTATTTTGGGTCGACCATGATGCCCATAAAGCCAAGTTCGCCCATTTTGCGAACCAATTCTTGTGGGAATGTCTGTTTATCATCACGTTCTATAACGCCAGGCAGTAATTCCGTTTGTGCAAAATCGCGTGCCGCATCGCGTATCATTAAATGCTCTTCTGTTAAGCTGAAATCCATCGGTAAAAGAAATTATTGAATTGTTAAAAATGTCGTGCAAAGATAATTTATTAATAGCGTATTTTCAATAAGGAATACTAATTTTACGAATATGATAACTAATCACTATAAAGTTATTGGACTAATGTCGGGAACCTCCCTCGATGGTATTGATTTGGTATATGCAACATTTCAATTTAAAGAGCGATGGACCTTCGATATTTTGAAATCAGAAACCGTTCCTTACGATGAAAATTGGGAGCAAACTTTAAAACATTTAACCAATTTTTCAGCTGATGGGTTAAGCCATATCGATGATGATTATTCGTTGTATTTAGCTGGAATTATTTCGGACTTTATTAAAAAACACCAAATAGAAGATATAGATTTTGTGGCTTCACATGGCCATACGGCTTTACATCAACCTGAAAAAGGATTGACCTATCAAATTGGGAATCGACAAATTTTGTCGGACAAGTTAAATCTCAAAGTCATTTGCGATTTCAGGGTTCAAGATATGGAATACGGTGGGCAAGGTGCGCCATTAGTACCTATTGGTGACCGACATTTATTTTCAGATTATGACTATTGTTTAAATTTAGGAGGCTTCGCTAATGTATCGTATGAAGATAATGGGGAGCGACTTGCCTTTGATATTTGTCCGGTTAATATTGTAATGAACAAACTGGTTTCTGAAATAGGGTTAGATTTTGACGATAATGGACAATTAGCGTCTTCAGGTAAAGTAAATACTGAATTACTTGATGATTTGAATACAATTTCATTTTATTCCGAAAACCCTCCCAAATCATTAGGTTTGGAATGGGTTGACGAGACTATCTTTCCAATACTTTTAAACTATAAGTTACCTCTTAAAGATACTTTGCGTACGTGGGTTGAACATGTAGGATTTCAAATCGGGAATGTTTTAAATCAGGAAAACTCAAAGTGTTTAGTTACAGGTGGAGGTGTCTTTAACTCGTTTTTGATGTCAAGGATTGAAGCCTATTCAACTTCAGAATTAATTATTCCAGATAAAAAAATTATTGAATTTAAGGAGGCGTTGATTTTCGCATTTCTAGGTGTTCTTAGAGACAGAAATGAGGTTAATTGTTTGAGTAGTGTCACGGGTGCTGAAATGGACCATTCATCAGGAAAGATTTTTATTCCCACAAATTAAAGCAAGCGCTTCAAAAACCTTAGGGAGTTTTTTATATTTGTTACAACTGACTAACTATGACATTAATCAAAGATTTACTCCAAAAATACGAGAATAAGGATCCTGAAATTGTATTTAATTGGAAAGACCCAGAGACCGAAGCAGAAGGTTGGACGGTCATTAATTCACTAAGAGGAGGTGCTGCTGGAGGGGGAACCCGAATGCGTGAAGGCTTGGATATGAATGAGGTACTCTCATTAGCAAAAACGATGGAGGTAAAGTTTACGGTATCTGGCCCAGCCATTGGTGGTGCTAAATCAGGTATTAATTTTAACCCACAAGACCCAAGGAAAAAAGGTGTTTTAGAACGTTGGTACGCTGCTGTGTCGCCTTTACTAAAGAGTTACTACGGCACGGGAGGCGATTTAAACGTGGACGAAATTCACGAAGTCATTCCTATTACCGAAGAATCTGGGGTTTGGCACCCGCAAGAAGGCGTTTTTGAAGGCCATTTTAAACCCACGGATGCTGATAAAATCAATCGTATTGGCCAACTGAGGCATGGGGTAATTAAAGTGATTGAGAATGCACAGTATTCACCAGATGTCTCAAGGAAGTATACGGTTGCCGATATGATTACCGGTTATGGCGTCGCTGTAGCCGTAAAGCACTTTTACGAAATAAAAGGAACTTCAATTAAGGGTAAGAAAGCAATAGTACAAGGCTTTGGAAACGTTGGTGCCGCCGCAGCATTTTATTTGGCACAAATGGGTGCTAAAGTGGTTGGAATTATCGATAGAGTCGGAGGGCTTATTAATGAAGACGGCTTTTCTTTTAAAGAGATTACCCAATTATTTCTAGATAAAACCGGGAACACCCTTATTGCAGAAAACTTAATTCCGTTTGAAAAAATCAATGAAAAAATCTGGTCGTTAAAGGCAGAAATATTTGCGCCTTGTGCGGCATCAAGACTTGTAACCCAAAACCAGATTGACCAACTTATAGATACAGGATTGGAAGTTATTTCCTGTGGTGCAAATGTACCGTTTGCGGACAAAGAAATTTTCTTCGGACCCATCATGGAACATACGGATAGCAAGGTGAGCCTTATACCAGATTTTATTTCAAACTGTGGTATGGCAAGGGTTTTCGCTTATTTTATGGAGCGTAAAGTACAGATGACGGATGAAGCTATTTTTAATGATACTTCAGAAGTCATAAAAACCGCATTGAAAAACGTACATGAAGAAAATAGAACTAATACAGGCATAAGTGCAACCGCCTTTGAAATTGCATTGAAACAACTTATTTAAGATATATGGAAACCATTATAATTCTTGTTTTTGTCTTTGGCTATTTGGCCATCACTTTAGAGCACAGTATTAAAATTGATAAGCTTATTCCTGCATTGGTTATGATGGCGGTGAGTTGGGCATTAATATCTCTTGGTATAGATGCTTTCCCTCAGTGGTTTGATTCGGCTAAGCACACACTGCTAGAGAATTTTGGTGCCTTAGGCCATGAAGAGAAAATGCATATCATGGAAGAATCCTTGTTGCATCATTTAGGTAAAACTGCTGAGATTCTAGTGTTTTTATTAGGTGCGATGACTATCGTTGAAATCATCGATTATTTTGATGGATTCTCAACAATAAAAGGCTTTATTAAAACAAAAAAGAAGAAGAATATCCTATGGATTTTTGCCATTTTAGCCTTCATTCTTTCTGCTATCATCGATAATTTAACGGCAACCATTGTATTGATTTCCATTCTACAAAAAGTAGTTAAAGATCGTTCTGTTAGAATCTGGTATGCCGGTTTAATCATCATTGCGGCCAATGCAGGTGGTGCATGGTCGCCTATAGGTGATGTGACGACGACCATGCTTTGGATTGCCGATAAGGTGTCTACAGGTAAGTTGTTCCTGTATCTTTTTATTCCATCTTTATTGTGCATGATTGTACCAACTTTTATTGCGTCGTTCCTAAAACCTTTCCAGGGGAATTTAGATATTCCTGATGAAGTAGAAGAGAAGCCAAAAAATAGATTTAGCTCAACCATGTTATATCTTGGTTTAGGCGCTATAATTTTCGTTCCAATCTTCAAAGTGATTACACATTTACCACCATATGTTGGCATGATGTTGTCCTTAGGTGCAGTCGCCATTTTTGCTGAAATCTACACGAGTTCACGCTTTAGCATGGCTCAAGTGGAACTGGGTGAACAAATAGACTCATCACATCACAGTCCAATTCACCGTTCTTTATCAAGAATTGAAATGCCAAGTATTTTATTCTTCCTCGGAATTTTAATGGCAGTTGCTGCTTTGGAATCTTTAGGTATTTTATTCGGTTTTGCAAATACGCTTCAAGACACTATGCCTAGAATGGGAACAGAAATGCATTCTGGAGGCGTTTCGGATTTGGTAGTCTTATTACTCGGAGTTGGTTCTGCGGTCATCGATAACGTGCCACTAGTTGCGGCAAGTTTAGGGATGTTTAGTGAACCTCTAGATAATGAGCTTTGGCATTTTATTGCCTATTCTGCTGGTACAGGAGGTAGTATGCTGATTATCGGTTCAGCTGCAGGTGTTGTTGCTATGGGTATGGAGAAAATTGATTTCTTCTGGTATCTTAAAAAGATTGCGTGGCTTGCCTTAGTCGGATTTATCGCCGGTGCTGCAGCCTTTATGGTCACCCGAACGTTGTTCTAATATACTTAACTCAGAAAGCTGGCGTTATTAATCTAGTTGAATTAAACCTTTTATTGAAACTATGATATTACAAGATAATATCCAAGACGGAGCAGAATTGCCTGTAGATGGCGAATCTGTTGAAAAAACATTATCCATAATTGAATTAATTGGAAGTGGTGGCACCGCCGGAATGGTAATCATCGGTATCCTTTTCGTGTTGCTGGTTGTGGCTACTTATATATATTTTGAACGTCTTTTTGCCATAAAAGCGGCGTCGAAAGTGGATTCAAACTTTATGAATCAGATTAAAGATCATGTCAGTAATGGTAAGATTGAATCGGCTCAAATCCTTTGTGCACAACAAAATTCTCCCGTGTCTCGCTTAATCGGAAAAGGAATTTCAAGAATCGGAAAACCGCTCGAAGACATCAACACTGCTATAGAAAATGCAGGAAGACTCGAAGTTTATGAGTTAGAGAAAAATGTGAGTGTCCTTGCCACAATTTCGGGCGCGGCACCAATGATAGGATTCTTAGGAACCGTAATTGGGATGATAATTGCCATTTTTGAATTGGCCAATGCAGGCGGCACCATAGAGATGGATACACTGGCCAGCGGATTATATACTGCAATGACAACTACCGTTGGAGGCTTAATTGTTGGTATTGTCGGTTATATCGCTTACAACCATTTAGTCGTTAAGACCAATAAAGTGGTCTACCAAATGGAGGCTAATTCTGTAGAGTTTTTAGACCACTTAAACGAACCTGTCTAATATGAATATTAGAGGAAGAAATAAGGTCACGCCAGAGTTCAATATGTCGTCCATGACGGACATTGTCTTTTTGCTGTTGATTTTCTTTATGATAGCATCGACTTTAGTGAGTACCAGTGCCATAGACATTATTTTGCCCAAGGCAAGCGGTAAGACCGAAAACAAACGTTCGGTTGCTGTGAGTATCAAAGGGGATTTGACCTATTACATCGACCAAAAACGAGTGGGTGTAAGCGTATTGGAAAATCAATTGGTGGATTTATTGGCCGACCAAAGTGAGCCAACCATTGTTTTGCGTGCGGAAAAAACAGTACCTGTAGAAAATGTGGTTAAAGTCATGGACATTGCCAATAGAAATAAATTCAAAGTCATTTTAGCCGTACAACCCAATTAAACGGCATTGTTTTTGAAACCATCAGTTTAAAACCTATTTAGTTTGAAATATTTCGAGACAAAACACGAACGTAATTCAGCAAGGATAACCGGTCTATTGACCATTATCCTATTGTTGCTTCTGTTTGTTGTTGGCCCTCAATATTTAGACCCGCCGAAAGAATATGGCGTCGCCGTAAATTTCGGGACAACAGATTACGGAAGCGGAAACAAACCGTTAAGCAATCCTAGAAAAGCAGATATTCCGAAGCCTGTTGAGCAACCTAAACCTCAAGAACCAAAGATACAGCCCCAACAAAAAACACCTAAAGCTGAAGATGTCTTGACCAGCGAAACTGCTGAATCGATTGCCATAAGAAAACAAAAGGAAGCAGAGGCGAAAGCAAAGGCTGATGCCGAACGTGTAGAACGTCAAAAGCGTGAAGCAGAAGAACGCAGACGACGTGAAGAAGCTGAAAAGCGTAAGAGCTTAGATGACTTAATCGGAGGCGTTAAAAATTCTAGCGGAAATACAGATGGTGGCGAAGGCCCAGACGGACAGGCAGGTAATAAAGGACGACCAGAAGGCGACCCTTATGCGCCAAGTTACTTTGGTGGTTCTGGCCCTGGAAAAGGTGGCGTTGGCTATGGACTAGGTGGACGAGGTCGCCCGTCACGACAAATCTATAAGCAAGAATGTAATGAATACGGATTGGTTGTGGTTAAGATTGAAGTCAATCGTAGTGGTAGTGTTGTTTCTGCGTCACCTGGTGTGAGAGGAACAACCAATACACATCCTTGTTTGTTGGAGCCTGCAAAAAAAATTGCGATGTCCCATAAATGGCCAGCAGACTCCAATGCACCAGCTCGACAAATTGGTTTTGTGAGTATCAACTTTGATGTGTCTCAATAGAGATGAATTACCAAGAGACTTTAGATTGGTTATTTGGTCAACTTCCAATGTATCAGAACAAGGGAAAAACAGCCTTTAAAAAAGACCTGACCAATACCCTTAAAATTTCCAAACAGCTTAATAATCCTGAAAGACAATTCAAATCCATTCATGTCGGTGGTACCAACGGGAAAGGCTCAACCTCGCACATGCTGGCATCCGTACTTCAAGAAGCTGGCTACAAGGTTGGACTGTATACTTCGCCCCATTTAAAGGATTTTAGGGAGCGCATTAAAATCAATGGCCAAATAGTATCTAAGCAATTTGTAATGGGTTTTGTACGTCGGAATAAAGCATTTTTTGAATCCAATTCCTGCTCCTTTTTTGAAATGACCGTGGGTATGGCATTCGATTATTTTGCAAAGCAAAAAGTTGATATCGCCGTTATCGAAGTGGGCTTGGGTGGGCGTTTAGATTCTACAAATATCATCACACCAGAAGTATCGATTATCACAAACATCGGTTATGACCACCAGCAATTTTTAGGCGAAACGTTGGAAGAAATTGCATCTGAAAAGGCAGGCATCATAAAACCTGAAATCCCCGTGGTGATTGGCAAAACCCAAAAAGAAACAAAACCTATTTTTGTTGAAAAGGCCAAAAGCACAAATTCGGAAATCATTTTTGCGGATACTGAAGTGCCAAAACCTCAGTTTGAAACTGATTTGCTAGGCAATTATCAAACTGAAAACTTGAATACAGCTATACAGGCTTTAGAAATTCTTAAAGTGAAAGGTTATATAATCAATCAAAGCCATATTAAAAAAGGTTTGCTTAATGTCGTTGCCAATACAGGCCTTCAAGGGCGATGGCAAATTCTAAATGAAAACCCTAAGGTGATTTGTGATACGGCGCATAATAAGGAAGGCCTTGCCATAACCATGAATCAACTTCAAAAGGAAGACTTTATAAACCTTCATATCGTTTTCGGTGTGGTTAAGGATAAGGACTTGGATTCTATTATTCATTTAATGCCAAAAGAGGCGAACTATTATTTCTGTAAACCTAATGTGCAACGCGGAAAGGATGCTAAGGAACTCAAGGATTATTTTATACAAAACGGCTTTATAGGAAATGCCTACAAATCTGTTTCTGAAGCTTATAAAAAAGCACTTCAAAATGCAAAGAATTCAGATTGTATTTATGTAGGCGGAAGCACGTTTGTAGTCGCTGAAATTCTCTAAAATTATTTTAAAAATCCTTTTGAGGTTTTAAAAACTAATCTATATTTGCAATCCAATTTGAGGGCATGCGTACCTGCCTGTCGGCAGACAGGGCTCTGTTGTTCAGAGCACTTGGTTTACACCCAAGGGGTCAGTTCTCAAATCCCGAAAAAAACATTTTCGGGCGCGTAGCTCAGTTGGTTCAGAGCACTTGGTTTACACCCAAGGGGTCAGGGGTTCGAATCCCTTCGCGCCCACATCAAATGAATCCCGATTTGCAATTGCAAATCGGGATTTTTGTTTTTCAAAAGTGCAAAACCAAAGGTTTGGAGCACTTTTAAAAAACAAAAATACCAAGTGACGCGATAGCGTCACGGGATTTAATTTGCAGGAGCGGTTTCGCTCCGGGATATTTAATCTCCGAATATTAAAGGTTCGAAGTATTTCTGCAAATCAAATCCCGCCTTAATTTTTAAAGCCAAATGAATTCCTAATTACTTCGCTTCTGGCAAGATAAATGCTATATTACAATAGCTATGAATCATGGCCGTCAATACAATGAATAAGGTTAAAGTAAATATTAGAACTACCTGCACAAAAACATTGTGCTTACTTATACTATGCATGCTTAGTTCAGCACTACTATTATCTCAAAATGAGTCCGATTCAAAAACTTCTAAAAAGAAAAGTTCAATAACAAACAAGGGAAAATCCCTTCAACTTAATGGAAAGGATGGGCCATACATTATAGGCGATACACTATTCGTCGTAACTGCTGAAAATAAGCTCATAGGGACACCTCGTTTCCGTAGAGACTCTTTGGTTGTTCGTGTCGATAATAGTCATGACGATGAATTTTATCTAACGCTTCATAAAGATTATGAGGTTCCCAAAAGTGTTCACAAGGAATCAGAAAAAATGATTGTGATTTCTGATATCGAAGGGAATTTTAATGCCTTTTCAAGTTTCCTTTATGCAAATAAAGTCATAGATGAAGAGCATAATTGGATATACGGCAATGGAAAATTGGTGCTCGTTGGGGATTTTGTAGATAGAGGCAAGAATGTAACGCAGGTACTTTGGCTCATATATAATTTAGACCATCAAGCCAAAAAAGCAGGAGGGATGGTACACTTTATCCTAGGAAATCACGAAGTGATGAACTTTCATGGAGACTTCAGATACAATCTCGGGAAATACATACGAGTAGCCCAAGATATCAGTAGACAAGGAGACGAAAAGGAGGCGATTAAATACCTGTATTCCAAAAATTCTGAATTGGGAAAATGGCTTGCCAGTAAAAATATTATTGAAAAAATAGGGGACTATCTATTTGTTCATGCAGGATTGAGCCCTGAGCTTTTAGCGTTTAAGTTGAGCCTAAAAGACATTAATGCCAAAGTTAGAAAGCAGTATTTTGGATTTGAAGACAATCTCGATAAATCCACCCAATTTTTATATGGTCGATTAGGTCCATTTTGGTATCGTGGTTTAGTGACCTCTACAAAGCGCTATTCCCAAATTGACGAAGACCAACTCGATGACCTACTCGATTACTATGATGCCAAAAAAATAGTCATCGGTCATACGGTTGTTAAAACAATTTCTTCAGATTTTGATGGTAAAATCATCCGGACGGATGTAAAACATGGGGACAAAAAATTTTCAGGTAAAACCCAAGGACTTTTGATTGAAGATGGCGACGAATATATCGTGGACGCCAAAGGCTCTAAAACAGAGTTGGAGGATTAATCAAGGTTGCTGAATTCTGTATCTAGAATGGACATTCTTTCATTTAACCACGATTTTAAATAGTCCCAATCCTCTTCATTTGTAGTTTGTTTCGGCCATAAACGCTGGTCTCGTTCGTAAATCTTTTCATTTGTAAATTGCTGATAACGCGTTTGAAAAAGTTGAAGAAGACGTTCTGTACTAAGTTCGTTTTGTCTTAATGACGCCCATCGAGTTTTAAGCTTGTTCTTATAATCATTGGTGTCAGTTGCCATCAATTTGTCGAAAAGTCCGTTGCTTAAAAGACCCTTGGTATTTGGAACGCGTCGACCTTCCAAAATTACACCGAAAGATCCATCTAAATCCCAAGGCACAAAGAAATACGGTTCTTTAGTGTCGTATTTCGCCAGATAATAATTCTTACCAAGGTTGTCCGACGCTCGCATTACATTGACGAAAATGAAATAGTCAATGGCGTTAGTTACATTGAATTTTTCTTCAATCTGTTCTGAAAAAACAGCATCTGATTGATTAATTACTAGGTCTAGAAGCTGTGCCAAATCATCCCAGTACGATTTGTAATCAATTATAGGATATTCCATCCGGAAGCCTGTAAAATGAGGAAAAAGGTTATCGTAGGCTTTTGTTATTTTTTTAAATTCAGGACCACCATCATAGGAGTTGGCTTTGAATAATTCGCCCCGAACGGTACTGCCTTTATTCTTCTTTAATTTTAATTGTTTTCTGTCAACGGATTCAGACAAGGCATACAATCCCACATATTCACCATTTCTAAAAAGTTCAACATAGTCAACATCAAATCCGTTTTGGGCTTTAGGCTCTTTAGTTTGGTAATAAGGTTTATGGATATCAGACCACAGTCCTGTGGCGATGGTAGACCTTAATTTAAGTGGTTCGTTATAAAGACCATCCAATATCCAATCATCATCGGACCGCATGCCTTCAAATTTTAAGTCTTTTGAGATTTTCGATATGGTATCAGTACGGAATTCAATATCGTAGGATTTTTTGGGAAAGGTCAGTGACAAATTACCGCGTATACGAATCCCCATTGCACTTTCTTGATAAGTGTTCTTGTTAAAATAAGTAAAGTGCCCTGGACGCTTTTTGTCCTTCGTCATCACTGTGGTATCTAAAGCGATGTGAACCAAAGGCAATCTTGTAATGTATAGGTCATATATTTCACCACTTTTAGAGACTTTAAACGATGTGGAATATGAAAAGTCAGTAGTATTATCGGCTATTTCAAACGTATCGTTAAAATTGATAGTTTTAGCCTTTTTTCCGTTGAGGGCATCCAAATTGGAATGATGCCAAACGATGAGCTTATGTGTTTCATCAACACCAAAACTCCCTTTTTTGGCGGTGATATGTTGTGCTCTTCCTGTAGAATGAAAGAAAAGTAGTATTACAAAAGCGAATAGAACTGTGATTTGATTTTTAAAAAACATGTCTGACGATTGATGCTGTAAAAGTACTGTTTAATTAAATTTAGGTTAACTCCAAAGGTAATTTAGTTGCCTCTGTTTGGTTTTAATTTATGATTCACGTTCCATGCCAATATTTAGAAAACAAAAAGCCCAACGCAAAACGTCGGGCTTTCCTTCAAAATATATTACTTTCTTAGAACTCGTGAAAAGTCACGGCACCGTTAGAAATATCATACATACCGCCAACAATTTTAATTTCTCCGTTGTCTTCCATTTCCTTTAAAACAGAACTACGGTTTCTAATATTATTGATGGTCATTTCAACATTCTTTAGTGCTACTTCATTCACAAAATCAATGTTTTTTGAATTTCGTTGCGACTCATCAGCTGGTTCTTTAACCGCTTCAACGGCTGGCTCAATTTTGTTGATAAGCGCTGTTAAGTTGCCTAGTCTTGCATGGTCACAAGCGCCTTTTACTGCACCACAGCTGGTATGACCCAATACCTGAATCACTTTAGTCCCCGCTAATTTACAAGCGAATTCCATGCTTCCCAAAATGTCTTCGTTAACGAAGTTCCCAGCGATACGTACGCTGAAAATATCACCAATACCTTGGTCGAAAATTAACTCGGAAGAAACTCTAGAATCGATACAGCTCAATACCGTTGCAAAAGGATATTGACCCGTACTTGTTTGGTCAACTTGCAATAACAAATCTCTATTGTGGGCTTTTCTGTTTTGAAAACGTTGGTTACCTTCTTTAAGTAAATCTATAGCTTTATCTGGGCTGATGCCCGCTTGGGTCTCTTTAGTATGTGCGTTCATTTTTTATGGTTTTTGTTAAAGTTATTATTAAAAATAATGATTATTGTGCTGTATCAAGATTACTAATCCATAAAGAACAGTTAAATTTCTTCATGGCATTATTTAAATCTGAATTGAACTTGGCTCTAGCATTTTTCTTTTCTGGCTTTGCCAAACACAACACACCCACATTATCTTTTTTGATATAGTTAGACAACGTATTAAAGGTTTTGTCATTTTCTTCAAACTCATAGCCTTTGACAACTTCGTTGGAAGTATCGGCATTTAATGTAGCTTTCTCTCCCAAAATTCTGAAACGTTTTACAGGCTTCTCTTTTACTATGGCTTCAAGCGGATTTGAAGGTACTTCTGTTAGCGAAGGGCGCTCCAAAACTCCGATAGACTTATTTTCGATTTGATTTAAATTATTGGTGCTGTCCGTTATAAATAGGTCACCATCATAGTTTGAAACGACTGTTTTAGTAACATTGTTTCCGAATAAATGAATTGGCTTTACTTGTCGTTTTCCTAAAACCACTACGTCATAGTCGTTTTTCTTTAAGTGATTTTTAATGGTTGCTTTAGGACTGCCAGTGGTGACGGTTTGCTTTATACTCAAGGATGGACACTCACTACGCAATTCCTTGATTTTTCTCTGGATGCTGTGTTCAGCCTTAAGCTCATCATTTAATTGACGTTTTGCCGAAAGTTGATTGTCCCCTTTTAAAAGTCTCAGCTTTGATTTTACACTCAAAAACTCAACAGAAGAGCAATTGTCTTTTGCTAGTTTAATTGTGTTGTCAATTACGTGGTCGTTTTTTTTGTTTAGGTCTAATAAAACCAAGATATTTTTATTTGAAGTTTTCATCTTGTTTTGATTTTATGCGTCTTTTGGTCGCAGTTGAAAGAACTCTATAAAACTGTCTGGGTTCTCTACGATACCACGTTCTGAAATCAGTTTTATATCTATGTTACGGTTTCGGGCTTTTTCTGAAAAGTCTTCAAGAATTTCAATGATGTCATTATCTAGATATCTTGTTTTTCTCACGTCAAGCTCTAAGAACGTGTCTCTTGGAAGGCTGTCTAATTCATTTAAAATTGCACCTTTGTTAAAGAAAGTTACCTCTTCTGCCAAGGTCATTTTAATTTTGTGTTTTCCGTTGCTCTTGTCTTCAATATGAAGGAAGTGAGAATTCTGGAAACTCTTAATCAAAATTACAGCGATACCAACGGCAAGCCCTAGGCCAATCCCGATTAATAAATCGGTGAAAATGATACCAAGAACAGTGACCACAAACGGTAGGAATTGTTTCCAACCTAAATCGTACATCTTTTTAAATAGAGCTGGTTTTGCCAATTTATATCCAACAATGAAGAGTATGGCCGCTAAAACGGACAACGGAATTTTATTAATTAATCGCGGAATTAATATAACGGCAATTACTAATAAAAAACCATGGATTATAGCTGAAGCTTTTGTTTTTCCACCAGATTGAATGTTGGCAGAACTTCTAACGATAACTTGTGTTATTGGTAATCCACCAATCATACCAGAAACAATGTTTCCTGTACCCTGCGCCAAAAGCTCACGGTTAGTCGGTGTTACACGTTTTCTTGGATCTAGTTTATCCGTTGCTTCAACACATAATAGTGTTTCTAAACTCGCTACTAATGCAATTGTAAATGCCGTAATCCAAATTTGGGTGCTCCCGATTAATGAGAAATTAGGTGTTGTAAATTGACCTAGAAAAGAATCGAATCCGTCTGGTACAGGCACTGATACTAAATGTTCTGGCGCCAAAGCAAGAGAACTGTCCTTCGTAAAAATAAAGAACAATATCCCTACCACAACAGCCACTAGTGGTCCTTGAATGAGGTTGAAAATTTTCCCTTTTTTACTCAAGACATTGCTCCATAAAATTAGAATGGAAATTCCAACAAAAGCAATTATAGTAGCACCATAATCAATATTACCACTTATGATTGCATTTAAGGTTTTAAGTAATTCTGAAAGCGTATTCTCACCATCAATCTGAAGAAATGCAAAATTGCCTTCTGGATTTTTATCCAGACCGAAGAAGTAAGGAATTTGCTTCAAAATAATAATGATACCAATACCCGTAAGCATACCTTTAATGACCGACGATGGAAAATAATAACCTATAATCCCTAAGCGGAGTACACCAAACAAAATTTGAATAATACCACCCAAGACCACAGCAAGGAGAAAGTTCTCAAACCCGCCAAGGGTACTAATAGCGGTAAGGACGATAGCTGCCAAACCTGCGGCAGGGCCACTGACACCAACATGGGAACCACTTAGTGCACCGACGACGATACCGCCAACTATACCAGCAATTAAACCTGAAAATAGTGGTGCGCCACTGGCCAATGCAATACCTAAACAGAGTGGTAGGGCTACAAAGAAAACGACAATACTCGCAGGTATGTCTGATTTAAAATTTTTAAAAGGATTTGAAGAATTCATTAAGTAATAAATAAAAGGTTGAGCCCACAAAGGGCAATTAATGGTTAATGGTCAGAATACTTATTCTGAAATTAAGAATAGCATAAATGATTATGCTTCCGGAGGCGGAATAAACTGATCCAAATCAATGGAATCGTACATGGTCGTTAAGCCTAAAAATGTAGTGTTTGATGACCAACGTAAATTAAGAGACACAAAATTAAACTGCTCAAACGTCAGTTTTTCATCTTGTTTTTCATTTTTTTCTTGTTGCTCTTCTTCTTGTTCGTTTTCGGAGTCTGATACCGCAAGAGTTATCTCATTGTCACAACCAAAAAATGCGTTTAGGGTTATAGAAATAGGGTTAGAAAGCAGCCCAATTATAAGAACACTGAGTACCAATGTTCTAAAAAGAATACAGGTATTTAGTTGTTTCTTTATCATGTAATAGCTCTAAATACGAGGTGAGTATAAAAATTTACTACAGTATCTTTTCCTTTTTTAACATCGGTTAATGAGGGGAGATGTTCAGAAAAGTAGCGTTGCTGATGAGCACCTTCAATGACAGTAGAAATTAGCATGTGCGGAAAATCGTAAGTAGGATTTATTTCTAAAACAATGTCACTGACACGCTGCACCACGCGCTTGTAGGTTTTAAAATAACCTAACTTATTTTCTTTATCTACGGCTTTGGTATGGTAGGCTTTAGACGACTCGGAAATAATAATATTTCCAAGATTAATCTCATTGATGTATGAGAAATCATTGTCTTTATCAATTTTTCTAGTTAAAATATATATGCATTTTTCTAAACGTTCTACGGGTGAAGCAATGTTACTTGTAGAAAAAACCATAGTGTATTCCACCCAACTCCAGTACCACGAAATCAGATAAACCAATAGAACGTGCTTACTTTCAAAGTAGCGATAGATAGAACTTTCATTAGACCCAATACGTGTTCCTAGCTTTTTGAAGGTAAAAGCTTCAAAACCTAATTCGTCAATCATATCAATACTATGCGATACAATATTTTGACCCAATTTTGAAGAATTTGGATCCTTAGTGTACAATGCACTGTCTATGGTAATATGTACTGGAAGGTTTTGCATAAAAGACAAATATACAAAAACAGTAGTAACACTATTGAATTTTAATAGTTTAACTATTTTTTAACCAATAGAAGAATTCATTTTATTTCGAAGAAATACTGGCGAAGCTGAAAGAAATCTTTACATTTGTCATCCACTAATGGGTCATTAACTCAGTTGGTTTAGAGTGTTACCTTGACAGGGTAGAAGTCACTGGTTCGAATCCAGTATGACCCACATCAAACAGAAAATCCACGTCGTAAGATGTGGATTTTTTATTTTCAGGAGCGGGTTAAATCAGTATGGTCGTAGAGAATCAAAATATTTATAGGCAAATTATCTGTCTAGATAAAATCTAAAACACGCTCTAAAGCCATACCTCGCGATCCTTTTATTAAGATTGTAGCATTTTCAAATTCAATATCGTTTATTTCATTTTTTAAGTCCTCAAAAGTTTTAAAGGCTTTAGTGTTTCCTTGCCTTTCGGTATCATAGAAATTCTCTCCAGCTAAGAAAATTGTACCATCAAATTCAGATTCCAAAAGGTTCACAATGGCTTGATGCTCTTCTTTAGCATAATCACCAAGTTCAAACATATCGCCTAAAAAAACTACTTTATGGGACGCTTCTAATTGAAATAGATTGTGTAGGGCGGCCTTCATACTAGTAGGATTGGCATTATAGGCGTCTAAAATTATATGGTTAGAGCCTTTGTCCATAATTTGTGACCTGTTGTTGGTCGGTGTATATGATTCAATGCCCTTTATGATAGAGCTTTCAGGCACGTCGAAGTATTCGCCTATGGAAATGGCAATGGCAATATTGGTAAAATTATAACCCCCGATTAATTGACTAGAGAATTCAGTTTGATTATAAGTTCCTGTCACAAAAGGATTGGCATGACTAAAAGCAACTTGTGTATCGGCTCCTTTTGGCCCAAAGGTGTATCTGTTACCGTAAGAACCAAGTTGCTCCATTTGCTTTGGGTCCTCAGAATTTATAAACGCTAACCCGTTGTGGCTTTTTAGATAATCATAAAGTTCGGATTTACCTTTTATGATGCCTTCAATACCACCAAAGCCTTCCATATGTGCTTTGCCAAAGTTGGTGATCACCCCAAAATTTGGTACTGCAATGGAACATAAAAATTCAATTTCCTTTTGATGGTTGGCGCCCATTTCAACAATACCATAATCTAAATTACTGTCAAAACTTAAAAGCGTCAGGGGGACTCCAATATGGTTGTTGAGGTTACCTTTAGTAGCGCCAACAGTGTAAGTGGTAGACAATACGGCGTGTATTAATTCTTTGGTAGTTGTTTTTCCATTGCTTCCGGTAAGCGCAATGATTGGGATATTTAAACTATGGCGATGATGATTAGCTAATTCTTGAAGACGTTGTAGAACATCATCAACCAAAATATAACGCTCTTTATCTAAAACAATACTGGCATCATCAACCACAGCATAAGTTGCACCAGCTTCTAGGGCCTGTTTTGCAAAAGCATTGCCGTCAAAATTATCGCCTTTTAGGGCGAAATACATATTATTTGGTTCGATTTTTCTGGTGTCTGTACTGACGCCAGAGCACTCCAAAAACTTATGGTGTAGGTCTTCGTTATTCATGTTATAAAAATAAAAAAGTCCTAACGATTGTTAGGACTTTTAGTATCAAAAAGGGATATATTTTAGTTTCTTGTTTTCTTATCGCTATCCGCTTTAGAACCGACACGGGATACTGCACATCTAAATCCGATGTAATCCGTAGCCATATCTTGTGGGAAGTAACGACGCTGTGCTGGGTCAATCCAGTACGAACGATCTTTCCAAGACCCTCCTTTATAAACTCTTACTTCATCATTGATAAGCGAAGTTTTTCTGTTAGAAGTATCATATTCTTTAATCAATTCACCACTTGCTGAATCTCTCTGAATCTTATGCTTTGGAGAGTTGTACATTTTACGTGTACCAAACTCTTCCTCCTCATCAAAATTGTCACGATAGTATCTAGACGATTTTTTGTCACCATCTCGAAAGTTTCTGTTATCAGCTCTGTCAAAGTTGGTTCTTAGATATGTTTCGTTATCATCAACTGCTACTTGCTCAATTTCTCCTGGTAAGACTCTAGCAACGATTTTACCATTACTTAGAGTATCGTAAACAACTTCATTTACAATTTTAACTGTACCATCTTCATTCAAGGCATTTTTATAATAAGTATTACCACGGAAGTAGTTGAAGTCATTAAATTCATCGTCTACTATTGGGCGATAAACATCAGCAACCCATTCTGCAACATTACCAGCCATATCGTAAAGACCGAAATCATTAGGCTCGTAATACTTTACTTCTTGTGTAATGTCAGCACCATCATCAGACCATCCTGCAATACCACCGTAATCACCATCAGATTGCTTAAAGTTAGCTAACTGATCCCCACGATTTGCACGCTTACCAGATCTGGTATACTGTCCATCCCAAGGATATTTTTTACGTCCTCTGTAGGTGTTATAATTTCTTAATTCGCTAAGCCCTAATGCGGCATATTCCCACTCAACTTCTGTTGGAAGTCTGAATTTTACAGGAATAACTCCTGTCTCTCTAGAAGCATATACATTATATTCATTCCCATCAGCATCAACCATTGGCTTACGCTTACCACCTTTAAGTACATCTTCATTTCCGCCATACGTCTGAGACGGCGCATTGATATATGTATCTGTACTAAATGAACTATCAGCATTTAAATCCGTATACTGTGCATCACGCTTTAGGTAACCAGCTTCTTGTAAGGCCATTTCAGCCACACGGTCTGTTCTCCAGTTGGCATACTCAACAGCTTGGATCCAACTTACACCTACAACAGGGTAATTGGCATAAGCCGGATGACGTAAGTAATTCTCGGTCATCATTTCATTGTAGCCCAAACGGTTTCTCCAAACCAAAGTGTCTGGTAATGCTCCTTTATATATAGAGGCATAATTTGGATCTTCAGGAGGATATACACTTTTTAGATAATCTAAATAGTATAGATAATTAAGATTAGTCACCTCAGCTTCATCCATATAAAAGGACTGAACATGTTGTTGGTTTGGTGTGTTGTTCCAATCGTGCATTGGATCATCTTGTACCTTACCCATTGTAAAAGTACCACCTTCTACAAATGCGGTTCCTGGAGGCGTTTCTTGCTCCTTAAATTTAGTGTTGTATTGAAAACCACCTTGCTTGTCGTTGATGGCCCAACCTGTTGCGCTATCAACGTTACTAGAGCTGCCTTTTTTGCTACAGCCAACTACCGTCATCGCTAGGGCGGCAACGACAAATAATTTTAGGTTTGATACATAATTCATATCCATAGGTTTAAGTAAGTTCAATTATTTTAGACGTGCAATATAGTAATTAAAGGTAAACGCGCAAGCTTTTTATCGATGAATTCGACAAAAAATATGCATTTCATCCTTTTTTTTAAACATTACAACGGACTTTTTGCCGTTTCAACGCCCTATTTTGCCCTATGATAACGTGAACCAAATTGAATTATTGTTGTACTTTTGAAATAAAATTTAAGGCTTCATAATAAGGGTCAACTGATGGCGTTATTGTATCATGAAAAAGAACTTTACCCTAGTATTTCTCTTTTTTGTTTTTTTAGGTTTTGCCCAACAAAAGGATTTTACAATTCAATGGGATGGCACAACTGTTCTTCAAAATGAATATGGTAAAATGATTGTTCCACATTTTTCGGATCGTCATTTTAGTTATCATCCAGAGATTGGATTGACGTATTATGATGAGTGGGCAATTTCGGGATCCATTGACGACGCCTCCCTTACTATCTCTAACGTGAGTTATTCACCAATATCTAAATCTGAATTGAAAGATTTAGATGTTAAGACGATTCCTTCAAGCTTAAACTACAGCCTTAAAACTGCGCAGGCACGAAACAAAACCTCCGCAGTCTTACAGGTGTCTCCAATTATAAATGATAATGGTGTCCTTAAAAAGGTAGAGCGTTTTTCTGTATCCTATAATCAATCTTCCACAAATAGATTGGTGTCTTCATCTCGAAATCAACCCATTTCTGATGCTAGATTAAGTAACGGTGACTGGTTTCGATTTTACGTTGAAAAAACTGGTGTTTATCGTTTGTCCCGTAATTTTCTAAGTCAGTTAGGTCTAAATGTAAATGATGCCGATCCCAGAAATGTAAAAATATATGGCTTTGGTGGTCGTATGTTGCCCTTGGTTAATGCGGCAGAAAATAGAATTGAAGCGGAAGAAAATGCCATTCAGTTTGTGGGCGAAGACGACGGGAGCATAGATAACAATGATTATATTTTGTTTTATGCGGAAGGGCCAGACCAATGGTCTCAAGAAAGTAATACAAATCTTAATTTATATACCGACAAAGTTTATTATTACGTTGCATTGACCTCTGGGAGCGGTAAACGCATTCAAAATTTGGTACAGCCTGAAGGTTCTCCAGTCAATAACATTACAACCTTTGACGCCTATCAGTATTACGAAATAGACGAGATTAACATTGCAAAACTGGGACGACGTTGGTTTTCTGAAAAGTTTGACATAGTTACCGAGCGCTCCTATGAATTTGAATTTCCAAACCTCGTTACTTCAGAGCCTGTGAATATTCAAGCGACTTTTGGGTCTATTTCAGAATCGCCGACTTCAATGGATGTCACAGTCAATGGTGCTTTGGAGTCTACGGTTAATTTTCCGAGTGTTGATTTAAGCTCTTCAAATTTAGCAAGTGGTGGTGCTTATTTTGGCAATGTCAATGCTTCATCCGATGTGGTAAAGGTTGATTTGACGTATAATAATAATGGAAATCCCTCAGCAGAATCTTTTTTGGATTATATTAATGTAAGGGCAACGCGTCAGTTGCAGTATGAAGGCGAGCAACTCATTTTTACTAAGCTAGACGTAGCCTCCCAAACGGGTATCGCTCAATATACCTTGAGCAATTCGGGCAATATCGATCAGGTTTGGGATGTAACGGATCGGTTTAATATTAGGTCATCTACTAATTCTGAAAGCGCTTCAGATTTCTCCATAAAAGCCACTGCAGGGGAAGCACGTCGTTACATTGCGTTTTCAGAAAATAACACATTAGAACCACAGCGAGACAATACAAGTAGAGTAGCAAATCAAAATTTAAAGGGCACTATTTTTAACAATGCCCAAGGACAGTTTGAAGATATAGATTACATCATCTTAACACCCGAGTTTTTAAGATCGCAGGCAGAACGCTTGGCCAACATTAATCGCCAACAATACAATTTAAATGTAAAGGTGGTGAGTCTGAGTTCAATTTATTCAGAATTCAGTACGGGTAATCAGGATATCGCTGCCATAAGAAATTTTATAAGATACGTTTACGATAATGCGAGTTCGCCCGATCAGCGGATTCAATATTTGTGTCTGTTTGGAGATGCATCATATGACTATAAGGATAGATTGCGAAACAATACCAACATTGTGCCTTCTTGGTTTTCTAACAACAGCTTTAGTTTAGTCGCATCCTTCATTTCTGATGATTACTTTGGCATATTAGACCCGGGAGAAGGTGGCATGACTATTTCAGATAGATTGGATTTAGCCACCGGTCGGATTTTAGTTGAAAATTTAGAACGCGCTAAGGACATTGTTGATAAAATAGAAGCCTATTACCAACCGGAATCTTTTGGTAGCTGGCGAAATAACCTATTATTGATTTCTGATGATGTAGATGCTCCGTTTGAAGAAGTGTTACAGGCCACAACGGATCAGATTGCTGAAGAAGTTGAGGATCAAAAACCATTTTTTAATGTTATAAAAGTACATTCCGACTCATTTCAACAACAGTCTTCTGCGGGAGGCGATCGCTATCCTGAAGCTACGGATGCCATAAAAGATGCCATAAATGTAGGTGCTTTAGTTGTTAATTACTTTGGTCATGGAGGCGAAGATGGATTGGCTGGGGAACGTATTTTCGATAGAATTGATGCCCAACAAGTCAATAATAATTGTCGCTTTAACTGCTTTATTACAGTAACCTGTGAGTATACCAAATTTGACGACCCCGGTAGAGATACGGCTGGTGAATTTACTTTTTGGAATAAAAAAGGAGGTGCGGTAAGTTTGATAACAACAACACGCCAGATTTTCGTGGGTACAGGAACTCGATACAATACGGCGTTAGAAGATTACTTATTTGCTTACGGTTCTAATGACTATCCTTCAATTGCTGAAGCTTTAAGGCAGACAAAGCAAGACCCTTTGTTGTCTGGTGACTTTCAAAAGCGACTCGTATTTTTTATCGGTGATCCAGCTATGAAATTGGCCGTACCACAACCCAATATTCGGCTGACGCAAATTAACGATGTGGCATTGAATCAAAATCCGGATATTTTAGAATCCTTGGACAGGGTAAAATTGTCAGGAGAAGTGACTGATGCAAACGGTAATTTACTTACTAATTATAATGGTATTGTTACCACAACGGTTTTTGATAAGGAAATAGAACGAAGCACCTTAGCGAATGACGGTACTCGACGTGAATCTGATAACTCATTGATTGTTTTAGATTTTACCACATTGGGTGAAACAATATTCAACGGCCAGGCTACGGTCACGAATGGTCGTTTTGATGTCAATTTTGTGGTTCCTAAAGATATTGGTATCCCAGTTGGTAATGGTAAAGTAAGTTTTTATGCCAAGCAAAATGGTGTGTTAAAGGATCAAGCAGGGTCTAATTTTGATATACAAGTTGGTGGTATTAATGAAAATGCTGAAGAGGATAATATTGGTCCTGTAATTAATCTGTTTATGAATGACGAGAATTTTGTCTCTGGCGGTATCACTAATGAAGCGCCCTCTATTTTGGCAAAACTTCAGGATGATAATGGAATAAATACAGCGAGTGGTATAGGGCATGATATTACCGCAATTTTGGATGGTGACGAAACTAATCCTATAGTACTTAATGATTATTATACCGCATCGGTGGATGATTTTACCAGTGGTACGGTTACTTATGCTTTAAGGGATATTGAACCTGGATTGCATACGCTGACGTTTAAAGCTTGGGATGTCTATAATAATTCATCGAGTTCTGAAATCCAATTTTTGGTGTTTAACAACAATGAAGAGCTGGTTATCGATAATGTTTTAAATTATCCTAATCCCTTTGTAGATTACACAGAGTTTTGGTTTAACCATAACAGTGCTGATGTTTTGGATGTATCGGTTCAAATTTTTACAGTATCAGGGAAATTAGTAAAAACTATAAACGGGCAAACCAACACATCGGGTAAGTCTACAAGTACCTTATCTCGCGATTTGGTTTGGGACGGTCGGGATGATTTTGGCGATAAAATCGGAAAAGGTGTGTACGTTTATAAACTAAAAGTGAAATCTCAACGTTTAAATAAGCAGGTTGAAAAGATTCAAAAACTTGTCATCCTATAAGAAACATTTATATTTGTCAACCTTAGAAGCTATCTAACACTACATATGACTACATTTTCAAACTTAAAAAAAGCGACATTTTTATGTTTATCTGTCGCGCTTATCCATACAGCTACGGCACAGGAAACCATTATTTTTCCTGATCAATCTTCAGTAATTACAACAGGTGTTCCTTTTATGTTGATTGCTCCAGACGCGAGAGCGGCATCTATGGGAGACATGGGCGTTGCCACTTCTGTAGATGGCTATTCACAACAATGGAACCCTTCAAAATATGTTTTTTCTGAAGCTAAATCTGGACTTTCACTGAGTTATACACCTTATTTAAGCCGTTTGGTGAATGACATTTCCATAGCTTATGCCACATATTTCAATAGAATCAATGAGCAAAGCGCTGTGTCTGCGAGTTTTAAATATTTCAGTTTGGGTGAAATTACATTGACCCAAGGTGAAGACGATCCTGGTATTCAGGTTAAACCAAATGAATTTACGGCTGATATTGCCTATACCTTACGATTAGCAGATCAATTTGGGATGTCTATCGGGCTTCGTTATTTACGTTCGGATTTAAGAATTCAGCAGGTGCCAAATTCTAATGCGCAACCAGCAAGTTCTTTTAGTGCCGATATCACTGGGTATTACCAAAGTGAAGAAGAGGCTTATAACGATTTTAATGGACGCTGGAGAGCTGGTTTTGCCATTCAGAATATTGGTCCAAAATTCAAATATGATGATGCAGGCCAAGAAAATTTTCAGCCTACTAACTTAAGATTGGGTGGCGGATTTGATTTTATTTTTGACCAAAATAGTAAGCTTGGAGTAACAGCTGAGGTGACTAAATTATTGGTGCCAACACCACCATTATTAGGTTTTGTGGATACTGATGGTGACCAAGAGCAAGATGCTGACGAGCCAACAATTATTGCTCAAGGTAAAGATAATGATGTAGGCTTTTTATCAGGAATCTTTCAATCCTTCGGAGATGCACCAGGTGGTTTCAGTGAAGAAATTAAAGAGTTTACATGGGCATTGGGTGCGGAATACATGTATCAAGAGTCGTTTGCGCTTAGAGCAGGTTACTTTAATGAAGCCGAAGAGAAAGGGGCGCGAAAGTTTTTTGCTATCGGTGCAGGTTTTAAGTACACCACTATTAATTTAGATTTATCGTACTTATTTTCAGCTTCAAAAGTACAGAGTCCGCTAGAAAATACGCTTCGCTTCTCACTAACATTCAATTTTGGAGATGGAGAGTATACCGAATATTAATCGTATATTTAATCGATAATACAACAAAGAACTATTGTGGAAACGCAGTAGTTTTTTTGTCTAAAGACATTTCAGTAATATGAAAGAAGTAAAGCTAGAGACGACACTTACGGTTTATGAAGATATCCATGAGCTTCCAAAAGACATTCAGCAATTGATGGAAAAATCTGTTGAAGCGCGCAAAAAAGCCTATGCACCATATTCAAACTTCCATGTTGGGACGGCCATCTTATTAGAGAATGGGGAAATCGTTACTGGGAGTAATCAAGAAAATGCCTCCTATCCATCTGGTCTCTGTGCGGAACGAACCGCGATTTACTATGCCGGAGCACAATACCCAAATGTAAAAATCTTAAGGATGGCATTGACAGCAGCTTCTCAAAATCAAGTTACCAAAAAACCTATTCCACCTTGTGGCGCCTGTAGACAAGCCATTGCAGAATATGAAACGAAACAAGACCAGCCTATAGAAATTTATTTTATGGGTGCAGAAGGAAAAGTGGTGAAGTCCTATTCACTAGCAAATCTCTTGCCTTTGATTTTTGAAAGTTCCGTGCTATAACGTTTTCGTAGTTTTAAGGAATTTTAAGGTTATTTTTTTGAGCTTTTCGGGTTCTTAGTTTTAGCTTAAAGTCTTATTTTTGTTATCCATAAATAATTGTACCTAACGATTTTCCTAAATAAATCAACTAAATGCAAAAAATAACAAAAGAAGTCTACCTTAAGTGGTACGAGGATATGTTATTCTGGCGTAAGTTCGAAGACAAGCTTGCAGCCGTATACATTCAACAAAAAGTCAGAGGATTTCTTCATTTATATAACGGTCAAGAAGCTGTGTTGGCAGGTGCGTTGCATGCTATGGATTTGACCAAAGATAAAATGATTACGGCGTATAGAAACCACGTACAGCCTATCGGTATGGGTGTTGACCCAAAGCGTGTTATGGCAGAATTGTACGGAAAAGCTACGGGAACGTCACAAGGTCTAGGTGGCTCTATGCATATTTTTTCAAAAGAACACCGTTTTTATGGTGGTCACGGAATTGTTGGTGGCCAGATTCCATTAGGTGCTGGGATTGCATTTGGTGATAAATATCATGATAGTGATGCTGTAACACTCTGCTGTTTTGGAGATGGTGCGGCTAGACAAGGTTCGCTTCATGAAACCTTTAACTTAGCAATGCTTTGGAATTTACCTGTGGTTTTTGTTTGTGAAAACAATGGTTACGCTATGGGAACGTCGGTTGAGCGTACAGCAAACCATACCGAAATCTGGAAACTTGGTTTAGGTTATGAAATGCCATGTGGTCCTGTAGATGGCATGAATCCCGTGAAAGTTGCTGAGGCTTTTGATGAAGCCATTCAACGCGCTAGAAAGGGTGGTGGGCCTACCTTTTTGGAATTGAAGACTTATCGTTATAGAGGACATTCCATGTCTGATGCACAGCATTACAGAACTAAGGATGAGGTTGAAGAATACAAGAAAATAGATCCAATCACACAGGTAAAGGATATTATTTTAGCTAAGAAATACGCCACAGAAGATGATATCAAGGTGATTGATAAACGTGTTAAAGACTTGGTAAAGGAGTGCGAAAAGTTTGCAGAAGAATCACCTTATCCAGAGAAAAACGTAATGTACGATGCCGTTTACGAGCAGGAGGATTACCCATTTATACAACATAAAATATAAGCTATGGCAGAAGTAATTAATATGCCGAGATTATCGGATACCATGGAAGAAGGCACAGTAGCCTCTTGGTTGAAAAGTGTTGGTGACAAAATTGAAGAAGGTGATATCCTTGCTGAAATTGAAACGGATAAAGCGACAATGGAGTTTGAATCCTTTCACGAAGGAACCTTGCTTCATATTGGTGTACAGGAAGGTGAAACGACCAAGGTTGATGAGCTTTTGGCGATTATCGGTGAGGAAGGGGAAGATATTTCTGACTTATTGAATGGAGGATCTAAGTCTGAAGATACATCAGAAGAGAAAAAAGAAGATGGTGACGATTCTGACGATTCTGAAGCTAACGAAGAGACATCTGAAGAGGAAAACGAAACTACTGAAACTGCAGATATTCCTGAAGGTGTAATCGTGGTTACCATGCCGAGATTATCTGATACCATGGAAGAAGGTACCGTAGCATCTTGGTTAAAACATATTGGTGACGATGTAGAAGAAGGCGATATTCTTGCTGAAATAGAAACGGATAAAGCGACTATGGAGTTTGAATCCTTCCAATCAGGTACATTGTTACATGTTGGTTTACAAGAAGGCGAATCCGCAAAAGTAGACTCGCTTTTGGCGATTATTGGCCCTGAGGGAACGGATGTTTCTGGGATTGCCAAGAACTTTAAAGCTGGCGGAGCCAAACCAGAAGCCAAAAAGGAAGAATCAAAGAAGCAAACACCTAAAAAAGAAGAAAAGAAGGAAGAGAAAAAAGAATCTTCAAAACCTGCTGTCACGTCGAGCGCAGTCGAGACGTCTTCATCAAATGATGGCCGTGTTTTTGCCTCACCACTCGCCAAAAAAATGGCAGAAGAAAAAGGCATCAATTTATCACAAGTCAACGGTTCTGGTGAAAATGGTAGAATCGTAAAGCGTGATATCGAAAATTATACACCATCATCAGCCGGTGCACCAGTTGGTAAGTTTGTACCTACAGGTCAAGAAGATTTTGATGAGGTGCCAAATTCAAACATGCGTAAAGCGATTGCCAAGAATCTAGCGAAGTCTAAATTCACAGCCCCACATTATTACCTCAATGTGGAGTTTGATATGGAAAATGCAATAGCGTTTAGAGCGCAATATAACTCTATGCCAGACACAAAAATATCTTATAATGATATGATTGTCAAGGCCTGTGCTTTAGCATTAAAACAGCATCCGCAAGTCAATTCAAGATGGTTTGACGATAGAATGCAACTCAACAATCATGTGCACATCGGTGTTGCCGTTGCTGTACCAGATGGTTTGGTGGTGCCTGTGGTTCGTTTTGCCAACGAGCAGAGCCTGCCTCAAATAGGCGCATCGGTAAAAGATTATGCTTCACGGGCAAGGGATAAAAAATTGACCTTGGAAGAAATGGAAGGCAGTACTTTTACCATTTCAAATCTAGGTATGTTCGGTATTGAAAGTTTCACTTCAATTATTAATCAACCAAATTCTGCTATTTTATCAGTCGGTACCATTGTATCAAAACCAGTGGTTAAAGAGGGTCAAGTTGTTGCAGGTAATACCATAAAATTAACTATGGCCTGTGACCACAGAACAGTTGATGGTGCAACGGGCGCACAATTCCTTCAAACGTTGAAAGGGTATATTGAAAACCCAATAACGATGTTATTATAGAACTTATTTATTCAGAATATTTAAATCCTGTTTCTTCGATTTTTAATCGATTGGAAACGGGATTTTTTATCTTAGACACATGAAAAACATCATTATTACTGGAACAAGTCGAGGTATAGGCTTTCAATTGGTAAAGTTATTTGCAAAACAAGGTCACAACGTTTTGGCATTGTCAAGAAATGCTGAGCCCATTGCCTCCTTGAATTTATCAAACGTGGAAGCATTTAATTTTGATTTATGTGATTCAAAAGCCTATGGTTTAGTAGAGTCTTTTGTACAAGCGAATTGGCAACAGGTTGACATACTCATCAATAACGCGGGTCAACTTTTGAATAAGGCATTTGCCGAAACCACTTGGTCCGACTTTGAAAAAATCTATAAAACTAACGTTTTCGGTGTTTCAGAATTAACCCGAAAAGTGATTCCCTTTTTGAAAAAAGGAGCGCATGTTGTGACTATCAGTTCTATGGGTGGTGTTCAAGGAAGTGCGAAGTTTCCTGGCTTGTCGGCCTACAGTTCTAGCAAAGGCGCAGTCATTACCTTAACCGAATTATTGGCAGAGGAATACAAAGAAGCGGGCATCAGTTTTAATGTTTTGGCTTTGGGTGCTGTACAAACTGAAATGTTGGAGGAAGCTTTTCCGGGCTATCTAGCGCCAGTATCCGCAGAACAAATGGCATCTTATATCGGTGATTTTGCTTTAAACGGGCAACAGTTTTACAATGGTAAGTTGCTTCAGGTGGCAAATTCTACGCCTTAGAGATTTCAATTAAGAATTAAGATTTCTTCAAATTGACGACTCATATTTCCTAAACAGATTAACACTCGATTTAACGATTTTTTAAGAGTAATTTTTATATTTAGAAAAAAATTGTTCGATGCTTAAAAAAGTACCGTTTCATCCATGTTTTTGTCTGTTCATCCTATTTATTTCAGGGCTATCCTACGGACAAAATTTTAATAGAGTTGAGGCCGTTGTAGGTCTAGACATTCTTGAAGATAATAATGGCGTAGCTGTTGCTGACTATGATGGCGATAACGACTTGGATATTTTTGTGGTGGCAAAAGCAAAAGATGATCCTAATAGTCCAAAAACTTTTAGCCGTTTATTTAGAAATGATAATAACGGTTCTTTTACTGATGTCACGGAATTTGCAGGTTTAGATAATCTGTTGTCTCAAGAAGAAGGTGGTGATGATTGGTTTGGTCTGGATGGCCAAAAGAGTGGAGCTTCTTGGGGTGATTATAATAATGATGGCTTCCCGGATTTGTTTTTAACCTATTCTTATAAAGTACAGCTATGGCGTAATTTAGGCAATGGCACATTTGCTAACGTAACTGGCATTGCTGGATTTGATACTACAAATGAATGCCGTAACACAGGGGCCACTTGGTTCGATTATGATAATGATGGTTTTCTGGATATCTACATCAGTGATTGGGACGAATGCGCAAGTAATCAATTATACAGAAATAGAGGCAATGGCTCATTTGAAGACGTTACAGTTTCTTCCGGTATTCAAGCACAGACAGGTTTAGCAAGTTACACAGCTTTGCCTTTTGATTTTAATCAAGATGGGTTTATGGATTTGTATGTGTCCAATGATTTTGATGAGCCTAATAGTTTGTTTATTAGTTCTAACGGTTCCAGTTTTTCCAATCAAGCGCAGACTTTTGGTGTCGATACCATGGGTGATGATATGGGTATTACTATTGGGGACTATAATTTAGATGGGGCTTTTGATATTTTCATCACCGCTATTGATGATAATTTTTTACTAACCAATAACGGAGATAATACCTTTACGGAGACGGCCGATGCTATGAATGTGGGTAATACACTCTGGGCATGGGGAACACGGTTTTCCGATTTTGACTTAGATGGTGATGAAGACTTGTTTGTCGCCAATGGCTATGACTTTGAGAATAGAGATTTTGAACCAAATTTCTACTTTCAGAATATGACGGTTGAAGGACAAAACAAGTTTATGGACCAATCAGCTATTCTAGGTTTAGATGAGCAGACTATTAGCGTTGAAGCCATAGATTTTGATTATGATAATGATGGTGATATTGATTTATTGATCACTAATAATGACGGCAAGACCTTTTTATATGAAAATACATTGCTCAATTTTGATGATGAAACACCTGCCAAGAATTGGTTTAAATTAAGTTTAGAAGGTACTACATCCAATAGAAACGCCATCGGGACAATAGTTAAAATTAAAACCATAAGCGGTGACTTTATCCGTTATCATTCGGGTGTTGGCTTTTTAAGTCAGAGTTTACAGCCGGTGCATTTTGGTTTAAATACGGACGCTGATATTGAAGAACTGGAAATACAATGGCCATCAGGTTTGGTGGAAACATACACGGATGTAGCCATAAATGCCATTTCAAAGGCTGTTGAAGGTCAGGGTTTAACGGTTTTAGATGTGCAACCAAGTCCAAAAATATATGGTTGCCGGGATCCACAGTCCTGTTCTTTTAATCCTGAGGCCACATTAGATGATGGCTCATGTACTTATCTAGAATCATCAAGTATACAAGGTAGTCTTTCGGCTTCGGTATATGCCAACGAAAATTATACTTATAACATTGCGAACGGATCTACCGCAAATTGGTCCGTATCTGGTGGCGAAATTTTAAGTGGACAAGGCACAAATACCATATCTGTTTTATGGGAAATTGAAGAGCAGGGTTCTATAAGTGTTGTAGAAGTTGGTGCCGAGTGTTCTAGCCTACCAGTCTCAATAACTGTGGAATTAACCGCCAATAATTTACCAGACAACATTTCGGTAGCTAGATTATGGAATGAAGTTTTGCTACAAGCCATCCGTGGTGACTTTGCAAGGCCGACCGTGCATGCTAGAAATCTTTTTCATACGAGTGTGGCGATGTATGACATTTGGGCCATTTACGATGAAGAAGCAAGACCTTATCTTATTGGAAATGAGGTGCAAGGTTTTTCGAGTACGCTTGAGGAATTTATTCCTATTGAAGATAAAGAGACATCGGTTTCCGAAGCCATAAGTTATGCTATGTACCGTACATTATCAAAACGATTTGAAAACTCACCAGGCGCTACAGAACATCAGCATCGATTGGATTTGTTAATGGATAAGTTAGGTTATGACACGACATTTTCTTCAATATTATATGAATTTGGAAACGCCAAAGCCTTAGGCAACTATGTAGCTCAGGTGATTTTGGATTATGGACTTGCCGATGGTTCCAGAGAGCTAACAGGATTCGATAATGCTTATTATGAGCCAGTGAATGAGCCCTATGGATTAGATGCGCCAAATAATCCTCCAATAAATGACCCTAACCGTTGGCAACCATTAGGACTTGATATTTTTATCGATCAAGGTGGCAACGTGGTTGATGGTAATGTTCCTGAATTTTTAGGTCCTGAATGGGGTAACGTAAAAGCCTTTGCCCTTTCTGAAGATGATGTCACTGAGTTCAATAGAAACGGAGATACCTATAGAGTATTTCACGATCCCGGTGCGCCACCACAATTAAATACTTCTGAAGAAGACGCCCAAAGCGAACAATACAAATGGGGATTTTCCATGGTTTCGGTTTGGCAAAGTCATTTAGATCCTACGGATGGGGTTATGTGGGATATTTCTCCAGGTGCTTTAGGCAATACCGATATAAATAATTTCCCTACCAATTTTTCAGACTATCCAAGCTTCTATAGTTTCTTTGACGGTGGTGATGGAAGTCAAGGTCATACCATAAACCCTGCAACGCAAAGCCCATACCAACCAAATTTGGTACCTCGAGGTGATTACGCTAGAGTCTTAGCTGAATTTTGGGCAGATGGACCAGATTCTGAAACTCCTCCAGGGCATTGGTTCACCATTTTAAATTACGTGAATGACCATCCTCAATTGGAAAAACGTTTTCAAGGAGAAGGTGAAGTCCTTGATGGCTTAGAGTGGGACGTAAAATCCTATTTTATCTTGGGCGGCGGTATGCACGATGCGGCAATATCTGCTTGGAGTGTCAAAGGTTGGTATGATTATATTCGTCCAATTTCAGCGATTAGATATATGGCCGATGAACAAGGGCAAAGTTCAGACCCAACATTGCCTAACTACAGTGTTTCAGGTATAGAATTGATAGATGGTTATATTGAAATAGTTGAAGAAGGCGATCCTTTGGCGGGATTTTTCAATCAAAATGTTGGGAAGATTAAATTGTACACGTGGAAAGGTCATGACTTTATTGATGATACCGAAGTTGATCAAGCAGGTGTTGGTTGGATATTGGCTGAAGATTGGTATCCATACCAACGTCCAACATTTGTGACACCGCCTTTTGCGGGCTATGTTTCTGGTCATTCTACATTTTCCAGAACCGCTTCTGAGCTATTGACAAAAATCACTGGCGACCCATTTTTCCCTGGTGGTGTTGGTGAATTTGTAGCAAAAAAGAATGAGTTTTTGGTGTTTGAAGAAGGACCTTCACAAGATGTTGTTTTGCAGTGGGCGACGTACAGGGATGCTTCCGACCAAACTAGTTTATCTCGTATTTGGGGTGGAATCCACCCACCAGCCGATGATTTACCAGGCCGATTTATCGGTCAGAAAGTAGCCGATGATACCTTTGATTTTGCTGTACCCTATTTTTCTTCAAACTCAATTGATGATTTTGAAGAACCCATTACGGAATTACGTATTTATCCAAATCCTACTACTTCCAAAGAGTTGAACATCACTGGAACCCAAAGTACGGACGCTATTTTTGTATACGATCTCCGTGGTCGGAAAATTGATATTGAACGCAGATCTTATAACGAAAACAACCTAACCACGACGATAAAGTTGCCAAGTACAACAGCTTCAGGTTTGTATATGGTTTCTATAAATGAAACGGCTAAAATGGTTGTGGTGAGTAAGTAATGATGTCTGAAGCTCTTAAACAACAACTACCAAAAGCATCATGGGACTTGGTTGAAGACTTGTTAAGCCAGAATGCATTCGATATAAAAATCAAAAAGGAACGTAAAACACGTCATGGTGATTTTAGGCAATTGCCAAACGGGGAAAGTCAGATCACTATAAATTCCAATTTGAATCCCTTTCGTTTTTTAATGACATTGGTTCATGAGATTGCGCATTTTAAAGCTTACGATAAGTATGGCAAGTTTATTAAACCTCATGGTAAAGAGTGGAAGCAAACTTTTCAGCATTTAATGTTACCATTTATTCGTCCTGAAATATTTCCTGATGACATTCTACCGCTTTTGGCAAAACATTTTAAAAACCCAAAAGCGTCTAGCGATTCTGATAAAGCTCTTGCTTTGGCCTTAAAACAATTTGATGAACCCAACGATAAAACCTTTATTTTTGAAGTTCCAGAAGGCGCATCTTTCAGACTGTATAACGGTAGAATTTTTAAACGAGGAATAAAACGCCGTGTAAGAATAGAGTGTTTAGAGATTGCCACGGGAAAAATTTACCTCTTCAATCCAAATGCGGAGGTTGATTTAATTTAACGTTTTCAATTCATGAATAAAGATTATTACGCAATATTAATGGCAGGTGGAGTAGGCTCCCGATTTTGGCCGGTAAGCACGCAAGACAACCCTAAGCAGTTTCATGATATGTTGGGAACAGGTGAAACTTTAATACAGAAGACGTTTTCAAGATTGTCTAAATTAATTCCACAAGAGAATATTTATATTCTTACTAATGAGCGTTACAAAGATTTGGTTTTGGAAAATTTACCGAAGATTACTGAGGAGCAGGTCGTACTAGAACCCGCGATGCGAAATACAGCGCCTTGTATCCTTTATGCTTCACTAAAGATTAAGAAAAAAAACGAAGATGCAGTAATGATCGTGGCGCCTAGTGATCATTGGATAGAAGACGAAGATGCATTTACCGAGAATGTAAAATCTGCCTTTGATTTTTGTACAGAGCATAAAGCCCTGATGACTTTAGGCATTGAGCCGACATTTCCCAATACAGGCTATGGCTATATAGAATTTAATGATTCTAATCAAGACCGAATTAAAGAAGTAGCACAGTTTAGAGAGAAGCCAGATTACCAGACAGCACAATCCTTTATAAAACAAGGAAATTTTCTTTGGAATGCAGGCATCTTTATGTGGCATGTTGAGACCGTTATCGATGCTTTTAAAAATAACCAACCTCAATTGTTTCATCTTTTTGAAAGCGGTATTGATGTTTACAATACTGAAGACGAATGGTCATTTATTGAAGAAAACTACCCTAAGGCTGAAAACATTTCAGTGGACTATGCCGTTATGGAAAAGAGTGATAATATCTATGTGATTCCCGCTACGTTTGATTGGAATGACCTTGGTACCTGGGGAAGTCTCTACGATAAACTCGATAAAGATGACAGTGACAATGCCGTAGTTAATGGAAAGGTATTAGCTGAAGACGCTACAGGAAATATGATAAGAACCAAGGATGGAAAACTTGTCGTCGTAGATGGTCTAAAGGATTACATCATTGTGGATAAGGACGATGTTTTAATGATTTATCCAAAATCCAAGGAACAAGATATAAAACAGGTTTCAGGTAGCGTTAGGGACAAGTTTGGCGATCATTTAACCTAAAAATGGTATTTATTGAATAAATTAGTTCTGACCGAAAGGTTTAGAATGTGTATAGTTAATGGAAGAAAATAAATTTAATTTTTCGGAATCTGAGGAAGCTCATGACAAAGCAAAACTCGTTGAGGAAAAGAAAGAAAACGTCCGTAAGGATGCTAAGGGACTTTTTGAAAGTATTAGCGATTTTCTGAGTGAGTTACTAGATTTTAGACATGACACAGATAGGGATGCAACTATTGCGGCTATAAAAGCAGATATCCCTTTTAAAGGTGCCACAGCATGGATTCTCATTTGCTCTATTTTTGTAGCCTCTGTTGGTTTAAATGCCAACTCTACGGCAGTAGTGATTGGAGCCATGTTAATTTCACCGCTTATGGGGCCGATTTTAGGTGTAGGGCTCTCTATAGCGGTCAATGATATAGAGACTTTGAAGCGATCTTTAATCAACTTGGCGACCATGATCGTTTTAAGTTTATTAACTGCATTTTTATTCTTCTATTTCTTCCCAGTTACCAATGATATTTACGATTTACACGAGTTACTCGGTAGAACCCAACCTGATGTTCGGGATGTTTTAATTGCATTTTTTGGTGGTTTGGCATTGATTATTGCACGAACTAAAAAAGGCACTATTGCATCGGTTATTTTTGGTGTTGCTATTGCCACTGCATTGATGCCTCCTTTATGTACTGCAGGTTATGGCTTAGCTCAAGGAAATTGGGTGTTTTTTAGAGGTGCTATGTACCTTTTTATTATTAATACTATTTTCATTGCCTTTGCAACATTTTTAGTGTTGAAGATTTTACGTTTTCCAATGTTGCGGTACGCCAATTCAAAAAGACGACGATTTATATCTAGAATTGCGTACCTCATTGCTTTACTTGTTATGATTCCTGCGGTATTCACATTTTTGAATGTATTGAAAAACAGCAGGTATGAAATGGCTTATAAATCATTTCTTAAAAATGAAATTGAAGCTAACCAATCTTTATGGTTGCAACGTGAGAATATGGATGTGGATAACCAGACCATTTCATTATATTTTAATGGAGACATCTCTGAAGCCACATTAAATGATCTTGAGAATGAATTGAAAGGGTATAATAAAATAGACAACTTTGATTTAAATATTATTAGTAATTCCAATAAAAGCTCTGACCGAATCTTGGAACTTTATGACAAAGCTACAATAGATATAGAGCAAAAAGATTACGTGATCGAAGGCCTTCAAAATCAATTGGACTCGTTACGACGAACAACAACGGGTTTAACCCAAGAGCTAGCTACTTACAAATCGGATGCGCAACTCAAGGCTTATTCAGACTTATCTAAAGATGCCAAAATACGATTTAAGGACTTACAATATTTCGGGTTTGCGGAAATGCTTCAATCGTCAGACTTTATTAAAGTAGATACGGTAAAAGTGATTAGTGTTAAGTGGAATTCGGCTTTATCTGATAGTCTTCAAACCATTCAGGAAAAAGACTTAAACACTTGGTTGATTCAGAAATTAGGAAGTGACAAGGTCTTGATTTTAAGACAATAACTTAAAGTAAATCCTCATTGTACATACGTCTTACTTTTTTGAAGAGATTAGACGAATAGACAAAGTCAGTGACAGCTTCGTTATCGGTACTAAATATATTATGTTTGGAGCCTTCCCAAGCTTTTAAACCATTTTTAAGAAAGACAATTTTTTCACCGATTTCCATAACGGAATTCATATCGTGAGAGTTAATCACCGTAGTGATATTAAACTCTTCCGTAATTTCCTTAATGAGGTTGTCAATAACAATGGCTGTTTTGGGGTCGAGACCAGAATTAGGCTCATCACAAAACAAATATTTTGGACGGTTGACTATGGCGCGAGCAATGGCGACGCGTTTCTGCATACCACCCGAAGCTTCGTTAGGCTTTTTAAAATGGGCATCTTCTAGCTGTACACGCTTTAATACAAAATCGGCTCGGTCCTGCATTTCACTCTTGCTGAGTTTTGTAAACATGCGGAGCGGGAACATGACGTTTTCTAGAATGTTCATGGAATCAAAGAGTGCACTACCTTGAAAAACCATGCCTATTTCCGCACGCAAATCGCCTTGTTCGTCTTTATCTAAATTCTGAAAGACTTTCCCTTCGTAAGAAATTGTCCCTTTTTCATATTTAAATAGACCAAGTAAGCATTTCAAAAAAACGGTTTTTCCAGAGCCACTCTGCCCAATGATGAGATTGGTCTTGCCTTGCTCAAACGTGGTGTTGATACCCTTTAAAATATGGGCGTCACCAAAGGATTTATGTAAGTCTTTTACTTCAATCATTAGCCTAACATGGTACTGGTTAAAATGTAATTCAATAATATAATGACCACACTGGTCCAAACGAATGCCGTAGTACTTGCTTTTCCAACTTCAAAAGCGCCACCTCTCATAAAATAACCGTAATACGATGGGATTGTAGCCAATATAAATGCAAAAACAAAAGTTTTTATAAAAGCATAGACCAAATGAAAGGTCTGAAAATCATCTTGGATGCCGTATAAATAATCTTCGAGCGTGCCGTAGCCTCCGTAAACACAAGCGGCCATGCCTCCAAGTATTCCCAAAAACATAGCAATTGAAATTACAAACGGATAAAGTGAAAGCGCTATAAATTTTGGAAACACCAAATAATTAATTGGGTTGATACCCATTACTTCTAGCGCATCTATTTGCTCCGTCACCCGCATTGTACCTATACTGGAGGTAATAAACGAGCCCATTTTACCGGCCATGATGATGGAGATAAATGTTGGGGCAAATTCTAAAATTATGGATTGTCGTGTAGCGAAACCCACCAAATATTTTGGTATCAGTGGATTACTGATGTTTAAAGATGTTTGAATTGCAACTACCCCGCCAACAAAAAATGCAATAAATGCCACGATGCCTAACGAGCCGATAATGAGGTCGTCTATTTCTTTAAAAATCAACTTGCGCATCACAGACCACTTGGTGGGCTTGTAAAAAATATCCTTTACCATTAGGAAATAGGTCCCAATATTATGAAGGTAGCTCATGGGCAATTTTGTTTCGGAAGTGTTTTAGTTGGCAGTCAATTGTAAATACAACTAAACTTCAACGCTAAATTATGAAAATTTGAATGGTTATTAACCCAAACTTAAAGTTAAGATGTCTTTAAATCTGTATTTTTGAACATTCTTTAAATGTTTTATTTATAATGAAGACACCACTCAAGATATATGCCATTTTAGTAGTCTTTTTTTGTTTGATGCTATCATGCGAACACAAAAAAGAAGTCACTCCGATTGACAAGCCCAAATTGGTCGTTGGAATCGTGGTAGACCAAATGCGCTACGACTATCTCACCCGATTTGAAAGCCAATTTGGCGATGATGGGTTTAAGCGCTTAACTGGTAAAGGCTTCAATTTTAAAAACAACCATTATAACTATATACCAACATATACGGGTCCCGGACATGCGTCTATTTTTACGGGAACAACACCAAAATATCACGGTATTATAGGTAACAATTGGTATGATAAAGTCTTAAAAGAAACTGTGTATTGTGCAGGGGATGAGAGTGTTTCATCTGTTGGTACAACCCATAACGCAGGTAAAATGTCCCCTCACAGAATGCTAACCACCACATTTGCGGATGAGAATCGTCTGTTCACGCAAATGAAAGGCAAGTCTATAGGTATTTCCCTAAAAGACCGAGGTGCTATTTTGCCTGCAGGACATACTGCAAATGGGGCATACTGGTTTCATGGTAAAGATGAAGGCGCTTGGATTAGCAGTTCCTTTTATATTAGCGAATTACCAGAATGGGTGGAGACTTTTAATGCTTCAGACAAGGCGGAACAATATTTTAAAACTTGGGACACATTCAAAGAACTATCTACCTATTCAGAAAGTGGTTCAGATGAAAATAATTTTGAAGGAGGATTTAACGGAAAAGATACAGCCGCATTCCCTTATGACCTTAATGCATTGAAGGCTGAGAATGGCAATTACGATATTCTTAAGGCCACACCTTATGGTAATAGTTTAACCGCAGATTTTGCCATGGCCGCTATTAAAGGTGAACAATTGGGTAAGGACGCTACTACGGATGTTCTTACAGTGAGCTTTTCTAGCACGGATTATGTTGGCCATAATTTTGGAGTCAATTCCAAAGAAATTGAAGATACCTATATCCGTTTAGATGCAGATTTAGAACGATTTTTTCAATTTTTAGATACTGAAGTTGGTGCGGGTGAGTATGTTGTTTTTTTAACGGCAGATCATGGTGCCATCAATGTGCCTGCCTATCTTGATAAAAACAGGATACCTTCAGGATATTTGAATAATCAAAAGACCAGAACACGATTTGGAGAATACATCAAATCAAAATTCAATTCTGAAAGTTTGGTAGAAAATGTGAGCAACAATCAAGTCTTTTTAAATAAAGCAGAGGTAGTGTCACGTAATTTGGATATAACAGCAATCCGACGGGATATTGCTAACGAGCTTATTGCCTACGATAGAGTTGATAAGGTGTATACGGCTGAGGCGATGATTAATTTTAATTTCACTACAGGTATTGAGTCGCTTCTGCAAAATGGCTATCATCAAAAGCGATCGGGTGACATAATCTTGGTGCCAGAAACCGCGTTTATCAGCTATGGTAAAACCGGGTCTACACATGGTAGTGGCTTAAATTACGACACGCATGTTCCTTTGCTTTTCTACGGAAAGGGTATCAAAAAGGGAGCGTCTTATGAGCGAACAGTCATCCCGGATATCGCACCAACTATTTCTGCGATGCTTGGGATTTCATTCCCTAATGCTTCAACTGGGCGACCGCTAACTGAAATATTGGATTAAGCTTGAAACGAAGAAACCTTCTATCGCTAATTGCCGTAATCATCTTAATTGCAGTGTTTTCTTTTGAATATCTTCAGGAAAAGGAAACACAGGATGTTATTATTTCTGAAGGGCAAACAGAAAAAGAAAACACCAACACCTATTTTTTACCGACAAGCACCACTAATTCTGTTGTTCATCACAAATTTTACTCCTTATCATATAGTGAAGCACACGAACAAGCAGAATGGGTAGCTTATGAATTAAAAGCCAATCAAGTGGTTTCTACCAATCACAAAAGACCTTATTTTCAGATTGATAAAAGCGTGAAAACAGAAGGCGCGCATTGGCGGAATTATAAAAATTCGGGCTATGACCGTGGGCATTTATGTCCGGCTGGCGACCGTAAGTTTTCAAAAGAAGCACATGATGAAACCTTTCTTACCAGCAATATTTCACCGCAGGAGCACGAGTTTAATTCAGGTATTTGGAATCGTCTTGAACAAAAAGTACGCTATTGGGCCAAACGAAAAGATGGTGTGTTTGTAGTAACTGGTGGAATTCTTTCTGATGAGCTGAAGACTATTGGAGAAGAACATGTTGCCATCCCTGAGTATTTCTATAAAATCATCTATGACCAATCGAGTAAGAGCCCAAAAATGTTGGGCTTTTTAATTCCTCACGAAAATAGTAACGAAGCCCTGTACAAATTTGTGGTTCCTGTCGATCAAATTGAAGAACTTACTGGCATCGATTTCTTTCCGCAACTCAATGACAAAATTGAGAATACCTTAGAGCGTCAGTCTTCTTATAAAAACTGGAGTTTTTAATAGATAAGTAATTACTTTTTAGATAAATGTCAGCTAGCTAACATTTTATAGTTTTTATTCAGTATAACTTGCCTTTCTAATCATAAAAAAGTAAGGCAATGAAAACTATTTTACCTTTTAAGTTCCCCAGAACTACTCTAAATTTTTCCTTCTTTTTTGTTTTAGCGCTATTAGGATCCTCATTTTTAATGGCTCAAAATCCCAATAGTAATGTAGATGGTGGTTTTATCAGCACAGAAGATGAAACCACGATTTGTGTTGATGGATTTCCAGATCCAATTAACGTCACCGTTGAAGGTGCTTCAGGTCGACTAAAACAGTGGATTATTACCGATGACCAAAACAATATTTTGGCATTGCCACCAGCACCACCGTTTAATTTGGATGGTGCCGGGCCTGGTGTTTGTCGTATTTGGCATTTGTCCTATAATGGTATTCCTCCATTTAAAAAATTAAAAAACCTTTCCGACCTAAGAGGACGTTACGACCTTTCAAATTATATAGAAGTCGTTCGAAATCTAAAACCAGAAGGCGGCACACTCACGGGAGGTGAAAACAACATCTTTACGTTTTGTGTTGATGGAGAAGCGGATAATATTCCTGAAGGCGCCATTACCTTAGAAGGAAATATAGGGTCTAATTCGGTATGGGTTGTTACGGATTTAGACTTAAATATTCTTGGATTACCACCGACGCCATCCGCGCCTAACTTTGATGCCGCAGGAGCAGGAACCTGTCTTGTTTGGCATTTAAGTTTTGAAGGCGATCCCGAAACTTTTTTGGATGTTACCAACGCTGGCGATTTAGAGGGTTGCTTTGAATTGTCTAACCCAATTACCGTGATCCGTTATGAAGCGGATGGTGGTATTTTGGAAGGGGGTTCTTTTGAATATTGTGTGGGCGACGGCGAAGCAGATAATATCCCTGAAGGTGACATTACTTTATCTGGAAATGTCGGCAATTTTTCCCAATGGATTGTCACGGATAGTGAGGGCATGATTTTAGGAACACCACCAAATCCTTTTGTAGTCGATTTTGATGGTGCCGGTGACGGAACCTGTGTGGTTTACCATTTAAGTGCTTTTGGCGAAGTGGAAGGTGCCACGGCAGGTTCAAATATTGCTGATATTTCAGGCTGTTACGACTTGTCTAATGGTATTGATGTTGTACGTAATCAACCAGAAGGCGGTACAATTACAGGTGGAGACAACAACACATTTACGTTCAACACGGTTGGAGACGGTCAGCCAGACCAAATCGCTGAAGGCGCAGTAACTATAGAAGGTAGTTCTGGCGAAAATGCAACCTGGGTGGTGACAGATGAAGATCTTAATATCTTAGGATTACCACCAACAGCTTCAGCTCCTAATTTTGATGGTGCTGGACCAGGAACATGCCTGCTGTGGTACATGCGTTACGCAGGCGATGTGGATTTATCGACATTTAGCAACGTTGGCGAATTCGATTTTTGTTTCGACTTATCAAACTCTATTAGTGTTATCCGTAATGAAGGCAATGCAGGGCGATCGTCAATAATTGAAAATCCAGCCTCCGATGTATTAAATGTAAAACTGGGTCATCCATCCAAAAAAGGTGTGTCATTACAATTATTCAATATGTCTAACGAACCCGTTATTGAGACAAGTACGACAAAGCAGAAGGCACAATTAAATATTCAGAATTTAAGTCCAGGTTTGTATTTCCTTCGAGTTGAAGGTGATTCGGGACAACCAGAGATTTTGAGAGTCGTTATCAACTAAGCGCTATTAATAGTTGTATAACAGAAAAGGGAGACAATTATCGTCTCCCTTTATTTTTGATGCCGTCCCAGCGCAACTGTCTTATAAATTTGCCCTCTTCTTCAGAGACTAAAAAAGCCAAGTTCTGTTTTTTAGCACGAAAATATCCCGACATATAATCAAAAAACAAATTGATATTCTTCTTTTTGAAAGCCAATTTTAAGGCTGACAACAACGTAATACAGAATCCGTATCGCATTTTGTACATCGCTTCGCCCTGCAAATATTTTGAAGCTTTGTTGTAGAATTGTCCTGTCGGTTTCAAATGTTTTACATGAAGGCTTTCATCAGTTATAATCTGCCATCCATGAAATTTAGCGAGTAGTTCATCAACCGTATCCCAACCCATTGAGCGTTTTAATTGGCCGATATCTTCAAAACACTTTTTGCGGTAGGCTTTCAAAGCACCTCGGATATGGTCTTTGTTGGTAAGGTTCTCAAGAATCCATTCTCCGCTTTTATTTTGAATATAACAAAAACCCGAAGCCATGCCGAGTTTTTCATTCGTTTGAAAGTGCTTCGCAATGGTTTCCAAATAACTTTCAGAAAAAATTAAATCTGCATCAAACTTACAGATGATATCGTAAGGTTTGCTGATGTGCTCAAAGCCTTTGTAAAACGCATTGATAATCTTGGCACCAGGTAGATGTTTATCCGACGAACTTGAATTTACCAGCGTTATCCAATTGTATCTTTCAATATAGCCTTCAATGATTTTTTGTGAGCCATCGGTTGAATTATCATTGACCACAATTAATTCCGAAGGCAAAACCGTCTGATTGACCAAAGATTCTAAGGTCTGAGCAATCACGGTAGCTTCGTTATGTGCGGGAATGATGATACAGAAATTCATGCTAAAAAAGCTTCCTTATGTTGAAGCAGTGTAAATATAGGGAATGCCTTATGAATGATGGTTATTTGACTTTTGTGGCATATACCATATAGTAACGAGGGACAAAGCGTCGTAACAATGGACGAAGTCCAATTTTAGACGTGGGGTTGGTCCATTTTATGCAATCTTTAATTTCCCAACCTGTTTTTTCCAATAGCCAATCTAGTTGCCAATCTTCAAATTCATGATAGTGCCGGTCTCGCATGTCGGTCTTACTTCGGTAGGCTGAAGCGAACCATAATTTTAGAGGCACACTGATAATCAGCTCGTCCGTTTTAATAGCTTTTAAAACCGTGTATGGGGAGAGAAGATGTTCAAAAATTTCAAAAGCAGTAACCACCTCTGCAGTTGAATTGTCTATAGTTGAGGTGTCTTCGTCTAAGTCTTCACCTTTAGTGTTCTCAACCGTATAGCCTTCAGACACCATAATGTCCGAAAACGGATTGGGTACACCCAAGTCCAGAATCGACTGTTCTTTAGAGATGTGTTTTTTTAGAAAATCAAGCGTAATTCCGTAGCGTCGATGAGGAATGGTTTTATACATGAGCTACGAAAAAATCTAATATTTATAGGTAATTGCGTTGATATGCATACCCGCGCCAACACTAGCAAACATAATAATGTCGCCTTTTCTGAGTTCATGGCCTTTAAGTTGTCCATTTTTCACTAAATCGAAAAGTGTTGGGACTGTTGCTACAGAACTATTTCCGAATTTGTGGATACTCATTGGCATAATGCCATCAGGGATTTCAGTTTTGTACAATCGATAAAATCGCTTTAAAATAGCTTCATCCATTTTTTCATTCGCCTGATGGATAAAGATTTTTTTAACATCCTTGATATCACATCCACTATTATCCAGGCAGGTTTTCATAGCGAGTGGAACATGCTTTAAAGCAAACTCGTAAATTTTTCGCCCATCCATCTTTATGTAACGTGTATCTGGACACAAATCTTGGTTGTTCGACTTTCCGAAAAATAAATAGTAAGCTTCATCGTAGGTGAAACTAGCCGTTTCATGCGATAGAATACCATCATCTTCCTCCGATGCTTCGATGATTGTTGCGCCGGCACCGTCTGAGTAAATCATACTATCACGGTCGTGCTTATCTACAACCCTAGAAAGTGTTTCGGAGCCAATAACCAAACATCGTTTTGCTATTCCAGATTTAATAAAGGCTTGGGCTTGGATGACTCCTTCTACCCATCCTGGACAGCCAAACAAAATATCGTAGGCCACACATTTAGGGTTTCTTATTCGTAAACTATGCTTAACCCTAGAGGCCAAACATGGTAGAAGATCGCTCTGAATGGTGCCATGTTTTACATCACCAAAATTATGTGCAAGGATAATGTAGTCAATAGTTTCTGGGTCAATGCCAGCATTGGTTATGGCTTTTTCAGCGGCTAAAACAGCAAGATCCGAAGACGTGAGTTGGTGGTCCGCATAGCGTCGCTCACCAATACCTGTAATGGCTTTGAATTTTTCAATAATCACATTATTTTCTTGTTGAAACTCAGAACCATCTGTATTCAAAAATTGATGTTCTTTAAAATCGGCGTTCTTCTCAACACTACTTGGTATGTAGCTTCCTGTTCCTGATATTCTAATCCCCATGGCGTGAACCTTTCAAGTTAATTTACGAATCTAACTAATTTAATGATTCTAGGTTAGCCTTTATAATTTAAAAATTGAATTTTTCCAGTATTCTCACTAAATAACGGTTATTCCGAAAAAAAACACAAAAAAAGCGTCCTAATGAGGCGCTTATTTAAGTACAAATGCTTGCTTTAGGCTTCTGCATATGCTTCAATAGGAGCACAGCTACAAATGAGATTTCTGTCTCCGTAAGCATCATCTACACGTCGTACACTAGGCCAAAACTTATTGTCCTGGACATAGTCTAATGGAAATGCGGCCTCCTGTCTAGAATACGGCATTGACCAATCATCCGAAGTCAAAAGCGCCATAGTATGTGGTGCATTTTTTAGAACATTGTTTGGGTCGTCTTTAGTCGCTCTGTCAATTTCTTTTCGGATTGAAATCATGGCGTCACAAAAACGATCCATTTCTGCTTTGCTTTCACTTTCCGTAGGCTCAATCATCATGGTGCCTGCAACCGGAAATGATACCGTTGGTGCGTGGAAACCATAATCCATTAAGCGTTTAGCGATATCGGTAACTTCTATGCCATTGGCTTTAAAATCGCGACAATCTATAATCATCTCGTGTGCTGCCCTACCGTTTTCACCAGTATATAGCGTCGGATAATAATCCTGCAATCTTTCTTTGATGTAGTTAGCATTTAAAATAGCAACTTCTGTTGCTTTTTTAAGCCCCTTGGCGCCTAACATTTTAATGTAACCGTAAGAAATAATACAGGCCAATGCTGAACCAAATGGTGCTGCAGAAATTGCAGTAATGGATTGGTGTCCACCAGTTTTCACGATTGGGTTTCCAGGCAGAAAAGGAACGAGTTGCTCTGCCACGCAGATAGGGCCAACGCCCGGTCCGCCACCGCCATGGGGAATGGCAAAAGTTTTATGCAAGTTGAGATGACATACATCAGCACCAATATTCCCTGGGTTGGTTAAGCCAACTTGCGCATTCATATTGGCACCGTCCATATAAACTTGACCACCAAAATCATGTATGATTTGCGTAATTTCTTTTATAGCAGATTCGTAAACACCATGTGTTGATGGATAGGTCACCATTAATGCTGAAAGGTTGTCTTTGTGCAATTCAGCTTTCTCTCTTAAATCATCTACATCTATATTACCATCTTCGGTCGCTTTGGTCACTACGACTTTCATACCCGCCATAACTGCACTTGCTGGATTGGTACCGTGTGCTGATGAAGGAATTAAACAGATATTTCTGTGGTGATCGCCACGAGATTCGTGATAGGCTTTGATTACCATAAGTCCCGCAAACTCGCCTTGTGCGCCAGAGTTTGGTTGTAATGATGTTCCTGCAAATCCGGTAATTTCTGTCAATTGGTTTTCAAGCTCATTGAGCATCAGTTTATAACCCGTTGCTTGATAGGTTGGAACAAACGGGTGCATATTCCCCCAACTATACCAACTCAGAGGTAGCATTTCTGATGCCGCATTCAGCTTCATGGTGCAGGAGCCCAAAGAAATCATGGAGTGGTTTAACGCCAAATCTTTTCGCTCTAAACGCTTAATATAACGCATCAATTCAGTTTCAGAATGATAGGAATTGAATACTTCGAAACTTAAATAGTCCGACGTACGACTCAATTCCGATGGAATGGTGTAGTCTTCAGAAAGCGTTTTGATTTTTTCTGTTTTTTGTTCGGTAACCGCTTCAAAAATTTCAATAATCTCATTAAGGTCATTAATGTTTGTTGTCTCGTTTAAGGAGATGGTTACTGTATTATTATCTGGATAATAAAAATTGACATTACGTTTTTCGGCTTCATACTTTACATTAACGGAATCAGCCTTAATCTGAAGGGTGTCAAAATAATAAGGGTTCGCTTGTTCTAAACCAAGGTGCTCTAGAGACTTTGCTAAAGTGGATGCTGAATCATTCACTTTTGTGGCAATGAAATCCAAGCCTTTTGGGCCATGATAGACAGCATACATCCCCGCCATAACAGCCAATAATACTTGCGCCGTACAGATGTTTGATGTCGCTTTGTCTCTTTTAATATGCTGTTCTCTGGTTTGTAATGCCATACGCAGCGCACGGTTTCCATCTGCATCTTTAGTCACGCCAATAATTCGTCCAGGTACATCACGTTTATAGGCTTCTTTTGTAGCGAAATAAGCCGCGTGAGGCCCACCGTAACCCATTGGGATTCCGAATCGTTGAGTAGTGCCGACAACAACATCCGCACCAAATTTACCAGGAGCTTCAAGCTTAACTAGACTTAAAATATCAGCTGCTACAGCCACTTTTATAGCATGAGCATTTGCCTTTTCAATAAAATCCTTGATATCTGTCACCTGGCCATTTTTTCCTGGATATTGTAGCAATGCTCCGAAGAAATCATCGGTTAAATTGTAATCTGCTTCGTTACCTATGACTAATTCAATACCTATTGGATTTGCACGTGTTTCCAATAAATCAATGGTTTGTGGCAGTACTAAATCAGAAACAAAGAATTTATTGACACCATCTTTCTTTTGGGCTCTTTCTCTAACGGCAAACAATAAGCTCATAGCTTCTGCAGCCGCTGTACTTTCGTCGAGAAGAGAGGCATTAGCCATTTCCATTCCTGTGAGGTCAATCACCATGGTTTGAAAATTAAGAAGCGCTTCCAATCGACCCTGCGCAATCTCAGCTTGGTAAGGCGTATAGGCTGTATACCATCCTGGGCTTTCTAAAATATTACGTTGAATAACCGATGGTAGATTAGACGGGTGGTAACCCATGCCGATGTAAGACTTGTATATTTTATTGAGGTTAGATAGCTCATAGATGTGAGACAAATATTCTTGCTCACTCATGGCTGGGTCTAAATCCAAATCGTTTTCTAAACGTATGCCGTGCGGAATGGTTTCAGAAATCAATTTGTCGATACTCGATGCGCCTATGGCGTCTAGCATTGCCTTTTGGTCTTCAGCGTTTGGGCCGATGTGTCTTAAGGCGAAAGATGTTGTGTTCATGCTGTAGAAAGCTAAATTTTTTCGATATGCAAAGTTAAGGAAATAGAGGTGTTTTAATGTGGGGCTTTTTTAAAGTTTTTAACCGAATCTAAGCGTTATTAACACTTTGATTATTTTTATAGTATGAAACCGCTTAAAGCTCTTTTTAATTTCTATTTAAACAGCAGTATCCACGTAGCTTTGAGTTTGACGGCTTTGGTGCTTGTGACGGGGATTCAGATTGAAAAACAGCTGGAACAACAGTTATTATATTTTGTCTTTTTTGCAACGATTACTGGTTACAACTTTGTGAAGTATTTTGGTTTGGCCAAGTTTCATCATCGGAGTTTGGCGACTTGGTTAAAAGTCATACAGATATTCTCTTTTATCTGTATTGGTTTTATGGGGTATTTTGCACTTCAGCTTCAATTTGAAAGTCTGGTATTTTTGGCTGTTTTGGGTAGTATTACATTTTTATATGCTATCCCGCTTATTCCAAAACGGCATTTTATAGATGAACATCAGAATCTCAGAAATATTGGAGGCCTGAAAATTTATATCATCGCTTTAGTTTGGGCTTTGGTGACGGTAGGTCTTCCTGTGTTGGAAACGGCTTCAAGCTTGACTTGGGATGTGATAATTTGTGGCATTCAACGCTATCTGCTTGTCGTTGTACTGATGTTGCCGTTTGAAATCAGAGATTTGAACTACGACAGCATAAAACTGGCAACCTTACCGCAAACCATTGGCATAAAAAAAACCAAAGCTATTGGTGCTTTGGTTTTGATTCTATTTTTTATGCTTGAATTTTTTAAAGACGAATTGGATGTGTCTACCATCCTTTCGAGCTTAATTTTAATTTGTATAACCTTATTTTTTCTGTTGTTCTCTAAGAAAGAACAATCTGGGTATTACAGTGCCTTTTGGGTCGAGGCCATTCCAATATTTTGGTTAGCCTTGATTGTGATGCTTGGCTAACTCTTGCTCAAATGCGGATTGTAGTTTCTCGCGTTCAGCATTGTGCATTACTTCAACCTTATCCGACTTAAAAAGCTTGGTCAGTTTGCCGTTTCTGCTGGAATATTTTCTGCAGGCACCACAATAAATCAAGTGTATATTCAGCTTAACCTTTTCCCAAAGACTTGCTTCTTTATACTGATTCTTATCACACACGTGATTTGCTTCATCACAGCTTACGAATAACTTACTCATATTAATTTAAAACCAATTTTTTTCCATGCAATCAGCCAAGGCAGTACGTGCTCTGTGGATGATTACCCAAAGGTTAGACGCTGTAATATTCAATTCATTACAAATTGTTTCGGTTTCGTAATTTAAAATGGTTTTCATCTTAAATACTTCCGCTTGTTTAGCCGGTAATTTAGATAGACAATCGTGAATTGCCGAGCCTAATTCCGAATTTTCCATATCATCCTCAGCTGTTTTATCAAAAGGGTCGGCGACGCGCTCTTCTAGCCAATCGCCTTCAGACTCAGAATCGCTATTGTAGGACATGCGTACTTCGGCTTTGCCTTTCTTTGAATTGATTTTACGATAATAATCAATGATTTTTCGTTTTAAAATCGAAATCAACCAAGTGCGTTCACTCGCTTCGCCTTTAAAATTAGCCATGGATTTGAGGCCTGCCAAAAAGGTTTCAGACACCAAATCTTTGGCCATATCCCGGTCATTAACACGCGTAATGGTGTAGTTGAAGAGGTAATCCGAATAAAGTTTTACCCACTGATTTGGGTCTAATTGGTGTTTAGCCATGTGGCTCGTTTGAGACAATTAAGGGCTAAAAATAATACATTTTAGGCAAACGATTCAACTACTTTTCCGCTGTTATGAGGTAATAGCCAAAACTCTTCATGTGTAAGCCCGAAAGTAAAGCGTAAAACGACCCGCCAAGGTTGTGTAAACTTTCTTTTTTTAACGGTTTGAAGGTTAATAGTTTTTTCAGAATAAACCCGATGATAGCAAAAGGGACATGAAGTACGGAAGGTGCTACTCTAAAAGAGACATCTTCAACTGTAACGGTTTTAAATCCTGATTCTTTTAGATATTTGGTCATGTTGCTGATGGTCTCTAAGCGTTTTAAACTCCAATGATTGCACAATTTGTTATAAGCGTATTTAGAGCCGTAACACAATTGTGAGACTGGTTTTTTAAGGAAGGCATCGGCAATTACCAATCGCCCGCCAGGTTTTAACAAGCGAAAAGCTTCTTGTACGGATTGTTTTTCGTGACCCGAATGGCAGAAACTCTCAATAGCAACCGCCGAATTAAAGGAGTTGGATTGAAACGAGGTCTTATTATAATTTTCCTTTATAATGATGCCATTTTCACCCTTGAGTAAATCGTTGCCTTGTGTTACCTGAAAGTCTGACAACGTGACGCCATAAGCAATTATGTTTTTACAATGGCGAAGGGCATAACGCATTGTCCCGCCCATACCACAGCCCAAATCGATAAGACGGTGTTTTCCTGAATTGATTTTTAGACGCTTCAATACTTGATGATTCATCTGATTTAGCATGACATCTCTACTGAACGGATTCGTTTTAAACGGAATAAAATACCCAAAGTGCATATTAAAATCGCTACTCCAAAACTCGTAATCTTCCGTAGCTTCATTATAGAAATTAGTAATGTCTAATTTGTTTTGGTCTAGGGTTTGGTTAAATGGGAGTGTTGTTGTTTTCATGATGTAATATTTAAAATGAATAACCATGTGTAGACAATGGCGAAAAGAGTAAAAAGTATATTCATGAAATAGCTTCCTATTTTGAATATGGTCTTTTGTGGAATTTGATACATCGGATAGTAGGCAATTTGAGTAGCAACCTTACCGACCCAATAAGCGCCAATAAGTGCTGTCATTGCTATGGCAAGATTGGTCCCGTTTTTTAAATCATTTGGTATTAAAATAGCGATAAGCCCGAAAGCGAAATTTAAACCTTGAATATATCTTCCGTAGGTTTTGGCAATCTCTTGATTCAATGGCTTTAATTGTTTAACGTCTGTATACCAATCAAAAACGCGATGTCTAATCCAAGGATAGATTAATGCTGTAAAGATTTGGCCGAATCCACCAAGGATGATGAGCCAATTTGGTGTTTGATAGTTCATAATTGAGTATTGATTTTATAGGTACTGTATAAATGAAAACATGCTAAGAATGCGGAAACAAACATCCATATAAATAGAAGTACCAAGGTTTCAAAACCACAAAGTTGTAGAAGTTTAAAAGTGATTGCTAATACAATGGTCAATATGATATAAGTATAAAAATACTTCTAGTTTTTTTATTTAGCTTTGAGAGATTCCGAAATATGATGATGCACATTATAATTTGTGTCAATCCTAAGACTGGAAGGGCAATTAGACCACCCCAAAATGTCAATGAAATAAGTAAGAGTGCAATGGTTAATATTTTGTTGGTTTGATAAATATGCTTCATGGTTTTTATATTTTAAAATTTCAGAAAAAATTGAAAGTTTGTTTTAAAAAAATTATTTCAACAGTTTAAAGACCGATTTAGTCAGCCAATTTTGTTTTTGGTCAATCATTTTATTCATTAAGATGTCTAAATCTTCCGTTAGCGTTTTGAGGGCTTTGGTTTGTTTTATGAGTTCCTTGGTTTCTTTTTTGCCGTCGTCCTTAATGGAAGAGACCTCATTCAAGACTTTAATCACAGGTTTAATTTCGCGTCGGCTTCGTTCTTTTGCAACAATTCTGGCCAATTCTTGAACATCCTTTTCTGTGGTAAAGAATTCCTTGCGTTCACCTGTAACCAAAACTTTTGTTACGATGCCCCAGTCAATCAATTGACGGAGATTCATGCTCGTATTACCACGAGAGATTTTTAAATCGTCCATAATGTCCTCCATAGACAGTGGCTCGGTTGAGATAAAAAGAAGCGCTTGTATTTGTGCCATAGCCTTGTTGATGCCCCACAAACTCCCGAGACTTCCCCAAGTGCTGATAAATTTATTTTTTGCTTCGTGATATTCCATAACACAAATATACAATAAATTTTAAACTTTCAATAATTATTGAAAGTTTATATTAATAGATAGTAAAGACCTGTAAGGTTTCCAAAACCTGACAGGTCTTAAAAAAACGGAAGTATCTAATTAATCAACCCCGCTCGTCGTAACAAAGCTTCAGGCTTTGGTTCTTGTCCTCTAAAGCGTTTGTAAAGTGTCATGGGGTGTTCTGTGCCACCTTGCGACAACACATGATTTTTAAATTTATCCGCTACCGTTTTATTGAAAATGCCTTCCTGTTTAAAATATTCGAAGGCATCGGCATCCAAGACTTCGGCCCATTTATAACTGTAATACCCCGAAGAATAGCCACCCTGAAAGATATGGGCAAATGAGGTACTCATGCAATTTTCCTCAACATCTGGATAGAGCTTGGTGCCTTTAAAGGCTTCAGATTCATGTGCCTTTACAGAGGTGATTTTTTCTGGCGATTCGTTGGCATGCCAGCTCATATCCAATAACCCAAAACTTAATTGTCTAAGCGTTTGCATTCCTTCTTGAAATGTAGCTGAAGCTTTTATTTTTTCTACCAGTTCCATCGGAATGACTTCGCCCGTCTCATAATGCTTGGCAAATAATTTTAGCGTCGCTTCCTCATAACACCAATTCTCTAAAATCTGACTTGGCAATTCCACAAAATCCCAATAGACGCTAGTGCCAGATAGACTTGGATAGGTTGTATTGGCTAACATGCCGTGCAACGCATGTCCAAACTCATGAAATAAGGTTGTGACCTCATTAAAGGTCAGCAATGACGGCTTGCTTTTTGTAGGCTTTGTGAAATTACAAACGATGGAAACGTGCGGTCTTTCATTAATACCATCCTTAATCATTTGTGGCTTAAACGAGGTCATCCATGCACCGTTTCGTTTTCCTGCTCTTGGAAAGAAATCTGCATAAAAAACGGAAACTAAGTCACCGTTGACATCCAAAACTTCATACGTCAGCACATCTTCGTGATATTTATCAATGGTATCTACCTCCTTAAATTGAAGTCCGAATAATTTTGTAGCCACTGTAAACGCACCATCAATCACGTTTTCAAGTTTGAAATACGGTTTGAGTTGTTCATCATCCAACTGAAATAATTTTTGTTTCAGTTTTTCGGAATAGTAAGCCCCATCCCATTTTTGAAGCGTTTCTATACCACCGGTTTCTTTGGCAAAGGCACTGAGGGTTTTAAACTCATCTTCCGCCGCAGGCTTGGCTTTATCTAAAAGTTCATTTAAAAAGGACTTAACATTATCTGGTGTTTCGGCCATACGCTCTTCCAATACAAAATGGGCGTGGGTATTATACCCCAAAAGTTTTGCGCGCTGGTTTCTAAGTTTAGCGATGTCTAGAACGATATCTTGATTGTCCAGTTCATCATTCTGAAAACCTTTCCGACCAAAAGCAATCGACAGTTTTTTACGTAATTCGCGATTATCTGCATAAGTCATAAACGGAATGTAGCTCGGATAATCCAAGGTTATCAACCAACCTTCTTTACCACCTGCTTCTGCACGTTGTTTCGCCGCTTCTTTTGAGCCATCTGGTAAGCCGGCAAGGTCATCTTCATTCGTTAAATGCATTTTATAACGATTAGTTTCTGCTAAAATATGCTCCCCGAATTTCAGTTTTAACTGACTCAATTTTTTGTCAATCGCACGGAGTTTTTCTTTGTCAGACTCGTTAAGATTGGCACCGTTTCTAGAAAAACCTTTATATTTTTTATCTAAAAGAGTTTGTTGCTCGGTTGTGAGATGCAACTCTGATTTTGAGTCGTAAACCGATTTTACGCGTTTGAATAAGTCTTCATTCAACGTAATATCATTACTGAAATCTGATAGCCAAGGGGAAACCTCTTGTGCAATCTTTTGAATAGTATCACTGGTTTCAGCGGAATTCAAATTAAAGAAGATGCTAGATAATCTATCCAATTCTTCCCCGCTGTAATCTAAGGCCTCGATGGTGTTTTGAAACGTTGGGCCTTCTTTATTTTGCGCAATGGCATCAATTTCTGCTTTAGCGCGCTTAATAGCTAATTCAAATGCAGGCTTAAAATCTTCCGTTTTGATTTTTGAAAACGGTGCTGTGTTGTATGGGGTATTGAAAGGTTTGTTGAGGATGGTCATTATATTGAATTTGATGTAAAAATAGTCAACAGATGAGTGCCTATTCTGAATAACAAAAATATCAATTTTAGACTTTAAATATGTGGCTTATTAATGCGAAAGATTGATTACTTCGTTTAAGTTCTCATCCTAATCTTGATATGTCTGGTCGAGCGCAGTCGAGACCTCCTCGTTTGTGGGTCTGTATTTTGCATGGGTTTGATTTCTACATTCAGATAAAATCTGAAGCATATCAAAATCATTACAGACTAAGGCTAGTTTCTTTTTAGCACTCCATCGTTTAATCTTTTTTTCGAAGTATATGGCTTGCTTGACATCATTGAATTCTTGATGGAAAATAAGTTGAAGTGGTCGTCTTCTATAGGTAAAGCAGGATTTGTTTAAGCCTTGTTGATGCTCATCGAGCCGTCTCTTAATATTGTTTGTAAATCCTGTATACAGTAATCCATCTGAACATTGAATTATATATATGAAATGGTTTTTCATAGCGAGGTCTCGACTGCGCTCGACCAGACAGTCAACTTCAAGAGAATCATTTCAAATCCTTAGCAGACTCCATAACCTTCGCCTTTAAACCTTCTTTATAGACTTTAATCTTGTCAAGCACACAAGTATCGCTAGACCCAATAATCTGTGCCGCTAAAATCCCCGCATTTTTGGCACCGTTTAAGGCAACTGTTGCTACGGGCACACCACCTGGCATTTGTAAAATGGACAGCACAGAATCCCAGCCGTCTATAGAATTGCTACTTTTTACAGGAACACCAATCACAGGTAAAGGGGATAAAGAAGCCACCATGCCCGGTAAGTGGGCCGCGCCTCCGGCGCCGGCAATAATGACTTTGATGCCTCGCTCATGAGCATTCTTACTAAAATCGAATAATTTTTCTGGTGTACGGTGCGCAGAAACAATATCCACTTCTACCTCAATATCAAAACCTTTTAAAATGTCAATCGCGTCTTGCATTACAGGCAAGTCACTTTTGCTTCCCATGATTACGGCTACTTTATTCATCAATTTTCAATTTTATTATTCCGAAACTTTGGAACCAAAATTCCAATCATTAGGTTTTTGGAATTTAGTCCCGATGTAATCGGGGGTTGTCATTTGGTATTTGTTGCACTAATTACTTTTATCGTTTTCTTCACCTCTTCAGCTATACGTCTTGCTTCGTTTACATCAGAATTCACAATAGTGACGTGTCCCATTTTTCTAAACGGGCGCGTTTGTTTCTTTCCATAAATGTGCGGTGTTACACCTTCCATAGTCATGATTTTTTCTATATTCTCATAAACCACATCGCCGGTATAATCTTCTGCACCGACTAAGTTCACCATCACGCCGGCAACAGTACTTTCGGTTTTACCCAAAGGTAAGTTAAGTATGGCTCTAATCTGTTGTTCAAATTGCGAAGTGTAACTGCCTTCAATACTGTAGTGTCCTGAGTTATGAGGACGAGGTGCCACCTCATTAACCAAAATCTCATCGTCTTGTGTCTGGAACATTTCCACTGCCAACAAACCTACATGCTCAAAAGCTGAGGCTGTTCTCAACGCCACCAATTCTGCTTTTTTAGCGATTGTATCAGGAATCCTTGCCGGACAAATCACATACTCTACTTGATTGGCTTCAGGATGAAATTCCATCTCAACCACCGGATAGGTTTTCAAATCCCCATCTTCATTTCTAGCGACTATTACAGCCAATTCGTGCTTAAAGGGCACCAATTCTTCGGCAATGCATTCCACATTTGGTAAATCAATCAAATCGGTATAGCGACGTACTATTTTTACACCCATACCATCGTAGCCAAACTGTGCACTTTTCCAAACAAAGGGGTAGGAGAGTCCGCCATTGTCCACTGCATCCTTAATTTCAGACGTGTAGGCAAAACGCGAAAATGGCGATGTAGGAATGTCATTATCTCTATAAAACAGTTTCTGCGTCGCTTTATTCTGAATGGTTCTTAACGTCTTCGAACTTGGGAACACTTTTATACCTTCATCTTCTAAGGTTTCAAGAGCGTCCACATTGACATTTTCAATTTCAAAAGTCAACACATCAACCGTACGCCCAAAATTTACGACGGTATCAAAGTCCATTAAGTCCCCCGTTTCAAAATCATCACAGGCCAATCGAGATGGCGCAGATTCTGAAGGGTCTATTACTTTGGTTTTAATATCGAATTTTCTGGTGGTGTAGAGCATCATTTTGCCCAATTGGCCACCGCCTAATATGCCGAGGGTAAAATCTGAAGAGAAGTAATTCATGTTGACTTTCCGTGACAACGGAAAACTTTAAGTTAATACTCATTTCCATCACAAAAATACGGTTATTAATGGGAATCCCATTCAAATTAAGAATTCAAAAGCCACGAATCCCCAATCTATTGGTTATCTTTGCATTTTTAAAAATATAACCGTTGATACAGCTTCACGATTTACAATTTAAACCCTTCATTAATGCCGAGACCCTCGAGGGTGCCGTGCAAAAAATGGTGGATGCAATTGCTGAAGATTTAAAAGACGACATGCCTGTTTTTATTGGTATTTTGAATGGCTCTTTTATGTTTGTCAGTGATTTTGTGAAGAAGTATCCACATCCTTGCGAGGTTACTTTTATAAAATTGGCGTCATACGAAGGGGTGAAATCCACCGAGGATATTCAACGCCTTATTGGGTTGACGCAGGATTTATCGGGAAGAACCATCGTCATTCTAGAAGATATTATCGACTCCGGAAACACGCTCGAAGAAGTTCACCGTATTTTTAAAAACGAAAATGTAAAACAGCTCCTTATCGCGACCTTGTTTTACAAGCCCGAAGCTTACAAGAAAGACTATAAATTAGATTACGTCGGATTGGAAATCCCTAATAAATTCATCGTCGGTTACGGCTTGGATTATAACGGATTGGGACGTGATTTACCTGAAGTATATCAACTCAAAACAACACAACACATGACAAATTTGGTGCTTTTTGGCCCTCCAGGAGCCGGAAAAGGAACGCAAGCCAATTTTCTAAAGGAAAAATACGATTTGGTTCACATTTCTACGGGAGATGTGTTCCGCTATAACATAAAAAACGAAACCGCTCTCGGTATGTTGGCTAAGTCTTATATGGACAAAGGCCACTTGGTGCCAGACGAGGTGACCATAAAAATGCTAAATGCTGAGGTAGAGAAAAATGCCGATGCTAATGGGTTTATTTTCGATGGGTTCCCAAGAACCGACGCGCAAGCCAAAGCTTTAGACGAGTTGATGCAGTCTAAGGATTCACAAATCAATGCCATGATAGCTTTGGAAGTTGAAGATGATGTCTTGGTCGGTCGTTTATTGGAACGTGGAAAAACGAGCGGAAGAGCGGATGATGCCAATGAAGATGTGATTAGAAACCGTATCAAGGTCTATTACGCAGAAACCGCAATCTTAAAAGACTATTACACAGCTCAAGACAAGTATTTTGGTGTCGATGGCGTCGGAAGTATTGAAGATATCACCGAGCGATTGAGTGCTGTGATTGATAATTTATAGTGTCATTCCTGCGTAGGCAGGAATCTCATCAGACTTTCGAATAACTTAATAAGATTCCCGCCTTCGCGGGAAGTACACATGACTGAAGGCAATTTTGTAGACTACGTTAAAATGCATGTCTCTTCCGGAAACGGAGGTAAAGGCTCGGCACACTTGCATCGCGAAAAGTACATCGCCAAAGGCGGTCCCGATGGTGGTGATGGTGGTCGTGGTGGTCATGTTATTATTCGTGGGAATTCTAATCTGTGGACTCTGGTGCATTTAAAATTTAAGCGTCACGTCAAAGCGGGTCACGGCGCACATGGCAGTAGTGGGCGGAGTACTGGTGCCGATGGTGACGATATGTACATCGATGTGCCTTTGGGTACCGTTGTGCGCGATTCTGAAACAGAAGAAATTTTATTTGAAATTATCGAGGATGGCGAGGAAAAAATCGTCGCTGAAGGTGGTATGGGTGGTCGTGGTAACTGGCACTTTAAAAGCTCTACCAATCAGACCCCACGCTATGCACAGCCTGGAATTCCGCTGGAAGAAAGAAATATTACTATTGAGCTGAAAGTCTTGGCGGACGTTGGTCTGGTCGGATTTCCAAATGCAGGAAAATCAACCTTACTTTCTGTGTTGACATCAGCAAAACCTAAAATTGCTGATTACGAATTTACCACACTAAAACCTAATTTAGGTATTGTGGAATATCGCGATTACCAATCGTTTGTGATGGCAGATATCCCTGGAATTATCGAAGGGGCCGCTGAAGGCAAAGGTTTGGGCTACTACTTTTTGCGTCATATAGAACGAAATTCAATTTTACTGTTTTTAATTCCAGCGGATGCCAAGGACATTAAAGAACAGTATGACATCTTATTGGATGAACTACGACGCTATAATCCTGAAATGCTTGACAAAGACCGATTGGTCGCCATTTCAAAATCCGATATGTTGGATGACGAGTTAAAAGCCGAATTAAAGTCTGAACTAGATGGCACATTGCCAGTTGATTATCTTTTTATATCTTCGGTTGCACAACAAGGTCTTCAACCTTTGAAGGATAAATTGTGGCAGTTATTGAATAATTAGTTTTTTGTTGTAGCTTTATGCTGTTACTAATCAATTGGTTAAATGAAATACAAATTACTTTTAGGCTGTTGCTTTTTGAATATCTATGTTCTATTGTCACAATGCCCAACTTCTCAATCGGATTTTACATTTAGTTCGCAACAGCAAATAGATGATTTTTTAACCAACTATCTAGGCTGTACAGACACCACTTTCAATTTAATTATAAGTGGTAATGACATTACCAATGTTGACGGTTTAAATGGCTTAAATAGTTTCAACGCAATTATTGTTAAGGATAATCCTCTTTTAACGAATTTAGACGGTTTGAGTTCAGTTACCTCTTATAACTTAGAGTCAAGTTTTTTCTTCTTATTTGAAAATAATCCACTGTTGAACAGTCTGTCTGGTTTGTCAAATGGGTCTACAAATCAGCCAATAGATGTGAATGTTGTCAACAATCCTTCCTTATTGAATCTTGATGGCCTTCAGGGAATGGGACCAACAGGCTACAATATTAACATAATAAACAATAATGGACTTTCCGATTTTACTGGCTTAAGTGGTTTTGAACTTATTGAAGATTTATATATAGAGAATAATAGCAATCTTTTTAGTTTTAATGGATTGGCTAATCTTACAACATTAGGCACCTTGTATTTAATTAATAATGATACAATGAGTTCGTTTTCAGATTTAAACGCAGTAAACCCTCTATGCGGGTTTGTTATTAAGGATAATGATAATCTATCAGATATTGATGGATTTCAAGATATGTATGAGTTTAGCTGTGGCGCACGTGTAACGATAGAAAATAATCCCTTGCTTTCTGTATGTAATTCGCTTTGGCTTTGTGATGCGACTCCAATGTTGGACGTATTCGAGGTGTCAAACAACGCTAGTGGATGTGATTCAGTGTTTGAAATAACCGATATCTGTCAGATACCACCATTTAATGATTCTCTTAGTTGTACGAGTTATTTATCCTTTCCAGAATTGAGTTTAGGGAATACATTAGACGTATCAAATACATACTCAACATTATCAAATCTTGCACCTTCTTGTAATGATAGTCCAGACCGAAAAGATATCTGGTTTTGGCTTAATTTTAATAGCGATATAACGGTTGATTTACAGGTGTCAGATGGTTATTTTTTGCAGTTATGGGAAGGACAATGCGGTGAACCAACACAAGTTTCGAATTCATGTGGAGCAGGCATTTTAGAAAATGTTATGCTAACAGCAAATACAAATTATTATGCGCAAGTTTGGTCAAACAATAGTGATTCTGGAAGGCGAGCTGTAGGTCCATTTGAGATAACTTTAAGAGAAGCAGGTACATTGTCTAATAATAATTTTGACCATCATGATTTGGCTGTATACCCAAACCCATTCAAAGATTTCATAAAATTTAATAAGGATTTGGCTTTAAATGAAGCGTATATATATGATATTTCAGGTAAATTAATTGAAATTAAGCCTTTATCTGTGAATAGTCATTTAGACTTGTCAAGCTATCAGTCAGGGCTTTACTTTTTAAGCGTTAGTGATGAGGAATCTTCTACCCATATGTTCAAAATAATTAAGCAATAAGAAGCCTTCATGTTATTTGGCGTTGTTAAAAATTACTGAATGAAAGAGAACATTCGAAATCTCATTGATAACAATAAAAGTTGGCAAGGTAGGTATTTTGGGTTTTTCATACAGTTTCTCATCATTGTTTCGGTTATTTCCTTTTCGTTGGAAACACTTCCGGATTTGTCTGACACCCAAAGACAAATTCTTAATGCCATAGAACTGTTTTGCGTTTTAGTCTTTACTCTGGAATATCTAATGCGCATTTACGTCGCACCCAAAAAGCTGAAATTTATATTTAGCTTCTTCGGGATAATCGATTTACTGGCTATTCTTCCATTTTACCTTTCCTTCGGAATTGACTTAAGGTCCTTAAGGATGTTACGCTTGTTCCGTTTATTCAGATTATTGAAATTGGTACGTTATAATCGTGCGATGCTTCAATTCACTAAAGCCATGATATTGGCCAAGGAGCAAATCGTCTTGTTCATGGGTGTCACCCTTATACTTATTTACTTTTCAGCTGTTGGTATTTATTATTTTGAAAATGAAGCCCAACCCGAACATTTTTCGTCCATATTCGATAGTTTGTGGTGGGCGATTATCACATTAACGACCGTCGGTTACGGCGATGTCTACCCGATAACCATGGGTGGTAAAATGTTTACCTTCTTTATTCTTTTAATTGGTTTGGGTATTGTTGCTATTCCCACCGGAATCATTTCCTCGTCCTTAACCAAAGTGGTTGAAGAGAAGAAGGAATAGAGCACATCTGTCTTTCCGATTATGCTTATCTTTAAATAAAAAAGATGAAGCGGTATGTAATAATCATATTTTCGACTGTTTTTCTGGCATCCTGTGGGGTCGCTGTGGATTACGACTATGAGAAATCTACAGATTTTTCAAACTATAAGACCTACAATTATTTTACGGATATGTCTTCGGGTTTAAGTGAATTGGACGAAAAACGTTTAATACGAACCTTGGACGCGCAACTTCGAACTATGGGACTTCAAAAATCCGACACTCCGGATTTTCGGATTGATTTAAAATCACAAGAATTTACTGGGCCAAACCGAAGTACGGTTGGCGTCGGTCTTGGTGGCGGTGGGCGCAATGTTGGCGGTGGTATTTCTGTGGGTATACCCGTTGGACGGCAATCAGCGACGCGAGAACTATCTATTGAATTTGTCGACGATTCTAAAAATGGTATGTTTTGGCAAGTGGTCAGCGAGAGTCAATTTAATAACAGGGCAACGCCAGACCAACGTGAGGCTTATTTCAGTAAAGTGGTGGAAAAAATGATGAGCAAGTATCCGCCGAAAACGAAATAGCGCACAGGTTCTTCACATAATTAAAGTTTATGTCACCTTGAGCGCAGTCGAAAGGTCTTTTTGAAAAACCAATTTGGAAGGTTTCGACTGCGTTCAACCTGACACACGTTTACTATTATAATTCAAATGTAAATCAACTCATTTTATTAAACACACGTTCAATAATTCAAACTAAAACATGGAACAACTAAGAAATAAAGTCGCCCTTATTACGGGAGGCACAAAAGGCATCGGCTACGGAATTGCGGAAGCCTTATTAAAACAAGGCGCAAAAGTGGCCATCACCAGCAGGCAAAAAGCGAGTGCCGAAGTGACTTGTAAAAAATTAGCACACGAAGATGATATTTTAGGGTTAGAAGCTGACGTTCGACAATTAGATAGTCAACGAAACGCCGTAGAAGCGACGATTGAAAAATTCGGGAAGTTGGATATTGTTATTGCCAATGCCGGTTTGGGGCATTTTGCAAGTATCGAAGACATGACCGAAGACAACTGGAACGCTGTTATTGATACCAATTTGACTGGTGTTTTTAATTCCATCAAGGCTAGTGTGGACGAATTGAAAAAAACGAAAGGCTACTACCTTACTATTTCGAGTTTGGCAGGGACTAATTTCTTTGCGGGCGGTTCGGCCTATAATGCGAGTAAGTTTGGCGTTACTGGTTTTACGCAGGCTGTGATGCTAGATTTACGAAAGCACGGCATCAAAGTTACCACGATTATGCCAGGGTCTGTATCCACGCATTTCAATGGCAATGAACCCGACGAATCTGATGCGTGGAAAATCCAGATTGAAGATATTGGGCAAATGGTGGTGGACCTGCTCCAAATGAATCCGAGAACATTACCAAGTAAGATTGAAGTGCGACCAACCACACCGCCAAGTAAGTAGTAAAGCGTTAATCTTCCGTTAAGCTATAGGCATTTGATTTATTCTTGATGTAATTTGTGATTCAACTTAAAATCAATCAATAATGAAAAAACTACATTTAGGCTTATTAATTGCTCTACTGATTTTACCATCAATAAGCTTTGCGCAGTACGACATTAAAGCACCAAAAGGTTATTCCCGAGACATTGGACAGATGGTGTCTATGCTCGATGATTTAAAAGGTCGAGTGGAACGCATAGTCTCACGTATGGATCAAGAAGGCACGGATTTTTTATTGGATGAAAATGCTAATACACCTGGTGCCATGATTTACCATTTGGCCGCGACGGAAAAGTACTATCAGGTTTACACCTTTGAAGGCCGACAGTTTAATGCCGAAGAGCAAGCCGAGTGGGGTACAGCTTTAAGTCTAGGCGAAGATGCTCGAAAGAAATTCACAGGAAAGCCTATAAAGTACTACTTAGAAATTTTTGATAAGGTACGGAAGGACACCAAAAAGATGCTTATGGAGAAAGATGACGCCTGGTTTGCAGAATCTAATGGTTCCATGACCAACCATTGGGCGTGGTTTCATGTTATGGAACACCAAGCTAACCACATGGGGCAGTTGGCAATGATTTCTAAGCGGATATAAATTTGGCTGACATTCTGAACTCGTTTCAGAATTTTTGTAATTCTAGTTTTATTCAAATTAGAATCTGAAACAAGTTCAGATTGTCAACTATGTCGTTTGACTAAGCTAACAAACCCTTATACGCATCCCTGTATCCAAAAAGCACAAGAACATTAAGTGTTAATAACACTAATGCAGGTACAATATTCCCTGGGTCTAATGTAGCGTGAAATAAAACCGCATTTATCGAAACACTCATTAAAATGATAGCGAGTAGCGCCCCGAACTTGTTAAAGATTAAGGCTAAACCAGCCACGACTTCCACAAGACCGACGAGCATTAAGGTTTTAGATTGGGTTAAAGCACCAAAATAGGTTTGTGCATCTGTGGATAGGCCTTCAAACGGTGGTAAAAAATTCAGGAATTTGTTGGCTCCGAAAACCAACACAAAAAGGCCTAGTAAAATTCTTAAGACCAAAAATACTTTTGGGTTCATAATCAATATATTTTAGTTAGATAGTTTGCGTTGATAAGTCAACACAATTTTGGGGTTTGTCGAGATAGGTTCACCTAACTAACAGATTTGATTATTTAACCGTAATCTTAAGCCCTTCCGAATGACTGCTAAACTCAGGCGCATACATAGATTGTATGATGCTGATACCATTGCTCATTTTTCCTTTATTGGTGACACGTAAATCGTACTCAAACACGTAAATACCTTTCGGTAAGTAATCCATAAAGAAATTGGTGGAGGCGTCTTTGGTACTTTCATAATAGCCCAAGCCATCTTGCCATTTGTATTGCGATAATACATTGATAGGCTCTAAGCCAGAGGCTCGCATATCTTTTAAATGCACAAATTCCATGTTTCGGTCGGAGCGTAATTCTATTCGGACACGCACTAAATCACCGACCTTAAGTTTAGTGTTATCTTCTACTTTTGACAATTCCTCACCTCGGTCGCCATTGGTTTTTAAATACAAGGTTTTCGATAATTTTAAAGGGGTCTCCGCCGACGTAATTTTATCTAAATCTTCAAAATACTGCCAGTACAATCCGCCCCAAGCGATGCCATCACTTTTCTTGGAAATAGTGACTTCGCCCATTTCTGGTTTAATTTCTGAACCATTCCAGCTGGTTTTGTAATATCCTGTTCCGGCTTCGACTTTCACTTCCTCTAGTGTTTCGGGCGACACTTTTATAGCGCCAACTTCTACATCAACCATTTCTGAAACATCGAGCCAATCGCTACCGCGAAGTAATAAGGCGTAAATAGCTTCGGTAGTTGCTTTGGTGCTCTTCCAACGGTTAGTTTGTTTGTTTTTGAGTAGCCAGATTTTCAGATTGTCAATATCTGTTAAAGTAGCTTCAATGGATTGAATGGTGCTTCCGACTTCAGAAAATGCTTCAATCATCAAAGCTTGGGTTTCAATCGGAGCTTGATACCAATACCACGAATTGGTATTGCTCTTCCAGTACATGCCAAGCTCTTCGGAATTGATGCTATTCTCTTTCAGCGACTTTAGAATTTTTCCAGCCGTCGTTGTTTTACCATTTCTGGATAAGGTCAATGCCATCAACCCTTTGGCATACAACGAACGTTTTAACCAATAGGTTTCCATCTGCCCGAGGTAATAATCCATAACTTCTTCAAGTTTTTTCGATGTACTGATATTCGAATAAAAACTTCGGGCATACATATAATGCAATTGCGTGTAGGCCAAATGGTCTTTGGTTAAATCGACCGTACTATCGTATTTGCGGATGTCTTCGTACTGTTGAATGAATTCCGCATCTAAATAACGAATGGCCTTTTCAATCATCTCACGCTCATCGTTGTTGTCGGCGACTTCCAACTGCTTTAAATGACCAAAGCCCGATACAATATGCTGTGTAATGTAACGATTGGCACGTCCGCCATTAAACCACGCCCAAGCCCCAGAATCCATTTGATTGTTTCTCAACTTGCGTTTAGCACCGGCCAATTCGTTTTTCATTGTGTTTAAATCGAAGAGCAAAGCGATACGTTTTTTCTGCTCCGCTTCGGATTGTGCATCGCGTAACCATGGTGTTTCTTGAATTAAGAGTTCTTTTAATTCCTGATTTTTCTCCAAATTACTTTGAAGGTTGCCATTGGCTTTCCATTGGTCAAAAACCTTAGCGATTTTAGGGTTGGAATTCACCACATGTTGTGCGATGGCGTTGGAATAATATTTTGAAAAAATCTGCTCATTGCAATCGTAGGGGTATTCCATTAAGTACGGCAAGGCCTGAAGCGCATACCACGCCGGATTGGAAGTCATCTCCAAAGTCAGCTTGTGATGCTTTAGGGTTGAATTGCCGTTCGTTTGAAGGTTCTTCAACTTATCTAGTGTAAAGGTCTTGGTCTGACTAGAACGCACCCACATCGGTAGGGTCTCCGTCACCAATTTGCGATTGCTTAAAATAGGAAGCGCACTTTGCTCCCCATCACTAAAGGCATTGCTCTTTGCCGTGATGGTATATTCTACAGCTTGAATACTTTCAGGAATACTCAAATCCCAAGACACTTTCGTATTGCCCTCGGCATCAACCGAAAATACTTTGGTGTTTTCTCTATGCCCGAATTCTGAGTGTACCATATCGCCCGTCACCGCATCTTTCAACGTCAATACCGCTTCGCCTGAAAGATTTTTGTCTGTGAGGTTGGCGATTTTTGTACTTACTGAAATATTATCACCCTCACGCAAAAAGCGTGGTGCATTGGGAATAACCATCAATTCTTTTTGCGTCACAGTAGTGAATTGTGCGGTTTGACTTTCCAAAGTTTTGGTGTGCGCCAGGAGTTGCAATTTCCATTCGGTTAAGGCTTCTGGTGTAGTAAAGCTAAAGTTAACATTACCCTCGGCATCTGTGGTTAAATCTGGAAAGAAAAAGGCGGTTTCTTCAAGGTTTTTTCGGATTTGGATTGGTACTTCTTCTTTGTTGCTAGATTCCTCAGTTTTAGGCTCAGTTAAACCTGCGCCATCTAAGTTAGATACCTTGTTAAGTACTTCTACATCATCCTGAACTACGACAACTTCATCAAGTGATTCTGATTCTTCAACAGCGACAGCACTAACAGCGCCTCTTAAGTAAACTTTTTCATTTTTAAAACGATAATTCTGCCCAAAATAAAGCCCAAACCAATTCAATTGGTCAAAATTTTGAAATGGGTAGGAGGCCGGCCTTTCAAACTGATAGAAATTTCTTAAGGTCGTTGTTCCAAAACTACGAGAGCTATTCGTGCCGAGTTGTGCATAGTAATTAGTTCTCTGGATAGGATTGAAATTCCATTGATGTGGTTTAAAAGCATCCAAGGACGCATCGTACATGCTGGCCAATAGTTCTGTGGCCACTTTATCGCCTTTTGGACCTTTGACTTTAAAACTCCAGGTTTCTTCTTGTCCGGGTTTAAGTTTATCTCTAAACGTTGTGGTTTCAATCTCTAAATCGGTGGATGGGTATGGCACTGAAACTGAAATGCTTCCGCGCTGATAGCCATTAAACGACGCAAAACTATAATGGATGCTAAACCCGCCGAGGTCGTCCTTATTGACTGGGATTTTTATGGTCTTGATGTTATCGTTTATTTGGTAGATTTTTCTGCTGATAAGTTTGCCTTCTTTTTCTATAGCAATGGTCACAAACAATTCCGCTACGGCAGAACCAAAACTCAAAGTAGCGGTATCTCCAATATTATAATTAGTTTGGTCTAACGAATACGTAAACAATTGATTGTCGGCGACTTCTTTAGCATCTTCGGACGATAGATTGAGATAAGTTTCATCTTTAACCTCTTGTCCAAATCGGTCATTACTTTTTAGAACTATGATATATTGTCCGAGTTCCCAATTCTTGATTTTATCTACCGTGACGGACTTGCTTTCTGAAGTGTCATAGTTGGTGCTGTAAACCTTTTTGCCACGCTCCCAATTCGTGAGCAGATGCTCATTGTCATAAGCTTCATGCGGAAATAAGGTTTTGAATTCGGCCTCCGTCCACCATTTGTAATCTGGTGCTTCCCAAGGACGTTTTCTTAGAACGTTTTCGGGCGCTTCAAGTTTATAAATGTCTAGCGTCCCTGAAGCCTCAATGCTTTGGCCGTTGAGATTTTTAGCGTCTATGGACAAGTCGAAGGTTTTATCTTCTTGTTTTACAGTACTTGGTGATTCAATAGTCGCCGTCATGGCATGGTAACCCACACGGATTATGGTTGTGGCACTTCGGGTTTCACCGTTGAGGTCGGTCACATCGGCCGTGATTTCGTAATTGAAAATCGGGAGATTGGCCTTGTCGATACTCTCGTCTGGGATGGCCTTAAAATCAATGGTAAATGCGCCCGAAGCATCCGTAGTAGTTTCACCGTTAGTGATTTCTTGAGGTTCGGAATTATAGTACGGGAACCTCCAGTAGTACCAACGTGGATACTGTACTTTTCGGCTCACGCGGTAGACGACCTTGGCGTCCGTAATGTTGCTTCCGGCATAGGCTTCGGCTTTACCTTTGATGCTAATGGTTTCGTTGACGCGGAAGGTATCTGTAATATCATCAAACGTGGTTTGAAACTTTGGACGCTTGTATTCTTCCACCGAAAAATAATGGTATTCGCTTCCTGTTCTATCGGAATGAATTCTCAAATGGTAATTACCCGTTAACCCGCCAGTTGGCAGTACAAATTCGCCATGTAACGACCCAAAGTCATTGGTTTTTTTCTGAAGTGTGCTCAGCGTTTCGCCATTGACGTTTGTCAGTGTAATCGTTATGGTTTCATTCTCGGCAACGCTGGTTTGTTCGTCTTCTACCCGCGTTACAATACCTTTAAAATAGAGTGTTTGGCCGGGACGATAAATGCTTCGGTCCGTAAAAATGTATTTGTTGTAACGTGTTTTGTTCGGCCTGTTTCGGTCGTAATTTCTGCTGATATAATAGTCGCCAAAATAGCCCGTTTCGCCATTGGAGCGAACGGTTATTTTAATATTACGATAGTTGGTCTTGTTCTTTTTAATTTGAAAAAAGCCCTTACTATCAGTTGTGAATTCTTTTTTCAACCTGTTGTCACGGTTTGTTAAATACCAAAATTCTACGGAAGCGTTTGTTACTGGTTGTCCATTATTTCGGTCTATAACTTGGTAATGCACAGCGTCGTTGATTTGCTGTTCAACCAAGGCTAAATCGGTCACTTGAAAATGCGTCATTGCAAAAACGGTATCACTTTCGGACGTAGTAATTTTTATAATGTACAAACCATTTTGAAACTTAGGGACTAAAAATTCCGAAGCATGCACTTGGAAATCGCCTTCATCCTTTAAAGTTTCGCTCCAACTCACTTGAGCTTTTAATTTTTTGAAATAGGCAGATTTCTCTTCAGGTCTGTAAATTCGGTTGAAGGCATCTAATTCTGATTTTGAAACTTTGTAAACCTGGAAATCTAGTGATTGAATATTCTTGTATTTCACCAATACTTTTGAAGGTGCATTGGTCGGTAGGTGCGATTCTGCCCAAACTGATAACCAAGGTTGCTGAATCTGTTGTTTCAGGATTTCAGCTTTAGACGAAGCATCACTATTTGGGAATTCTGAAATGATGCCATTTGCAATGTCAACAGCCTTTTTAAGCTCCCAGCGTTTTGATACTTTGTCAGCTTCAGATGTGTGGTCGCCAGAATAGCTGTTACCGATGCTTTGATGGATTTTGGCTTTTTCAAATTGATATAAGCCCGAAGTGGCTTCCGACGAAATAGCATTGCCATCAACGTTTAGCGCTTTAAGATGTAATTCTGTTTTGTTTGTGAAGCTAGCATTCTGATTGACGAAATTCAGGCGTTCAATATTTACATTGACAAAGGCTTCAGACGCTTTGTTTTTTCTGTGAAGTTTTAAAAGATTCTGGTAGATTTTTAGCGCATTGAATTGTTGGGACAGCGTATCTTTTGCCTTTAACTGCAAGTCGATGAACGTTTCGCTATCGGAAATAAACTCAGGATTATCCAAAGTGAATTTATAGGCGGGTTTACTAATGCTGTTTTCATCGGTCTTATAAAACTGAAGTGCGTTCTGTGCCAACAAATCGTATAAAGTCGGGCGATAGGTCTTAGAATTTTCAACCTTAATTAAAAGGTAATCATAGTCGCTGATTTTTTCCTGTTGAATAATCAACCCATTTTCCAATGAGCGTTGGTAATAGTTATGGATTTCGGAGAAAAGTGTTTCTAAATCCCATGTCCTAAAATCCTCACTCGCTTTTTCTACGCTTTTACTTCGGTCATAAAACCGATAACGATTCTGTTGAAAATACTGCCAATACAAGGTAGCGAGCATGTTTTCCAAAAGGTGTTTGCGCGGTAAGTCGTCGGTGTTTTCAATTTCAGACTTGAAACGGTTGACAACTTTAAGTTGGGCATCTTCTTCAAGAATGAGGAGATACTTACTCTGGTACACCAAGATTTTTATGAGTTGCGTAGAACTGTTTTCGGATTTTGCTCGTAGGTATATTTGGTCAACGACCTTGGATGCCGATTTGGTTAAGCCTTCGTTTTCGAGCTTTGTTACTTTTTCCCAAAGCGATTTATAATCGTCGGATTGGGCATTGGTAAAAGCAGAAAAGCAGAGCAACATAACTAAAGTAATAACGTTTTTCATTGAAATGAGATTTACTTCAAAAGTCCTTCAAAAGCTATTCCAAAAATAGCGCCGTTGGGTAAAGTAAGGGTTTGGATGCGTTAAGTTAGCCATTTTATGAGTGACATGAAATGGACGACATATAAATTGGCATTTATTTTGCATGTTCTAAAACTTCGGAATAGAAATCTTATTTTTGAACGCTATGAAATTCAAAGTCCTCTTTATCTTTTTACTCTTGCCCATCTTTACATTGGCACAAATTCCTTATGAAAAAGCGGAACAACTGATTGAAAAAAAGCAGTTTAAGTCGGCTGTTAATTTGTTGTTGCCTTATGTTGACGAGGATTCAGAGGATATAAAAGCCATTGAGTTATTGGGAGATGCTTATGGTCACCAAAAAAAGTGGGATGAAGCCATTGAACAATATAAAAAATTGGCAACCCTTAAACCAAGTAGCGCCAACTATCATTATAAATACGGTGGTGCTTTGGGTATGAAGGCCTTAAGCATTAGTAAATTTAAGGCAGTCGGAATTATAGGCGATGTAAAACGGGAATTTTTGAAAGCGGCCGAGCTCGACCCCAAACATATTGATGCGCGTTGGGCGTTGGTTGAATTGTACATGTCCTTACCAGGCATTGTTGGTGGTAGCAAATCAAAATCCTTGAAATATGCCAATGAACTTGAAGCTTTGTCTAAAGTCGATGGCTATTTGGCCAAAGGTTATATTTACGAATACGACGATGAACCAGAAAAAGCCGAAGCTTATTACAAAAAAGCCATACAGGTTGGTGGTTCCATCAATTGTTATGAAAAGTTAATCAATCTTTATGAGTCGGAAAAGAAGCCAGATGATGCTATCTCCACCTTGGTCGAAGCTGAGCAAAAGCACCAACGGAATGCCTTGCATTACCAAATTGGGAAAGTGTCTGCCGATTATGGCGTGCAGTTAGACCGTGGTGAGAAATGTCTTTTGGTCTATCTAAAAAATCATTCTGCGGCTGATGGTGTTCCAAAAGAATGGGCCTACTATCGATTGGCACAAATCTATCAGCATAAAAAGAATAAAGACAAAGCACTTCAGTATATCGATAAAGCTTTGGAGCTAAAACACGATTTTAAACAGGCTAAATCAACTAAGTCTGAAATTTTAGCACTTTAGAATTCACTATTTTTGTTATTGCCAAGCTCTATTACAGCTATATTAGCTGTTAAAAATCTATTAAATATTATTAATTAATAGTAATACTATTATATTTGCAATTAATAATTTTAAATCTAATCATCGTATTAGTAAAACTATTGCAGAATGAACAATAACCAACCAATAATGACGCCTTGGCAACGCCTCGTCGGTCTTTTAAAATTAGAACGAAAAGACGTGATCCAAGTCATTTACTATGCTATTTTCTCTGGTTTAGTGGCTTTGACCTTGCCATTGGGAATTCAGGCCATTATCAACTTAATTCAAGGTGCACAGGTTAGTACCTCTTGGATAGTATTGGTAAGTCTGGTAACCTTAGGTGTTGTGTTTGTTGGTATTCTTCAATTGATGCAACTTCGGATTATTGAGAGCATACAACAACGCATTTTTACCAGAGCGTCTTTTGAGTTTACCTATCGTTTTCCCAAAATAAAGATGCAAGAATTGCGTCACTATTACCCGCCTGAGTTGGCGAATCGTTTCTTCGATACGTTAAATATTCAAAAAGGGTTGGCAAAAATTTTAATTGATGTCCCTGCCGCAGTGCTTCAGATTATTTTTGCTTTAATATTATTATCATTCTATCATCCATTTTTCATCGCTTTTGGCATACTATTGCTTTTGCTCATTTACGTGGTTTTTCGTTATACGGCTAAACGTGGTATGGAAACCAGTTTACAGGAATCGAAGCACAAGTATCGTGTCGCGCACTGGATTCAGGAAGTTGCGCGAGCTGTGGTAAGTTTTAAATTATCTGGTCGAACCCGCTTAGCCATCGACAAGAATGATGTTCTGGTAGAAGATTATTTAAAAGCCAGAGAATCACATTTTAAGATTTTGATGCTTCAGTTTATTCAAATGATAGGCTTTAAGGTGATTGTTACTGCCGGACTTTTAATTATTGGTGGCTTGTTGGTTTTAAATCAGGAAATGAACATTGGGCAATTTGTTGCGGCGGAAATCATCATTCTTTTAGTCATCAATTCTGTAGAAAAATTAATTCTTGGACTCGAAGCGTTTTATGATGTATTGACCTCGCTCGAAAAAATGGGTCAGGTCGTGGATAAACCATTAGAAGATCAAGGCGGTGCAAAACCTAAATTTACAGAAGGTTTTAATTTAGAATTTAAAGAAGTCACTTATGAGGTACCAGATAGGGAGACACCAATACTTTCTGACATTAATTTAAGTATCACATCAACTTGTCGCTTATTGATTAAAGGAATTAGTGGTTCCGGAAAGTCGACTCTGTTGCGCCTTATTGCAGGTGTAATAGAGCCTTCAAAAGGCTATGTTTTTGTAAATGAGACTAATCTCAATGCCATTAACCTCAATCATTATCGAGGACACTTAGGCCTTTCGTTAGCCGGAGAAACCCCATTTGAAGGTACAATAAGAGAGAATATCACTTTTGGGAGTAAACATGTTGACGAGACTCGATTAAATTGGGTTATCGATAAAATCGGCTTACGGGATTTTGTAAAAGAAAGCCCTAGAGGGTTAGAAACAGTTTTATATCCTGAAGGAAAGCGTACCTCATTTACTGTTGCCAAGAAATTAATATTAGCCAGAGCGATTCTCAATGAACCAAAAATCTTGATTCTGGAAGATCCTTTAGAGCATTTTGAGCAAGACGAAGCTCAGAAGGTTATTGACTTTTTGTCGGCGCCAGAGCGCCCTTGGGTATTGGTGGTTGTAGGTACTAACAAATCTTGGGAACAACATTGCACTCGTGTTGTAACTTTAGATAATGGTAAACTTATTCAATAAAAAACGATGCTGAATATTTCAAATAATCAACTTCATAAGTCGGTAGATATCACGGATTCCAAATCGGGTCGTTTGGTATTCAACAAAGACTATTACAAGTATTTTAATCGCTTTTTGGGAGCTTTTGCTATCGTTGGGATTATCATACTGTTCTTGCCTTGGACACAAAATATCACGGGTCGTGGTTTGGTTACAACGTTGACGCCAGACCAGCGTCCACAGACCATCCAATCTCAGATTCCCGGCAGAATAGAGCAGTGGTTTGTTCGTGAAGGTGACTATGTAAATAAAGGTGATACTATTCTCCATATTTCTGAAATAAAAAGTGAGTATTTTGACCCTAATCTTCTTGGACGAACAGAACAACAACGTGATGCCAAAGCGCAATCCGTAAGATCCTATGCTTCTAAGGTTAAAGCCTTAGACCGGCAAGTTGGTGCGTTAAGTCAAGAACGTCGTCTAAAGCTGAGTCAGGCTGAAAATAAGTTGATGCAATCAAAGTTGAAGGTGCAGAGCGACAGCATTGATTTAGAAGCAGCAAAAACAAACAAGACTATTGCACAGCGCCAATATGACCGAACGGTGACTTTAGAAAGTGAAGGCTTTAAAGCCACTAGAGATGTTGAAGACAAGCGCTTAAAACTTCAAGAAACCGAGGCGAAATTGATTGCTCAAGAAAACAAGTTATTAGCAAGTAAAAATGACGTTATCAATGCGCAAATAGAGTTGTCCCGAATCAATGCGGAGTATTCCGATAAAATTTCGAAGGCCCAGAGCGATCGATTTACTGCGCAATCGAGTCAGTTTGATACGGAAGCCCAAGTCTCCAAGTTAGATAACGAATATTCCAACTATGAGCGTCGAAACGAGTTAATGTATGTCCGTGCTCCGTATGACGGCTATATCAACAAAGCCATAAAATCCGGGATTGGGCAGACGTTTAAAGAAGGCGAATCCTTGGTAGGCATTATGCCGGCAAAGGTTGATTTGGCCGTAGAAACATTTGTTGAGCCTATTGATTTGCCTTTGTTGCACATTGGTGAAGAAGTCCGTGTTCAGTTTGATGGTTGGCCGGCTATTATATTTTCGGGTTGGCCCAATGTGAGTTATGGAACTTACGGTGCCAAAGTGGTTGCCATTGAGAATTTTATCAGCGATAATGGAAAATTCCGCGTGTTGCTAGCACCAAATTCCGAAGACCATCCTTGGCCGAAAGACATTCGTGCCGGCTCTGGTGCATTTACAATGGCATTGTTAGATGACGTCCCTATTTGGTTTGAGTTATGGCGAAAATTGAATGGTTTTCCACCAAATTATTATCAGCCAGTTTTGGATGAAAAAGCAGCAAATTCTAAGAAATGAAACAGTTGAAATTCTTGTTTTTAGTCTTTGTTGGAACACTCTATGCCCAAACGGAACCATTGACCAATGTGCTTCAGTTTGAAGAGTACATAGCTTACGTTAAAGCTTATCACCCTATTGTAAAGCAGGCCAATTTAGTTATTGATGAAAGCCAAGCAAAACTTTTAAAGTCACGAGGCGCCTTCGACCCAAAAATCGATGTAGATTTCGACAGGAAAAAATTTAAAGGCACAGAATATTTCGATAGATTAAACGCTACCTTTAAAGTCCCAACGTGGTACGGGATAGAACTCAAGGCTAATTTTGAAGAAAATACAGGTGAGTTTTTAAATCCAGAAGCCAATGTTCCAATTGACGGTTTGTACTCTGCTGGAGTTAGTGTTTCCGCCGCACGAGATTTATTGATTAACGACCGAATGGCGGCTTTAAAACAGGCCAAATTATACAGGGAACAAGCCAAAGCAGATCGCGATATTTTGGTCAATACCATTTTGTACGAAGCCTCTTTGGTCTACTTTAATTGGTTGCAAGCCTACCGAGAAAATCTGGTGTTTCAAACAGTATTACAAAATGCCCAACAACGTTTCGAAGGGGTAAAGCGTAACGTTGAAGTAGGCGAGAACGCCGCCATAGATTCTATTGAAGCCCGCATTGCAGTCAATAGTCGGTTGTTGGGCGTAGAGCAAACCCGGATTAAGTTTTTAAAGTCACGATTGGAATTATCCAACTATCTATGGTTAGAAAATAATATCCCTTTAGAATTACAAGACGATGTTATTCCACAAGTGGAAAGCGGTGCAAGTATCGATAACGCCTTTAATTTTGAAACTTTGCAACGTGATTTTCTAAATCTCGAAGAACACCCTAAACTTCAGAGTTTGGACTATAAACTTCAAAACCTTGAAGTTGAAGAACGTTTGAAAACCAACAACCTGTTGCCTCGGGTAGACTTGCAATATAACTTTTTGTCGACGACGCCAGATATCGCTAGGAGTTTTAATACTGCAGAATATAAAGCAGGTGTTAACATACGCGTACCTTTATTCCTAAGAAAGGAGCGAGGTGATTTACGCTTAGCAAAAATAAAAGTTCAGGATACGGAGTTCGAAATTGATGCAACCCGGGTTAATCTATCTAATCAAATAGACGCTATTGTTCAGGAGTTGGAATCCTACGAAATACAGAATCGGATTAACGGTCAAATGGTCGATGATTACACGTTGATGCTAACGGCGGAAGAACGGAAATTCCAACTCGGCGAAAGTTCTTTGTTTTTGGTCAACTCGCGTGAATCTAAATTTATTGATGGTCAATTAAAAGCTATCGAACTTCAGAATAAATTCTTTAAGACCAAAGCAAAGTTGTTTAAGACCTTGGCGATTAATCCTGAATAAAATAAGCCTCATTATCCAGCGGACACATTATAAAGAGTTGATTTTTGGAATTTAGGGATTGGCGCTTGGAATTTCCCACTGGTAGAATGATATTTGTTACATGAACGTACATTTTATAGCAATAGGCGGTGCGGCCATGCACAATCTCGCTATTGCATTACACAATAAAGGTTACAAGGTCACGGGTAGTGACGATACTATTTTTGATCCGTCAAAATCAAGATTGGAAGCCAAAGGTTTACTACCTGAAGTATTTGGCTGGTTTCCAGAGAAAATCTCGTCAGACTTAGACGCCATCGTTTTGGGAATGCATGCTAAGGCCGATAATCCAGAATTGCTCAAAGCCCAAGAATTAGACTTGAAAATCTACAGTTACCCTGAATTTCTGTACGAACAAGCCAAAGATAAAACCCGTGTCGTTATTGGCGGAAGCCACGGAAAAACAACAATTACTTCTATGATTTTGCATGTGATGCATTATCATGAAAGGGACGTGGACTATATGGTCGGTGCCCAGCTTGAAGGTTTTGATGTGATGGTAAAACTTACGGAAGACAATGATTTTATAGTATTGGAAGGCGATGAATATTTGAGTTCTCCTATTGACCGTCGTCCAAAATTTCATTTATACAAACCGAATATAGCTCTACTCAGTGGTATTGCTTGGGATCATATTAACGTCTTCCCAACGTATGAGAATTATGTAGAGCAGTTTAGCATTTTTGTGGACTCTATAGTACGTGGCGGTAGCATCAACTATAACGAAGAAGATGCTGAGGTCAAACGGGTGGTGGAAGCTTCGGAAAATCAAATTAGAAAGATTCCGTATACGACACCAGATTATTCGGTTGAAGATGGTGAAACCTTCTTGGAAACTCCAGATGGCCCAATGCCGATCGAGGTTTTTGGTACACACAATTTAAATAATTTGGCTGGAGCTAAATGGATTTGCCAGCACATGGGTATTGACGAAGAGGATTTTTATGAAGCTATTGCTACATTTAAAGGCGCAAGCAAGCGTTTGGAAAAAATTGCGGAGACCAAAACAGCTGTCGCCTATAAGGATTTTGCACATTCGCCGAGCAAGGTAAAAGCAACAACTGAAGCTTTAAAACAGCAATTTCCTGATAGAGATTTGGTCGCCTGTTTAGAGTTGCACACGTATTCTAGCCTTAACGCTGAATTTTTGAAACAATACAAAGGCGCATTGGATGCTGCTGACAAAGCCGTAGTATTTTATTCACCACATGCGGTTGAAATTAAAAAATTGGAAACCATCACGCATCAACAAATCGCAGAAGCTTTTGAGCGAGACGATTTAATCATCTATACCAATCCAGACGATTTTAAGGATTTTCTTTTTTCCGAAAACTTGAAGGATAAGTCTCTACTCTTAATGAGTTCTGGGAATTATGGCGGTTTGGATTTTGGGGAGGTTGAGGGATTGATTCAGTAATTTTGAAAAAACTGAATATTGCAATTAAAATATAGGTAAGACTCTAATTTTGAAATAATTCAATTCAATTTTCGTTCTAGATTCAGAATCAATTTAACCTAACCAACTTTATATGCAATATCCAACCAAACATTTTAGTGTTCTAAGTATATGCTTAATAATCTTTATTGGGTTTATTCATATGTCATGTTCATCGTCCGATGATGTAAGTCCTGAAGAAAACCCTGAAATCAATTTTTATGCTTTGGCTGTAGGAAACAGTTGGGTGTATACTAATTTGAGGTATAACATTAATACTCAAGAATACGTCGAAACAAACGTAGTGGATTCGGTTAGTATCGTGAATAAAGAGCTTGTAGACGGAGAAGTGTTCTTTCGATTTCGAACAAAGACCACAGGAAATGCTAATGATCATCCCTTCGCCAATTCAAACGGTGAAGAGTTTGAATTACTGCGAGATTCTACGGGATATTTAATTAGGCCAGATGGCAGTGTGAAATTTACAAACAATAATTTTACGCCGAGGGTGATTTTTGAAGAAAGCTTCGGGCTTATTTATGATGAGCTTATTTCAAACCAAGAAACTGTAATGGTTGGGGCTGGAGAATTTGAAAGTTCTTACATGCAACGTTATGCCATTTTTAATGACGGACAACGCTCAAACGCAACGGACCACTTTTATTACTCTTATGGTGTAGGTTTAATCTATGAAACCATCTCTTTTATTTCGATTGAAAACCCAATCGGTATCAAAACCTTGGCATCTTACAGATTAGCTGATTAACTTAAAACACCCTATCCAAAAACGCCTTTATACTTTCCTGATTAGCCCGTAATAATTCCTCCCGCGCCGCTCTAATATCCTTAGGATTTTTGTCTTGCGAGAGTTTAAATTTGCCTTCCAAATCGGTAATCTCTATTTCAAACATTTCAATATAATCGAGATTTCGATCCATACGAGGATTGTCTGGTTCTAAAATGTATTTATGTTCTGGAGCTTCTAGGAATTCGGTCATCGTAATCAGGGATTGCTTTAAAGCGTCTTTGCTTTCAATCGCGGTGACCTTTCCTTTGAGATGTACTCGAATGTAGTTCCATGTTGGTAGCTGTATTGTGGTGTAGACACTCGGAGAAATGTAACATTGCGGGCCATAAAACAATACCGTAATGTCGTTTCCTCCTTTAAGGAGTTTGGCTTGCGGATTGTAAATATCAATGTGGCCTATGAGTTTACCGTCACCCCAAATCAATGGTAAATGAGTAATTAAAGGTTCATTATCTTTTACAGAAATAATGGTCGCTAATGGATAGGTTTTTATGACTTCTATGAGATGATCTTTATTGTCCTCTTGGTGTTTTGGCGGTGGATACAACGTGATTTGCGATTTACAATATTTGACTTCTGATTTTTTATGTGGGAATCCTATCAAACCCCAAACTGTCTCAAGTGGTGGTCTAGATGTTTGTATTGCATTCGTCCCCATTGGTCTTTGGTCAGTTTTCCAAAAGTAGGATGATCTTGCCATTCCTCTCGTTGGCGTTGACTGTAGAGTTCATTGAGAAGTCGCAATAACTCTTGCTTTTCCGTATTAAAATCTTTGTCTTCAGTAACTCTAAAATTAGGCATTGTTGGCAAGTTTTTTCGCCATAATTTATCACTGTACATGGCTTTCTTAAAAAAGGTTTTTGCTAGCCAATTGGGTTTTAGACCGTAATCTTTGGTCTGGAGTATGACGTTTAGTGGTATTTGACAATGATGAACCATTTGTCCCGCATTCATCTGTCCCCAGCCAGGTTTCATATCTGCATTTAGTTTTTGAATACGCGTTGTAATTTCTTCATGCGCGCCCTCGTCGAAATAAGATTTAATCATACTAATGGAATTATACAATTTTACCGTTGCTGAAATTTACAATTTTTTATCTTTAGCTTATGGCAGAAAAACCGAATTCATTTTCCATAAAACATTGGTCGCAAGACGATCAGCCTCGCGAGAAATTACGAGACAAAGGCAAAGCCGTTTTGAGCGATGCGGAATTAATTGCTATCATCATTGGTTCGGGGAATAGAGAGGAAAGTGCAGTTGGACTCTCACAACGTATTTTGGCTGATGTAGATCATAAACTGAATGCTTTGGGGAAATTGTCCCTTAAACAACTTATGGCTTATAAAGGGATTGGCGAGGCAAAGGCCATAACCATTTCTGCGGCGTTAGAGTTAGGTCGTAGACGTCGTTTAGAGGAGAGCGAAGTACAAGCTAAGATATCTTCAAGTCGTTCTGTTTTTGACATCATGCAACCCATTTTAGGTGAACTGCCACACGAAGAATTTTGGATACTTTATCTTAATAATTCAAATAAAGTACTCAAGAAAACACAACTTAGTAAAGGTGGCATAACAGGGACTTTAGTCGATGTAAGATTGGTCTTAAAAACGGCCATTGAAGAAGGCGCCGTTGCTTTAATCTTGGCGCACAACCATCCTTCAGGAACCTTAAAACCAAGCAAGGCCGATAAGGATATCACACAAAAATTAAAAAATGCTGCACTTCAATTAGATATCAATGTTTTGGATCACCTTATCGTAACAGAGAAAAGTTATTTCAGCTTTGCGGATGAAGGGCTTTTGTAGATTGTACTTAAATTCCAAATAACCCAGCCCAAACACAGTTTAGAATAAAACCCAAGATATCTAAGTTTGGTGATTGAATTTCTTAATTTAGTTTTTTGGAATTTCCCCTTTCATGTTACTTGTATATACCCATAAAATAACGCCAAGATTAACCTATACGTTTAAGCACATCTGCAAACGTATTTTGGGGATTGACGTTGGGTTCACCTCTAAAGTTGAGGATTTTATTGCGCACAACAGTTTAAAGATGTCTTACACCAAGCAACCGCTGAGTAATGAGATTTTTGTAAAAACTAACGAGTTGTTATTTGAGCAAGGGTTGTCAGACGTCGATATTAATGTTCAAGATTGGGAGGACACCAAAGGTTTTTTTCCTACTGGTGAACGGAGTCAATTGCCTTACGATATTTTTGCGGCAACATTCTATCTTATTTCAAGATACGAGGAATATCTGCCACAAGTTAGAGATGATTACGGACGTTTTATGGCTTCAGAAAGTTTGGCCAAGAAAAATGGATTTTTGGATCAGCCTGTGGTGGACATTTGGGCCTATAAATTCAAGACTGTATTACAAGAGCGTTTCCCCGAGTTTCAATTTCCAGTAAGAACCTATAAAATAGAGCCTATAATCGATGTGCCTACAGCATTTCATTTTAAGCAAAAAGGCTTCTTAAGAACCGTTGGAGGCTCATTTAGCGACCTCGTCCGATTTAGATTCAGGGATTTATATCAACGCTTATCAGTGCTCTTCGGTTTTAAACGAGACCCTTACGATACCTTTAAATGGATTATTAATCGCCAGAAGAAAAGCCCGTTTAAGTTTAAGGTTTTTTTTCTAATAGGCGCTTATTCTACTTACGATAAAAACATAAGTATTACCAAGAAGAAATTTGTGTCGCTGATAAAATCCGTCGGTGACTATTGTACGGTTGGGTTAAAGGCTTCCTTTTTTGCTTTGGACAATATGAAGATTTTAAAATCCGAAAAACAGAAAATGGAAGCGGTGACCAATCTCGATTTGATTGCCGTTAGAAACTCATTTTCAAAATTAAATCTTCCAAAGACCTACAGAAACCTTTTGGAATTGGAAATTATGGAAGACTACACCATGGGTTATGTTAACGAACTTGGGTTTAGGGCGGGGACGTGCACACCATTTCAGTTTTATGATTTAGATTATGAAGTGCAGACACCCTTACGCGTACATCCTTATCACATGATGGATTATGCCTTGCTAAAACACAATTCACAGTTAGACCGTACGGAGCATTTAGAACGGTTTATCGAAAAAATAAAGGCGGTTAATGGTACATTTACACCAGTGTTTCATAATTATTCCTTCGGAAATCATATACGTTGGAAAGGCTTTCGAAAACTATTCAACCTAATTTTAGAATCGGCAAATGACTGATACCATAAGACACGTATTTTTTGATTTGGACCATACCCTTTGGGATTTTGAAAAAAACTCAGGATTGACGTTCGATTTTATTTTTAAAAAGCATAATGTGGGCATTGGGCTTCCTGAATTTTTAGAGGTGTATGAACCCATAAATTTCAAATATTGGAAATTGTACCGTGAAGAGAGAATCGACAAACCGAACTTGCGCTATGGAAGATTAAAGGATGCCTTTGATGCCTTGCATTTTGAAGTCAGCGATAATCTTATTCATAATTTATCGGAAGATTATATAAAGCATCTAGGGGATTACAATCATTTGTTTGACGGTACGGAAGACATTCTTAAATACCTTCAAGATAAATACACACTTCATATCATAACCAACGGATTCGAAGAGATTCAAGAGAAAAAAATGACGACATCCAACATTCGACATTATTTTAAAACTGTTACAAATTCTGAAATGGTCGGCGTAAAAAAGCCCAATCCAAAAATATTTAATTTTGCATTAGATTTGGCCAATGCCAAAACGCACGAAAGTATAATGATTGGTGATAATCTTGAAGCTGACATACAAGGCGCCGCCAATGTTGGAATGAAGACAATTCTGTTTGATTATACCAAAAAGTATGATAATGCCAGCTATGATAAGATTAATAAACTAAGTGCTTTGGCGCAGTATTTGTAAACTAAAGGAAAAATTCAAAATGAAAAAAATCATTCTTATTGCCATATGCCTTTTAAGTGTTAAAGGGTTTTCTCAAAAAAGCATCAATGATTACCAATATTTGATATTGCCCCTTCAATATGATTTTTTAAAAGGTAAGGATCAATATCGTCTCAATTCGTTAACACGCTATCTATTCAAAGAAGAAGGATTTACTGTATTTTTTGATGAAGAGCAACTTCCAGAAGATCTCTTTAAAGATCGCTGCAAGGCTATGTACGGAAATGTTAAAAAGGTGAAAGGAGGTTTTTTAAAGACGAACTTACAAATTGAAATCAAAGATTGTTTTGGTAATCTCATTGTTGAATCTGATTTAGGGAGTACCAAGGAAAAACAATTTGATAAAGCCTATGCTATTGCCTTAAAAAAAGCCTTTGAAACTTTAAAATATTTAGAATATAGATATGAGCCGAGAGTTGCTGAGGACGTTGTAGTAAATTCGACCACAGCTTCAGAAGCTACCAATGCCGAAGCCAAAGAGGCAGAGTTAAAAAGACTTCAAAAGGAAGTAGAAGAACTGAAGCTTGAAAAAGAAAAAGTAGCCAAAGAAGAAGCTGAAGCTAAAAAGCAGGCCGAATTAAAAGCTAATAAAGAACAAGATCAAGCCAAGAAAAAGATGGACGATCTTAGACGTGAGGCCGAAATGATTGTAGAAGAAAAACAAGATGTAAAATCAGAAGTATCCAAGACTTCGGATTTACTCTATGCCCAAGAAATAGAAGGTGGTTATCAGTTGGTAGATTCAGAACCAAAGAAAGTCATGATTCTTTTAAAAACCGCTGCGCCTGATGTTTACAGTGTCAAAGGAAAAGATGCTATTGTATTTAAGGAAGACGGTAATTGGGTTTATTCCGAAAATACGGGAACTTCAAAAATCAAGAAGAATTTAAACATTAAATTCTAGTAGCCGTATTTGTCTTTCCAAAGGGTTTTGAGGTATTGACGCTGGCTTAATTCGCGTTGATTGTTTCCTGGTTCGTATAATCTTGTGTTGGAAATTTCTTCGGGTAAAAACTCTTGCGCGGCAAAGTTGTTATCGTAGCTGTGTGAATATTTATATTCGTCACCGTAACCCAACTCTTTCATCAATTTTGTCGGAGCATTACGTAAGCCTAATGGCACAGATAAATCACCGGTTTGTTTTACCAATTGTTGTGCTTTTCCTATGGCTTCGTATGCCGCATTGCTTTTTGGAGAACTTGCTAAATAGGTGGCACACTGACTGAGGATAATCCGTGATTCTGGATTTCCGATTACTGATACTGCCTGAAATGTACTATTGGCCATAACCAAAGCCGTTGGGTTGGCATTACCAATATCTTCACTCGCCAAAATCAACATACGCCTTGCAATGAATTTTACATCCTCACCGCCCTCAATCATACGTGCTAAATAATAGACAGCGGCATTTGGATCACTTCCTCTTATGGATTTAATAAAGGCTGAAATGATATCATAATGCTGCTCACCAGTTTTATCATAGCGTACCGTATTTTGTTGTACTCGTTTTGTGACTTCTTCGTCGGTGATTATAATATCGTCACCTTCAAATGAGGCGACAATCAATTCAAAAATATTGAGCAATTTGCGTGCATCTCCACCAGATAACCGCAACAAAGCTGAAGTCTCTTTTAAGATGATATTCTTGGTTTTGAGAATATCATCTTCTGTCATGGCGCGCTCTAAAAGTTGTTCTAAATCAGCTTTAGAAAACGAATCCAAAACATAGACTTGACAACGGGATAGGAGGGCAGGTATAACCTCAAAACTTGGATTTTCCGTAGTTGCGCCGATGAGCGTGACCCAACCTTTTTCAACAGCTTCTAACAACGAGTCTTGCTGTGACTTGCTAAAGCGATGAATCTCGTCAATAAACAATAACGGATTTTTAGCCGTAAAGAGGCCTCCACTTTTTTTTGCCTTATCTATGACTTCTCTAATATCTTTTACACCAGAGTTAATAGCACTTAGCTTAAAAAAAGGACGGTCAGATTCATTAGCAATAATATGAGCCAAAGTCGTCTTTCCAATTCCGGGCGGTCCCCAGAAAATCATAGATGGTATGACACCTTTTTTTATTTGCTGGTACAGACTGCCATCCTTACCCACCAAGTGGGTTTGGCTAAGGTATGCGTCTAGGGTTTTCGGTCTAAGGCGTTCTGCCAATGGCGTATTCATAGTTCAAAATTACGAAAAGCCAAATCATAATTGTACTTTAATACTTTCGATCTTCTGACAATTTTGCATTAAAAGGAGGATTGGAATTAAATTTGAACAATACGCCGTATGTCTTCAGATAAACATTTTAAATATTCGCCAAGCGTCATTATCTACCCATTGCTGATCTTGTTCAGTATTTGGCTGGTATTTTGGTTTCAGGTTAGGGTGGATTCTGGTATAAAGAATTATGGTATTCATCCTCAAAAAGTTGAAGGGCTTTTGGGTATCATTACCAGTCCATTTCTTCATGGAGACATTAATCATATTTATCACAATAGTATCCCGCTCTTTGTACTTAGTTTAGCCTTATTTTACTTTTATCGAAGAATAGCGTGGAAAGTGCTGCTGTTCTCTGTTTTGATTACGGGCTTATTGACTTGGCTTATTGCTGATAAAGGCAATCATATTGGAGCTAGTGGTGTGGTTTATGCTCTTGTGAGTTTTATCTTTTTTAAAGGGGTCATGGCGAAGCATTTTAGGCTTATTGCCGTATCCTTATTGGTTATATTTCTTTATGGTAGTATGATTTGGTATGTCTTCCCAATTAAAGATGGCATGTCTTGGGAAGGCCATTTAAGCGGTTTGCTGACCGGTTTGATTTTTGCGGTTATATTTCGAAATAATATAGCCAAACCTGAACGTTACTTATGGGAAAAACCGAGCTACAATGAAAAGGATGATCCTTTCATGAAGCATTTTGATGAAGACGGTAATTTTATTGAAAATTTAGAACCCGAGATTGAACTTGAAGATGAATCCGCTTCTAAATTAGAAGGTCAAAAGCGCAACACCAATATTAACTATATCTACAAATCAAAAGACGATTAAAGGCGTTGTCTCACTGCTTCATATAAAAAAGCGCCACAAGCTACCGAAACGTTTAAAGATTCTATGGAACCTAATATGGGGAGTTTGGCAAGTTCGTCTGCTGCCTTTATTACAGAAGGATTGATACCTCGTCCTTCAGACCCCATAATAATGGCACAGGGTTCTTTAAATGAAACGTCATAAACTGTTGAAGTTGCTTTTTCTGTTGCGGCAATGACTTTTATGTTGGAAGCTTGCATATGATATATGGCATCCTTAATATGGTCAACTTTGCAGATTGGGATTTTAAAAATAGCACCAGCGCTTGTTTTTATGGCGTCTGCATTAATTGGTGCACCTCCTTTTTTCTGAATAATAATGCCAGTTACGCCAGTGCACTCTGCAGTTCTTACGATAGCGCCAAAATTACGGACATCACTCAACTGATCCAATAAAAGAAACAAAGGCGCCTTATCCGATTCGGAAGCTTGAAGCATTAAATCTTCTATCTCTACAAAAGTAATAGGAGCAATCTGAGCCACAGCGCCTTGGTGATTACCCCCTTTGGAGAGACGTTGTAGTTTTTCAATGGGCACATAGCTTGTATTGATATTTTCGGAACGAGTGAGCGCTTCCAGCTCGCCAAACAAATCACCTCGAAGCCCTTTTTGGAGAAACACTTTATCAATAGATTTTTCGGCTTTTATAGCTTCTATAATGGCTCGGATACCGTAAATGGACGTGTCTTTTATCATGGGGTAAAGGTATAAAAAAACCATCCCAGAATTTGGGATGGTTTAGAATTAATACTGATATGGATTCTAATTATTATAACCTGGATTTGGTTCTAAGTTAGGATTAGAATCTAATTCGCCTTGTGGTATAGGAAAGACTAAAAGATCGGAATTAAACGGGATACCGTCAACAGTTCCTTGTAGTCGCTTAAGGTCATGGAGTGCATGCCCTTCAAAAGCTAATTCCCTTTTGCGCTCTTCTAAAATATCATCTAGAGTTAATCCAATGATTGGATCGGCATTAGATCTGTTTCTCAATGCAGTAATTTCCGCATCTGGCGAAAGACCTAAGGAGCTTCCTTCCCTAAAATTACTTTCGGCACGGATGAGATGCATTTCTGCAATTCTTAAATAAGGCACATTAGCAAACTGAGATTGCCATTTAGTAGTCACAATACTCGCAACGCCTTCATAGGTGAAATCCTGTCTGTCATCGTCACCCGAAAAGATTTCGAAAAAAGGTGCTTCAACCGTAACATCGCCAGTTATTGATCTGCCTCCAAAGTCACGCGTTGCCCAAAATGTATTAAAATCATTAATTCCATCTTGTGTTGTAATTTGAAGCATAAATATGTCTTCTGTACCATCAGAATCATTATTAAATGCACCAGCATATGTCGAAGCTAAACTGTGTCCGCTATTCTCTAAAACATCATGAGCAGCATCTCTGGCTGAGGGAAAATTTCCTTGTTGCAGATATAAACGTGCAAGAACTGCCTGAGCGGCATATTTATCAGCAAAAATACTATTACTGGCAGGTAGCGCAGCATAAGCCTCGCTTAGATCATTTATGGCTTGGTCATACGTTTCCTCCAAAGTATTTCTGCTAGGAAAACTTAGTTGTGCGGATGAGACTACACCTTCTGAAACAATTGGTAAACCTAATTGTGAATTGTTTCCTGAATTGTTGTATGGTAAGCTGAAAAAGCGAGCAAGTTCAAAATAAAGAGTGCCTCTAATAAATTTAGCTTCAGCTTCAATTCTGTTACGTTCAGAACTGTCTTCTATAAGCTCTAAATTGTCAAATATAATATTGGTCAGATTAATACCTTCATAAGCACTATCCCAAAACCCAGCAGCGAAACCATTTACAGCGGTCATTTCTTTTCTGTTAAATTCTGCAGGATCGGCAAATGTACCTCGCCAATCTAGTTCTCCCGAGTTTGCCAATAATTCTGAAGCTAACTGGGTTTGCCCCGCTAAGACTTCGTCTTGGCCTAGAAGATCATATGCCGCAATTAAAATATTTTGAAGATTACCCCCATTGGCTAATACGGATTCTGGAGTTAAAAAATCTGCAGGTTGTACGTCTAAATTATTATCACACCCCAAAAAGTTGAGAAGACATAAAATCGACAATAATTTGAATATATTTTCAGTTTTCATAATAAGTTTTTTAAAAATCTACGTTTACACCTAAGGTAATTGTTTTAGCTGGTGGTGCTGAATAAAAATCTATACCCGCTCTTAAACTATTGTTGGCGTTAAAATCTGCGGTTGCTTCTGGATCCCAACCGTCATAATCAGTGAACGTCAACAAATTAACTGCTGTAAGATAAACTCTCAAACGATCTAATTTAATATTATCTGTTACAGTTTTTGGCAAAGTATAGCCGAAACTCAAATTACGCAATCGTACAAAATCTGCATTTTGCAGATATCTTGTCGACGTTTGAGTACCATTTCCCCCAAAAAATCTCGCTTGTGGAACACTGGTAATATCACCCGGTTGTTGCCAACGATTCAGCTGATCTCTAGATTGGTTATCGTAAAAATCACCATTCGCGGATTGAAAGCGACCACCATTATTATAGATAGATGCACCAAACTGACCTTGGAATGTAAACGAAGCATCAAATTGCTTATACCTGAATGTATTGGTAATTCCTAGAATGGTCTCAGGGTAAGGGTTGCCTGCAATTATTCGTGATGCCTCTCCAAAATTACTGGTAAGAGACCTATCAATACTTCCATCGGAAAGCACGTTATTTCTGTAAAAAAGTGCATCTCCATTCGCTGGATTAACACCAGCATATTCTACCAAATAAAAAGAACTCACCGGCTCTCCAACTCTTGCTATATTTTGTCCATTAATGATATCTGCGTCATCTACACCTAAACTTAGTACTTCATTTTTGTTTAGTCCATAATTAAATGAGGCATCCCATGAAAAATCATCATTTTGGAAAATTGCAGCACTAAGCGCTACTTCCAGACCTTTATTTTCCATGTCACCTGCGTTGGTTAAAAGTGATGCTCCCCCTCCGTTAGTTCCTGGGATTGGTACACCTAAAAGTAAATCTGTTGTCTGTTTATTGTAATAATCTAGACTTAAATTCAATCTGCGTTTGAGGAAACCAAAATCTAATCCAAAATTGGTCTGAGTTGTTTCTTCCCATTTTAAGCTACTATCGCCTAATTGCCCTATTTGTAACCCTGGATTTTGGTTATAGGTTCTTCCTCCATTTATAGAAGTTCTAGAAGCGAAATTTGGAATCCCACCATTACCTGTGATTCCCCAACTCACTCTTGCCTTTAAATATTGTAAAAAGCTGATTGAATCAAAAAAGTCTTCTTCTGAAACAATCCAACCAGCAGATGCAGCGGGAAAAGTTCCATACCTTGTATCAGTACCAAATCTTGAGGATGCATCAATACGCGCACTTAGATCAAGAAAATATTTACCATCATAATTCATGGATGATCGTGCGAAATAGGATAAGAAGTTAAATTCAGTAATATTTGATCCACCACCAACAATCTCTCCAGCACTGTCCACAGTTTGTAAATCATCTGAAGCAAAGTTTTGCCCTTCAACAAATCTTATCCTACTCTTAGTATCTTCAAATGACATCCCCAAAATAAAATTCGTGTTTAATTTTTCAAAGAAAACATTATCATAGGTAAAGAAATTATTTAACACATAGCGTTCATCTACAAAAGAATATGCGTCTGCGAAACCATTGGTTGATGCCGACTCAGTAAGGCTTCCAAAAAAACGATCTTCTGTCTGGTTTGTAACATCATAACCAATTTCACTTCTGAACTTAAGCTCATCTAAAATTTTATACTCTCCATAGATTTTTACAAAATTCCTCCAGATATTAACATTGTGATCTGCATTGAATTCTTGAAAAAGAAAATTGTAATACAATGTTCCGCCATTTGGCGTTATACCATCTTCTAGATATGGACTACTATAGGGCACCTGTGCAACTGCTTGTAAAGGGGTAGCAAAAGCATTATCGTTACTCAATCGGGAAATTTGAGATTTTGAGATGCCAATATTGGTTCCAATTTTAAATTTTTCAGAAACATCGTGGTCAATGTTGGTTCTTAGATTATAGCGCTCTAGAGTGTTGCCTCTAATAATCGCCTCAGTTTTATTGTACCCTGCAGATATAAAATATTTAGTTTTTGCATTTCCACCAGAAACACTAACATTCACATCTTGGACAGATCCGTCAACCAAAGCAAAATCTTGCCAATCAACATCAACCAAACCTTCTCTCCAATCTGCTTCATTATCTGTAAAAAAGTTAAGTCTGTTAAATGCTTGCTGTTCAGTAAAACCAGCATTTAAGTTGGCTTCTACAAATAATTCAACATACTCTTCTGTATTTAGCCAATCTCTGCGGTTTGTTGCTTCACTCCATCCATAAGAAGAATTCAAAGATACTTTAGTTCTTCCTTCCTTTCCAGATTTTGTGGTGATCAAAACGACACCGTTAGTAGCCCGTGATCCATATATCGCTCCTGCAGACGCATCCTTCAAAATTTGGATAGATTCAATGTCGGATGGATTTAATCCAAGCAAGGGATTAACAGGGGAATCATTGATGTTGTTATCAATATTTGTAATTGGTATCCCGTCAATCACATAAAGAGGTTCTTGGGATTGATTCACAGTGGATACACCACGAACTCTTATTTTAACGCCTGACTCTGCTTTACCGTTAACCTGAGTAATTTGAACACCCGCCAATTTACCAACAAGTGTATTTTGGAAGTTAGAAACAGGTATTTCTTTAATATCTTCAGAAGTTACTGAAGCAATATTACCATTTACTTTCCTTTTATTGGTTGAGCCATAGCCAATAACGATAACCTCTTCCAGAGAATTGTCTTCTTGCAAAGAAACATCGTAAACCGATTTCGCTGAAGATATTAATATGGTTTGAGTTTTAAATCCAATATAACTGAATTGAACTGAGCTTCCGTTCTCCACATTTAAGCTGTAGTTTCCATCGATGTCTGATTGGGTACCCGACGTCGTTCCAATAATAAGAATATTGACGCCAGGCAAAGGAAGGCCATCATTGTCAGTTACCTTACCGGTAATGGTCATATTTTGGGCAAAAACAAATTGCGCAAATAATACCATTACAACAGTACAAAGTCTATTGTAGTTTGATTTCATAAAAATTGAATTAAGTTAGTCCTCGTAAAAGTCTAAATAAAAAGTTAAGAAACCAAGACAAATGTTAAACTTTTAATAAAGTAGAATGAAGTCTTCTGACTAATCATTTAAAAACTAATTGTTATAAACAGCTTATAAAATTCTCGGATTTATAATGTAAGTTTTACTGCTTTACTATCTTCTTTGTGATACTCTTATTTTGCGAAATCAGTTTTAGGATATAAATACCTGATGGTAAAAAGCTGAGATCAATTTTTGAATGGAATCTTTTTGAGAGAACTTTTGTACCTCTTAAATCATAAATTATTACGTCCTCAATAATAATTGAAGATTCAATGCTCAAGTAATCTACTATTGGATTAGGATATATCGAAATATTGGCCAAATCAAAACTACTTTCATTCAATGTACAAGAAACGTTGGAGGATGAATTGTTTTCAATAGGGTTTCCTGGCGTAAGGTCTCTTCCGTCAAATGCCGTATAAGACGGATCGTATTTTAAAGCTCTAAAAGACAGATTTGCAATAGACGCAGGATCATCACCTTGAGAAGCAATGGCTCCTGTATTGCTGTTTACTGGACTAATATACTCCCAGACCATGTTTTCCATAGCATCAATTTCAAAAAAACGACCATTGATGCCTTCGCAAATGAGTGTATTGCCATTTGGAAGACGCTGGGCACTACTTAAAATGGCCGAGAAGAAATCTGTCGGATCGGTAGGGTCTTCATACGTATAATCTGGAGATGTGGGTCCATAGGCTGTTCCTGGAGTATAGTCATAAAATCCAGTTACGGTTTGAGGTAATGACAATATATCAACTTCAGAGAAAAGAGGGTCTCTACCATTACCATTGTTGTAAATTATTAATTTTCCAGCATCTGTTAGTCCATCCGGAATAATATGTGGATAATGTTGACCGAATAATTGCCTATCAGCTTCTGTGCCTTGGTCATAGGATTGTGGATTACCCCAGCGCCACAAAAAATCACCGCCTTGTCCATATGTACCACCAGAACTTGTTGCGGCTTCTGCTGTTGTTGTTGAATGGTCAATGATATAGATTTCGCTTAGATTTCGTGAACTCAAGATTATTTGGTCCAAGTTTTCATTATATTGAACTGAATTTATGTGTAGCCAATTTGCGCCTCCTGATCCGCCGTTTACAAAATTAATATCCAATTTTCTTGGATTGTCAGCAACCATCCCGCAATTCGTGCCCATATCATCACAATCGCTTACAACGTGATCTATAATATTCCATTGCCATACTTCTGTAGCTCCATTCAACCCAGATGGTGTAACTTCTAAAATTCGTTCATTGTATAATCGCCCTTCCGGTAATAGACTCGGATCCCTTCCTAAAGCAAGAGCTTCAGATTCAGAAACAATTGTGGCAGCCAAGATTAAGACATTACCATTTGGCATAGGATAAATATCATGGTGCTGTCTAACCCCTGGAATTTGAGGAGTGTCATAAAAATATTGCCAAGTCATTGTGCCGTCCCAGTCAAATATCTCAATCACGCCGCCTTGGCCTCCAAAAGTGATATCAGAGCTACTCGTTCGTCCTGCCCTAAGAATGCTACCATCTTCTCTTAGATAAACTGCATTACCAGGAGGAAAAGTGCTAGACCATTGATTAACAACTTCACCACAATTGTTTATCAAATAAGTCTCTGTGGAGGCAGTAAAAAGCGTATAGCCTGGTGCGGAAGATGCTGTTTGTAATGTATTTCCTAAAGTATTCTGTGAAAAACTTATAAAGCCTGAACTTAAAATCGATATTATAAGGAGTAAAATTCTTTTCATTCGTCGGTATTCTTTTTAAACATAGCCTCGCAAACCTAATAAATAATTTGAATTTTCACATCTTTTTAACGTTTGAAAAAATACACTAGAACGTCGCCGTTAAACTAATATGAACCTTAGAGTCCGATAGCCGAAATGGCCGATCTTCAGTTTTTCCTGAAGCATAATTAAGTTTGAACAACCCCGAGTTGGTCAATAGCCCAAAACCAAAACCGAAACCGAAGAATTTTGTTTTATCATCCGTAAGATCATTTTCTGAATATGCAGCATCTAAAATGGAGTTTATATATATGGTGTTGCTTAGGCGATAGCGGTATTCTGTATTGAGTACGCCGAATAGATTGGCGACTAAACTGTTTTCTTCAAAACCACGAACAGAATTGATGCCTCCAAAACGATAGAGCTCATTGTCAAAATAGGAATCGGACACTAAGCTAGCACCGCTTAGTTTTGTGTAAATGCTGTTTTTGTCGTTTAGGTTGAAAATTTTAAAAGTGGTTAACGCGAACTGATTCTGCTTTTGGTCTGAAGATGCTGTTTCCCGGTTTCCAAATCCTGCTGAAATATCGAGCCAAAAATTCAATGGGAATAATAGGTCATTGGCGTTTGGAGTTTGGTAATTGTAGTTTACCGTATAGAAATTGCTATCGTAATCTTGAAGAATTGCGGTATTAGCATCTAACAAGTTGCTCGAAGAAATTGCTTGAATCCCTGCGCCAAGATATTGGTTGCCATCAATCTGATATTTGAGTTTTACCGATTGCCTTGCGTTTGAAAACGTAGTATCTTTTCTGAAGAGGTTCAGTTCTAACTCCAGCCCAAGCGGCGTTTTAAATAAATAAGGTAAATCTGCTCTTACCGAAATGGTCTGCTGGTCGATCTCATCACTTTTATATATAAGGTTTAATGATTCCCCATAGTTTAAGTTGTTGATAAGGTTGAGATTGAGGTAGCCGTCAAATTCAATCTTATTGGTATTTTCGTTGGTGCCAAATCCTAGGAAGCCGTCAAAATTGTTGCTGGCTTTTTTTTGGGGATATATATATAATATTGTAGAGTCATTGGTGAACAAAACTTCGGGTTCTTTTTGTTGACTTGCAAATCTAAGATTGTCCAATCTTGCTGAGCGTTTTTTTATATCGTTGAGGTTGAAGGTTTCTCCAGGCTCTAATTTTAGAAAGCGCTTTAAATATGTTCCAGAAAATTTCTCATAGCCCTTTACCACAATCTTATCTAGCGTTCGTTTTTGATTCGTTTTAATTTGAAGCTCTGCTGCGAGCGTGGTATCATTAATTCGATTTATATTGGCTAATTGTAAAGTCGAAAACGGGTCGCCTTTTTCTGCAATTAGTCCGTTCCATTTTTTTAGCTGTGCCTCGGTTTCAGTAAACCTTAAAGAAATGCTGTCGCCTTGATTCTGGCTTGATGTTTTATAAAACACATCTTTATAAATTTCCGGAACAGCAATAACAATGGTCTCAATCTTAGCTCCAAGATTTAATTGGGCTGAAAACACACTGTCATTGGTTTTGGAAATTATTTCTACAATAGCATCGATGTATCCCTGTTTTACTAATTCGTTTTTCGTTTTGCTTACAGTGTTTTCAATCGACTTGTAATTTTCGTGCGTCTTTAAGTAATTGAGGTTTTCAATCTGTTGGGATTTGTCTTTGGTTTCGGCGGAGATTTTCAATTTTAGGGATTGCCCTTCAGACTTAAGTGCAAAAAACAGCGTGAGAAAAAGAAGAAAAGTTGACCTAAATAATTGCATTAAGAAATACCGATGAATTTTGGTGATATAACGTAAAAATAAACCATTCAATATGTAGAATGGCGGTATATGTGGATTTCTTTGTAAAATATGTATCCAAGTGTTTGAATAATAAAGATTAATTCATACATTTGCAGCCCTCAAAAGTGAGGGTTTTAAACAATTTAGTATAATTATATGCCAACAATTTCACAATTAGTACGAAAAGGAAGAGCCAAAATAACCAAGAAGAGTAAATCGGCTGCTTTAGATTCGTGTCCTCAAAGACGTGGTGTATGTACTCGTGTTTATACAACGACGCCTAAGAAACCTAACTCAGCAATGCGTAAGGTAGCAAGGGTTCGTTTAACAAACGGAAACGAGGTTAATGCATACATCGGTGGAGAAGGTCACAACCTACAAGAGCACTCGATAGTATTGGTTAGAGGTGGAAGGGTTAAAGATTTGCCAGGTGTTAGATATCACATCGTTCGTGGCGCTTTAGATACAGCAGGTGTATCTGGAAGAACACAACGTAGATCTAAGTATGGTGCTAAACGCCCTAAGAAGTAATCAAACAACTTTAAGAAGAAGACATGAGAAAAAGACAAGCTAAAAAGAGACCTCTTTTACCAGATCCACGTTTTAACGATCAGTTAGTAACTCGTTTCGTTAACATGATGATGTGGGATGGAAAGAAATCTGTGGCGTTTAAAGTATTCTATGATGCTATTGACATTGTAGAAGAGAAAAAGAATGATGACGAAAAGACAGCATTAGAAATTTGGAAAGAAGCCCTTTCTAACGTTATGCCTCACGTAGAAGTACGTAGCCGTAGAGTTGGTGGTGCAACATTTCAGATCCCAATGCAGATTCGTCCAGATCGTAAAGTGTCAACTGCAATGAAGTGGTTGATCAGCTATGCGCGTAAGAGAAACGAAAAATCTATGGCCCAAAGATTATCTTCAGAAATTTTGGCTGCGGCCAAAGAAGAAGGTGCAGCGGTTAAGAAAAGAGTGGATACGCACAAAATGGCCGAAGCAAACAAAGCATTCTCACACTTTAGATTTTAATAAGTAATGGCACAAAGAGATTTAAAATATACAAGAAATATAGGTATTGCCGCGCACATTGATGCCGGTAAAACAACAACTACAGAACGTATTCTTTATTACACTGGTGTATCTCACAAAATTGGTGAAGTACACGATGGTGCAGCGACTATGGACTGGATGGAGCAAGAGCAAGAGCGTGGTATTACCATTACCTCTGCAGCGACAACCTGTACATGGAATTTCCCTATGGAAAATGGCCAGCCTACAGATGAGACTAAAGGATACCACTTTAATATTATCGATACTCCTGGTCACGTTGATTTTACCGTTGAGGTAAATCGTTCTTTACGTGTATTAGATGGTTTAGTATTCTTGTTTAGTGCAGTTGATGGTGTTGAGCCACAATCTGAAACTAACTGGAGACTTGCTGATAACTATAAAGTACCACGTATTGGTTTCGTAAACAAAATGGACCGTCAAGGATCTAACTTTATGGCAGTTTGCCAGCAAGTTAAGGACATGTTAGGGTCCAACGCTGTGCCAATTGTTATGAACATTGGTGACGAAATTGATTTTAAAGGTATTGTTGACTTAGTGAAGAACCGTGCTATTGTATGGCATGACGAAACTCAAGGGGCGACATTTGATGTTATCGATATTCCTGAAGAATTAAAAGCAGAAGCTGCAGAATTAAGAGGTAAACTTATTGAAGAGGTTGCTGCTTATGACGAGAATCTGTTAGAAAAATATATGGAGGATGAAGACTCTATTACAGAAGACGAAGTGCACGCTGCACTTAGAGCCGCTGTAATGGATATGTCTATCATTCCAATGATTTGTGGTTCAGCATTTAAAAACAAAGGGGTTCAGTTTTTATTGGACGCTGTTTGTCGTTACTTACCTTCTCCAGTGGATAAGGAAGGTATCATTGGTGTTAACCCAAATACTGAGGAAGAAGAAATCCGTAAGCCAGATGTAAAGGAGCCATTTGCGGCTTTGGCATTTAAGATTGCTACCGATCCTTTCGTAGGACGTTTGGCATTCTTCCGTGCGTACTCTGGTCGTTTAGATGCAGGTTCTTATATCTTGAATAACCGTTCAGGTAAAAAAGAACGTATCTCTCGTATTTACCAGATGCACTCTAATAAGCAGAATGCTATCGATTTTATCGAAGCAGGAGATATTGGAGCAGCAGTAGGATTTAAGGACATAAAGACTGGTGATACCATGACGGATGAAAAACACCCTATCGTTTTGGAATCTATGGACTTCCCGGATCCAGTAATCGGTATTGCGGTTGAGCCTAAGACTAAAGCAGATGTTGATAAGTTAGGTATGTCTTTGGCAAAATTAGCTGAAGAGGATCCAACATTTACCGTGAGAACTGATGAGGCTTCTGGCCAAACCATTATCTCTGGTATGGGTGAGCTTCACTTAGATATTATTGTTGACCGTCTTAAGCGTGAGTTTAAGGTAGAGGTAAACCAAGGACAGCCACAAGTAGAGTACAAAGAAGCTATTACACAACGTGCACAACACAGAGAAGTTTACAAGAAACAATCTGGTGGACGTGGTAAATTTGCTGATATCGTATTTACATTAGAGCCAGCTGAAGAAGGCAAAGTTGGTTTAGAATTCGTTTCAGAAATTAAAGGTGGTAACGTTCCTAAGGAATTTATCCCTTCAATTGAAAAAGGATTCAAAATGGCAATGATCAATGGTCCTCTTGCAGGATACGAAGTTGACGCTATGAAAGTAACGTTGACGGATGGTTCTTATCACGATGTGGATTCTGATCAATTATCGTTTGAGTTAGCGGCTAAGCTTGGATTTAAAAATTCAGCAAAAGCAGCTAAAGCGGTAATCATGGAACCAATCATGAAACTTGAGGTGATTACACCAGAAGAAAACATGGGTGACATTGTTGGTGATTTAAATAGAAGACGTGGACAAGTAAGTGACATGGGAGACAGAGCTGGCGCAAAAACCGTAAAAGCAACTGTTCCATTATCTGAAATGTTCGGTTATGTAACTACACTGAGAACATTGTCTTCAGGTAGAGCAACATCAACTATGGAATTCTCTCACTATGCAGAGACACCATCAAACATATCAGAAGAAGTAATAAAAGCAGCAAAAGGCGTAGAAGCTTAAAACTAAAAGAAAATGAGTCAGAAAATTAGAATAAAATTAAAGTCTTACGATCATAATTTAGTTGACAAGTCTGCTGATAAGATTGTAAAAACAGTAAAAAGTACTGGTGCTGTTGTAACGGGTCCAATTCCATTACCAACACACAAAAAGATTTTCACTGTATTGCGTTCACCACACGTAAACAAGAAGTCTAGAGAACAATTTCAATTAAGCTCTTACAAGAGATTATTGGATATTTACTCTTCATCTTCTAAGACGATTGACGCGTTAATGAAGCTTGAATTACCAAGCGGTGTTGAGGTAGAGATTAAAGTGTAATTAGAACACAAACATGTCCTGAGCTGCGGGCGAGGGAAAAACGGAAAAATACAATTCAAGGCTGAAGTGTATTCAGCCTTGAGTTTTAAATAAGAATAATTAATAATCAATAAATAATAAATATGTCTGGGTTAATTGGAAAAAAAATCGGTATGACCAGCATCTTCGATGAAAATGGAAAAAACATTCCATGTACAGTAATCGAAGCTGGACCATGTATCGTTACCCAAGTCAGAACTGAAGGAGTGGACGGCTACAATGCTGTGCAGTTAGGTTTCGATGACGCGACAGAGAAAAGTGCTACCAAAGCGGACATCGGTCACGCTAAGAAGGCAGGTACTTCTGTGAAGCGCAAAGTTGCTGAATTCAAAGGTTTTGATACGGAGTACAAATTAGGTGACGCTGTCACAGTTGAGCACTTTATTGAAGGTGAGTTCGTTGATATCGCTGGTACCTCAAAAGGTAAAGGATTTCAAGGTGTTGTAAAGCGTCACGGTTTCGGTGGTGTAGGACAAGCAACTCACGGTCAACACAACCGTTTAAGAGCACCAGGTTCTATCGGTGCGGCTTCTTATCCTGCGAGAGTATTCAAAGGCATGAAGATGGCCGGAAGAATGGGTGGCGAAACAGTTAAAGTTCAAAATTTAAGAGTTTACAAAGTAGTTCCAGAAAAGAACTTGCTTGTTGTTAAGGGATGTGTTCCTGGTCACAAGAATTCTTATGTAATCATTAAGAAGTAATGAAGGTAGCAGTTTTAGATATAAACGGAAAAGATACCGGAAGGAAAGTAGAGCTTTCTAAAGAGGTATACGGAATAGAGCCTAATAATCACGCTGTCTATTTAGATGTTAAGCAATACTTAGCAAACCAAAGACAGGGAACGCACAAGGCAAAAGAAAGAGCAGAAATTACCGGAAGTACACGTAAGATCAAGAAACAAAAAGGAACAGGTACAGCACGTGCAGGTTCTATCAAGTCTGGTGTATTTAAAGGTGGTGGTCGTATGTTTGGTCCAAGACCAAGAAATTACGGTTTTAAATTAAACAAAAATGTAAAGCGATTAGCACGTAAATCTGCACTAAGCATAAAGGCAAATGACAAGTCAATTGTAGTGATGGAAGACTTAAGTTTCGACGCTCCAAAGACTAAGAATTTTACCAATGTTTTAAAGGCTTTAGAGGTTGAAAACAAAAAATCTCTAATAGTGTTGGGCGAGCCGAATAATAATGTATATTTGTCGGCACGCAATTTAAAGACGTCTGAAGTTGTAACTAACTCAGAATTAAGTACTTACAAAATAATGAATGCAAATAAAGTTATTTTGATGGAGAGTGCACTAGAAGGAATTGAATCGAATTTAAGTAAATAGAACAACGATGAGTATCTTAATAAAACCTATCATCACAGAAAAGGCAACCATGCAGAGCGAAACGCTTAATGCATATGCGTTTGAAGTGAACACGAAGGCGAACAAGGTAGAAATCAAAAAAGCGGTTGAGGCTGCTTATGGAGTTTCTGTTGAAAAAGTTCGCACAATAAATGTCCGTCCAGAAAGAAAGACCAAGTTTACAAAAACTGGTATTCAACATGGTAAAACAAACGCTGTTAAAAAGGCGATTGTACAACTGGCGGAAGGTGAGTCTATCGACTTATATGCTAACATGTAATAAAAAGTAAATGTCAGTTAGAAAATTAAAACCGATCACATCAGCTCAGCGATTTAGAGTAGTAAATGGATTTGACGCCATTACTACTGATAAGCCGGAAAAGAGTTTGCTCGTTCCGAAAAAACGATCTGGTGGTAGAAACAGTCAAGGAAAAATGACCATGCGCTATATTGGTGGTGGTCATAAGAAAAAGTATCGTATTATCGATTTCAAACGTAACAAAACAGGAATTCCTGCAGAAGTTAAGACGATTGAGTACGATCCAAACAGAACCGCATTTATTGCCTTAGTCAATTACCAAGATGGTGAAAAACGTTACGTTATCGCTCAGAATGGTTTGCAAGTAGGGCAAACAATCGTGTCTGGAGAAAGTGGTGTGGCACCAGAAATTGGTAACGCTATGCCTTTAAGTGAAATTCCATTAGGTACAATCATCTCTTGTATTGAGTTACGTCCTGGTCAAGGTGCTGTTATGGCGCGTAGTGCCGGTGCATTTGCTCAGTTAATGGCAAGAGACGGAAAGTTTGCTACCGTTAAGTTACCATCTGGTGAGACAAGAATGATTCTTGCGGCTTGTATGGCGACTATTGGAGTTATCTCTAATTCAGACCATCAATTACTTGTATCTGGTAAAGCAGGTAGAAGCAGATGGTTAGGAAGACGTCCAAGAACAAGACCAGTAGTAATGAACCCAGTAGATCACCCAATGGGTGGTGGTGAAGGTAAATCTTCAGGTGGACACCCAAGATCTAGAAACGGTATTCCTGCTAAAGGTTATAGAACGCGTTCTAAGACAAAAGCGAGTAATAAGTACATTGTAGAACGTAGAAAGAAATAATTAAGATAGTATGGCACGTTCATTAAAAAAAGGACCTTATATCCATTATAAATTAGAGAGAAAAGTTGCAGAGAATGTAGCTTCAAACAAAAAGACAGTAATCAAAACCTGGTCAAGAGCATCTATGATCTCTCCAGACTTTGTTGGTCAAACGATTGCTGTTCATAATGGAAGACAATTCGTTCCTGTTTACGTAACAGAGAACATGGTAGGTCATAAGTTAGGAGAATTTTCACCAACAAGATCATTTAGAGGTCACGCTGGTGCTAAGAATAAAGGTAAAAAATAAGAATCATGGGAAGTCGTAAAAAACAAATGGCAGAAGCCATTAAGGCGGAGAAAAAGCAGGTTGCTTTTGCTAAGCTAAATAACTGTCCTACTTCACCTCGTAAGATGCGTTTAGTTGCGGATTTGGTAAGAGGAGAGAAGGCAGATAGAGCTCTTCAGATTCTTAGATTTAGCCCGAAGGAAGCGTCTCGTCGTTTAGAGAAATTGTTATTGTCTGCGATTGCAAATTGGCAAGCTAAAAACGAGGATGCTGATATTGAAGAAGCAAAATTATATGTGAAAGAAATTAGAGTTGACGGTGGCGCAATGCTTAAGCGTTTACGTCCTGCACCTCAAGGAAGAGCACATAGAATAAGAAAAAGATCTAATCACGTCACTATCGTGGTGGATGCATTAAACAAAACACAAAGCTAAGATAGAGATATGGGACAAAAGACAAATCCAATCGGAAATCGTTTAGGTATTATCAGAGGATGGGAATCTAACTGGTACGGTGGTAATGACTATGGAGACAAGTTAGCCGAAGACGATAAGATTAGAAAGTATGTTCACGCTCGTTTATCTAAAGCAAGTGTGTCTAGAGTAATTATTGAGCGTACGCTTAAACTTGTAACCGTTACTATCACTACGGCAAGACCAGGTATCATTATTGGTAAAGGTGGCCAAGAGGTAGACAAGCTAAAAGAAGAGCTTAAGAAAATTACAGGAAAAGAAGTTCAGTTGAACATCTTTGAAATTAAGAGACCTGAACTAGATGCGTTTTTGGTTGCTAGCAGTGTAGCTCGTCAAATTGAAAGTAGAATTTCATACAGACGTGCTATTAAAATGGCTATTGCTGCTGCAATGCGTATGAATGCTGAAGGGATCAAGATTCAAATTAGTGGTCGTTTAAACGGTGCTGAAATGGCACGTTCTGAGCACTACAAAGAAGGACGTATTCCGTTATCTACTTTTAGAGCAGATATCGATTACGCTCTTGTAGAAGCACACACTACCTATGGTAGATTGGGTGTGAAGGTTTGGATCATGAAAGGCGAGGTTTATGGAAAGCGTGAGTTATCTCCATTGGTCGGTTTATCTAAGCAAAAAGGCAAAGGTGGACGTCAAGCAGGAGGCAACAAGAGAGGAAACCAACGTCGAAGAAAGTAATTTTTTAAAAGGAAACAAGAACAATGTTACAACCTAAAAGAACAAAATTTCGTAAGCAGCAGAAGGGTCGTATGAAAGGTAATTCTGGGAGAGGTCATTTGTTATCAAATGGTACCTTCGGAATCAAATCTTTGGATTCTTCGTTTATTACGGCACGTCAAATAGAAGCAGCGCGTATTGCCGCTACTCGTTACATGAAGAGAGAAGGGTCTATCTGGATTAAAATTTTTCCAGACAAGCCAATCACAAAAAAGCCTCTTGAAGTACGTATGGGTAAAGGTAAAGGTGCCGTTGAATATTGGGCAGCTGTAGTTAAACCAGGTCGTGTATTATTTGAAGTAAGTGGTGTGCCATTAGAAACTGCCCAAGAGGCATTGCGTTTGGCCGCACAAAAGCTTCCAGTGAAAACCAAATTTGTAATAGCTAGAGATTACGAAGCTTAATAAAAAGTATTATGAAGCAATCAGAAATTAAACAGCTATCTACAGCTGAGTTACAAGAGAAACTTAGTGAAACTAAAAAGAGTTACGCGGACCTAAAGATGGCTCACACGGTATCTCCATTGGAGAACCCGATTCAATTACGTGATGTAAGACGTAATGTTGCACGTTTAGCAACTGAGTTAACTAAAAGAGACGACGTACAATAACCGTATTCTGCTGAAAGATGGAAAAAAGAAACTTAAGAAAAGAACGTATAGGAGTTGTTACTAGTAACAAAATGGAGAAATCTATTGTTGTTGCTGAAGTAAAGAAAGTAAAGCATCCTATGTATGGAAAATTCGTTTTGAAGACAAAGAAATATGTCGCTCATGACGAAACAAACGACTGCAACGAAGGAGATACTGTAAAGATCATGGAAACACGACCTATGAGTAAATCCAAATGTTGGAGATTAGTAGAAATAATTGAAAGAGCGAAGTAATTATGGTACAACAAGAATCAAGATTAAAAGTAGCTGATAACACTGGTGCAAAGGAAGTATTAACGATCCGTGTATTAGGTGGAACAAAAAGACGTTACGCGTCTGTCGGAGATAAGATTGTAGTTTCTGTAAAGTCTGCAACACCTAACGGCAGTGTTAAAAAAGGAGCTGTTTCTACAGCTGTTGTTGTGCGTACTGTAAAAGAAGTAAGACGTCCAGACGGATCTTATATTAGATTCGATGATAATGCTTGTGTACTATTAAATCCTCAAGGGGAGATGAGAGGAACACGTGTTTTTGGACCTGTTGCTAGAGAACTTCGTGATAAACAATTCATGAAGATTGTATCATTGGCACCAGAGGTGCTTTAAATAAGACGATAGTCTTTAGTTATTAGAGGGTAGAAATATTTCTACAAACTACAAACTACAAACTAGCGACTAAAAACTAATTAAGATGACAAAGCTTAAAATAAAATCAGGAGATACTGTACAAGTCATATCTGGAGATCACAAAGGATCCGAAGGTAAAGTACTTAAGGTATTAATAGATAAGAACAAAGCCATCGTTGAGGGTGTAAATATGGTAAAGAAACACACTAAGCCATCTGCACAGAGCCCACAAGGCGGTATTGTTGAGAAGGAAGCAGCTATTCACATTTCTAACTTGTCTTTATTGACAGGTAAAGGTGAGACTACACGTGTAGGTTACCGCATGGATGGCGATAATAAAGTGAGATTTTCTAAAAAATCAAATGAAGTAATTTAGTTATGGCTTACGTTTCAAGATTAAAGAAAGAGTATCAGGAAAAAGTTGTTCCTGCTCTTACAGAAGAATTCGGATATAAGAATGTAATGCAAGTACCTAAACTTCAAAAGATCGTAGTATCTAGAGGAGTTGGTGCCGCAGTTGCAGACAAAAAGTTAATTGATCACGCAGTGGATGAGTTATCTAAAATCACCGGACAAAAAGCAGTAGCTACGTTATCTAAAAAGGATGTTGCTTCATTTAAGTTACGTAAAGGTATGCCAATCGGAGCCAAAGTAACTTTAAGAGGAGAGCAAATGTTCGAATTTTTAGATCGTTTAATAACTTCTGCATTACCACGAGTTAGAGATTTTAACGGTATCAAAGCTACAGGTTTTGATGGTCGCGGTAACTATAACTTAGGTGTAACTGAGCAAATTATCTTTCCAGAGATTGACATTGACAAGATCAATAAAATTTCGGGTATGGATATTACTTTTGTGACCTCTGCTGATACAGACAAGGAAGCAAAATCATTATTAACAGAACTAGGATTACCATTTAAAAAGAATTAATTATGGCTAAAGAATCAATGAAGGCCCGTGAGGTAAAACGTTCTAAAACTGTTGCAAAATATGCGGCTAAGCGCAAAGCTTTAAAAGAAGCTGGTGATTACGAAGCATTGCAAAAGTTGCCAAAGAACGCTTCTCCAATCCGTCAACACAACAGATGTAAACTTACTGGGAGACCTAAAGGATACATGAGACAGTTTGGAATCTCTCGAGTTATGTTCAGACAAATGGCTAACCAAGGGTTAATACCTGGCGTTAGAAAAGCAAGTTGGTAAAATTATAAATTGGTTTCAGGTTCGGGCAACCAACGTCCGAAAACCGCTACCGCAAATTAATAACTATGTATTCAGATCCAATAGCGGATTATCTTACGCGAGTTAGAAATGCAGTGAAAGCTAACCACAGAGTTGTGGAGATCCCAGCATCTAACTTAAAAAAGGAAATGACTAAAATATTATTCGACCAAGGATATATTTTAAGTTACAAATTTGATGACTCATCGGCTCAAGGAACAATTAAGATTGCCTTGAAGTACAACAAAGACACTAAAGAGTCTGTCATCAAAAAAATTCAAAGAATCAGTAAACCAGGTCTACGTAAGTATGCCGGTGCTAACGAAATGCCAAGAATCTTAAATGGTTTGGGTATTGCTATTGTTTCTACGTCTCACGGTGTGATGACTGGGAAGCAAGCGCAAAGAGAAAACGTTGGTGGCGAGGTATTATGTTACGTATACTAAAAACAGGAAATTATGTCTAGAATAGGTAAAAACCCAATCACAATTCCTGAAGGTGTAACTGTAGAAGTTAAGGATAACGTCATTACCGCAAAAGGTAAGTTAGGCGAATTAACTCAGGAATATTCAAACATCGATATAAAAATCGAAGACGGAACAATTACGCTAGAGCGTTCTTCCGACAAAAAAGATCATAGAGCAAAGCACGGTTTATACCGCGCCTTAATTGCTAATATGATTGAAGGTGTATCCAAAGGATGGACCAAAGAACTAGAATTGGTAGGTGTTGGTTATAGAGCATCTAACCAAGGCCAAAAATTAGATTTAGCTTTAGGCTTTTCTCACAATATTGTACTTGACCTTGCTCCGGAAGTGAAGGTTGAAACAATTTCAGAAAAAGGAAAGAACCCTATCGTTAAGTTAACATCACATGATAAACAATTAGTAGGTCAAGTCGCTGCGAAAATCAGAGGTTTCCGTAAGCCAGAGCCGTACAAAGGAAAAGGTGTGAAGTTTGTTGGTGAAGAAATTAGAAGAAAAGCAGGTAAATCAGCTTAATAGTTAAGTTATGGCATTGACAAAGAACGAAAGAAGACAAAGAATTAAGAACAGAATCCGTAAGACGGTATCTGGTACTGACGCAAGACCAAGATTATCTGTTTTTAGAAGTAATAAAGAAATTTATGCTCAGGTCGTAGATGATGTAACTGGTAAAACTATTGCTGCTGCATCCTCAAGAGACAAAGGCATTGCTGACGCTAAAGGAAACAAGAGTGAAATCGCCGCTATGGTTGGTAAAGCTGTTGCTGAAAAAGCTACAAAGGCTGGTGTTGAAACCATTTCTTTTGATAGAGGTGGGTACTTATACCACGGTAGAGTAAAATCATTAGCAGAAGGTGCTAGAGAAGGAGGACTTAAATTTTAAGACATTATGTATCAAAAATATAAAAACGCAGAATTAGTTAAACCAGGCGGATTAGAATTAAAAGATCGTTTGGTTGGCGTTCAACGTGTTACCAAAGTAACAAAAGGTGGTAGAGCCTTCGGATTTTCAGCTATCGTTGTAGTTGGTGATGAAGATGGTGTTGTAGGTCACGGATTAGGAAAATCTAAAGACGTTGCTACGGCAATCGCAAAAGCCGTTGAAGATGCAAAGAAAAATTTAGTAAGAATTCCGTTGCAGAAAGGAACATTACCTCACGAGCAAAAAGGAAAATTCGGTGGTGCTAGAGTAAACATCATACCTGCTGCTCCTGGTACAGGGGTAATTGCTGGTGGTGCTGTAAGAACTGTACTTGAAGCCGTTGGTGTACATGATGTACTTTCTAAATCTCAAGGATCGTCTAACCCTCACAATGTGGTGAAAGCAACATTTGATGCTTTATTACAATTGAGAGATGCTGGATCTATCGCTAGAGAAAGAGGTATTTCTCTAGAGAAAGTATTTAACGGATAATCGATAGAACAACATGGGAAAGATTAAAGTAACTAAAGTAAAGAGTGCCATCAACAGAACTCAAAACCAAAAGAGAATTTTAGAATCTTTAGGTTTAAAGAGAATCGGACAAGTTGTTGAGCATGATGCCACACCAAACATCCTTGGTATGGTCAATAAAGTAGAACATTTGGTTTCTGTAGAGGAAGCTTAAAAATACAATCTTAATAATGGATTTAAGTAATTTAAAACCTGCAGAAGGTTCAGTAAAAAAACAAGGAAAGCGCGTTGGTCGTGGTCAGGGATCTGGAAAAGGAGGAACTGCCACAAGAGGACACAAGGGTGCTAAGTCACGTTCTGGATATTCTAAAAAAGTAGGATTTGAAGGTGGTCAAATGCCTTTACAGAGACGTGTGCCTAAGTTTGGTTTTACAAACATTAACCGTATCGAGTACCAAGGGATCAATGTAGATACCTTACAACAATTGGTTGATGAGAAGAAAATCAAGGACACTGTTGATTTTGAAACTTTCGTCGGATTAGGTTTAGCTGGCAAAAATGAGCTAGTAAAAATCTTAGGACGAGGAGAATTAAAATCAAAACTAAAAGTAACTGCTCATAAATTTACTGCTACAGCAAAAGCTGCTATCGAGGCTGCTGGTGGTGAAGCTGTAACTTTATAAGACTGTATAGAATGAAATTAATAGAAACATTAAAAAACGTCTGGAAAATTACCGAGCTTAAAGACCGTATCATCTTAACCCTTGGGTTATTATTGGTGTACCGTTTTGGAGCACAGGTAGTTTTACCTGGAATAGATGCAGCACAGTTAGGAGGTCTTCAAGATTCTACTGACGGTGGTATATTAGGATTATTAAACGCATTTACTGGTGGTGCTTTTGCCAATGCATCAGTTTTTGCATTAGGTATTATGCCTTATATCTCTGCATCTATTGTGGTTCAGTTAATGGGAATAGCCATTCCTTATTTACAGAAACTTCAAAAAGAAGGAGAAAGCGGACGTAAAAAAATCAACCAGATTACCCGTTGGTTAACTATTGCTATCTGTTTGGTGCAAGCACCAGGTTATTTGGCAAGTTTACCGTCACTGGGTATTCCACCAAGTGCCTTTTTATTAGGGACGGGTACAATGTTCTATTTCTCTTCTGTAATAATCTTAGTAACAGGCTGTGTCTTCGCGATGTGGTTAGGTGAAAAGATTACTGACAAGGGAATCGGAAACGGTATTTCACTTTTAATTATGGTAGGTATCATTGCTACATTGCCACAATCTTGGTTGCTAAACGCAGCTTCTAGAACAGAAGGTTCTGGTAACGGTGGGTTTATGATGATCTTAATAGAGTTGGTGATTTGGTTCCTAATAATCTTGGCATCAGTTTTGCTTGTAATGGCAGTGCGCAAGATTCAAGTACAATATGCTCGTAGAACTGCTTCTGGTGGTTATGAGAAGAATGTATTTGGATCACGCCAGTTTTTACCGTTAAAGCTTAACGCTTCAGGTGTAATGCCGATCATCTTTGCTCAGGCAATTATGTTTGTGCCTGCTCTGATAGGTGGCTCATCATGGTTAGAAGGGACTGAAACTGGTCAATGGATGCAAGCTAATTTCTCTGATATCTTCGGATTATGGTACAATGTAGTATTTGCACTCTTGATTATTGTATTCACGTATTTTTATACGGCGATTACAGTTCCGACTAACAAAATGGCAGACGACTTAAAACGAAGTGGTGGTTTCATCCCTGGGATTCGTCCTGGTACAGAAACTTCAGAATATTTAGACAAGATTATGTCACAGATTACCTTACCGGGATCTATTTTCTTAGCATTGATTGCTGTGTTCCCAGCATTTGTTGTAAAGTTAATGGGTGTTCAACAAGGTTGGGCATTGTTCTTCGGAGGTACATCACTTTTAATTATGGTTGGAGTTGCTATTGACACGATGCAACAAGTAAATAGTTACTTGTTGAACAAGCACTATGACGGCTTAATGAAAACTGGTAAAAATAGAAAAGCGGTAGCGCAATAACCCGCTAAATATTTAAACTATGGCAAAACAAGCAGCAATAGAGCAAGACGGAACAATTATAGAGGCATTATCTAATGCTATGTTCCGTGTAGAACTAGAAAACGGTCATATTGTGACTGCACACATCTCAGGTAAAATGCGTATGCATTACATTAAGTTGTTACCAGGAGATAAAGTAAAATTAGAAATGAGTCCTTACGATTTAACTAAGGCTCGAATAACTTATAGATACTAGTAAGATGAAATCGTAAGATTCCATCTGACAGTAATAACAAAATAATAAGGAACAGATGAAAGTAAGAGCATCAGTAAAGAAAAGAAGTGCCGATTGTAAATTGGTACGTCGTAAAGGAAGACTATACGTCATCAACAAAAAGAATCCAAGATTCAAACAAAGACAAGGATAAAAACAAACCTGTTAGTTATTAGACTGAAATGAATCTGTTCGAAATCGAAAGGTTTAGGATTCTAACAACTAATTAGAAACTAAAACAATATGGCAAGAATTGCAGGTGTAGATATACCAAAACAAAAAAGAGGGGTCATCTCTTTAACTTACATCTACGGAATCGGTAGAAGTAGAGCAAAAGAAATCTTAGCTGCTGCTAAGGTAGATGAAAGTACAAAAGTTCAAGATTGGACGGACGACGAAATCGGAGCTATCCGTGAGGCTGTTGGTACATTTAAGATCGAAGGTGAATTACGTTCTGAAACTCAATTGAACATTAAGCGTTTAATGGATATTGGATGTTACAGAGGTATTCGTCACAGAGCTGGTTTACCATTAAGAGGTCAGCGTACTAAGAACAACTCTCGTACACGTAAAGGAAGACGTAAGACAGTTGCTAACAAAAAGAAAGTAACTAAATAATAACAAGACATTAGTCATTAGTGATTAGACGTTAGATGAATCTGTTTGAAATGTCAAAGTTTAGGATTCTAACAACTAAAAGCTGACAACTATAAACTAAATAATATGGCAAAGTCAAGTACAAAAAAACGTAAAGTAATAGTTGATGCAATGGGTGAGGCGCACATCACAGCTTCTTTCAACAACATCATCGTTTCTTTAACAAATAAAAAAGGTGACGTTATTTCTTGGTCATCAGCTGGTAAAATGGGGTTTAGAGGTTCTAAAAAGAACACACCTTACGCTGCTCAATTAGCTGCAGAAGATGCATCTGGTGTAGCAAAAGAAGCTGGACTTAAGAAAGTAAAAGTGTATGTAAAAGGTCCTGGTAATGGTAGAGAATCTGCTATCAGATCTATTCACAACTCAGGGATTGAGGTTACAGAAATCATTGATGTAACGCCAATGCCACACAATGGATGTCGTCCACCAAAAAGAAGAAGAGTATAATCATTGAATACAAACCCTTGCTTTGCGTAAGGGTCTTTTCAAATTATATATTTAACAACAAGTATTAATTGAAAGATCAACGAATTTTGAAGGATAAGATTAAGACCTTAATTCAAGACTCACTTTCTAAACAAATTTAAAATGGCAAGATATACTGGTCCTAAAACTAAAATCGCCCGTAAGTTTGGCGAAGCTATCTTCGGAGAAGACAAAGCCTTCGAAAAAAGAAATTACCCTCCAGGGCAACACGGTAACAACCGTCGTCGTGGGAAAAAATCTGAATACGCTATCCAGTTAATGGAAAAGCAAAAAGCTAAATATACCTACGGTATTTTAGAGAAGCAATTCAGAAACATGTTTAAAAAAGCAACAGCTGCTCCTGGTATTACAGGTGAGGTGTTACTACAATTATGTGAGTCTCGTTTAGACAACGTGGTTTACAGAATGGGTATTGCTCCATCACGTAGCGCTGCAAGACAATTAGTATCTCACAGACACATTACTGTAAACGGAGAGAAAGTAAACATTCCTTCTTACCAATTAAAAGCTGGAGATGTAGTTGGCGTTAGAGAAAAATCTAAATCTTTAGAGGCGATCACTAACTCATTGGCAAACTCAAGCAACGTTTACGAGTGGATCACTTGGAACAATGAGAACAAAGAAGGTACTTATGTATCTGTTCCTGCAAGAATCCAAATTCCAGAGAACATCAACGAGCAAAACATCGTTGAATTGTACTCTAAATAATAATTAATCACATTGGTATTTGGCCAAAGGGTGTATTGAAGTTCTTCAAATCAGTAGACCGCGCAACTAAATAACAATTAAAACGAAGAAAACAATGGCAATATTAAATTTTCAGAAACCAGACAAGGTCATAATGATTGACTCAAATGACTTTGAAGGTAAGTTTGAATTTAGACCTCTTGAACCAGGTTACGGATTAACAGTAGGGAATGCACTTAGACGTGTACTTTTATCGTCTTTAGAAGGTTTCGCCATCACATCGGTACGTATCGAAGGTGTTGATCACGAATTTTCTACCATCTCAGGTGTTGTAGAAGATGTGACTGAAATGATCCTTAACTTAAAACAAGTGAACTTTAAGCGTCAGATTGATGAAGTAGATAACGAAACGGTTACTATTTCAATTTCAGGACAAGAGCAAATCACTGCTGGTGATTTTCAAAAGTTCATCTCTGGTTTTCAAGTATTAAACACAGACTTGGTGATTTGTAACCTAGACCCAAAAGTTAACATCAATATGGAGTTAACTATTGAAAAGGGTAGAGGATACGTTCCTGCTGAAGAGAACAAAAAAGCATCTGCACCAATCGGAACTATTTTTACAGATTCTATCTACACACCAATAAAAAATGTGAAGTATAGCATCGAGAATTTCCGTGTAGAGCAAAAGACCGATTACGAAAAATTAGTTTTCGAAATCATCACTGACGGATCTATTCATCCTAAGGATGCGTTGACTGAGGCAGCTAAAATCTTAATCCACCACTTTATGTTATTCTCTGATGAGCGTATCACTTTAGAGGCGGACGAGATTGCACAGACAGAAACTTATGATGAAGAATCACTTCACATGAGACAGTTATTGAAAACCAAATTGGTTGATATGGACTTGTCTGTACGTGCTTTAAACTGTTTAAAAGCGGCAGAGGTAGATACTTTAGGTGACTTGGTATCTTTCAACAAAAATGACTTAATGAAATTCAGAAACTTCGGTAAGAAATCTTTAACTGAGCTGGAAGAACTAGTAAACGTTAAGGGTCTTAACTTCGGAATGGACTTAAGCAAGTATAAATTAGACAAAGACTAAAAAGTGAAAAATTAGGGTGGATTATTCAATATGAAGCCCTAAATTTGCACCCGATAAAAAAGACCGATGTCACAATCGGTTTAAACACAATTAAATAATCATATTTTGCTCTCCGGACAATGAATGTTTGGATTTGGTAGCAAGATGATAAAGTAAAAGTCATGAGACACGGAAAAAAATTTAATCACTTAGGTAGAAAAACGGCGCACAGAAAAGCAATGTTGGCTAATATGGCATGTTCATTAATTGAGCACAAGCGTATTAACACAACAACTGCAAAAGCAAAAGCTTTAAAGCAATTTGTTGAGCCTTTGATTACTAAGTCTAAAGAAGACACAACACACAACAGACGTATTGTAATGTCTCGCTTAAGACAAAAAGAAGCCGTAGCTGAGTTGTTTAGAGATGTAGCCGCTAAGGTTGCAGATCGTCCAGGAGGTTACACACGTATTATTAAATTGGGTAACCGATTAGGTGATAACGCTGATATGGCGATGATAGAATTAGTGGACTACAACGAGTTGTATAATGCGGGGAAACCAGCTAAGAAAACAACAAGACGTAGCCGAAGAGGTGGAAGTAAAGCGGCAGCGTCACCTGCTACCGAAACTCAAGCATCTAACGAAGAAGAGTAAACAATGATGTTAATAAGCATTAATAAGTATAAAGGATAAGCTGTTTCAGTTTATCCTTTTTTTTTGGAATTTTGTAAAACAAGTAACAACACAACATGAAGTACAAACAACGAAAAAAAGCTTTAATTCTATTGGCTGATGGCACCATATTTCATGGTAAATCCATCGGAAAAGAAGGTACTGCCTTTGGCGAAGTCTGTTTTAATACAGGGACTACTGGATATCAAGAAATCTTCACAGACCCGTCTTATTTTGGGCAGATTATGGTGACCACCAATGCTCATATTGGTAACTACGGAACAAAAGATATCGAAGTAGAATCTGATGATATTATGATTGCAGGATTAGTGTGTCGAAACTTCAGTTTTGAATATTCTCGACCAGGTGCCGATAGGTCCTTAGAGGCTTTTTTTGACGCGCATGATAAAATGGCGATTTCTGATGTAGATACAAGAGCCTTGGTAAGACACATTAGAGATAATGGTGCTATGAATGCGGTGATTTCTACAGATGTGGATAATATCGAAGGCTTAAAAAAACAGTTGGCTGATATTCCAGATATGAATGGGTTAGAGTTGGCTTCAAAAGTATCTACTAAAGAACCATATTTCTACGGTGACGAAAATGCCAAGTATAAGATTTCAGCCTTGGATATTGGGATTAAGAAAAACATCCTAAGAAATTTAGCCAAGCGAGATGCTTACGTTAAGGTATTTCCATACAACGCTAAGTTTGAAGACTTGGAAGCTTTTAAACCGGACGGTTATTTTCTATCTAATGGCCCTGGCGATCCGGAACCTTTGGTGGAAGCCCAGGCTGTTGCTAAAGAAGTCATTGATAGAAATTTACCCTTGTTTGGGATTTGTTTAGGTCACCAAGTCATTGCACTGGCCAATGGTATTTCTACCTATAAGATGCACCACGGTCATAGGGGTATCAATCACCCCGTAAAAAATCTCGAAACTGGCAAAGGTGAAATAACCTCCCAGAATCACGGTTTTGCGATTAACAGAGAAGAAACAGAAGGCCATGACGATGTTGATATTACACACGTGCACCTTAACGACCATACGGTTGCAGGCATTAAAATGAAAAGCAAAAACGTTTTTTCGGTACAATATCATCCAGAAGCTAGTCCTGGACCAAACGATTCCACCTATCTCTTTGACCAGTTTATAGAGAATATTCAAAATAACTAAATACAGATAAAGCATCAAAACTCAAATTTTGATGCTTTTTTTCTATCCCGAATTCGTTTTCGTAAAATTTTAATGTAATAATGGATGGGCCCCTATTTAAAGGCTCTCGATTTTCGTAAATTCGCAAAACAATAAATAATACAGAATAGAAAATAAAATAATATGAGCATCATCATTAACATTCATGCCAGACAAATCTTAGATTCAAGAGGAAATCCAACCGTAGAGGTAGACGTGATCACCGAAAACGGAATTCTCGGACGCGCTGCCGTTCCGTCTGGAGCATCCACTGGAGAACACGAAGCCGTTGAATTAAGAGATGGAGGTTCGGCATTTATGGGCAAAGGTGTTTCTAAAGCCGTTAAAAATGTCAATGACATTATTGCGCAAGAATTGATGGGTGTGTCTGTGTTTGAGCAAAACTATATCGATAAGCTGATGTGTGAAATCGATGGAACACCAAACAAATCCAAGTTGGGCGCCAATGCTATTTTGGGAGTGTCTTTGGCGACTGCAAAAGCGGCAGCCAATGAGTTGAACATGCCATTATACCGCTATGTCGGTGGGGTATCAGCAAACACGTTACCAGTTCCGATGATGAACATCATCAACGGTGGATCTCATAGTGATGCACCGATTGCATTTCAAGAATTTATGGCGATGCCAGTTAAGGCTGAAAATTTCACACACGCCATGCAAATGGGGACTGAAATTTTTCATCACCTAAAAAAAGTATTGCACGATAGAAACTTGAGTACCGCAGTTGGTGACGAAGGTGGCTTCGCACCGAATTTAGAAGGTGGTACAGAAGATGCCTTAGAAACCATTGCAAAAGCGGTGTCTAACGCCGGTTACACTTTAGGTGACGATGTGATGATTGCTTTGGATTGTGCGGCCGCAGAATTTTACAAAGACGGCAAATACGATTACACCATTTTTGAAGGCGACTCTGGCAAAGTAAGAACAAGCCAAGAACAAGCCGATTATTTAGCTGATCTAGCTTCAAAATACCCAATTATCTCTATCGAAGACGGTATGGATGAAAACGATTGGGACGGTTGGAAATACCTTACCGATAAAATTGGAGACAAAGTACAGTTGGTTGGCGATGATTTATTTGTTACCAATGTAGAACGTTTAGGACGAGGCATCAATGAAGGTATAGCAAATTCAATCTTAATTAAGGTGAATCAAATAGGAACCTTAACCGAAACCATAGCTGCGGTAAACATGGCGCATAATGCGGGTTACACCTCAGTAATGTCTCACCGTTCAGGAGAAACTGAAGATAATACCATTGCAGATTTAGCTGTTGCATTAAATACAGGACAGATTAAAACGGGTTCAGCGTCAAGAAGCGACCGTATGGCCAAATACAATCAGTTATTGCGCATAGAGGAGGAATTGGGAGAAGTAGCCTACTTTCCAAAAGAAAATGCATTCAAATTAAAATAAGTTAGGATTACAAATCACGACTTTTAAAAGCGACTGTTTAAACTACAGTCGCTTTTCTATTTAGAAAAATCGGCATTTCTAAACTGTTAAAACGGTTCTAAATCTATTCACGAAATCGATGGAGATTTCGTACTTTTGTAATCCTTAAAAATTAAAGAAAACCAATTATAATGTCAGATAAAGCCATATTAGAAGTTAACGGACAGAAGCATGAATTTCCGCTCGTTACTGGTACAGAAAATGAAGTAGCCATCGATATTAAAACCTTACGAGGTGCAACAGGAGGTGTTACTACTATTGATCCTGGGTATAAAAATACCGGAAGCTGTGAAAGTGCCATTACATTTCTAGACGGTGAAAAAGGCATTTTGCGTTATAGAGGCTATTCTATTGAGGAACTAGCTGAAAAAGCAGACTTTCTTGAAGTTGTTTATCTTCTCATTTTTGGGGAATTGCCAACAAAGGAGCAATTAGACCAATTTCATGCTGACATCAAGTCTAAATCTGTAGTGGATGATGATATTAAGAAAATTTTAGACGCATTTCCTAAGTCGGCTCATCCTATGGGTGTGTTGTCCTCTTTGACTAGTGCATTAACTGCATTTAATCCTACTTCGGTTAATGTAGATTCTGAAGAAGAGATGTATAGAGCCATCGTTAAAATATTGGGAAAATTCCCGGTATTGGTTGCTTGGACGTTAAGAAAAAAGCAAGGCCTTCCATTGGATTATGGTGATAACAGCTTAGGCTACGTAGAGAACGTGCTTAAAATGATGATGAAAAAGCCAAATGAGGAGTACGTTCAAAATCAGATTGTAGTAGATGCTTTAGATAAATTATTGATTCTTCACGCAGACCACGAGCAAAACTGTTCTACTTCTACGGTAAGAATTGTTGGGTCTTCTCATGCCGGTTTGTTTGCATCAATTTCTGCAGGTATTTCTGCTCTTTGGGGACCATTACATGGTGGCGCTAACCAAGCGGTTTTGGAAATGTTGGAAGCGATTAAGGAAGATGGTGGTGACACTAAAAAATATATGGCTAAGGCCAAGGACAAGTCAGATTCTTTCCGCTTGATGGGCTTTGGACACCGTGTGTACAAGAATTTTGACCCACGCGCCAAAATCATTAAGAAAGCGGCGGATGAGGTATTGGCCGATTTAGGGGTTGAAGATCCAATATTAGATATCGCTAAAGGATTGGAACAAGAAGCATTAAATGATCCGTATTTTGTAGATCGTAAATTGTATCCTAATGTAGATTTCTATTCAGGGATTATCTATAGAGCTATGGGCATCCCAGTGGAAATGTTTACCGTAATGTTTGCGCTCGGTCGTTTGCCAGGTTGGATTGCACAATGGAGGGAAATGAGACTTCGTAAAGAGCCAATTGGTCGTCCAAGACAATTATACATTGGGGAAACACATCGCGAATTTAAAGCGATTGATAAAAGATAAATTTGAAAAAGCTTCATATCTACTATGGAGCTTTTTTCTGTTCATTCTACACTAACCAACAATGAAACTGAACATAACCGACGAATTTTCGAGATTGCGCGCTGTGGTTTTAGGTCGTGCAAAGGGTAATGGCCCTACACCTAAGCTTGAAGAGGCTTACGACCCAAAATCAGCCAAGCATATCATGGAAGGCACCTATCCTGAGGAAGAAGATATGATTGCCGAAATGGAAGCTGTAGCTCAAGTTTTTAAAAAGTATGATGTCGAAGTCTTTCGACCAGAATTAATTCCCGATTACAACCAGATTTTTTCACGAGATATAGGCTTCGTAATTGAGGATAAATTCTGCAAATCGAATATCCTACCTGACCGCGAACGTGAGTTTGAAGCCATTGAACATGTGTGGTCTCAAATCCCCAAAGCGAATAGAATCATTTTTCCGGAGGAAGCTCATGTAGAGGGTGGTGACGTCATGCCTCATGGCGATTATATTTTTGTAGGAACCTATCGAGGTGAAGATTATCCAGATTATATCACAGCCAGAACCAATACGCAGGCTGTTGACTATCTTCAAAAGTGCTTTCCAAATAAAACCGTGAAATCCTTCAATTTAAGAAAGAGCAACACCATCCCTGAAGACAACGCATTACATTTAGATTGCTGTTTTCAACCTATTGGACATGGGCGATGTATCATTCATAAAAATGGATTTTTAGAGGAAGAAGAATATCAGTGGTTGGTAGATTACTTCGGAAAGGACAATTGTTTCGAAATTGATAAAATGGAAATGTACTTTATGAATAGTAACATCTTTTCAATTTCTGAAGATGTGATTATTTCTGAACGCAATTTCACCCGATTGAATACTTGGTTGCGCTCAAAAGGCTATACCGTTGAAGAAGTGCCTTATTTTGAAATTTCCAAGCAGGAAGGCTTACTACGTTGCAGTACTTTGCCTTTAATTAGAGATTAGACGATTCCCGAATCAATTTTTTAATTAAGCTGATTTGCCCCAGGTGGTAGTAGCTATGTTCCATCAAACCATTTATGTTTCTTAGATACGTTCCGTATTCAGGTTTTACAAAGCCGTGCTGTAGTTTGTCTTCGGGTAATTGCTTAACCAACCCAATTAGGGTTTTGGCGTTCGATACTAAAGCTGTTTTTCGGGTTTTCCATTCATCTTCAGAAGTTATTTTCTGACAATCAAAACTGAATTTATCCCTGATGGTCAACGGACGATTAAGAAACACTTCCGATACGCCTTCCAGATAGTAGTTGATATGAAAAGTAACCGATGCTATACTATTGTGGTTGCCTATCTTTCTTTCAGATTCTTGCCAAGTGACGTCTTCTAAAATTTCGTTATAATTGGTATTGGCAATCCAAGTGCCATTGATGAAAAGTTCTTCAAGACGTGATGCTAAGGCTTTAACAGTCATGCTTATTTTCTATAGAGAAAGTAGTTGTTGACGAGGTCGATATATTCACGTTTGGCCTCATCTTCAGAAATATCTTTAACCTGAAATAGTGCGTTGGTCTTAAACGCATTGATAATGGGTTTTGAACTTCCTGGGCGTTCGTAATTATTGGTGGCCTTTTTATAATAGGCGTAGAGCCTTAAAAGAAAATCGGCAGGAAACGGTTCCGTGTACTTATTGACGCGTTCTACCGCGATATCAAATTCTTTATCTAATTCTTTAGAAATCATCCCATTTCTGCAATAACACTTTCGCCACCGCGTACCTTTTGATTAAGTTCTACTTTAATATCGGCATCTAAAGGTAAAAATAAATCTACTCTAGAGCCAAACTTAATAAACCCAGAATCGGCACCTTGCTTGGCATCTTGGCCTTCAACGGCATAATTGACAATACGTTTTGCAAGTGCTCCAGCAATTTGTCGGTAGAGTACTTTTCCGAAGGAATCATTCTCCACAACAACCGTAGTTCGTTCGTTTTCTTCGCTAGCTTTAGGATGCCAAGCTACCAAATATTTACCCGGATGGTATTTGCTGTACGCTACTTTTCCTGAGATAGGGTGACGCGTAACGTGAACGTTTATCGGAGACATAAATACGGAGACCTGTAAACGCTTGTCTTTAAAATACTCTTTTTCAAAAACCTCTTCAATCACAACCACTTTTCCATCTACAGGCGAAAGGGCTTGCATTTCATTAGCGTGGGTATTTCGTTTCGGATTTCTGAAGAACTGTAAAATCAGTAAAAAGAATCCGAGAACAAAAATCATCAGTGTTTTTCTGAGCCATTCAATATCAATGGTTCTGTCAATGACAAAGAATGAAACGACCACGACTACGAGTGTGATTAATATGATTTTCTGACCTTCTTTATGAAACATAAGTAGCTATTATAAGAAATAAATAAATAAATGGTGATGCAAAGATAATACTATCTAGCCTATCCATAAGACCACCGTGACCTGGCATAATAACACCACTGTCTTTGACTTCGGCCTGACGTTTAAATTTTGATTCTATCAAATCGCCCAACGTCCCAAATACACTCACTATTATGGCTAAAAACAACCAAGATGTGGAGTTGAGCGTTTCGGTATAAGTGGCAATAAAATAACTACCAACACAGGCAAAAAACAAACCGCCCAAAAAGCCTTCAACCGTTTTCTTCGGTGAGATACTTGGGAAGAGTTTTTGTTTTCCAAAATTCTTTCCTGTGATGTAGGCAAAACTATCATTTATCCAAACGAGTAGGAATGTCCCCAAAATTAGTAGGGGTGTAAATACATCGCCATAATTGGCTATAAGCAGTATAAAAACAAATCCGCTCGATAAATAGAACGTTGTAACAATGTAGCGTTTGGATTCGAACAACGGAATGCGTTTTTCAGCAAATAAGTCCTTGATGAGAATAAGATTGACAAAGATGGTTACGACCAATAAAATTTGTACAGCTTCATTAATACCTTGATTGATGTCTAATTTAAAAGTCCACAGCCAATAGCCGATATACATAATGGCAAAAATGAAATATTGGCTGATACCTTTTAACTTTATGAGTTTGCTAAACTCGGCCATGCACACCAAACCAAATAAGAAGAGCAGGATTAAAAATGCTTCAGACAGAAAAAGTGAGCCGATGAGAAGGGCGACATACAACAATCCTGAAATAGCCCGTGTTCCGAATTCTTTCATTTATAGGTCTTCTAAAAGAAGTAGGTATAGATTTTTGGAACTACTGCCATACGTCAAAAAATCTTTGGCGTCGACAGTCTTAAAATGCTTAATAGTCGTTATGTTTGTTGGGATTCTAGAACGGTTATTTTCCTTAATACCTTTTAGGCCTTCCCCAATATTTTCTACTAGCTGACTTGTCGTTGCATAGACGATGAAGTTTCCGGGCAACTCTTTAAGTTTTTTCTCAGCTATTTGATTTGATGAAATTAACAGGGACCCATCATCAGAAATCAAATATTCACAAGTGGTCAAGAAAAAAGTACTTTCGGACGTTTTTTTAGAGGTTTTAAATTCAAAATTACTGAAAAGTTCATTTAAACGCTCATCAAGACACATTACGGTTTTGCCTTCCCAATCGTTTTCAACAAGAATATTTTCTAAGGATTTTCTAACCTCTTGAATATTCTCACAGTATAAAAATTTACCGCCGTTGGCTTTAAAATTTATAGTAAAACGTTCATCAACAGGGAGCTTAACGTCAGGCATATATTTCCCGCGCTCTTCATTTGGAATATGGTCTTCGGAACGGTCTGATTTACCTCCGAAGATTTTTCTGAATAAGCTCATTAAAGTGTTGCTATTAATAATCGCCTCTTACGTGCTTTTCAAATATAAAAAAACTTAAATTAACTCTAGGTCAATTTAAGTTTTTTCAATGACTGTAATACTTTTTACTCTTCCTCGTCTGCTATAATTTCATCTTTTTTAAATGCCCGTTTTCCAAAGATTTTTTCAAGGTTATCTTTAAATATTACTTCTTTTTCCAATAGGACTTCAGCAAGTTTGGTCAGTTTATCTTTATGCTGTTCTAACAACTTGATAGCGCGTTGGTATTGCTCTTCAATAATACTAGAAATCTCTTTATCAATAAGTTCAGCCGTTTGTTCGCTATATGGTTTTGTAAAACCGTATTCTGATTGTCCTGACGAATCATAATAAGTCAGGTTCCCGACCTTATCACTCAGCCCATAAACGGTTACCATTGCTCTGGCTTGCTTTGTTACTTTTTCTAAGTCACTTAAAGCTCCGGTAGAAATCTTATCGAAAATCACTTTCTCCGCGGCACGTCCACCGAGAGCGGCACACATTTCATCCAACATTTGTTCTGGCCTTACGATAAGGCGTTCCTCTGGTAAGTACCAAGCGGCACCAAGAGAACGACCTCGAGGCACAATAGTTACCTTGACCAACGGTGCGGCATGTTCTAACATCCAGCTTACTGTGGCATGACCCGCTTCGTGAAAAGCAACAGCACGTTTTTCGTCTGGCGTAATGATTTTATTTTTCTTTTCAAGACCCCCAACAATTCTATCTACAGCATCTAAGAAGTCCTGTTTGTTGACTGCTTTTTTACCTTTACGAGCGGCAATTAAAGCGGCTTCGTTACAGACATTTGCAATATCCGCTCCTGAAAACCCTGGAGTTTGCTTGGCCAAGAAATCAATATCTAAAGTCTCTTCTTTCTTTAGTGGACGAAGGTGAACCTCAAAAATTTCTTTACGCTCTCTTACATCTGGAAGGTCCACGTAAATCTGACGGTCAAAACGACCAGCACGCATTAAGGCGCTATCCAAAACATCAGCACGGTTGGTAGCGGCCAATACAATAACATTGGTGTTTGAGCCAAAACCATCCATTTCTGTTAAGAGTTGGTTCAAGGTATTTTCACGCTCATCATTTGAGCCCGAAAAATTATTCTTTCCTCTTGCACGGCCAATAGCATCAATCTCATCAATAAAAATTATAGACGGTGACTTTTCTTTAGCCTGCTTAAACAAATCTCTTACACGCGAGGCGCCAACACCAACAAACATCTCTACAAAGTCAGAACCTGAAAGTGAAAAGAAAGGAACTTTGGCTTCTCCTGCAACGGCCTTTGCCAATAAGGTTTTACCAGTTCCTGGAGGGCCAACCAATAATGCGCCTTTAGGTATTTTACCACCTAAAGAGGTATATTTTTCTGGGAATTTTAGGAAGTCTACAATTTCTTGAACTTCTTCTTTGGCACCTTCTAATCCGGCGACATCCTTAAATGATGTTTTGGTGTCGCTTTTTTCATCAAACAGTTTGGCTTTCGACTTTCCGATATTGAAAATCTGACCTCCTGCACCGCCACCACCACCAGCGGACATACGACGCATAATAAATATCCAAACCCCAATGATTAAAATAAAAGGCAATAATTGTAAAAGGAAGTCTCCCCAAGCATTGCTTTCTATATCAGCATCAACCGTAGTTGTAAGTTCATTAGCCTCAATAGTTTCTTCTATTCTATCTTCAAAATTAGAAAGGTCACCAAAAATCAAAGTATAATTTGGGATTTCATTGCCTCCCATTATACTTGTGCCTTTGGAGTTTTTATGCTCAGGTTTACTTAGAGCCTCATCGGTTAAAAATACCTTTGCGACTTTTGTATTACCTACAATCACAACCTCTTTGATGTCGCCGACTTCTAAATAGTTGTAGAATTCAGAATTAGTAATTTCTTTGGTGCTGTTGAACGCACTACCACCAATCACCTGTATTGCTATAAAAGCGGCGATGATGACACCGTAAATCCAATATGGATTTAGTTTAGGTTTCTTTGGGTTTATATTTTTATTCTTTTTATCGTCTGCCATGTTTAGCTTCTCTTCTTAGTAACTTGTTTCTATTTCGGTTGTTTTTGCGTCGCCCCATAAACTCTCAATATCATAGTATTCACGTATGTGTTTTTGAAATACATGAACCACAACATTGACATAATCCATCAATACCCATTCGGCATTATCGGTTCCTTCGATATGCCAAGGCTTGTCTTTGATGGTTTTACTAACTAGTTTTTGTATGGAATTAACGATGGCGTTGACCTGAGTGTTTGAAGTCCCCTCGCAAATAACAAAATAATCACAAACCGTATTTTCTATCTCTCTTAAATCTAGGATTACTATCTCCTTTCCTTTGACCTCTTCTATACCAGCCAAAATTGTAGTAATCAGTTGGTCTGCATTGCCTTTGTCTTTCGTCATTAATTAAATTTAAATTTATGCAAAGTTATTATTTTTTTAGTTCTTCTGTCCTCATTATTGTCATAAGAAAACGATAAAATCTACCTTTGCGTTGCTATGCGTATAATCAAACTTAATGCCATTGACTCTACCAATGCCTATCTAAAGCGAAAGCAGATTACAGGCACCTTGGAAGATTACACCATTGTCATTGCCGAACATCAAAAAGAGGGTAGAGGACAAATGGGAACACAATGGGATGCTGAGCCCTCTAAAAACCTTACCTTCAGTATCTTTAAGCATGTAGATTTTGTGTCTTATACACACCAATTTTACATTAGTATGGCTGTAGCTTTGGGTGTCACAAAGGCTTTAAAAACACTACAAATTCCTAAGTTGGCTATTAAATGGCCTAACGACATTTTGGCAGAGCGAAAAAAAATTGGTGGCATTCTTATTGAAAATAGTATAAAACAAGGCCAATTGTCCTTTTCCGTCATAGGCATTGGTCTCAATGTCAACCAAAAATTCTTCAACAACCTTCCTAAAGCATCATCCCTACACATTTTAACAGGAAAACTTTATAGTATTGAGGAATTGATGATGACTATTCTTGAAGGCATCCAGCATTATTTTGAAATTTTTGAAGCCAAAAACTACAAGTCCATTAAATCTGAATACGAAGCCTTGTTATTTAGAAAACACAAACCTTCAACCTTTAGAACGCTGTCTGAAGGTATTTTTACCGGTTACATCAACGGGATTTCTGATGATGGCAAACTCGAAGTTCTAGTCGAAGACCAAATCATCAAAACTTATGATTTAAAAGAAATAGAACTACAATACTAAATTGCAGTTTTCATGTTGGTTACCAACGTTTCAATAAATTTTGAAATAGGGCCTTTAATCATCATCGCCATCATGGCATTGAACTCGCCTTCAAACTGCAATTGCACATCCGAAGTATCCATTGACGTTTCCGTGATATGACCTATCAAAGAAAAATCCAACTTTCCGCCTGCGGCGCCCAAAACAATCTTACTGTTTGGGATGGCTTCTTTCTTCTTCAACACGATTTCGGGCATGCCTTTTAACGCGAATAAAAATTTGTCATCGTCTAAGACTTCAAACTTTGAAATATTTTCGGGCATAAGGCTTTCAAAATTCTTGACGTCCGAAAGAAAATTAAACGTCTCTTCTGCAGATTTATCTAGGCTTACTTTTGGGGATTCTAAGTTCATTTTAAGTGTGTATTTGTTTTTTTGTTGATTCGTTTATTTGGAAATGATTTCCGTTATATAGTTTTTCGATATAAAGCATAAACAAATAAACGCATCCACATCAAGTAATCAATTAGCGTTCCATTCGCTAGGATTGGCATTCCAATCTGCTAAAATGTCTTGTTGGGCTTTAGTAATGTAGTGTGTATCTAGAGCTTGCTCCAAGAGGTTGTCGTAATTACTCAAGGTGTGTAGCTCAATGTCAGCGTTTTTAAAATTGTCTTTGGCGACATCAAATCCGTAATTGAAAATCCCGACCATGCCTTTAATTTGCACCTCCGCCTCGTTTAAGGCTTTTACCGCATTCAAGCTACTTTTCCCGGTACTGATAAGGTCTTCAACTACAACGACGGTTTGACCTTTTTCAATATAACCTTCAATTTGGTTTTTGCGTCCATGGCCTTTCGCTTCTGGCCTAACATAGATAAAAGGAAGATTCATATAATCCGCTACCAAAGCACCAATGCCAATGGCGCCCGTAGCAACGCCAGCAATAACATCTGGCTTTCCATATAATTCTTCGATATGACGCGCTAAGGTTTCGCGAACATAATTCCGAATCACGGGATACGATAATACAACCCTATTATCACAATAAATAGGTGATTTCCAGCCGGAAGCCCAAGTAAACGGGTCGTCTGGTTGTAATTTTATAGCGTTAATCTGAAGTAAAAGTTCAGCAGTTTTTTTAGCAGTGTCGGTCTTGAAAATCATGGTGCAAAATTAATGAATTTTGAAATCCTGACACTTTTGAAACGGCTAAATTACGAACAGTAAGGTTCGAAAACTGAACAATTTTGCGATGGAGCACATGAGATAAGGTATTTCCTATTAAATTTGGAGCAAATGTGTTACCATGTTTAAGAGAGCCCATATGTCTGAATATACCGTCTATGTTGGAGATAAGCCTATTGTCTTAACCACTGATTTTAAAGAGGAGGACAACTCCAAAACCTTCTTACTGAAGTCCGTAAAAATGGGGAAAGTCATTAAGCTTCTCAACAAAACGGACATTGCTGAAGTGCGTTTGGTAGATAAAAACGTGGATAAACTCTTAAAACGCTTTCTGAAAAAATTACCAAAGGTCACTGCTGGAGGAGGCAAGGTATTTAATGCTAAGGGGGACATTTTATTCATTTACAGGAATGATAAATGGGATTTGCCCAAAGGAAAAACCGAAAAGAAAGAATCAATTGAGGATTCGGCCATCCGAGAAGTGGAGGAGGAAACAGGAGTAAAAGACTTAAAGATTGTAAAGCCTTTACCGAAGACCTATCACATTTTTAAACGCAACGGACGACATAAAGTTAAGATTACCCATTGGTTTGAAATGAAAACCGACTACACTGGCCCACTACATCCTGAAGAAAATGAGGGTATCACAAAAGTAGAATGGCTAAATTCCAAATCATCGGAAGATGCTTTGCATAATAGCTACGCCAATATTAAGTTGTTGTTTTAGAAATTCTTAATTGAAATTTTAGTGGTTTTTTAATCTGTCATGACGAGGAGTTAGCGACGTGGTCATCTCATGAGGATAAGCTTTTTTTGATTTATGAGATTGCCACATCACGCTCGGGCGTGATTCGCAATGACGTTCAGCAAGCTGAACTTTAAAAATTCGTGCTGAGATATTATCGCTTGGAAGCTCTTTCCCTTAGAAAGAGAAGGTGCGTTTATCCGTTTGGAACGGATAAAGGCGGAAGGGTCGACTTATTAAAACCATCTCGCTTTCATCATCTTACAGCTGACGAAACCACTCCTCCTTAGAAAGAAGGAGAGTTGTATGTATTAATAATTGTAGTTGATTTCGAAAATAAACCTCTGTATTTTATTCTGCCAAAACCCGATAAATAGGATACTGCATATGTGCTTTCTCGTAGTTATCAGATTGTTTGTGTAGCCAATCTAATTGCGCATACCAATTCTTCGCAAAATCTTCATCAAAGGATTTTCTAAGATTGAAATCGATTTGTAATTGCGGATTTTGAGCAAGGAGCAATTTAGCTTTGTCCTCCCAAACATAAGGCGAAAACCCCTCTTTTTGCTGTAGAATGGTATCAAAGAAATTCCAGTTGAAAAAAGAATCTACAGCTTCAGGTTCTAGTGTCTCAATAATGTACCGCATAGATTCTTGACGTGTCTCTACGTAATAATCTCCAGCGTTTACTGTGATATTTTGTTCACTAGCTTTTACGGTAGTATTGTAATGTAAATAGTGACCTTCGTATGGCGCTCGACGCGATTCATAGGTGTCTATTTTATAAGATTCAACAAGTATGGTGGAGTCTTTTTCGAATTCGGTCATACTCACGTCATTCAATTTTAAAAGGTCAATAACATTGTGCCAGCCTTGTGGAATAATGTAGCCTTTTGGGACAACGATATCCTTTTTAGATTTAAAATAATTACGGTATTCTGTTTCTTTGGTAAAGGGTTTCCCTTTATCGAAATACAGTCGGTCGCCGTTGGTTACTTCACTTGGTAAGCGTGTTCCTTCATAACCCTTAAAGTTTAAGGTTGAGGTCTGCGTAGTATCGATTTGCCATTGAATCGGGTAGGTGGTTGAAGCCATCATCGCATCGTTTTGAGCTACTCTTAATGATTTGATAGCCTCGCCGTGTTCCTCAGTCAATTCTAACATTGAAACCATGAGCTCATAAGTACCTTCAACACGTTGCTTGTAGGGTTTTAGCATATGGGTTTCAACCATCATGCCTAGTGTATTCCAAAGTGTGGTATAGCCCGTGGAGTATCTCGGCGAGTCCATAAACTGTGAGAATCCAGATTCTGGCGTGCTATTAAAGACATTGACGTAAGGTGTAATATCCCATGATTTTTCAGTCAGTTTCTGCTCCAACTGAGGCATCATTTTGGTGTGCAGAAATTCACCAACAACACCACCCAATTTGTTGTGTTGGGTAAACAAATGTGTCAATGTATATTGGTAGTCTGCCCCGTTGCTTACGTGGTTGTCAATAAATACATCAGGCTTTACAATATGAAAGATTTCTGCAAAAGCTCGTGCATTTTTAGTGTCACTTTTTATAAAATCGCGATTTAAATCATAGTTCCGGGCATTACCTCTAAAGCCGTAGGATGTCGGTCCGTTTTGATTGGTCCGCGTTGTTGAATTCCTGTTAAGGCTTCCACCGATATTATAAATTGGTATGGTCACTAAAGTCGTGTGGTCTGGAGCAGGAATTTTTCCGCCAGCGATATCCCTAAAAAGCATCATCGTCGCATCTATACCATCCGATTCCCCTGGGTGAATACCGTTATTGATTAAGATAATATTTCCGGTATTTTTTACACTCTGTAAATCAAAATTACCGTCCATATTTAATGTAACAATATGTAAGGGTTTACCAGAATCTGTCATGCCCATTTCCTTGATGGAGATTTCAGAATAGGCATCTGCCAAGGCTTCATAATAGGCAATGGTTTCCTCATAGGTTGCTGTTTCGGTGCCTTCACTTTTCTCAAAAACAGTCGTAAAATCTCGTTCGACTGTTTCAGGATTTTTATCGGCACAGGATATGATGAGCAGGAAGAGGACAACTAATTTTTTCATAATTGGGATTCAGAAATTGTGTATTCAAAATTAAGCAATTCGTGTTAAACCAAATCATTTTTGAGAGGCTTGATAATTCTATAAAAAGACTAATTTTGTGATTCAAAAAATTCAGCGAATGGCACAGACCACAAACACCATATTAATGATTCGTCCTGTAAATTTTAGGATGAACGAACAAACGGCCGTCAACAACTATTTTCAGGAAGATTTAAACTTGAAAAATGCTGAAATAAATGCCAAAGCCCAAGAGGAATTTGATGCCTTTGTCGAGAAATTACGCAACGTTGGCGTAAATGTGATTGTGGAAGAGGACGATAAATTAATGGATACGCCAGATTCTATTTTCCCCAACAATTGGGTGAGTTTCCATAGTAATGGCGATGTGGGTTTGTATCCGATGTTTGCTGAAAACCGAAGAAAGGAAAGACGCGATGAAGTCTTTATGCGACTGGAAAGCGAAGGTTTTAAAATCAATAATATCATTGACTACACATCGGCTGAAGATGAAGGTGTTTTCTTGGAAGGTACTGGAAGTTTGTTGTTAGACCGCGTCAACAAAAAAGCCTACTGTGCGTTGTCGCCACGTGCCGATGAAGAACTGTTTATAGAATTCTGTGAGGATTTTGATTATTTCCCCGTCGTCTTTACGGCCAACCAAACCGTAAATGGCGAGCGTGTGGCGATTTACCATACCAACGTGATGATGTGTTTGGGCGAAAACTTTTGTGTGATTTGTTTAGATTCCATTGACGACAAAAAAGAGCGTAAAAACGTGTTGAAGCATTTAAAGGAAGATGGCAAGGACGTCATCAATATTTCTGAAGCACAGATGCATCAATTTGCAGGGAATATGCTTCAGGTAAAAGGCGCGAAGGCCCAAACCTATTTAGTGATGAGTCAGTCGGCGCACGATAGTTTAACCGAAGCTCAGGTTGAGCAGATTGAAAAACATTGCCCTATTTTATCTAGTTCTTTAGAAACCATAGAAACCTGTGGTGGTGGAAGCGCACGCTGTATGATGGCGGAGGTGTTTTTGCCAAAGGAGTGATTTTATATTACTCAACCTTAGCTTTTAAAATATCTTCCACTGTTTGTGGCGGTCCTGGTGAACCTTTTGGTAATTCAATAAAAAACTTACTACCAATGTTTGGGGTACTTTCAACCCAAATACGGCCTTTATTCAACTCTACTAGATCTTTGCAAATAGTAAGGCCAAGGCCTGTACCTTTTTCGTTTCGAGTACCAATGGTGGTGAAATTATTTCGGGCATTGAAGAGTTTTTGGATGTTCTCTTTAGAAATTCCGATTCCTGTATCCTCCACACAGATCAGCGCATTATTGTTATAATCTTGGTTAGATACCGTAATGACATCACCTTTACCACTAAATTTTACCGCATTGGTAATTAAATTTTGAATCACAATCTCTAGCATACTGCGGTCGGCATAGACAAAATCGCGACGGGATTCATCTACCAATAAAATTCCTTTGTCAGTCACCTTCTTTTCTACCAAAGCCATTTTAGTCTGAAAGACCTCCTGAATATTAAACAACTCAGGTTTCGGTTGAAGGTTCTGCATTTGTGATTTAGACCAATTTAATAAATTGAATAGGAGCGACGAGGCATTATTAGCGTTTTCACTAAGTTCTGGAATTAGTTGATTGAATTCTTCTATGGTTATATTATCATCTTTCAATAAATCCAAAAAGGCTTTTATGGAGGAAATGGAATCTTTTAAATCGTGCGACACGATTGAGAAGAGCTTGTCTTTAACAGCGTTGATCTCTTCGAGCTGTGCATTTCTTTCAGTTAATGAATTCTTTTCATTTTGTAAATCCTCTGTTTTTATTACATATGTTTTAAGATCCTTTTTGTCTTTAGTATTTCTTAAAAAGGTGAAAATCAATAATGCAATACTAATTAGCAATCCAGCGATAAGTCCATAGGTAAGAAGTGATTTCTTCTCATTGGTGGCTGAAAGCTCTTCAGGTTTATCTAAAATTGCAGTTTCGCTTTTGGATGTATCTTCTATAGAAACACTTTCTGCAGGGGGAAGTATCACAGCATCAGTTTTAGTCATTTCAGACTTTAATTTGAAATATTGGCTTTGCCAATAAAACGCATTCTGATAGAAACCTCTAGATGAATCCATCACCTTAAAAAGTCGAAAGTTTTCTAATAGTTCTTCATTATTCTTAAGTTTCTTAGCCAAATTATTGGCCTCGTTTAGTTGACTTTGCGCTGTGCGATATCTTTTTTCCTGAAGGTTGAGATTTCCAATGGCGTTTAAAGACTTGAGTACACCTTGCTCATTTTTTTGTCGTCGATTATAACGTAGGCCTTGAGCCAAAAAGCTCCCTGCTCTGTCTAGATTACCGAGTTTTAAATGGGCTAGACCTACATCACTCAAAATGCTACCTCGTAGGTCAATGTCAACATTTGGGTTTAACATCGCCAAGGCACGTTCATAGTAGTCCAAAGCACGTCGGTATTCATTTTGCTCAGAATATAGTTTCCCGATGTTACTTAAAGTTATTTTAATACCATCACTATCATTCAATTCTTCACGAACCTCCAAGGCTTTTTTATTGAAGTCTAAAGCACTGTCGAGATTACCAGTATAGGTATACGCTTCTGCCAAATTATTATAGGCCGAACTGAGGTCTTCCTTCAAATCATTGTCTTCAAAGATGGTGATTGCTGAAAGTGAGTTTTTCAAACCTTCGGCATAATTGCCTCGCTCAATCTGTATCAACCCTATACGATTATTAACCCGAGCTGTTCCCAAAGCGTCGTTAATTTCTGAAAAGTAGTCGCCCGCTTTTTGGTAACTGCTTAAAGCATTGAGAAAATCCTTGCGTTGCGCATATATCTGAGCTTTAAAATAATGACTTTTAGCAAGACCTTTCTTGTAACCTAACTTTTCGGCTAAATCGTTGGTTTGGTTAATAAAAAGAAGGGCTTTACTATAATCCTCGACTTTAAAGAGTTCGCCAATCAACTGCAAGGAAGTGTCTACTTTTGTAGAATCTTGCTCTTGGTAAGCCAACTGTACCGTCAGTTGGTCTATCCGCTCATTTTGAGACAGCAGACAGCCCGACACTAATAACACAGCAACAAATAGAAACTGTTTCATAGGCGGATACGATTAAAACGTAATGTATTGTAGCGGTGATACGACCTTTCGGAGAGGGATGGGAAAAGTGAGGTCACACAAAACAAAAACATGACTGTTAATGTTTGACTTGGCGTCATAAAACGTTTTGGGACGTTAATTAATAGCAACTCAAAAATGAAAATTAGTTATTGTTTATGCTAATTTCTAAGACTTACTACGAAAAAATCGGACGAAATGGACATCAAAAAAAATCTTCGAAATTTCCATATCGATTAACGGCAAAAATCAAGGCAGAACTACACTTTCCTCGATGAAATGCACGTTTTGTTAAACTGCTCATATACAGTTTAAAAGTCGATTATTGTTGTTTTGGAATGACCCGATTTCCCGCAAGAGAAACAGTATTTCTTTCCGTAATTAAATCGAATTAATAGCACCCTAAAATTAGACAATTTGAAGACTTATAAAACATAAAAAAATAATAAATATCCTATCTTTGTCAACATTTTTAACGGCTTGCAGAAGAGCTAAAATACAAGGTTGATGACACTTCAGGATACTTTAGAAAAGCAGGTAAAAATTGCTTTCAATAATTTGTTCAATGCGCAGTTAGATGCGGTTGAATTCCAAGCGACCCGCAAAGAATTTGCTGGTGATATTACTGTAGTGGTATTCCCTATGTTGCGCGTGGTTAAAGGAAATCCCGTACAAATTGGTCAGCAATTGGGTGAGTATCTTGTGGAACACGTGGAGGAAGTAAAAGCCTTTAATGTGGTTAAGGGATTTCTTAATCTTGAAATTAGTGATGCCTACTATTTGAAGTTTTTTAATACCATTCAAGGTAATTCTACCTATGGTTTTAAAGCGCCACAAGAGGGCGATAAGGCCGTAATGGTAGAATATTCCTCGCCCAATACCAATAAACCTCTGCATTTGGGGCACGTTAGAAATGTATTGCTTGGTTACTCTGTTTCTGAAATTTTAAAAGCGTCCGGTAAAAAAGTCTATAAAACCCAAATCATAAATGACCGTGGGATTCATATCTGTAAAAGTATGCTGGCATGGCAACGTTTTGGAAATGAAGAAACACCAGAATCTGCAGGTTTGAAAGGCGATAAATTTGTTGGGAATTATTATGTGGAATTTGATAAGGTGTATAAGGCTGAGATTTCGGAATTAATGGCTCAAGGCCAATCTGAAGAAGATGCCAAAAAGAATGCACCAATTTTGTTGGAAGCCCAAGACATGCTCCGTAAATGGGAAGCCGGCGATGAAGACACTGTTGCACTTTGGAAAACAATGAACCAATGGGTTTATGACGGTTTTGACGTGACGTATGAAAATATAGGAGTTGATTTCGATAAAAATTACTACGAGAGCGAAACCTATTTATTGGGTAAGGAATTTATTGCCGAAGGCTTAAAATCGGGCGTATTTTTTAAGAAAGACGATGGCTCGGTGTGGTGCGATTTAACCGATGAAGGTTTAGATGAGAAAATCGTATTGCGAAGCGATGGAACTGCGGTTTATATGACTCAGGATATCGGTACGGCCATTCAACGAATTAAGGATTACCCGGATGTTGGTGGCATGGTTTATACCGTAGCTAATGAGCAAGATTATCATTTTAAAGTTTTGTTTCTTATTCTGAAAAGACTCGGTTTTGATTGGGCAAAAAACCTCTTCCACCTAAGTTATGGTATGGTCGATTTACCAAGTGGAAAGATGAAAAGTCGGGAAGGTACTGTGGTCGATGCTGATGAGTTAATTGAAGAAATGGCCAACACGGCAGAAGATATTTCAAAAGAACTTGGAAAGTTGGATGATTATTCCGAAACCGAACGCAAGCAACTTTACAAAACCATCGGTTTAGGTGCTTTAAAATATTACATCTTAAAAGTAGACCCTAAGAAACGCATTTTATTCGACCCGAAGGATTCTATCGATTTTCAAGGGAATACGGGACCGTTTATTCAATATACATATGCTCGGATTCAATCGATTTTAAGGCGCGCAGAGCAATTGTCCATTTCGGAAGCTGATTTAAAAACGGTTGAATTACACGAAAAGGAGAAGCAATTGTTGAAACAGTTGGCTTTGTTTCCAGAGACGATTCAGAATGGTGCCGAGCAACACAGTCCGGCATTGATTGCCAATTATACCTACGATTTGGTTAAGGATTTTAATTCATTTTATCAGAATGTTTCCATTTTTGGTGCGGATTCCGAAACTGAAAAAACCTTTAGAGTTGCCTTGTCACACGCTGTGGGGACAACCATAAAAAATGCCTTTATGGTATTGGGTATTGACGTGCCTGAGCAGATGTAAAAGAATCATCGCTTTTTTCCGTTCTGTAATTATATAAAACCAATCGCGACTATTTTTCGTAAATAAAATAGTAGCAGAATTATTCAAAAAGACCCTAAAATGAAACGATTTCTTTCCTTTTTATGTATAGCATTTTTAATTATATCATGTTCTGAAGACGACAGTTCTAACCCTACAAACTCTGGTCCAGATGTGACGGCCAATCAGCAAGCTTTAGGAAGTTCATCACTTGATTTATTGTCCGATGATGAATTTACAAGCATGGTCGTAGAGTTGGTGTATGTGGAAGGCTTTGAGCCAACGCAAACAGCTATCAACAATTTTAAAACTTTTTTAGAAGACCGAACGCATAAACCAGATGGTATTGTGATTGAATCTAGAAGTATTCCATCGCCTGGTTTCTCGCCATATACTACAGCCGAAATTGTGGACATTGAAAACGATAACCGAACAAAATTCAATAACGGAAGCCAAATTGCTGTCTGGGCATTTTTTGCGGATGGTAATGCTGAAGGCGATACAAGCAACCAATTTACATTGGGAACAGCGTATAGAAATACGTCTTTTGTCATTTATGAGAATACGATTCAAGATTTGTCGGGAGGCCTATCTCAACCTAGTCAATCGGTATTGGAAACTGCTGTGATTCATCATGAATTTGCCCACATCTTTGGATTGGTGAATATAGACTTACCTATGCAAACCCCTCACGAGGATGCGGATAGCGATAGACATTGTAATGTTGATGGTTGCTTAATGCAAGCCAATGCAGAAACTGGCTCAGGAATGATGGGCACGGTTTCCGGAGGTACCATCCCAACTTTGGATGACTTATGCATTGCCGATTTACAGGCTAATGGCGGGAAATAAAAATTAAAATTCCCCTTTATACGTCAAAGCCTGTCTGATATGCGCCAAATGATGGTTGCTATGCCATGCGTACATACCAATGGTTTCCTTTAATGAGAAACGTTTGCCATGTTCTGGGTGGATAAATTCTCGGGCTAACTCCTCTTCAGAAAAACTAGAAAGCAAAACCCCTAACTTTTCGTGCACGCCATTTAATATTGAAAGTGAGGAATCAATCGGTTGGTCATAATCTTTCAATGTGGCCCAGCGGTCTTCAAAATAAGGTCTTATGGTTGGGCTGTCTTCTGTTATCGCCAATTTGAATCTAATGATACTGTTCATGTGGCTGTCTGCCAAATGATGTACCACCTGCTGTATCGTCCACCCTTCTGGTCGGTAGGGATAGTTTAATTCGGAATTGCTGAGATGCTCAACTAAATCAATAACACCCTGTGGCAGGGCTTTGATGTCATTAATCCAATCTACAATATGGTCGTTGGTAATCACTTCTGGCGTTTCAAATTGGCCGATGGGGTACTTTAAATCCTGTAGTTGAGAATGAGTCATAATTTATATTCGATTGAAGGTGAAATGATGGATTAAGATACTATTTCGAATAAAACCTTGAGTTAAGAAATTTCGTAAATGAGACAAAAGGTAATTTTCCTTTGAAATATTTTCGAACCAAAACAATTAAATCAATAAACCCAAATTACAATGAAAACTAAAATTTTATCTATGGCTCTGTGCTTAGGTCTCATTTTTACAACCCAAGCCCAAGACAACTCCAGAGAATCTTCAGTAGGATTAAAAGGAGGCTACAACCTAGCTTCGGTGACCTTTGATGGCGAAGAAGAGACAGGTCAGCGTCACGGTTTCCATATCGGGTTGTATGGCGAAAGCTTTATCTCCAATAATTTTTCCATTCAGCCAGAATTGCAATACTCTCAACAAGGCTATGAGTTAGAAGGTGATGGCGGTACATTTACGCAAAAACTGAATTACATTAATTTACCTTTGATGTTTAAAGGCTATTTAACTGATGGTTTCTTTATCGAAGCTGGCCCACAGATTGGATTGGCCATTTCGCACAAAGAGGAATTTGAAGGCACTTTATTTGATAGCACAGCCGAATTCGACCCGAACAATTTCGATTTTGGCGCTAATTTTGGTGCTGGTATAAAGACCAATTCTGGTGTGAATATCGGAGCGCGATACCATCTCGGACTAGGCGATATTTATGAGGAAAACAACCCTAGAAATAGAGTGCTACAGTTCTATGTAGGCTTTGATTTTTAATTGTTTTATTCCGAAATAGAAATACTATAACAACTAGAAAAGACTTCCGATTGGAAGTCTTTTCTAGTTAAAATGAATCCTACAATTCAAGTTGGGCGTAAAGCGAAGCGCAAAATTGGTGTTCTCTACAATATCGTTATTGTTATTTAACGTGAAGTAACGATTGATTTCATTGGCTTCGTTGGTTAGATTCCATATAGAAGTCGCCAAATGCATCGTGGTATTAAGACCAAGCTGAAATTTGTAGGAAGCCGAGACATCCAATCTTAGATAATCGTTTAGCCTTTCCTCATTGGGCGTATTGTAACTGATGGTGTTTCTTTCATTTTGAAGGTCTGACGGTTCGGTATACGGACGTCCGGTATGCCAGTTGAGTCCGGTAGCAATTCTAAAGTTATTCAAATTATAACTCAAAGACACATTGGCGACATGGCGTAAATCAATGTTGCTCGGAAAAGCTTGCCCATTGTTTAGGGATTCGAATTCATAATCATTTTTACTAAAACTGTAACTCAACCAAGAACTCCAATTATCAAAGCGCTTTTGTAGAAAAACATCTATACCTTTTATAGTGTATTTTCCTGTAGCAGGAGTAAATTGAAACTGATTCTGAAAGCCCTGAGAGCGTGAACTTATACCATCGACCACCTTGTAATAACCTTCAATACTGGTCAACCAACCGTTACGGTTATAGCTTAATCCGGCGGACACTTGACTGCTTTTTATAATAGGAACATCCTCATCATTGGAGAGTTGCCAACGGCGTTTTTCAATCCCGAAGAAATCCTGCTGTAAATCTATAATCTGACTAATGGATTGATGTTTGGTTTCTGCCAATAACTCTAAGCGAAAATGGTCCAAAAACTTTTGGTTGAAAGACAATCGGGGTTCAAAAAAAATGCTCCCAAACTTGTCAATGTAGTTGCCTCTGAGCCCAATTCTACCATATGTGTTTTTAGAATTTGACGTAAACTCAGCCTCCGTGTAAACCCCATGTGTGCGGATAACTTCTTTTATGGAACTTTTGAATCGCGGGCGGTTCACGTCTTCAAGATTACGAACGCCGACTTCATTAAACTGATAGCCGAGATTTACATTCAGGTTTTTGTCTAATGCTTTAAGCAAGTCCAATCGAATGCCTAAATCATCTACCGTGTTACTTTGGGTCAACAACTGGTTGTTGGTAATGATGTTATTAAAACCATTGAGTTGATAGTTCGAAAAATAGACTTGAGCAAAACCTTTCAGACTTTTATTGAAGGCTTTGGAAAAAGAAAGGCTTCCGGCATAGCTGGTTTGTTTGAGGTCGCTTTCGGTTTGCAATTCAGAATTGTCAGACTCCCGTGTGGTTTGCTTATAGTTTAGGCTATTGAAGATAGTGACAAAGTTTCCTGTTATTTTGGTGGAACTGTTGAGGTCATAAATGTATTTGGCAGTGACATCATAGAAGAAAAAATCATCATCATTGGTTATAGTTCTTCCAGAATTTAATTCGGAATCATCAAAAATGCGCTCAAAATAAGAATCGTAAGTCGGGGACAAAATCACATCGGTGTAAGAGCGTTGCCCTGCGATTTGAAGCTCTGATTTTTTGTTGATAGGAATCTTGGCAAAAGCATCAGCTTTGATTAAATCTATACCAAATCCAGATTCTAAATATTTAACACGGTCATTACTCGATTGGATATCAATTAAACCCGAAACGCCAGACCCATGCTTGGCTTGTGTGCCATTTTTGGTGACATCCACGGTTTCCGTGAGGTAGGGATTAAATGCAGAAATCAATCCGAAGAAATGTCCAGATTGGTACATACGCATGCCGTCAAAAAGAATCAAATTTTGGTCGTGCGTACCACCTCTGATATTAATATCCGAAATAAGTTCTTCCGCACTGGTAATACCCGGCAATGCTTGTATAGTTTGAAGGATATCGGGTTCAATCAAACCTGGTAAAATTTGAAACTTATCAGATTCAATGGTTATAGCGCCATTAATGGATTTTGAAAGTCCTTGGGATAGAAAATTATTGACTACCACTTCATCTAATCGTTGAAGTTTGTAGGTGGGATTTTGGTCAATTTCCGAGGGTTTGGAGATAGTGATAAACCTCTCGTTCAATAGTTTGTAGTTGAGTTTGGTTTCAGACTTTAAATAATCTAAAGCCTCTTTAAGCGTTGTGAAGCGCTCTGAAATTTTTATCGTTTTATTCGCAATAGTCTTATCAGCAAAGGAAAAGCTAACGTTGAATTGGGCTTCAATTTGTTTCAAAAATTGAGATAACGGTATGGTGTCACTGGTGTTTTGAGCGTATGTCACCAGAGAAATGGATAGAAAAATGGCAATGAATAGTTGTTTGGCCAAGTTGTCCCTACTTTAATACTACGTTTTTACCATCAACGGTGTAGCTTATATTCAATGGTAAGGCAATAGACTTGAGGGCAAGGTCTAAATTTTTGTGGGTGAAATTCCCGCTAAATAATTGAGAGCTATCAATTGCGTCTGCATTAACCGTAATGTTGTATTGACGTTCTAGCTCATTGAGCACAAATTTAAGCGGTCGGCTGGTAAAGCTACTTTCATCAGAAAGCCATTTAGGCAATCTGCTGTTTTCTTTTTCATGAGCAGAGATTTTCCCATCAATAACCGCAAATCTGTGTGTTGGATTCAATAGTATAGTGTCTTTGAGATGCATTACCGCAACCCGACCTTCAAAACAAGTGACTTCAAAAAAGTTATGACGTTGTATCACATTGAATCCTGTACCTAATACCTGAACGGTGCCTGCATCCGTAATCACTTCAAACTTAGAGCCTTTAGCGACTTTAAAGAAGGCTTCGCCATTGAGGTTGACCGCTCTTTCTTCTGACCAACTATTCTCATTAAACGATAACTGCGAATCCGCGTTGAGGTCTACTAAAGATGCATCTGGTAATTCAATTTGTGTTTTTGAGGCATAGTCCGTGGTAAATTTGGAATCTTTATTCTGAAACGAATAAAAGCCGACCAAACCAATTACAATTACGGCGACGGCTTTCAATAATGGACGCACCCAATTATTGGAACTTGGCGTCTTATTTAGTTTTGGTTTTAATGTTTCAAATTCAACTTCGGAATTGTATTCTGGGACAGAAAGGGTCTTGAGATGCGCCGACAAACGGGTCAGTTCTTTATAATCTGGCAATGCCTCAAAGGCAGTCTGCTCCTCAGCGGAGAGTCTGTTATCTAGCCATTTTTTTATGAGTTCTTCTCGTTTCATACTAATGCATCTATCTATATAACAAGTGAGGTTAAAAAATTCCTACCTCTTTAGTCAAAATTTTTGGTTTAAAGTTTAAAGTTATTTCTAAATCGGTTCTCATCACTCTACAAACCTTCAATATCCTCCCGCAACTTTTTCAACGCGCCGTAAATGCGTTTTTCCACGGCTTTTACCGAAATATCCAACAACGAAGCAATTTCCTTAAAGCGTTTCCCCTCAACCCGATTCATTAAAAATGCCGTACGTTGTGCCTCAGTTAAATTGGCTAGGGCGTTTTCAATTTTTTCTTGGTATTGTTTTTCTTCAAGCTTATATTCTGGGGTTTCCTGGGTTGCTGTTTTCTGCGGTTGTTGCTGAAATTTCAAGACCACTTTTCGGTGCGCCGTGGCATTCAGCATTAAATTATTAGCTGTGGTAAATAGAAAACTCTTCGCTTTGTCTGGAGAAACCTTGGCGCAATTTTCCCATAATTTTATAAAAGCATCTTGTACTTTATCCTTGGGGTTGTGTAACTCCCCAAACTTGTAGTATAAAAAATCATGCAGGGATTTTGAATACTTTTTAAAAAGCAATTCAAAGGTTTCTGCTTCGCAAATATGGTCTTTTAGCGGTTTGGGCATGGGTTGTCAATTGGGGTAAATTTAAAAAAAATTAAATGCAGGGTAGGAGTTTTTAATTTTGAACTGTTATATAACAAAACCAAAACCTATTAATCATGAAATTCCAAATCAAAAACTACCTACTGGTCGCCTTTTTTGCCCTAATGACCCTATTCTCTTGCCAGAACGAAGAAACGGAAATCATTAATCCTAGTGAAACCGAAACTATCGAAGCCAATTCTATGTTGGCTAATGTGATGCGTAGTACATCCGCTAATTCTGTACGACGCGATAATGTCTTGGATAATTCCAGTTGCTTTTCGGTGGATTTGCCCGTAACCGTTGTGGTCAGTGATATAACCATTACGATTACCACCGAAGAGGACTTGGAAGACTTAGAAGATTTATTGGAAGACCTTGAGGTGGACTTACCTGAATTTGTTTTTCCAATTACTATTATTTATAGCGATTACACAGAGCTGGTGATTGAAAATCAAGACCAATTTGAGGCCCTTTTAGAACAATGTTTTGACGATGACGACACTATTGAATGTGTTGATTTTATTTATCCTATATCTTTTTCGGTATTCAATTCGCAATTTGTGTTGGTGGATACTATAACTATTGAAGATGACGAAGCGTTATACGATTTTTTAGACCGCTTAGAAGACGAGTCCGAAACACTTATCGTTAGTCTTAACTTCCCAGTATCCTTAGAGTATGCCAATGGCGAAACAACGACCGTTAATACCAATGCGGAGTTGGCCGATGCTATTGCCATGGCTGGTGACGATTGTGAAGATGACGATTACATAACATGTAGCGTTGATGATATCAAAAGCTTTTTAAAAGAATGTAGTTGGACTATAGACCACGATGTTGAGGTGTTAGATGATTTGGAGATTACCTTCAATGATGACTTTACTTTCGTGATTATGGGTGAAAACTTAAATGAAGAAGTCACTGGCAATTGGACGGTTGAAGAAACCGATAACGGAACGTACCTGATACTTTCAGACCTGTCTGCTTTTCAAGATGATTTAGGTGGCGAATATTTAATTACGGAATGTGACGATGATGATTTTGAATTAATCAAAGGTGACATAGAAGTTGATTTAGATAGAAACTGTGAGTCCGATATCAATTGTTCGGCCTCAGACATCACGCAACGATTGAGAACATGTTACTGGTATGCGACTTCAAATTTACTTCCAGGAGATGCTTCAAACAAATTGAAATTTACAGAAAACAATACAGTATTCTATTTCAACAACGATACAGATATGTTTGTTGAAATAGGCGAGTGGGCTGTTGTTATTGTCGGTATGGAGCGTAAGTTAGAATTGAATCTTATCGCGCCTTATCAGGCCCTGACAGGTTTCTGGACGGTAACCGAATGTGATGATGATTATTTTAGCTTAGCCAACGGCGATAATGTATTGATGTTAGAGCAAGAGTGTTTTGATGCTAATCCGTTTGAATGTTATAATGAAGAAGGCTATGAATTGGTGAAATGTGATGAAAACAACACAGGCACAGCGCAATTCAATATTTATGAAGCAGTACCAGATTGTAATGTTGGCTTTACTGTAATGATTACATTCCATACATCGTTGTCTGGTGCTGAAAATGATTCAGACATACTAGAGGGTGCGACGGCATACACTAACTTGAGTAATCCTCAAACGGTTTACGTGAAGGTTCAGAAAGTCAACCATCCAGATATCAATATTATTTACCCTGTAGAACTTGTCGTTGAACAATGTAATACGCAAAATCCATTTGAATGTTTTGATGGAACAGTACTAGAAGCCTGTGATGATACTGATGGAGTATTTGATAATGACTTGGCTAAATTCGATTTAACAAGCATTATTGAACAAGCGGACTGTGATGCCGAATTCAACTGGTCATTCCACGTTTCTGTAGCAGACGCAGAAACCAATGTAAATCCTATTGCGGAACCTGCTACTTATGTGAGCGCCAATGGATTCGTCATTTTACGAATTGAAAATGCTAATGGCGAATACATGTTGTACGATATTGGTTTAACAGTTGTAGGTTGTTCGGATAGTGGTTGCTCATTCGAAGATTTCAACGCTAATATTGTGACGTGTGAGTGGACTATTTCTGAGTATAATGGTAGTACAAGTTTTGATATTTTCAACATCAACTTCATGGCCGATGGCTCATTAACTATAATGTCTGAAACAGAAACCTACACAGGTAATTGGACGTCCGCTTTAGATGGCTATATCTATTTAGAAATGACCGACATTTCTGGAGGTAATGTGCAAGTGTTTAATGGCATCAATTATAAATTAGTTGAATGTACATCTGAACAATTAATTTTCCATAATGGGGATGACCAATTGACCTTGGATAAAGTTTGTAACTAGGATTGATTAACCGCTAGTATAATCCCTAGTCTTTTGAGGAAAGAACTGCTTGATTAAGCAGTTCTTTTTTTGTTCTTATTTCTGAATGAGAGCCTTCCTTTATCGCTTGTAAATTCTTAAATTTGCCACTTGATAAATATGAAGGGTTTAATTTCAAATTGAAAGAATAGTAACCCCAAGAATACAGAAACACTATGTTTAATAATTTAAGTGAGAAGTTAGATAAAGCGCTCCACGTCCTCAAAGGGCACGGAAATATTACTGAGGTTAACGTTGCGGAAACCTTAAAAGAAGTGAGACGTGCGCTTTTAGATGCCGATGTTAACTTTAAAATTGCTAAGGATTTTACCAACCGTGTTAAGGAAAAAGCACTGGGCGCTAACGTATTAACAACGTTACAGCCAGGACAGTTGATGGTTAAAATCGTGAAGGATGAATTAACCGAACTTATGGGTGGCGATGCAGAAGGCATTAATCTTTCTGGTAATCCAAGCGTTATTTTAATGTCTGGTTTACAGGGTTCTGGTAAAACAACCTTTTCTGGAAAGCTTGCCAATTATCTCAAAAATAAAAAAACCAAGAAGCCTCTTTTAGTGGCTTGTGATGTGTATCGTCCTGCGGCCATTGACCAATTACATGTGGTTGGTGACCAAATTGGTGTTGAGGTATTCAGTGATAGAGGAAATAACGACCCAGTCGCTATTTCACAAGCGGGAATTGCGCACGCCAAAGCCAACGGACATAACGTGGTGATTATAGATACCGCTGGTCGTTTGGCTGTTGATGAGGCCATGATGACCGAGATTTCTAACATTCATAAAGCCATTCAACCACAGGAAACCTTGTTTGTGGTAGATTCCATGACAGGTCAAGATGCGGTGAATACTGCAAAAGCGTTCAACGATATCTTAAATTTCGATGGGGTTATCCTTACCAAATTAGATGGTGATACCCGTGGTGGTGCGGCCATTTCTATTAAATCGGTGGTTGACAAGCCGATTAAGTTTATCGGTACCGGTGAAAAGATGGAAGCAATTGATGTCTTCTATCCGGCACGTATGGCAGACCGAATCCTTGGGATGGGTGATGTAGTCTCGTTAGTTGAACGTGCCCAAGAGCAGTTTGATGAGGAAGAAGCTCGAAAACTTCAGAAGAAGATTGCCAAGAACCAATTCGGGTTTGATGACTTCTTAAAACAGATTCAGCAAATCAAGAAGATGGGTAATATGAAAGACCTTATTGGGATGATTCCTGGTGCTGGTAAAATGATGAAAGATATTGATATTGATGATGATGCCTTTAAAGGTATAGAAGCCATTATTCACTCTATGACGCCAGCGGAGCGTTCGAATCCATCATTGATTAATTCAAGTCGAAAGAAACGCGTTGCCAAGGGTTCTGGGACTTCGGTACAAGAAGTGAATCAGTTATTGAAGCAGTTCACACAAATGAGCAAGATGATGAAAATGATGCAAGGCGGTGGCGGAAAACGCATGATGCAGATGATGAAGGGGATGCCGAGATAGTTCCAAGTTTAAAGTTTATAGTTTAAAGTTGGTTTTGCTTGAAGACAAACGAAATATTTAGCAAATAAATTATAGAAATTGCTTTGCGCCTTTGCGCCTTAGCGAGAAAACTAATAAACCATGACCATTCTAGACGGAAGAAAAGTAAGTAACGAAATTAAAAACGAAATCAAGGCGGAAGTCGATAAGATGAAAGCTGATGGCGAAAAGGTGCCTCACTTGGCCGCCGTTATTGTTGGTAATGATGGCGCAAGTTTAACCTACGTGGGCAGTAAAGTTAGAGCTTGTGAACGTGTGGGGTTTGAGTCAACAATGGTTCGTATGTCCAACACTACCAGCGAGATTGAGTTATTAGATAAAATTGAAGAGCTAAACGAAGACGATAATATCGACGGGTTTATCATTCAATTACCATTGCCACCACAAATCAATACCCAGAAAGTGTTGATGGCGGTAAACCCCGATAAAGATGTGGACGGCTTTCATCCGATGAATTTTGGAAAAATGTCCTTGGATATGTCGACGTTTATTCCGGCAACACCGTTTGGAATTTTAGAATTGTTAGACCGCTATGGTGTTGAAACTAAAGGGAAACATACAGTAGTTATCGGACGTTCTCATATTGTAGGTCGCCCAATGAGTATTTTAATGGGCCGTAAAGGCTTTCCGGGGAATTCAACTGTAACACTTACACACAGTCATACTAAAAATATCACTCAGATTACATCGCAAGCAGATATCATTATTTCAGCTTTGGGGATTCCTAAGTTCTTAAAAGCCGAGATGGTAAAAGACGATGCCGTGATTATTGATGTTGGTATTACGCGTGTTCCAGACGATTCCGAAAAAGGCTATTACATTACTGGCGATGTCGATTTTGAAAACGTTAGTAAAAAAGCAAGTTATATCACACCTGTCCCGGGTGGTGTTGGTCCAATGACCATTGCGATGTTGTTAAAGAATACCTTGTTGGCGCGAGAGCAACATAGAAGTAACTAATCACGGATGTTTTGCCTTCAAAATTTGGCAATTTCGGAACCAGTAACCATTGGTAGTCTTCCTCATGTCGCCCCAATTCTTCTATTCATTATAAGTGCTGTTTTCGGGATTCGGTATTCTAAGCGATATTTAAATGAACAACAGCAAAACCGAGTTTTCAATTGGCTTGGCATCCTTATTTCGGGTTCGATTATCGTTTATCATTTTTATAAAATCAGTGCTGGCAACTATAATTTTGCAACTGATTTACCACTGTTTTTATGCAGTTTTATGGCACTTGTAATTCCTGTCTTTACGCAAACCAAACGCTATTGGCTTTATGAAGTTTTATTGTTTTGGGTCATTGCAGGAACCACACAAGGCATCATAACACCAGATATTTCAGAAGGTTTTCTCAGTTTAGATTACGTTCGGTATTGGATAGTGCATCTCGGTCTCGTTAGTATTATGCTTTATGCCACGTTTGTCTTCGGTATGCGCCCTACACTGAAGAGTGTCTTTAAATCCTTTTTGGCGCTTCAAGTGTATGCCGTTGTCATTTTAATTTTGAATTGGATGCTCAATGCCAATTATTCCTATTTAAGTAGAAAACCTGAATCTGCTTCCGCTATGGACTTTTTAGCCGAATGGCCCTATTATATTCTTCAAATTGAATTGATTGTATTGCCGTATTTCTTTTTGATTTTTCTGTTGTTCAGAGAAAGAAAAACGAAACAATAGAATTTGTTTGTCCTGTTCATTTCGGCCGTCATTGCGAATCACGCACAAGCGTGATGTGGCAATCTCATCAATAAAATAAGACCTGTTAGGTTTTAATCCCGAAACGTTGGGACTGGCAGGTCTGAAGTATGAAATTTTAGGAAAAAAGGTAATCAGTTAGAAGTTCTCTCCCGACACTTGGGGACCGCTTGAACGGACAGAAGTAATGGTAACTTATGATAGTTTACTTAGCAAACAACTGCCCCATATCCTTGAAGGCTTTAAACTCCAAGGCATTTCCACAGGGGTCTTTAAAAAACATGGTGGCCTGTTCGCCAACCTTACCTTCAAATCGAATATAGGGGTCAATGATGAATTGAATGCCTTTAGATTTTAATTGTTTTGCAAAGCTGTGGAAAGTGTCCCAATCTAGAACCACACCAAAATGAGGCACTGGCACCTCTTTTCCGTCAACCGGATTGGTGCGCAAGGCCTCATTGATTTTATCTTTGTAATGTATGACCAATTGATGACCGAAAAAATTATAGTCTACCCAATGGTCGCTACTTCGCCCTTCCTCTAATTCTAATGTATTGGTATAAAATGTTCGGGCGCTTTCGAGATTATCAACAGGAATCGCCAAATGGAAAGGTCTAAGTTCAGTCATTGTTTAATTTTGCGAGTCGCCACCACCGTCTGTTGGGGCAGGACTATCTTTTCTATATTTTAACATGGACACGCCAGCGATAAAAAACACACCGCCAAGCATACTCAAGGCATAAGGGCTCAACGCTGTCATATTATTTCCAAATATACCTAAACACCCATAACAAGAGCTATAGCTCCTCCTACAGTCATAATCATTGCTAATACTTTAATCATAATTTCTTCCTTTTAATTGGTTATGCTTAAAATTAGATAATAATTAAAGTCGTTCTATATTTTAGGGCAAAGCAGTTAAATTTAGTCGCAATTAGACAACTTCTTGACTCTTTTTAGTCATTTTCTTCCTGTTTTGTGCAATTTATCTTCCAAGTAGGGTAGACTATTTTTTCGGTTTTATCTACCCATTCGCCAATCCATTTATAACCTGTGTTTTCAAAATCATAAAAGGTTAATCGGTAAAAACCATCCGTGCCGTTCGGTGCTTTTTGCTCACGATAGAGCACAATTTTATTTTCGGTGCGCTCGCCTTCCCAGGCAGGAAGAACTTTTGGTACGCCATTAGACGCATAATAATGCACATACCATTTACTGCTATCGGCGTTGAATTGCCGTATACTACCTGAGTGCGCCCCATCTGCTTTTAAGGTTTCATCTTGAACTGCCTTGCCATCCATAATATATTTAAAAGTCCATAGCATATCCACCGCCTCATTCCATGACCCATCTTGTTTTCTGGAAAAGGATTCGCATTTACTTTTGCCTATCATTGGCGCAAAGTCTTTTATTTGTTGAGGAGCTTCAGCATGCGGTTTGCCATAGGGAAATGCTTCGGAAGGTTCGTTGTTGTATTGTGCATTAAGAAGAAAGCACATACTGAAAAAGAAAAACGTAATACTGATTGATTTCATGGTTTGATTGCTTTAGTTGCAATTCAAATTAGAAATAAATCAACCTGAAAGGTGTTAAGGACTTGTGAATTAACGTTTCCGACGGTCTTGACGCTGACGATTCTTAGGGTCAAAGGTCTTCTTGGATTCTGAAATTAATTCGCTTAGCTCATCAAATTCCTGTTTGGTCAGTTCGCGATATTCACCAACAGGTGTGTCCAAAACAATGTTCATAATACGGACACGTTTTAGGCTTTGTACCTCATAATTAAGATACTCACACATACGACGAATCTGTCGATTTAAACCTTGAGTCAAAATGATGCTAAATGTGAATTTATCGATTTTTTTAACGATACATTTTTTTGTCCGTCGTTCTAATTCTTCCAAATAAATCCCGCCAGACATACGGTCTATAAAGGTTTGTGAAATAGGCTTGTCTACAGTCACGACATATTCTTTTTCGTGATTATTACTGGCACGGAGAATCTTGTTAACAATATCACCATCATCAGTCAATAGAATCAAACCCTCACTTGGTTTGTCTAATCGGCCGATGGGGAATATGCGTTTTGGGTAGTTGATAAAATCAATAATATTGTCCTTTTCAACTCGGGTGTCCGTGGTACAGACGATACCAACAGGCTTGTTAAAGGCCAGATAGACAAAGTCTTGTTTCCGTGCGCCGACAACTTCGCCATCAACTTTCACAACATCGCCCGGTGCAACCTTAGTCCCCATTTCTGGGACGACATCGTTTATGGTAACACGGCCCGCATCAATGAGCTTATCCGCACCACGGCGCGAGCAGTAACCGGCTTCACTGAGGAATTTGTTGAGGCGTGTTAAATTGTCAGACATTTATTAATCTTGGTTTATAAAAGCGATGATTTTTGGTGCTAGCGAAGCATCTTTCAAACTATGGCCAAATCCTTCAGTTGCTATAAATTCGGAATTCTTGAAATTTTTCGCATAAGATTCTCCATCAGAAAAAGGTATAATTTTATCCTTTTTATCATGAATAATAAGGCTTCGTAATTCAAAAGTGCTTACAAAATCTGATGCAGAAAAATAGTCGGTTGTCTTACCAAAATTCTCTAAAACCAATTGGTCTAACCCAGAAGAGATACGCTCATTAAAGCCCATCATTTTCTTGTAGCGCCCAAAAACCCCCACAAAATGTGCCGGTGCGCCAAGTAGTATCATTTTCTTTAGGCTTTTAAAATTATGGTTATGCATCCCAAAAACAGTTGCCATACCTCCAACGGAGTGACCAATGATGATTTCGGGTTGATGTTTTTTTACCACTTGCGCCATAAATTCAGAATACAATATAGCGTTAAAGCGTTTTGAGCCAGAACGCCCGTGAGCAGGCGCGTCTAAGGCAACTATATTGTAGTCTTGCTCTCTTAAAAGCGGTATAAGATAGCTCCAGCGTTCCGAGTTGCTTTCCCATCCGTGAGCTAATAAAATGGTCTTGTTTTTCCCTGGCCAACGGTATGTGGCAACAGTGTCACCGTCAAATTCTAGTTCTTCAAAAAAGGCGCTTTCAATGAACGGAATCTGCTCAGAGGTGTAGCGTCCTTTTCTTGGAGATGTAAATAGGTTTAAGGCTTGGATAGAGGCAAATCGTGGCGAAATTAAACTCGATGTATTTAAAATTCCACCAATACTTTTAATAATTAGTTCACTCATTTAATCGTCTTCTCGGTTAACGGATTCCATTGAAAACGCAGGACGACAAATCGCTATATATTCACAGGGCTCTGTAAACGGATTTGAATATTGAAGGCGCGTATTTTTAGCCACTTTAATGGACTGGCCAGCTTCTAAGACTATGGTTTCACCATCTATTATGAATTGCTTTTTACCACGAATGACGAAAGTGTATTCATCAAATTCAGGGGTTTGAAACGGCTCTGACCAACCTGCAGGTGCAATCATGTGTGCTATGCTGATGTCCGAATTTCCGTCTGAAGCCCTCCCAAAATGTTCTAAAATGGTTTTACCATCCGTCGTAGGAACACGAAACGGATTGTCCTGAATGTGATATTTTTCAGCCTTCAATCTGCTATTAATTTTTGTAAAGATACCGTATTACCAGTGTACGATAAAATATTTTATTTTGGCGTTATCCGGAATTTGAATCGGGTCAATCGTCATGTCCATATCAAACCGCATGTTTGCGGGTAATTCATTTTTATCTATAGTAAACGAGGCATTAATTTCATTGACGTTGACGACGATTGTGCTAATTAGATTTGAAATACTGTTTATTTTATAAGCGTCCTTAATGTCCTTAAAAGTGCTCATCGTAGAAATACCTTTATCAGTAGCATAGCGAGAATCCATAATACGAATACTACTCAATACAGCCGTGGAATCCAAAGCCTCAGACGGTGTAATGATAAGTAATGGATTGCCATTTTTTTCAAATACTTCAATGTTGTTGATGTTGCCAGTAAAGCCATCATCTTCCTTAAAATTAAAGAGCGAATCGTTCTTAAAAATGGTATTCAAATCCTTGACTTGTGTAGAATCGTTGAGGTAGCCAATATTTGTTTTTCCAATGTTGAAGGGGTCAACTTTAGGTTCCGAAGAACAACTGATGATGAGGCAAAGTACAGCGATGACGCTGAAAAGAGTTTTTTTCATTTAGGTTTAATTTGAATGGGATTTACTTTAACATTTTCGTCAAGATACCAAGGACACTACGTATCACGGTTGGGCTTGATAATACTTTAATAATTGGGTTTTGTTTGGTGCTTCTGCGACGGTTGGTCGAGGCTTTTCTTTTGGACTCTGCTTTTTTGAGTGCTTCTTTTTCTTTTCGGGCCTTTTCTTTGGCTTCCTCGGCTTCGGCTTTTTCAATCTTAGCGTTCAGCATTTCATAAGCACTCTCGCGGTCTATTTCTTCATTGTATTTTTTGGTGAGTTTGGAGTCTGACAACAGTTGATTCAACTCCTTGCTGGTCAATACATCCATTCTGCTCATTGGCGCGCGCATCATGGTGGCCGCCAACGGCGTTGGCTTACCTTTCTCATTTAAGGCACTGACTAATGCTTCTCCAATTCCGAGTGAGGTCAATACTTCTGCTGTATCATAATAATCGGTATCTGGATAATTCTGAGCCGTCAGTTTTATGGCTTTTCGGTCTTTGGCAGTAAACGCTCTCAAAGCATGTTGTACTTTGAGTCCAAGTTGGCTCAAAACTGCTTCAGGGACGTCTGTAGGATTCTGGGTCACAAAATATAAACCGACGCCTTTACTTCTTATGAGTTTTACAATACTTTCAATCTGACTCAACAATGCTTTCGAGGCTTCATCAAAAATAAGATGTGCCTCGTCAATGAACATGATAAGTTCCGGTCTACCAGAATCGCCCTGCTCCGGGAAGGTAGAATATATCTCAGCCAACAGACTCAGCATAAAGGTGGAGAACAACTTCGGTTTATCCTGAATATCAGTTAAGCGAATGATGTTAATATACCCACGACCATTTTCGTCTACTCTAAGCAAATCATCCGTTTCAAATGATTTTTCCCCAAAGAAAATATCACCACCTTGCTGTTCTATCTCGACTAATTTTCTTAAAATGGCTCCAGTTGACGCAGTTGAAATTCGGCCGTAAGCCTCTTCAAATTCCTTTTTGCCTTCTCCTGTGGCGTATTGAAGAATCTTTTTAAAATCCTTAATATCTAAAAGCGGTAATTTATTGTCATCGCAGTATTTGAAGATGACGGAAATGATTCCTGCCTGGGTTTCTGTAACATCTAATATTCTTGAAATCAAAACGGGCCCGAATTCACTTATCGTCGCACGAAGTCTCACACCATCTTGTTCAGAAAGCGTCATAATTTCAACAGGAAAAGCTTTGGCGTCAAATGGCAATCCTATTTTCTCATGACGTTCATCAATTTTTGGATGTCCTGGACTTGGTTGCGCCAAACCACTGAGGTCACCTTTAATATCCATAAGTAAAACAGGGACTCCTTTTTCGGACAAATTCTCAGCCAACACCTGAAGCGTTTTTGTCTTCCCGGTTCCGGTAGCTCCAGCGATTAAACCGTGTCTGTTCATGGTTTTTAAGGGAACATTGACAAAAGCATCTTTTATGGTTTCGCCATCTAACATCGCCGCACCCAATGTTATGAATTCTCCTTTGTTGGTATTACCTTCTGTAATATGTTTAAAAAAAGTATCGCGCTTGCTCATACGTCTTAATATTTGTATAAAAATAGCGTAATTTTAAGGAAGATTAAAACAAGAATTATGAAGAAATATCTGTTGGCATTAACCATTTTGTCAAGTGTTTGTTTTCAGGCATGTAAGAATGATTCAAGCGAAATTATTTTCCATGAATCGCATGAACCTAGTCGTGCTAATGTGCCATTTAGTGATGCTGTAGAAACGGATGATTTACTTTTTCTAACCGGACAAATCGGAAAAGACCACAAAGCTGGGAAACTAGCTGAAGGTGGTATAGAAGCGGAAACTAAACAAGTTATTGAAAACATTAAAAACGTTTTGGAACATCACGGATTGGGATTGGATAATGTTGTAAAGTGCACTGTGATTCTAAAGGATATTAATGATTTTAGTGCCTTTAATTCCGTTTACACAAAATACTTCACCAAAAAGCCCGCCCGTACGACTTTCGCTGCATCAGGATTGGCAGGAGGTGCGAGTATTGAGATTGATGTGATTGCAGCTAAGTAGTATTCAGTTGACAGTTCCAATTGGCAGGCTTAGTTTCTGTCACATGATTTACTGAGAACTGCTACTGAAAACTGTAAACTTATCAATATATTTGCCCGCTATGACGAGACGAGAACGACAAGAGCAAATAGACAAAGGCTTTTTATTGCCATTGATGGAGGAATTCTACACCATACAAGGCGAAGGCTACCACAAAGGAACGGCTGCTTATTTCGTACGAATTGGTGGTTGCGATGTCGGTTGCCATTGGTGCGATGTCAAAGAAAGTTGGTTAGCAGAATTACATCCTCCGACCGAAACCGGAAAGATTGTCGAAAATGCCGTAAAATACAGTAATACGATTGTCGTCACTGGTGGAGAACCTTTGATGTGGGACATGAATCCCTTGACTACGCAATTAAAAGCGAAAGGCGTTCAAACCCATATTGAAACTTCTGGCGCATACAAATTAACAGGTGAATGGGACTGGATTTGCCTCTCGCCAAAAAAAAATAAACTTCCGACAGAAGAAGTTTCTTCAAAAGCCAATGAGCTTAAATGCATCATCTACAATAAGGATGATTTTAGATTCGCTGAAGAACAAGCTGAGAAAGTAGGTAATGATTGCATACTCTATTTGCAACCCGAATGGTCCAAGCGCGATAAAATGATACCTCAGATTGTCGACTACGTTATGGCTAATCCTAAATGGAAAGTCAGTTTACAGACACACAAGTATTTGAATATTCCGTAGTATTTGTTAATCCCTGTTCCGTCTATCTTTTCAGCTTTGTGCTTTAGCGAGAAATAGCACCATATAAAAAAGCCCCGACAATATAAATTATCGAGACTTTTAGAATTTTATAACGTTGTAAGACTTACTTAGCCAAAACAAAAGGTACGGCAACACGTGCAGTGCCCCAGCCCATGTGTAAGTGCACGCCATCCTCAGATTCTGTAAAAGCCATAGAAAAAGCTTCCAGGGATTCGGAATCTTCTGTTACAGGAACAGTGATTCTAGCCACATCGTTTTCTTCCTTATAGAAATAACTTCCCCAAACATTAAGGTCTTCACTTACAATCACTGTCCATTCACCATCACCTGGCATAGCATATAAAGTGTACGTTCCTTCGTTTACCTTTTCGCCGTTAAGCGTCATGTCTTTATAAACATGCAATTCTGCCGCCTCATTGGCTCCTAAACGCCATACTTTTCCTTTAGGCGCTAGTTTATCAATAGAACGCCCTTTTAATTGTGGACGACTATATACCACTTTAATCGCTTTGTCAGAAACTTTGTAGTCAGAAGGATAAGATGCCGCATCCATCGGGCTTTTATCTAATCCAGAAAATTTTTGTGCGTTTGAATTGAATGATACTAACATCATAAATGCAAAGGCAACTGATGCTATAAGTTTTGAAGTTTTCATAATAAGTTTTGAATTTTTGAATTGGTTAAAATTAGAGGTTTTAATGTCTGAAGAGTCGTAAAGAAATATTAAAGTTTACAGATGTAATGTAAATCACTGTTTTTGTTATTGAATTCTTTCATAATATAATAAATTAACATTTTAATGTTTTAAATTATAATCATTAAATGTATTACTGTTTAATTATTGAAACTTTAAATCCATATTTGCTTCATATTAATTACAAAAACAGAAAGTTATGTGCGGTATAGTATGTGCATTTGATATAAAGCAAACCTCAGAAACATTAAGGCCTCAGGTTTTGGAAATGGCGAAAAGCATTAGGCATCGTGGTCCAGATTGGAGCGGTATTTACAGCGATGAGAAAGTAATTATGGCTCATGAGCGCTTGGCGATTGTAGACCCAGCGTCAGGAAAACAACCCTTGTTTTCGAAAGACCAAAAACTGATTTTGGCCGCCAATGGAGAAATCTATAACCACAGAAAGCTTAGGGCTCAATTTCCGAATTATGAATTTCAAACGGAAAGTGACTGCGAAGTCATTCTAGCCTTATATCAAGAAAAAGGATATGATTTCGTAGATGACATGAACGGTATTTTCGCATTTGCCCTATACGATGTTGAAAAAGACGAATATTTCATTGCGCGTGACCACATGGGGATTGTTCCACTGTATATGGGTTGGGATAAGCACGGTACATTTTACGTGGCTTCAGAATTGAAGGCTTTGGAAGGCGTTTGTACTAAGATTGAATTATTTCCTCCTGGGCATTACATGAGTAGTAAAGATGGTGCATTGATAGAATGGTATAAAAGGGACTGGAAGGAATACGAAGCTGTAAAAGACAATGAAACAAGTATTGCGGAAGTACGTCAGACTCTTGAAGATGCGGTACACAGACAGTTGATGAGTGATGTGCCTTACGGTGTGCTGTTGTCGGGAGGTCTAGATTCCTCAGTGACGTCTGCGATTGCTAAAAAATATGCAGAGAGACGTATTGAAGCGGATGATAAGGAAAAAGCATGGTGGCCACAATTGCACAGTTTTTCAGTAGGATTGGAAGGTTCTCCAGATTTGGCCGCAGCACAAAAAGTAGCTGACCATATCGGTACCGTACATCACGAAATTAAGTTTACTATTCAGGAAGGCTTGGATGCAATCAAGGATGTTATTTATAATATTGAAACCTATGATATCACTACAATCCGTTCGTCCACGCCAATGTATCTTATGGCGCGCGTTATTAAATCGATGGGGATAAAAATGGTATTGTCAGGAGAAGGTGCCGACGAGATCTTTGGAGGCTATCTGTATTTTCACAAAGCGCCTAACGCACAGGAGTTTCACGAAGAAACGGTTCGTAAATTAGATAAATTGCACATGTATGATTGCTTAAGAGCTAACAAAAGTTTAATGGCCTGGGGAATTGAAGGACGTGTACCGTTTTTGGATAAGGAATTCATGGACGTTGCTATGCGAATCAATCCAAAAGATAAAATGATAAATGGCGAGCGTATGGAAAAATGGGTCATCCGAACAGCATTTGAAGATATGTTGCCAGAAAGCGTGGCATGGCGACAAAAAGAACAATTTAGTGACGGTGTTGGTTACAGCTGGATAGATACCTTGAAGGATATCGTTGACCAGGAAGTGACGGACGAGCAAATGGCTAATGCCCACTTTAGATTCCCGATAAATACACCTTTAAATAAAGAAGAATATTACTACCGAACCATATTTGAAGGGCATTTCCCTAGCGACGCTGCTGCTTTAAGCGTACCACAGGAAGCAAGCGTAGCTTGTAGTACGGCGAAAGCATTGGAGTGGGACGAAGCATTTAAAAGTATGAATGAGCCTTCGGGTCGTGCAATAGCTCAAGTACATGAGGATAGTTACTAAGCCTCATCACTTAAATTTAATGGATGAAGCCACGCAAATAGCGTGGCTTTTTTAGTTTTTAGATACCATGTACGTAGAACTACGCTTCTGAATTTATTTTCTTACATAGTGATATTTTAAAATTGAATAATCTTACAAATATGATTTTTAAAATATTGACAATAAGTCACTTAAATGAATATTTTATTAAAATTTATACTATCTTTCAGTTAGATTTATAGCCCACGATTTTTTAAGAGTGCCTCATTTCCGCTAAGACTTTTTCTTAATGCGTATGGATTTCTATTAACCAATTTAAAATCAATACAATGAAAAAATTAGTAATGTTTATGTGTTTGTTACCATTCTTGGGCTTTGCGCAAAATGCTCCAGCAATGGTTGAAATGATAGAGGTCGATGTAAAACACGGTCATGAACCAGCATTTTACAAAGCCATGGCTGACTATACAGCCTGTCTTAAAACCAATAACTGGGATGGCAGTTATGATGCTTGGTGGCGCCAACAAGGCGAGGGGACTCAAATTAATTTTGTTAGAAATGTGAATACTTTTGCCGATTTGGATAAAGAATCTTCCGATGTCACAAAAAAATGTCAAAATGAACATATGCCAAAAATTATGGATGCATCTACCAGCTACCATAGTTACTTAATGTCACCATTATTAGATTGGTCGGCCAAGACACCGCCGGTTGGCAATGTGGTAAATTATATGACTTTTGATGTTAAGAATCCTTTTGAATTTAGCGCATTGATTGCTGAACTTACTAACACTGTCAAAGATATGGAAGGTTACAATGCACATTGGCTAGCTTCTAAAAGTGGCGCAGAGCATGAGTTTGCTGTTGTTTTCTTTTATGATAATTTTGAAGCCATGGGCGAGGATGAATTTAATCCATGGAAAATATATGCAGAAAAGCATGGTGCTGATAAATTGAAGAACATACAATCTAAACTCGCGGCCTCTATAAAAAATGTCACAGAGGATATGTATAAGTTGGATAAAACAATCAGTTACAGACCTGATTCTAACTGATAATTGTTGTCTTAAAAAATCATATAAAACAGCGCTTTTAAGCGCTGTTTTTTGTTAGAAGAAATGTTGAAATATGATATCTAAGCCTTTCAAGAATAAATTACAATTTCTGGATACATAAAAAACATCTAAAATCGATTTTAAGCTACTTTTTAGACGATTTAAGACACTTTTGGGTAATTAACAAATGTTGATAATTATCACCGAAACTCGACAAAAAGCTTTAAAAAAGAAGCTTTATTTCGTATATTTGATAGTACTCAGAAAGGGCGCAAAAGCGTCTTTTTTTATGGGATTTAAAATTGAAACATTTGAACTCTTTTAAATGAGTGATAATTAATAAAAAATAGAAATAAACAATAGTTTTTATGAGCGAAAAAAAAGAAAGCTTTAACGAACACGGCTATTCTGCTGATAGTATCCAAGCCTTAGAAGGTATGGAGCACGTGCGTATGCGTCCTTCGATGTATATTGGAGACGTTGGCACACGAGGTTTACACCATTTAGTTTATGAGGTTGTAGATAACTCTATTGACGAAGCTTTGGCTGGTCATTGTGACAATATAACGGTAACTATTAACGAAGATAATTCCATAACCACAGAAGATGATGGTCGTGGTATCCCAACAGGTCTTCATAAAAAAGAAGGCGTATCGGCACTTGAGGTTGTTATGACTAAAATTGGTGCTGGTGGTAAGTTTGATAAAGATTCTTACAAGGTTTCTGGTGGACTTCACGGAGTTGGTGTAAGTTGTGTTAACGCACTTTCTGAAAGCTTAAAAGCAACGGTTTACAGAGAAGGTAAAATTTGGGAGCAAGAATACGAAAGAGGAAAACCAAAATATCCAGTAAAAACAGTTGGTGATACTGATAAACGCGGAACAACGGTAACCTTTAAACCAGACCCTACAATATTTACCCAGACTTTAGAGTACAATTACGATACTTTAGCAAGTCGTATGCGTGAGTTGGCTTTTTTGAATAAAGGCATTACGGTGCATCTTGTAGATAGACGTCACAAGAAAGAAGATGGTTCTTTTGAAGGCGAAACGTTTCATTCTGAAAACGGATTAACAGAATTCGTACAATTTTTGGATGGTAATCGCGAACCTTTAATGAAAAACGTTATCGCTTTTGAAGGCGAAAAAAATGGCGTACCTGTTGAGGTTGCAATGGTTTATAATACGAGTTATGCCGAAAATTTACATTCGTATGTAAACAATATTAACACACACGAAGGTGGAACACACTTGTCTGGTTTCCGTCGTGGGTTAACACATACGCTTAAAAAATACGCCGACAGTTCTGGTATGTTGGATAAGTTAAAGTTCGACATTGCCGGTGACGATTTCCGTGAAGGCTTAACAGCTATTGTATCTGTAAAAGTACAAGAGCCTCAGTTTGAAGGGCAGACCAAAACAAAATTGGGTAACAGAGAAGTTTCAGCATCTGTTTCTCAAGCGGTTTCAGAAATGTTAACGGATTACTTAGAAGAAAATCCTGATGATGCAAAAATCATTGTTCAGAAAGTAATCCTTGCAGCGCAAGCCCGTCATGCGGCTCAGAAAGCCCGTGAAATGGTACAGCGTAAAACAGTAATGAGTATTGGTGGTTTGCCAGGAAAACTGTCAGATTGTTCTGAGCAAGACCCTGCGGAATGCGAGGTGTTCCTAGTTGAGGGTGACTCGGCGGGTGGAACGGCCAAGCAGGGTAGAGATAGAGCATTTCAAGCGATTCTTCCATTGAGAGGTAAAATTCTTAATGTGGAAAAAGCTATGCAACATAAGGTTTTCGAAAATGAGGAAATCAAAAATATCTTTACGGCATTAGGTGTTACTATAGGTACCGAAGAAGACCCACGTGCATTGAATCTTTCAAAATTACGCTACCACAAAGTTGTGATTATGTGTGATGCCGATATTGATGGTAGTCACATTGCTACATTGATTTTAACTTTCTTCTTTAGGTATATGAAGGAGCTGGTTGAGAACGGCCATATCTATATTGCCACACCGCCACTTTATTTAATAAAGAAAGGTGCCAAGAAACAATACGCTTGGTCAGATAAGGAACGCGATGAAATCATCGAAAATTTTGGAGATGGCTCTAAGATTCAACGTTACAAAGGTTTAGGTGAGATGAATGCAGAACAATTGTGGGATACCACTATGAATCCTGAATTTAGAACCATGCGTTTGGTGCAGATTGATAACGGTGTAGAAGCTGACCGCATTTTCTCTATGTTAATGGGTGATGAAGTTCCGCCACGTAGAGCATTCATTGAAAAGAATGCCATTTATGCGAATATTGACGCATAAGCAATAACAATAAAACCATTTCAAAGGCAGTTACGTAAATAAAGTAATTGCCTTTTATATTTGAGGCATATTATAAACTCAAAACCCCAATTCAATGAAACGATTACTTCTTCTCATTGCACTTTCCCTTGTTGCATATACGACTAATGCACAGCAAAATGTGAATGACTTATTAGCGGCAGGTGTCCAGGATGCAAAACAATTTACCTCAGATTATATAGATCCCGCTTCAGATGGACTGGCCTACGGTATTAATAATGGTTGGTTTAACAGCGCTGAGGTTGGTGGGCAATTTAAATTTCAGTTGTCGGTTATTGCTAATGCCAATTTTATTAAAGACGAGCATAAGACATTTAGCTTAAACGTCGCTGATTATAATAATGTTCGATTTCCTGATGGGAGTCCGTCTATAAATGTGGCTACCGCTTTGGGTCATAACGATCCTGACATTACCGTAATCGTAGAATACGATGATCCTATTTTCGGTGGAAGTGAGGTAGAATTAATCTTACCAACAGGTATTGGAGCGGAAAATATAAATATCATTCCTACAGCATTTTTGCAAGGGAGCTTTAACATTTTTGATGGTACAGCACTTAAGGCACGATTTTTTCCAAAGGTAGAATCCGAAGATGCTGAAATTGGTTTATACGGTGTTGGTATTCAACAAGAATTCACCAAATGGCTACCAGCGGAATCTGTTTTCCCTGTAGCTATTTCAGGGTTGGTGTCCTATACCCATCTCGATGCAACTTACGATTTTACGGATACAAGTACAATAGATGGCGAAAATCAGAAAATAGATAAAGATGTCCGTACGTTTTTGGGCCAATTGATTGTAGGTACAAAATTGAAAGTCTTTAATTTTTATGGCGGTATAGGCTATTTGGCGGGTACATCAAATTCGGATTTTTTGGGAACTTATAGAGTTTCTGATGGATTTTTATTTTCTGAAGAAATTACAGACCCATTTTCTATCGAAAAAGATATTTCAGGTATTAGAGCATCGGTAGGCGCCAATGTTAAAATCGGATTCTTTGGTATCAATGCGGACTATACTATTGCTGAATTTAATAGTGCCTCGTTAGGATTGAATTTTTCATTCTAGGCTAAGAATATTTTGTACTTTTAAGTGCTATTAATCATCAAACCTAACTATGCTACCAGTTTATAGACGGGCAATGTTTCTTGTTGCCGTTCTTTTCAGTTTTTCGTCTTTTTCACAATCTAATGAGGACATCGATAATGTCGTCACCGATCTTATCTTTTTATCGCAACAATATATAAATCCGGCGGCCGAAGGTGTTTCCATTCAGGCTTCATCGGCATGGTATACCAGTGCAAAAAAGCGTAAACAATGGCACCTAGAACTGTCTGTGCAAGGGAGTGTATTATTTTTACCCGAAAAATTTAAAACCTTCAGGTTAGACCAAAACGACTTGCTGAATCTCCGCGTTTTGTCCGAAGAGCGGTTTGTAAATTTACCAACCTCGATTGGAGGTACGGATGTGTTGCAGTTAGAAGGTATGATAAACGATGATACTTTCAGATTTACTGCACCAGAAGGTATTGATGAAGATTTTGTGAGCCAAGCCAACATTCAAGCGGCCTTGACATTCTGGAAAGGCACAAGTATAATTGTTCGGTATTCGCCAAAAGTAAAAGTGAAGGAAACCAGTTATGATACGTTTGGATTTGGGTTGCACCATAATCTCTCGCAATGGTTTATGGCCGATGATTCAGACTTTAGCTTATCGGTTTTGGCCAATTATTCAAACTTTAACGTAGAAGATACTTTCAGTAATATCAATGTGGTCATTGGTAATTTAAATTCCGTTGCAGTTCAAGGCGATTCGTATACCTTTCAAATAAATGCTTCGCAACAATTGAATAAACTTTCCATTTCCGGAGGTGCTGGACTTATTTCTGGGAATTTCGATTATCAGGTAGGTGGTGACGGCGATTTGATTTTGTCTATTTTGAATGGTGTCCTAGAGAATACCAGCAATTCAGAATCTGTATTTAAAGCCGATTTAGGACTCAATTACGACCTAGGCGATTTTTCCATTAGCTCTATGCTCACTTTCGGGAATTTTGCTAATGTTACCTTTGGTGTCAATTACAATCTTTAGTCCTTCAAACTAAAGAATTCTAACAGTTTTTAACTTCTTAATGGTTTGGGGATTTCGTACTTTTGCAATTCTTAAAATTGAACAAGAACCAAACACATAAAATTAAATGAAAGTTACAGTCGTTGGAGCAGGAGCAGTAGGTGCAAGTTGCGCTGAGTACATTGCTATTAAGAATTTTGCATCAGAAGTTGTTTTGTTGGATATCAAAGAAGGTTACGCCGAAGGAAAGGCAATGGACCTTATGCAGACCGCTTCTTTAAACGGTTTTGATACCAAAATAACAGGAAGTACAAGTGATTATTCTAAAACGGCAGGTAGCGATATTTGTGTGATTACCTCTGGTATTCCAAGAAAACCAGGGATGACGCGTGAAGAGTTAATCGGTATCAACGCTGGTATTGTAAAATCTGTATCTGCGAGTTTAATTGAGCATTCACCAGAAACCATTATCATCGTAGTGAGTAACCCTATGGATACTATGACGTATTTGGTACACAAAACAACAGGTTTGCCTAAGCATAGAATCATTGGTATGGGTGGTGCTTTAGATTCAGCACGATTCAAATACCGTTTGGCCGAAGCTTTAGACGCACCAATTTCGGATGTTGACGGTATGGTGATTGGTGGCCATAGTGATAAAGGTATGGTGCCATTAACGGCACATGCGACGCGTAACTCTGTAAAGGTTTCGGAATTTTTGTCTGAAGAACGTTTAAATCAAGTAAAGGAAGACACCAAAGTTGGTGGGGCAACTTTAACCAAATTATTGGGAACTTCAGCTTGGTATGCGCCAGGCGCCGCGGTTTCAGGATTAGTGCAAGCGATTGCCTGTGACCAAAAGAAAATGTATCCATGTTCAACGCTATTAGCTGGCGAGTACGGATTAGACGATTTATGTATTGGTGTTCCTGTGATTTTAGGGCGTAACGGCATCGAGAAAATTGTTGAAATAGAATTAAGTGATGCTGAAAAAGCGCACATGAGCGAAAGCGCCGAAGGTGTTAAGAAAACCAACGGCTTGTTAGAGCTTTAATATTAATAAATAATTAAAGAGGCTTTTTAAAAGTCATAATTCATTGGCTCTGTCACATTGAGCGCAGTCGAAATGCAATGAAAATTAGAAATTAAATTTTCTCGACTCCGCTCGAAATGACTGATGAATTACTTTTGAAGAACTTCTTTTTAATTAAATACATTATGAAAAAAATACTATTTGCCGTGATGGCATTGTCAATCTCTTTTACAGCATTGGCGCAGGAAAAGTTTGAAGAAGGTAAAATGATTTCTAAGCAAACCATTACTTCAGATAACGAACAAATGAGTGCCATGATGGCGTCAATAGGCGACATTGTAAGTACCACTTATGTTAAGGGGAGTAAATCACGTACTGAAACCTCAAACCCTATGTCTGGAGATATCACTGTTATAACTGACAATGATGCACATGAGATGTTGATGATAATGGATACACCGGGAGGGAAAATGTACTCTAAGCAGTCTGTTAAACCAACTGAAGAGACTTTAGAATCGATTAAAATCGAGAAAGGCACAGAGACAAAAACCATTTTAGGGTATGAGTGCAAGCAGTATACGGTCAGTGCCGACGTAGAAGGCCAGACTATTGAAATGGAATTATTTGTAACCGAAAAAATAAAGCCAATTTTAACACAGCAAACTGCTGTATTGGCAGGCAAGGTGAATGGTTTTCCATTGTATATGGTTATGAAAATGAACCAACAGGGTACTAACATGACGATTACCACTGAGATAACAGAAATGGTCAGTGAATCAGTTGATGAATCAAAGTTAGACATGACACCTCCTGAAGGTTATAAAAACATAGGGCAGTAAACTCTAAAAGATATCAATCTTGAGGGTATTTGAAAAGTTTAACCTTTGTCAATCTGAACTCGTTTCAGATTCTAATAAGAATCAAAAACTAAGTTCGTGAAGATTCTGAAATAAATTCAGAATGACAGGCTAAGAATACTTCTCAAATACCCTCTTTTTGTTATATTTGGCGCATGAAATTAAAATGGCATTTAGGGCTATTGATTGCACTTTTGTTAGTGGTGGGTATCCACCAAAACGAAAGCCAATCGCCTAACCAACAGATTATCGTTAGCGTTTCTGAAACGCAAGATGCTTCTGATGCCATTGCATTGGTGACCAAACAGCTCGGTGCCGTTGGCATTACGGAGCTTTCCATTTCTAAATCGGATAGCGGTCAATTAACCATTGCGTACTATAGCCAAGCCAATGTATCAAGTATTGAAGCCGTTCTTGGCCAGTCAGATATTTTAGAATTATCGACTTCGGAAAGGCAATCGGACGAATCAAATACTGAGCGTTTTTCAGTTAATGTGTCTCAAATATATGCTCAGCAGGTGCCAGCCGGAAGTCTGGATGGTGTTCAGGTTGTGGAATACAAACCAGGATTTGAAGGGCATAAAATCTACGACCTTGATAATGAGTTCTCTTCGAACGTAGTATCTTTTTCAGGGTTTCAAACTGCTTCAAACTTAAATAACGCATATTCAAATCATGAGTATGTTGATGATAAATCCTATCAGATTCCAGAGACACGTGCTGGACCTTCAATCGCTTAAATTCGAACTATAGAAGATGTCTTCAACTTTCGAATTCAAACCAAAACCAAGTCTTTTCAAACTTTAGAAAAGCAATTATTTCAAAATTAAAATCAAACCATTGTCGTGTTTTTAGTTCGAAATGTATTCGAAATAAAATCGGCATAAAACAAACACAAAATGCAAAACAAAGGAATAGTAAAACTGTTCGCGATTCTGTTTGGATTGGTAAGTATTTACCAGTTGAGCTTTACGTTTAAGGCCAATCAATTAGAATCGGAAGCGGAGCAATTCGCGCAAGCCAAGTACGAAGAACCAGCGCTTAGAGCCGATGCTGAAGCCCGGTATTTAGATTCTATAAGTACCACGGAAGTATACAATTTAGGGGTGAAAAACTTCACGTACAATGAAGTGAAAGACAACGCCATGAATCTAGGTCTTGACCTTAAAGGTGGTATCAACGCTATTATTCAGATTTCTGTAAAGGATATCTTAAAAGGCTTAGCCAATAATAGTAAGGACCCAGTTTTTAATCAGGCCTTAGAGCAGGCGAGTGAAGACCAAAAAGATTCTCAGGATTCATATTTGGAGTCCTTCTTTAGCGCTTTTGATGAGATTAAAGGCGATACCAAATTGGCTTCTCCAGATATTTTTGCTAACCGTTCGTTAGAGGAGATTGAATTTGACATGTCGGATGACGAAGTAAAGACCATCATTGAGCGTAAGGTTGATGAGTCTATCGTTTCTGCTTTTGAAGTCTTGCGTAGTCGTATTGATGGTTTTGGGGTAACCTCTCCAAACATTCAGCGTTTAGGCAATACAGGTCGAATTTTAATTGAACTGCCTGGAGTTAAAGACAAGGAGAGAGCAATTAAAGTATTTTCAACTACAGCTCAGTTACAGTTCTGGGAAACTTTTAAAACCCAAGATTTAGCAGGTTACTTACTACAGGTGAACCAAAGATTGGTTGAAGCACAAGACGCAAATAATGTAGAAGACACTGATGAAACAGAAGAAGCAACGACTGAAATTGATTCCACAGACAGTGCTATTGAAGCGTTGACCGGACAAATTGAGCAAGATTCTACAGCCGTAGATGCTAATGACCAAAACCCTTTACGTATTCAAGGCTTAGGACAAGGTGGCCCAATCATCGGAACGTTCTTAGCTAAGGATAGAGATTATGTATTGGCGAAGTTGGAAGAAAACCGTGACTTATTAGGCCCTGATTATCGTTATGCCCGTTTTGCTTGGGAAAAACCAGCAGATGAGGCTTCAGAATTTATAAATCTTTACGCCTTAAAAAGTAATAGAGAAGACCAGCCTCAATTAAGTGGTTCCGTTATTACGGATGCACGTCAAGACTATGACCAGTACAATAAGCCGGCAGTATCCATGCAGATGAATGCCAAAGGAGCAAAGATTTGGGAAGAAATGACGCGAGAGGCTAATGAAACACAAGGTAATATTGCTATTGTCCTAGATAACATCGTTTATTCTGCGCCTGGTGTAACTACGCCTGGAGGAATTTCTGGTGGTAACTCACAGATTTCAGGAAGTTTTAAATTGACTGAGGCTATTGATTTAGCCAACGTATTGCGTGCTGGTAAATTACCAGCTTCTGCTGAAATTATTCAAGCTGAGGAAATAGGACCATCTTTAGGCCAAGAGGCTATTGATTCTGGGATGCGTTCCTTCCTAATCGCTTTAGCTTTTGTTTTAATCTGGATGATTTTCTATTACGGAAAAGGTGGTGGATTTGCCGATATTGCCTTGTTATTGAACATTCTTTTAATCTTTGGTGTATTATCGGGATTAGGTGCTGTTTTAACCTTACCTGGTATTGCAGGTATTGTATTAACCATAGGTATTTCGGTAGATGCCAATGTACTTATCTTTGAGCGTATCCGAGAAGAATTGTATAAGGGTAAAGATCAGAAAGCGGCAATTAAAGACGGTTTTGCAAATGCTTTGTCTTCAATTTTAGACGCAAATATTACTACAGGATTAACAGCATTAATTTTATTCTTGTTTGGAACAGGGCCAATTAAAGGTTTCGCAACGACTTTAATCATTGGTATTTTAACCTCTTTGTTTACAGCAATTTTTATTACACGTTTAATGGTAGATTGGTATGTGAACCGAGGTGGCAAACTAGAATTCTCTACAGCCTTGACCAAAGGATTATTTAGAAATGTAGATATCAAATTCTTGCAGAAACGTAAAATTGCTTATGTCATTTCAGGCTTATTGATTGCGGCGAGTTTATTCTCTTTATTCACCAATAAATTGGATGCAGGTATCGATTTCGTTGGTGGACGTACCTATCAAGTGCGATTTGATCAACAAGTAAGTACAGAGGAAGTGACATCTATTTTAAATGACCCAGCAGTATTTGGAAGTGCTGAGGTTAAAACGATTGGTGATGACAACCAATTAAAAATTTCAACAAAATATAAAGTTGAGGATAATACTGTAGAAGCAGACGAGGAGGTACAATCCAAACTATTTGATGCATTGAGGCCATTGCTTCCAGATGGTATGACCTACCAAGAATTTTTAGATGGTTCTGGTGATTTGGCTATAGGTAAGATGTCTTCGAGCAAGGTGAGTCCGACGATTGCAGATGATATTCAAAAGTCATCCTTTTGGGCGATTCTAGGATCATTAGTCGTGGTCTTCTTGTATATCTTAATCCGATTTAAAAGATGGCAATTCTCATTGGGTGCTGTTGCGGCGGTATTCCACGATGTATTGATTGTATTGGGAATATTCTCATTGACCTACAAATTTATGCCATTTAGTATGGAAATAGACCAAGCATTTATTGCGGCCATATTAACGGTAATTGGTTACTCTCTGAATGATACCGTGGTTGTGTTTGATAGAATCCGTGAATTCTTGAATGAGCATACAAGTTGGCCGTTCGGAAAAACGATTAATGCCTCATTAAACAGTACATTAAGTAGAACTTTGAACACCTCGTTAACAACGTTGGTTGTATTATTAGCGATGTTCTTCTTGGGTGCAGATTCTCTAAGAGGTTTCTTGTTCGCATTAATTGTTGGTGTATTGGTTGGTACCTATTCATCATTGTTTATTGCAACACCGATTATGTATGACACCGCCAAAAAAGGCGATGCGGCAGAATCATTGAAAAAGAAAGTCGTAGAAGAAGAGGAGGAAGTTTAAGCTTTTAATCTCTATAAAGTAATAAACCCTGGCAGAAATGTCAGGTTTTTTTATTCTATGATTTTTTCGCATTTAACTATGGATGGCGTCTGACACCTTCGAGCAAGGCTTTACTCAATTTTTCTTGTGAATCATTGCTATGTAAAACGGAAATCGCTCCTGTGGATTCTAATACAACGGCTTGTACTTGCGAAAATTCCAAAACATTAGCTTCTCTAAGTTTGGCGATCAATTGTCCTTTATCGATACGTGCATAACTTAAATTATCGTAGAGAATCTCATCTTTATCCATTAGTAATAAAGGACGGTTTGAGATTGCATTATTCAGCCATTTGTATTTTCTCTGAAGCGTTGAAAATATTAAAGTTAGGAGAAGCAAACTCGCTATGGCAACTGCACCATGGGCGATTGTTGTGCTGGATGTCAGGGTAGAGGAGATGATGCTACCAATGGCCACTGTAAATGCAAAGTCGTAAGCCGTAAATTTCGCGAATGAGCGTAATCCTATCAGCCGAGTGAGTACTATGATGACCAAAAAGATAAGTGAACTACCTACCAATGTTTCCCATAATGGGTCTTTAATGTTATAAATCCATTCCATATAAATGTGGTTTAAATATGAATATAGGACTTAAAACTTTAAGATTTGATTAATTGCTTGCAGAGAGAAGAATTAGAACTAATCAAGCACAGATAACTTTATTTTATCCCCAACTTCCAGTTGCCATTCATCAGTCAAACCCGCATTGACTTCAAGGACGAATTTTGCAGGGGCTTCAGATGGTAATCCAGTTTCATTGAAAGGCACAGCATTTTTTTGAATACTCACCAGCGTACTATCTGCATCAAAATAGATGATGTCTAATGGAATGCGTGTGTTCTTCATATAAAAGCTTCGCATGGCCTCATCCGGAAAGATAAATAGCATCCCGTGATTAGCTTGAAGCATATTACGGTACATCAATCCCGTTTGGGTTTGGTATTCGTCATCCGCAATTTCAATATCGAGAGTGGTGACGATGGAATCTGTTTCAGCTTTATGTAAACTAAGATTAGCTTCATGTGTGAATTTGATGTCCGATACCACTCTGCTTTTCGACTCGTCTTTGCACGACCAGCTAAGGACGCTTAATGCCAGAATACCGATATGAAACCACGCGCGTTTCATTTGGCTGTTTTTTGTTTCGGTTTATACACAAACATAAAATACAAACCGACTAATATGAATGGAATGCTTAGGAGTTGCCCGGTATTCAATAACCAATCGGCACGTTCAGGATTTTGAGCTTCTTTTACAAATTCCACAAAGAAGCGCACGGTCATTAATAAGAATAAAAAGAGTCCGAAGAGAAAGCCTTCCTGCTCAGATTTTTTGGTTTTCCAATAAAAATAAAACAAAGCCAAAAACACGAAGATGTAGCAAAAGGCTTCATATAGTTGTGCGGGGTGTCGTGGTTCGGTTTCACCTAATTGCTTAAACACAACACCGAAATCTGAGCCTGTAAATTTTCCGATGATTTCAGAATTGATAAAGTTTCCTACTCGTACAAATACGGCGCCCAAAGCCACAGGAATAACAACACGGTCTAAAATCCACATGACGGTTTTCTTCAATACTTTTTTATTGAACAAGTACATTGAAATAATCATGGCAATGGCGGCGCCATGACTGGCTAAACCTTGAAAGCCTGTAAAGCGTATACCGTCTTTAAAACTGAAAGGCAAAAAGATGCTAAAGAAGTCTTCGGTGATTAATTCTGACTGATAAAAAATCACATGACCCAAGCGCGCACCGAGCATGATTCCCAATACAGAATAAATAAATAGAGAATCCAATGATTCGTTGGATTGGCCTTCGTTTTTCCAAATACGTTTCATAATGAAAAAGCCTAGGACAAATGCGACAATCCACATCATGCTGTAGAAGTGCAATGTCATAAAACCTAAATCAATGCCTTTGGTAGGGTCCCAAACGATTTGTAGTGCGTGCATATATCAATGTTTTGATGCGTAAATATACCATTTTAGCAAAGATTGCTAAATGGCTTAAGAATTATTTTCCCGAAGCGTCGGGATTCTTTTCAGGAACTGGGTCATAGCCCGAACCACCCCAAGGATGACAACTAAAAATCCGTTTAATCCCTAACCAACCGCCATTAAATAACCCATGGGTTTCCAGAGCTTCTTTGGTGTAATGCGAACAGGTTGGTTGATAACGACACGTCGCAGGTGTAAATGGCGAAATAGCCGTTTGGTAGAAACGAATAAGAAGTAAAAATGGGTATGTGAGGATTTTTTTTAGCAAAAGGCTTTAATTATTGACTATGGGACTAATAAAAGATATCATTTTCTTGATGCGTTAGGCATATAAAAATCCTGAATTCCAAATATACAATCCCGAAACGTCGGGACAAAATCCCAAAACATTTGTGTTGTTATTCTTCCCTTTGGGAAGATGTCCGACCTTGTCGGACAGATGGGACTAGTTTACCGAAAACGTCGTGCCTTCACGTCCATCGTTCAAAGTGATACCAACTTCCGCTAGCTCATCTCTAATTTTGTCAGACAAGGCAAAATCTTTATTGATTCGTGCTTCTTTTCTTAGGTTGATTAAAATTTCTACCGCACCAGATAGTTTATCAGACTGACCAGAACTTTGCTCTTCATTGGTTAAACCCAAAACGTCAAATACAAAGGTGTGCATCGTAGCTTTGAGTAAAGCGATGTCGTTCTTGGAAAGCGTTACGCTTCCGTCTTTGGTTTGGTTGATGGCTTTAGCACCTTCAAACAAGTTGGCAATTAATATGGGCGTATTAAAATCATCATTCATGGCGTCGTAGCATCGTTGTTTCCATGCGTTGACATCGAAATTAGATTCTGACGACGGTTTAACACCATCAATGGCATCTATCGCATCCATCAATCTGTAGAACCCTTTTTCACTAGCTAAAAGGCCGTCGTTGGTGAAATCCAAAATACTTCTGTAATGTGCTTGCAACATAAAGAAACGTGCAACACTTGGCGCAAAGGCTTTGGTGATATGTTCATTGTCTCCCGTAAAAATTTCATTGGGTAAAATGAAGTTTCCGGTTGATTTTGCCATTTTTTTACCGTTCATAATCAGCATATTGGCGTGCATCCAAAAGTTGACGGGTGGATTGCCACAGCTGGCTTCGGCCTGTGCGATTTCACATTCGTGATGCGGGAATTTTAAATCCATGCCACCACCGTGAATATCAAACTGCTCGCCCAAATATTTGGTGCTCATGGCTGTACATTCCAAATGCCAGCCTGGGAAACCATCACTCCAAGGCGATGGCCAACGCATAATGTGTTGCGGTTCGGCACGTTTCCACAACGCGAAATCCTGAGGATTCTTCTTGTCCGATTGCCCATCTAACTGACGAGTATTGTGTATTAAATCTTCAACCTTACGCTTGCTTAAAATACCGTAGGGTTTTGATTCGTTGTATTTAAGCACATCAAAATAAACAGAGCCATTCACTTCGTAAGCAAGTCCATTATCAATGATGGTTTTGATGATTTCAATCTGCTCAATGATATGGCCAGTTGCCGTTGGCTCAATGCTTGGCGGTAGAAAGTTAAACGTATTGAGAATGTTATGGAAATCCACCGTATAACGCTGCACCACTTCCATGGGTTCAATGGCTTCTAATCGGGCTTTCTTTGCAATACGGTCTTCGCCGACATCGGCATCGTTTTCTAAATGTCCTGCATCGGTAATATTTCTAACGTATCGTACTTTATAGTCGAGATGCCTTAAATAACGAAATACCACATCAAACGACATAAAGGTTCTTACGTTCCCCAAATGCACATTGCTATACACCGTCGGTCCGCAACAATACATCCCTACATAGCCATCCTCGATGGGTTTAAAGGTTTCTTTCTCTCCAGAAAGCGTGTTGTAGATTTTTAGGTCTTGGGATGTGTAAAGCATTGTGGTTTGTTTCGGGTTTATGGTTTGTGGTTTTAAGTTAGTCACATTCGACTAAACAAATAAACAACAAACAGCTTAACTTCTAAAACTGCGTGTCTAATTTAATATAATCCAGAAATTCACGACGGGTTTCTTTTTCCTTGAATTTACCGCCAAATTCTGAAGTAATGGTGCTACTGTCAACGTCGCGGATACCACGGGAATTCACGCAAAGATGCTTGGCATCAATAACACAAGCCACATCTTCAGTCTCTAGTACTGCTTGAAGTTCTTTCACAATTTGGATGGTCAATCGTTCCTGTACCTGTGGACGCTTAGCAAAATAATCGACAATTCGGTTCATTTTAGATAATCCGACGACAGTACCGTTAGAGATATAGGCCACATGGGCTTTTCCTACGATTGGTAATAAGTGATGCTCGCACGTAGAATAAACGGTGATGTTCTTTTCTACCAGCATTTCGCCGTATTTGTATTTATTATCAAATGTTGATGCGCTTGGCTTACGCTTAGGGTCAAGACCTCCAAAGATTTCATTGACAAACATTTTTGCCACACGGTTTGGTGTGCCTTTTAGACTGTCGTCCGTGAGGTCCAAGCCAAGGGTTTCCATAATGTGACGCACATCGTCTTTTATGACATCGATTTTTTCGTCATTGCTTAGTTTAAAAGCATCGGCTCTAAGTGGTGTTTTACTTGCAGAACCAACGTGGTCATCGCCAAAGGCGTCAATGTCTTTATACTCGTTATCTAATTTCATGTCTACTTTTGAATGACTATGATTTAATCAAGAGGCAAAGATAAGTAATATTTGTAGGATTTTAGGGTAGGAAATGAGGGTGTATACTTGTTATATGTTTTTATACGTTTTAAAATGTAATACCCTAAAAAGACCCATTGAATATTTTGACTAACTTTACCCTCAATCTCTCAAAAAGATTTTCAAAAAAATGAATTTCAAAAAACTACTAAGTATTGCTCTTTTGCTCATTTCCTTATGGTCTTACGCACAGTTAGATGTTCCTGGAGGTCCGCGATGTGATGAAGCCGGACCGATCTGTTCTGATAATACTGGAACCTATGTTTTTCAAAACAATACGGATAATTCAACCAACATTAATACGGCAGTTGCCTGTATGAATAATGCGCCACGTCCATCATGGTTTTTTCTTCAAATAGATCAAACGGGTGATCTTTCGTTTATAATTAATCAATGGGAAGATTTTAATGGAAATGGAATTAACGAACCTGGTGAGCCAGGCATCGATATAGATTTCGCCGCATGGGGTCCATTTACCTCTGATTCGGGAAATTGTGGCAACATAAATATTAATTGCCCCACATGTCCAGATAATGTAGATAACCCAAATTATTATCCTAATGATTTAGATAATTCTAATATTATAGATTGTAGTTGGTCCGGAGCTGCAACGGAAACTTTTAATATTCCCAATGCTCAGTCGGGTGAGTTCTATCTCTTGCTTCTTTCAAATTGGGGCGGTCAATCTGGCTCAATTGAAATTGTACAAAATAATCTGGGCGGCCCAGGGTCTGGTTCAACTGACTGCAGTATTATTGACGTGAACGGTATTTTAGGTCCTGACCAAAATATCTGTGACATGTCAACGACAACTTTAGATGCGAACCCAAGTAATGACCCTGATTTTGTGGATTATTCTTGGCAATATGACGATGGAACAGGTTTTATGCCAATTCCTGGTACAGACGGCATGTCGACCATTACGGTATCTGATGCAGGTGATTATCAGGTAACAGTTACAGATACCGCTGGCGATTCTGATAGTGATGTTTTAACTTTAGTAATAACACCAATACCAACCGCTAACACAGTTGATCCCCAATTAATATGCGACGATAATAATGATGGATTTGCAAATTTTGATTTTACAGTCTTAAACAGCATTGTCATCGGCACCCAAACGGATGTGGAAGTCAGTTACCACAATAGTCTTAATAATGCTGAAATGGACATGGATCCCATAACTGGAATCTATACTAATGCTATGGCCTATACTTCAGAAATGATTTTCATCAGAATTGAAAATACTATTAATACGGATTGTGCTTCTACTGGTTCTTTTGAAATTAATGTTTTTGACACACCTATTGCAAATCCTTTGGGCGACCAATTGATATGTGACGACAACAACGATGGATTTTGGGATTTTGATTTAAATGCGCTTCGTGCTACTGTGCTGGGGACTCAGTCAGCTACAGACTACACGGTAACTTTTCATCCTAGTACAGCGGATGCTGATGCCAATACCAGTGCATTGCCTGATACCTATACTAACATGACAGCCTATATGGCTGAAACGATAACGGTGCGAATTGAAAATAACGTGAATACTAATTGTTATGCGTTGACAGATTTTATAATCGATGTGTTTAATCAACCTACAGCTAACACTGTGCCCGATCAACTCATTTGTGATGATAATAATGATGGCTTATGGGATTTTGATTTTACAGCATTAGAAGACGATGCTTTGAATGGTCAGTCAACGACTGAATTCAATGTTAGTTTTCATTTTAGCCAAAATGATGCTGATACAGCAATGGCGGCGATTACAAGTCCTTATACAAATATGGTGGCTTACACAGAAGAAACCATTTATGTAAGAGTTGAAAATGTGGATAATACAGCGTGTTTTGACACATCGACTTTTATAATCGATGTTTTTGACCAACCCACAGCCTCAGCCTATATATACGAACTCTGCGATGATGCAATCGATGGCGATGACACAAATGGGTTAACGACTTTTAATTTGCCTAGTGTTGACGGCAATATTTTGAATGGACAAGACAATATGCAGTTCACGGTTACGTATTACGAAACTCAAGGTGAAGCCGATTCTGGAATGAATCCACTTCCAAATGCCTATGTGAATATGGTGGCCAATGCAGATCAGGTGATTGCACGTGTTGAAAATGTTGACAATCCTGATTGCTATGCAACAACGACGTTAGACTTGGTTGTGAATGCACTTCCAGTAATTACCAATGCCGTTGATTTGATTCAGTGTGATGATGATTCCGATGGATTTTCGGTTTTTAACTTAACGGAAGCAGATGTACTGATTTCTACAAACGCTGCAAATGAAACATTTACCTATCACACGAGTATGGCAGATGCCATGACAGGTAATGGCGCTATTATGGATCCGACTATGTATACCAATACAGACCCGTCATCGAACCCAGATACGCTTTTTGTACGTGTTGAAAATGCTGATGGTTGCTCTCGTGTGGCGCAGTTAGATTTGTTTGTTTCAGCGACTCAGATTCCTTCTGACGTTGAAATTTTATACGAAATATGTGATTCAGGAACTGTGGATGGTGATATTACCAACGGTATTGAAACTTTCGATTTTACAGATGCCGAAGCTCAAATTAGAGCACAGTCCATGTTGCCACCTGGCCAGAATTTAACCTTTACTTATTACGAAACAGAAGCAGATGCCTTGGCGGAATCCAATGCTATTCCTGATATTTCAAACCATAGAAACGATGCTTCACCGTTTGAACAAGAAATTTATGTCCGTGTGGATGGTGATATTGATAATGATTGCGTCGGTTTGGGCGTTCACGTGCGATTACGAACTGTTAATCCTACACCAAATTTAGATCCGGATGACTTAGAACTTTGTGACGATAATAATCCAGGAGATTTACAAGAAGCTTTTGATTTAACCCAGAACGAAGCTTTTATTTTTAATGGAGACCCTAATGTGTCAGCCACCTATTATTTAACAGAGGCTGAGGCAAACTTTGGTATTGGTTTTATACCAACGCCGATGGCTTATACCAATACGGACCCAATGGAAACCATTTACGTTCGTGTACAGAATAATACAACGACCTGTTATGCCATCGTGCAATTTGATATTATGGTAAATCCTATACCAGATGGAGGTGGCGTTATTTCAGATTATATACTATGTGAAAACAATACGGATTTCATGGCAGATTTTGATTTATCTACCAAAGACGTAGAAGCATTAAACGGGCAAGATCCGCTTCAGTTTACCGTAACTTATCATGACTCGCAACAGGATGCTGACGATTTGATGGATGCTTTGCCGAATCCTTATGAGAATACCTCAAATCCTCAACAGATTTTTGTAGCAATTACAAATAATGATACAGGCTGTTCTGTGAGTACACAAAGTTTTATGATTGAAGTGACTGAAGGTGCCAACGCCAATGAGGACGGTGAACCTATTGTATATGAAATCTGTGATGAGGTTAACGACAATGACGGTTTTGCTCAGTTTGATTTAACGACACAAGATGCCGAAATATTTGATGGTCAAGATCCTATGGATTTTACTCTGACATATCATGATAGTATGGATGATGCATTAAATAATGTAGAGCCACTTCCTACCTTATACGAGAATCTTACTAATCCTCAAATTATCTATGCACGAGTAAGTAATAATATTGCACCAGATATCTGTTTTGAAATTGCAGAATTGACGCTTCAGGTTAATCTGTTACCAGAATTTGATCTGGACGAAGAATACATTTTGTGTCTATCGACTAACGGTTCTGAAGTCGTCGATGTCCCACCAGTCATTGATACAGAATTACCTGCAGGTGATTATAGCTTTGATTGGTTTTTTAATGGTGATTTAATTGCAACGGAAACTGGCCCAAGACTAATACCGATGCAAGGTGGTACGTATGAAGTTATTGTTACGGACACATCAACCTCAATGGTTACCATGTGTATGAGTTCTGATACAACCATCGTTACCGAAAGTGAACCGCCTGTTGTTACTGCAGAGGTGACCACAGATGCGTTTTCTGATAATCACCGAGTTGAAGCAACGGCAACAGGTATTTCTACCTATGAATTCAGTTTGGATAATGGCGCTTGGCAAGACAATGGCAGTTTTGAAGATGTCTCAGCAGGCATTCACACTGTCTATGCTAGAGACGTTAACGGTTGCGGTATCAACAGCGTTGAGGTCTTAGTTATCGATTATCCGAGGTACTTCACACCAAATGGTGATAACAATCACGAAACATGGAATATCGTTGGAATCGACACACAACCATTGGCACGCATCTATATTTTTGATCGCTATGGGAAACTCCTGAAAGAATTAAGTCCTACCAGTCCGGGTTGGGATGGCACCTACAACGGTAATTTAATGCCCTCTAGTGATTACTGGTTTAAAGTAGAATATGATGAACCACAAACAGGTCAACGCAAAGAGTTTACGGCGCATTTTAGTTTGAAGCGATAAATTATTTTCTATTTTTTATTAATTATATTTTCTATTTTTATTCTGACTAAATAATAGATTATGAATGAATTAAGTCAACGGGAGTTGAATGTAATTACCTCAAAAGCTAGAGCAGATAAAGCAATAAACTCTTTGAAGGGAATTCTTTTAGGTATCAATTCGGATGATGAAGTGAGTGAAAAAGAATTTTCAGAATTACAAAAATGGTCTGTTAAGCATCATGATTTAATTAATAGAAACCCTTTTAGGGAATTTATGTCAATTATAGATGCAACCGCATCTAAAGAAGTTCCATCTAGAGAGGCTGTTGATGATATGTTTTGGCTTTGTCAAAAATATGAAAGTGAAGGCTACTACTATGATGCTGTAACTGCTGATCTCCAAACATTACAAGGTATTTGTCATGGAATCTTATCTGATGGAATTATTGAAGACGCAGAAATAGTCAGTTTAGAAAAATGGTTGGAAAATAATACTCATTTAAGCACCTATTATCCTTATGATGAAATTAGGAGCTTAGTTGTTTCTATTCTATCTGATGGCAAAATAGATGATGAAGAGCGATTAGTTTTAAAAGCATATTTAAATCAGTTTGTAAATCTAGAATCCAAAGATATTTCTGATAAAATTGATAATGAGACCCACAATGTAAATATATCAGGTCACTGTACAAGTGATCCGGATATTGAAATTGACGGTAAGACCTTCTGCATAACTGGTGTATTGCAAAGTGGAAACCGACGCGAGTTAGAAAGAAGAATTGAAGACGCAGGTGGTATTCCAACGAAAACTGTTTCAAAAAAACAGACTATTTAATTGTAGGTGATAATGGAAACCAGGCTTGGGCTTTTGCGTGTTATGGAAGAAAAGTCGAGAAAGCTTTGGATATGAGAAAAACAGGACATAATATTTGCCTTATACATGAATACGACTTTTTAGACGCTATTGAAGATTTAGGATAAAAAATGCCTCGCAATCGCGAAGCATTTTTTCTATCTAAAGTCTAAAACCTAAAGTCTCGAACTATCCATTCATTGAAATCAAGAACTCTTCGTTGTTTCTGGTTTGCTTAAATCTATCGTTGATAAATTCCATAGCTTCTACAGGATTCATGTCGGCCAAATACTTTCGCATTACCCACATGCGCTGAATCGTAGCTTCATCCAACAACAAGTCATCACGTCGTGTACTAGACGATGTTAAGTCGATAGCAGGGAAAATTCTACGGTTAGCAATCTTACGATCCAACTGTAGTTCCATATTACCAGTACCTTTAAATTCTTCAAAAATCACCTCATCCATTTTAGAACCTGTTTCGGTTAAGGCTGTAGCAATAATGGTTAAAGAACCACCGTTTTCAATATTACGTGCCGCACCAAAGAAACGCTTTGGTTTGTGTAAGGCATTAGCATCCACACCACCCGATAATATTTTACCAGATGCAGGTTGTACCGTATTATAAGCCCTTGCTAAACGCGTAATGGAATCTAATAAAATAACCACATCGTGGCCACATTCTACCAAACGCTTAGCTTTCTCTAAAACAATGTTGGCTATTTTTACATGCTCGTGTGCTTCTTTATCAAAAGTAGAAGCGATTACCTCACCACGGACGTTACGTTGCATATCGGTTACCTCTTCAGGACGTTCGTCAATCAGTAGGATCATTTGATATACTTCAGGATGGTTTGCTGCAATAGCATTGGCAACATCCTTTAATAACATGGTTTTACCAGTTTTAGGCTGTGATACAATCATACCACGTTGGCCTTTTCCGATAGGCGAGAAGAGGTCCATAATTCGAGAAGAAATAGTACTCTGGCGTTCTGCCAAATTAAATTTCTCCTTAGGGAATAATGGCGTTAAATGTTCAAATGCCACTCGGTCTCTAACAACCTGAGGGCTCTGACCATTGATTTTACTCACCTTAATTAAAGGAAAATATTTTTCGCCTTCTTTTGGTGGGCGAACATGGCCTAAGACTGTATCTCCTGTCTTTAATCCGAATAAGCGAATTTGCGATTGTGATACATAAATATCATCAGGCGATGATAAGTAGTTATAATCCGAAGATCTTAAGAAGCCGTAGCCATCTTGCATGATGTCCAAGACACCTTCGGACTCAATAATGGCATCAAACTCATAATCGGGTTCCTTGTAGCGATTACGATTGTCCTTATTGCCGTTATTACCGTTGTTGCGGTTGTTATTATTGTTACGATTGTTGTTGCGATTGTCGTTACGGTTATCGTTGTTACGAGATTTGTTATCGCGCTTATCGTTGTTCTTTTGGTTATCGTCTTTTCCAGATTTGTCTTGGTTGTTCTTTCTAGAATTATCACGATTATTTTTCTGACGGTTGTCCGACTTATTATCGTCCTTTTTGTCGTCTTTCTTATCGTCCTTTTTTTCGCTGGTTTTGGAATCCGAAAATTCCATTTTCTGCTGGTCCTTAGACTCTTGCCCCTTATTCGGTGCTTTTTGGCGTGGTTGACGTGGTTTTTGAGCTTTCTGTTCAGGTTTTGAAGAAGTTTCTTCCTTGACCACACTCTTTACCGCTTCTGGGTTGGCGGCTTGATAATCTAAAATTTGATAGACTAAATCCAATTTTTTTAAAGTTCTGAATTTAGGAACTTTGAGGTGCTTAGCGATATCCTGCAATTCAGGAAGCTTTTTCGCTTTCAATTGAGCTATTTCAAACATTATGTAAGTATAAAATGTATTTAATAATTGATAGAGATTATTTCAAAAATTTCTGTTATCGATTTTCAAAAAAGAAAAGAGTGAAAGGTAATCTGAAGAATATACGAGTAAGTCTTTGATGACCACGTCGCTACTGCAATAATACAATTTTATTTATAATTACAGGTTGATTTTTATAAATAAACGATTAATTTTGTCCTTCGAATTTTTAAAGCTAATGATTCAAAGAATTCAAACTTTATATCTTTTGGTAGCAGCAATCATTGCTGGGGCTCTTCCTTTTGTGTTCTATTTATGGACAGATCAAGAAGGAGCAAAGGTATTTGCCATGGATAATTATTACATTCTAGGTTTGTTTTTGGGTTCTGCTTTATTATCTTTAATTTCGATTTTTAGATACAAAGACAGGAAATCCCAGTTTGTCTTGGGACGACTAAATATAATATTGAACTTTATTTTACTAGGAGTGTTCGTGTATCAATCTCTAAGTGTATCTGGAGAAATTAACGTTTCTGAGAAAGGTATTGGGATGATTCTTCCTATTTTTTCTATCGTGTTTTTGGTCTTGGCAAACAAGGCTATTAAAAAGGACGAAGATCTTGTAAAATCTGTAGATAGATTACGATAAACACCTAAAATCTTAGTAGTATTAGTGCGAAAAACCCCAACAGAAATGTTGGGGTTTTTATTTCGGAAACTCCACAACCTCCAAATTCTCAATCTTCTTTCCATCAATCGTAAAACGAAGCATAGTACGTACCTTATGAAATCCGTGCTTTCCAACCGCACCGGGATTCATGTGAATGAGGTTTAATTTTGGGTCGGGCATTACTTTGAGTATATGGGAATGCCCACATATAAAAAGCCGTGGTGGATTATTGCGAAGTTCATCTCTAACTCTGTAATTATATTTTGGTGGATAGCCACCGATATGGGTCATCCATACATCCACATCTTCACAATGAAAGCGGTTGTGCTCAGGATATTCGCCTCGGATTTTGGCTTCATCAATATTGCCATATACTGCTCTTAATTTAGCTTTTTCAGACAGCAAATCTGTAACTCTTAATTCACCGATATCACCTGCATGCCATACTTCATCAGCTTCAGAAGCATGCCTTAAAATGGCATCATCTATATAACTATGGGTGTCGGAAAGCAGTAGGATTTTGGTCATTAATCTATAGCCGTGTTTTAGGATTTCTTTAGCATTAAAAAGACCTATCTTTGTGGCTTCATTGGCAAAAATAGGACTTTCACTTGAGATATTTCATTGAACTAGCATACAACGGCAAACAGTATCACGGTTGGCAAGTACAACCAAATGCTGTCACCGTTCAGGAAGTATTGGATAAGGCATTATCCTTGCTTCTGGGTGAACCGATTTCCATATTGGGCGCTGGTAGAACTGATGCCGGAGTGCATGCCAGCCAAATGTTTGCGCATTTTGACATTTCGAATTCCATTGAAGATGACAATATTGTTTATCGTCTTAATTCTTACTTGCCCCCTGATATAGCCATCAAAGATATATTTAGAGTTAAGGACGACACTCATGCTAGATTTGATGCTACTTCAAGAACCTATTTTTATAAGGTATCTACGTCTAAGGATGTTTTTCAAGATGACCAGTCTTATACTGTATTACAACCTTTGGATGTTGAAGCCATGAATAAAGCGGCAACGTATTTATTGGACTATAAAGATTTTAAATGCTTTTCTAAAGCACATACGGATGTAAAGACCTATAATTGTGATATTCGATTTGCCCAGTGGAAAACTGAGGGAGAGCAACTTATTTTTACCATCACGGCAGACCGATTTTTAAGAAATATGGTAAGAGCTATTGTAGGCACATTGATTAATATAGGTCTGGGAAAATTAGATGTATTAGTGATGCACAGCATTATTGAGTCCAAAGACCGTTCGGAAGCAGGATTTTCAGTCCCAGCAAAAGGCCTATTTTTGTCAGAGATAACTTATCCTGAAACTATAAAATTAGAATAATAACGAAGTTCCGTTTATGCGGAAAGTAAGCATGGCAGAAAAATCCAAGAAAATATTCGATGTCGGATTGTTTAAACGACTGTTGCAATACATAAAACCGTATCGTGCGGTATTTGTGATATCGCTTCTCTGTGTCTTAGGTTTGGCGGTTTTTGGAGCCCTAAGGCCAAAAGTACTTCAGGTGGCTATTGATGAGCAAATCGCACCTAAGGAATATGAAGGCTTTTTATTCTACATTATGCTTATGCTCATTCTACTTGTTGTTGAAGTGGTCTGTCAATTATTGTTTATCTATTATGCCAGTTGGTTGGGACAGTCAGTCGTAAAGGACATTAGGGTAAAACTGTTTCGGCATATGCTGAAATTTAAAATGACTTATTATGATAAATCTTCGGTCGGTGTTTTGATAACCAGAGCGGTAACGGATATGGAACGGATTGCGGATATCTTTGGGCAGGGCTTATTTATGATATTTAGTGACGTCCTTAAAATGGTGGTAGTTGGCGGATTTATGGTGGCAATGAACTGGAAGATGAGCTTAATCGTCTTTACAACACTTCCTCTAGTATTATTTGCTACAAAGATTTTTCAGAAGTACATGAAACGTGCGTTTGAGGAAGTACGTACCGAAGTTTCAAACTTAAATTCCTTTGTGCAAGAACGCGTTACGGGAATGAAGATTTTACAGCTTTTTACACGTGAAACTACCGAGTACAGAAACTTCAAACAGATTAATGAGCGCCATAAAAAGGGCTGGTTAAAAACCGTGTGGTATAACTCTATTTTCTTTCCGATTGCAGAATTTCTGTCATCATTAACGATGGGTGTCGTCATTTGGATTGGCGCTGTCAATGTGATTTCCATTTCGCCGTATACCTCTACTGGAGATTTAATGGCCTTTATTATGTTTATTCCAATGTTGTTTAGACCCTTAAACCAAATTGCGAATAAATTCAATACCCTACAAATGGGGATGGTAGCGGCCGACCGTGTATTTAGGGTGTTGGATACTGAATCTCAAATTGACGATACAGGAACTGAAATTGCTTCAAATTTTAAAGGCGATATTCAATTTGAAAATGTCCGTTTTTCCTATGTCAAAGACGAAGAAGTTCTTAAAGGAATTTCTTTGGATATCAAGTCAGGGCAGACTATAGCTATTGTTGGTGCTACAGGAGCAGGTAAATCAACCATTATCAATTTATTAAATCGATTTTACGATATAGATTCAGGAACGATTAAGATTGATGGTATTAATATCAAGAACTTAACCTTGGAGTCGCTTCGTAGCCAGATTGCTGTGGTGCTTCAAGATGTGTTCTTATTTGCAGATACCATTCTGAATAACATTACGCTAAACAACAAAGACATTACTGAAGAGGATGTCGTTAGGGCAGCCAAGGCCATAGGTATTCATAAGTTTATTGAAAGCCTTCCAAATGGTTACCATTATAATGTGAAAGAGCGAGGGGTGATGTTATCTTCAGGCCAACGTCAATTGATTTCGTTCTTAAGGGCTTACGTTTCAAACCCGAGTATATTAATTCTGGATGAAGCAACGTCTTCTGTTGATTCTTATTCCGAACAATTAATACAAGAGGCAACCGAAAAAATTACCGAAGGACGCACTTCAATTGTGATTGCGCATCGCTTGGCTACGATTCAAAATGCAGATAAAATCATTGTGATGGACGCAGGTGAAATAGTGGAGGTCGGAACGCATGAATCTTTACTTGAAAAAGAATCGGGCTACTACAAAAACTTATATGAGGTGCAGTTTCTTTCTGCTGAATCAGCCTAATTATTGCCCACTTTTACTTGCTTCAATGGCTTGTTTTTGCGCTTCTATAATGGCGTCTAACATCCCAGTTTGTTTGGCAATGATGGCAAAAACGATGCTGAAGATGATTGAGATTACCACAAGCACACCAAAGAAAATCAATGACCTTAGCATAAAATTTGGCCAGTCTAGGTTAAAAATACGTTTTAAGCAATAGCCAGAAAAAAGTAATTGTAGAGGCCCAAATAGTATCGACATCTCGCCCATTTCAAAGCCAAACATGGCGCCTATGATGGTTAGGATAACGTTGACCATGGATAATTGTGCCAGTAAGTACATAAATATGACCAAATGCTCCGTATAATTGTATTTAAATTGGCGTTCCCTGATAAACACAATCCGAGATATGAGTGCGTAAATCGGTACATTAAGCATCATAGCTAGGGATTGATACTCACGTACAAAATTGAAAACCCCTTTGTTAAATTCTTCTAGTCCAGGTTGGGAAATCGAATCGAAACTTAAAGATTCGGGAAAAAAGCGCTGTAACAAAAACAGTTGAAGCCCCGAGATGGTAATGGCTATAGCAAAATAGCTGATAACGTTGACATATTTTTTTCGTGTTCCATCAATGTAAGAACGGATAACGTCTTCAGGTTTAACAAATAGATTTTTAAAGGTTTGTATAAAGCGGTTATCGTAGTTGAGAAATTCTTCAGAAAAATGACTAATAAGATTTCCTATGGTTAAGCGATTTCTAACCACACGTGCACCACAGTAATTGCAGTAATCACTTTCTTCAATAATATCCTTTTGGCAGTTCTTGCACTTCATTTAACCCATTTTTCCTGTAGCAAACAAATAGATGAAAAACCCTATCACGAAAATGACCATTATAATAGAAAAAGCAAACATGTAAATAATAAATGCAGCTATGTAACGAAGTAGTGAATTTAAAAAGGAGTTACCATACAAACGTTTAAATACATAGCTTCCGTAGGCCAAACTTAAAGGCATTGCGATTATTGAAGCCATCATAATATTTGAAACACCGAATAATGCTAGGCCAACATTTATAACAATCCCAACGAAAATCCACTGTGAATTTATGTAGAGATTGATGACCAAATGTTCAGTATAATTATAGCGTCGCTTATCTAAATAAATAATCCAAGTGCCAATGGCTAAAAATGGCATCAGTACCGTAAACATAACATTTTGATACTCACTCATACTTTTTCCAACAAGCTCATTGTAGGTATTTACAGGATTGTCGCCTTCCACTTTCGTCATACCGAACATATCATTTTGAGCATCTAGAAACTCAGGAAAAAAGCTTTTCAATATAAATAGCTGAAGTCCAAGTACAGATAGTGCAATGGCCCAATAACTGATAACATTAAGATGACGCTTTCTAACACCAATGATAAAGCCGTTGATAACCGCTTCTGGTCGCTTAAAAAGGTCAATAAATGTACGCAGAAACTTGTTGTCCAATGACAAAACTTCATCATTCATCTGCTCAGCGAGGACCCGAGGTGTCAGTCTATTTCTAATAACCCTTGCCCCACATTCTGGGCAGTAGTTGGTCATTTCTGAAAGTTGGGTATTACAATTTTTACACTCCATTAAATCAAATCCTTCTTTATTTTTTCCGTCAGCTCTTCAGCATCTTTAAACATCATAAATTCCCCATTTTTGATATATGAAATCTGTCCGGATTCCTCACTAACGGCAATCGCAATGGCATCTGTTTTTTCGGTAATACCTATGGCGGCACGGTGGCGAAGACCAAAGCGTTCGGGAATATTTTTTTCGTTACTGACCGGTAATATCACTCGTGTGGCTTTAACCACATTGTTATCAATAATGGCGGCGCCATCATGTAATGGACTATTTTTAAAAAATATGCTTTCAATTATGGGTTGGGTCACAGTAATGTTCATCTCGTCGCCAGTGCCTGTTAAAAAATCTAGGCTATTGTTGCGTTCTATAACAATAAGTGCTCCAGTCTTAGAAGTACCCATTTTAGTACAGGCATTCACAATAGCGTCCACATCTGTTGTGGTTTCACTATCACTTTTCAGAAATTTAAAATTTTTGAAAATCCGACGTTTCCCACCCAGATTCGTAGAACCGACCATGAGTAAAAACTTTCGAATTTCGGGTTGAAAAACAACGATTAATGCAATGATACCCACTTTCATAAAGCCATCAAAAATCCGATGGAGCATCTGCATGTTAAGGTAATCCGTAAGTCGCCAGACAAAATAGATGATTAAAATCCCTATAAAAATATTGATGGCCACCGTGCCTTTCACCAACTTATAGATATAGTAGAGGAGAATGGCGACGAGAAAAACGTCGACAAAATCTATAAATCTAAAATCCCAAAACTGAAGATTATCCAAAGGCGGTAGGTTTCTGCTAATTTAACAAATAAGAAGTAACCACAAAATTTATCCGTTACCCTTTAATTGATTGTGCAATCTCACACATTCCATAGCTTCTTTAACATCATGAACGCGTAGAATGGATGCGCCGTGTTCTAAGGCAACCATGTTCAGTGCCGTAGTGCCATTAAGTGCTTCTGAAGGCGTTATGTCCAAGCTTTTATAAATCATCGATTTTCTTGAAACACCAGCAAGAATCGGTTTATCACAAATTTTTAAGTCTGAAAGCTGATTCAATAATTGAAAATTCTGTTCCAAGGTTTTTGAAAATCCAAAACCAGGGTCAATGATGATATCTTTAATTTGAAGACTTTGACATTTCGCAATACGTTCTGAAAAATACCGATTGATTTCCACAGTTAAGTCTGAATAGTCGGTTTTACTCTGCATGGTCCTAGGATTTCCACGCATGTGCATCATAATATAAGGTACTCTTAAATCGGCTACAGTCTGAAGCATATTCTCGTCTAAATACCCTGCAGAAATATCATTGACGAGCGATGCGCCGGCTTCGATATTCTTTTTAGCAACAGTACTTCTAAAGGTGTCAATGGATATCGATGTCTCAGGAAAATGTTTTATAATAAGTTCCGTAATCGGTGCTGTACGCTGAATTTCCTCATCTTCTGAAACCTCGTACGCACCAGGCCGAGAGCTATAGCCACCAATATCAATAAACGTGGCACCATCGGAGAGCATGACTTCCACCTGATTCAAAATGTCAGATTCGCCTTTAAATTTACCGCCGTCATAAAACGAATCTGGGGTAACATTTAAAATCCCCATCACTTTTGGAGTGCTTAAATCGAGAAGTTGGCCTTTGCAGTTTATCGTCATTGGCTTCAAAAACTTTGAAACTTAAACTTTGAACATTGAATTATAATGGCGAAATTTACGCAAATTATAACGGAATACATGCAAAAAACTGCTTCACAATACGATGCTGTCATCAACAAGTGTCGGTCACTTTTTCTTAATAAAATGCAAGATTATGGGAGTGCGTGGCGCATATTACGCTTACCTTCGCTGACTGACCAAATTTTTATTAAGGCACAGCGTATTCGTAGTTTACAACAAAATGCCGAACGCAAAGTGGATGAAGGCGAAGTGAGTGAGTTTATCGGTATCATTAATTACTGCACCATGGCGCTGATTCAGTTAGAAAAAGGTGTGGTGGAGCAACCCGATATGGATGTGGATACAGCAATTGAGTTGTATGATAAGCACATTAAAATTACGCGCGATTTAATGTTGAATAAGAATCATGATTACGGTGAAGCCTGGCGGGATATGCGTGTAAGCTCCCTAACGGATTTGATTTTACAGAAGTTGCTTCGCGTAAAACAGATTGAAGATAATGCCGGAAAAACCATCGTTAGCGAAGGTATTGATGCCAATTATCAAGACATGATTAATTATTCGGTTTTTGCGATGATTCATTTGGGAGAAGCTGAATAAACGATTGTCATTCCTGTCCCGAAGTGTCGGTAGCTGGAATCCACTGAAAAAATAAATTTAAAAGATTCCTGCCTTCGCAGGAATGACACAAATTAGTATGAAATATTTAGTTGGAATAAGCAGAATTTTCGTCGGAATACTATTCATCATCTCCGGATGGATAAAATTGAATGACCCGCTTGGTTTTTCTTATAAACTACAGGAATATTTCGGTGCGGATGTTTTGAATCTGACGTTTTTGGAGCCTTATGCATTGCCACTTGCGATTTTCGTTGTGGTGTTCGAAGTCGTCTTGGGCGTTTTCCTCATCATTGGCTACAAACCAAAATTTACGGTTTGGAGTCTGCTGTTAATGATTCTGTTTTTCACATTTCTAACGTTTTATTCAGCGTATTTCGATAAAGTGAAAGACTGCGGATGCTTTGGAGATGCCCTAAAACTAACGCCATGGCAAAGTTTCTGGAAAGACGTGGTACTTCTCGTATTGGTTCTCTTTTTGTTTGCAGGACGAAAATACATTAAGCCGTTTTTCAAACCCTTACCGACAACCATCATCGCTTTATTGGGATTCTTGGTATCGCTTTGGATTGCTTATGATGTACTGATGCATTTACCTCATGTGGATTTTAGAGCCTATAAAATCGGGAATAATTTGCAAGAGCAAATGGATGTTCCTGCGGATGCACCAAGGCCTGTCAATGAATATGTCTGGAGCTACGAGATAGATGGTGAGGTTAAAAAAGTGGTCACCAATGGCTCTGAACCAACAGAATACCCAAGAGAGACTCTCAAAGGTGTAGATACTCAAGTGATTGACGAAGGCTACGTTCCGCCAATTCAAGATTTTACCATCGAGTCTGAAGATGAAGATTTAACCACGTACTTTTTAGAAAAAGACAAGCTCGCCATTGTAGCGATGTACAATGTGCTGAGTGCCGAAAATGAAGGTATGTTGAAAATAAAAGCGTTTGCTGACCGTGCTCAAAAAGCAGGTTACATAGTCATTGGTCTATCGGCCTCAGGAGAAGAAGCTAAGCAACAAGTCAAAACAGATTATAATCTTGATTTTGACATCTACCTATGTGACGAAAAAGTGGTAAAAACCATAGTTCGTGCAAACCCCGGTGTGATTTTGCTTGAAAAAGGAACCGTAACCAACAAAGCGCATTGGACGGATATCGAAGACCTAGAACTCTAATTTGGGGCGTTATCTGCTACATAAAATCGGTTACGCACTGCTGACACTCTTTGGCGTCGTTACGGTGATTTTCTTTTTGTTTACGGTACTTCCTGGCGACCCAGCTAAAATGATGTTGGGGCAAAACCAAACCGCCGAACAGGTTGAAGTGGTAAAGAAAAAATACGGCTTCGATAAACCGATTTCCACACAGTATCTCTATTATTTGAATGACTTATCGCCCTTGTCATTCCATTCTGCCGATTCCGAAAGTTATACGGCTTTGGCTAGCAATAAGTATTCGGCAACACGCTTATTCCAAATTGGGCAAACGGACGTCGCCTTAAAATGGCCATACCTCCGCGAGTCCTTTGCTAAACAGGGAAAACCCGTAAGTCAAGTCATAGGAGAGACACTTCCAAATACCGCAGTCTTGGCAGTGTCAGCCATAATCATAGCTATGATTTTAGGGCTTATTCTCGGTGTGGTTTCCGCTCTGTATAAAGACCAATGGCTCGATAAATTGATTCAGGTGTTAAGTACCTTTGGGATGTCTGTTCCGTCTTTTTTTAGTGCGATTTTATTTGCTTGGTTTTTCGGATTTGTACTGCACGAATACACCAATCTTGAAATGACCGGAAGCCTCTACGAGCTTGATGATTTTGGCGAAAAAGTCAACATTAAATGGAAAAATTTAATTCTCCCTGCCATTGTTTTGGGGATTCGTCCTTTGGCCGTTGTCATTCAGTTAATGCGAAATTCCTTGTTGGAAGTGATGAGCCAAGATTTTATAAGAACGGCGAGGGCAAAAGGGCTTAGCGAATTCAACGTCATAAAAAATCACGCTATAAAAAATGCCTTGAATCCTGTGGTGACTGCGATTTCGGGATGGTTCGCCTCTATGTTGGCTGGGGCCGTTTTTGTGGAATATATTTTCGGGTGGAATGGTTTGGGAAAGGAAATTGTGAATGCTTTAAACACTCTAGACTTACCCGTCATTATGGGCGCTGTACTCATCATTGCCTTACTTTTTATCATCATCAATATTCTAGTGGATATCATTTACGCCTGGCTAGACCCGCGTGTAAAATTGGCTTAGATTATCCTTGATTTAAACATGTTGCCTTATCGACTAGGAGACACTTTCAGAAAGCGTTATTTTTGTAATTCAACAATTTTTAATTTAAAGAAAAATAATCCCTTCCCTTAGGGAAGGTTAGGATGGGAATATGAGAAGAAAAATAGTCGCCGGAAACTGGAAAATGAACAATGATTTACCTCGAACGCAAGGCCTAATCACGGATTTAAAAAACGCTAAAAAAACCTCAGACGCTGAAGTGATGATTGCGCCAGCTTACGTGAATTTGTACCACGCCTTTGAGGAACTACGGGAAAGCGATATTGAAGTGATTGCCCAAAATATGCACTTTGCGGAAAACGGTGCCTATACGGGCGAAGTGAGCGCAGACATGCTGAAAAGTGTGGGGATTAGTACCGTGATTTTAGGCCACAGTGAACGCCGTGCCTATTATAACGAAACTGATGCCGATTTAGCCAAGAAAGTAGACATGGCCCTATCTAAAAAGATGGAAGTCGTCTTTTGTTTTGGAGAAGAATTGAAAGACCGCCAGGCAGGAAATCACGAAGCTGTTGTGAAGTCGCAAATCAAGAATGCCTTATTTCATTTAGACGCTGATGCGTTAAAACATATCATTCTGGCTTATGAACCTGTTTGGGCGATTGGCACAGGAGAAACGGCCACCCCGGAGCAGGCCCAAGAGATGCACAAAGCCATCCGAAAAATGATTGCCGATAAATATGGCGATGACACAGCCGACAACATTTCAATTCTCTATGGTGGAAGCGTAAAGCCAAACAACGCCCAAGAGATTTTCTCCAATCCCGATGTGGACGGTGGCTTAATCGGAGGTGCATCCTTAAAGGCCGACGATTTCTTTGCCATTGTAAACGCCATTTAAGCGTATATGGCAGACCAGATTTACATAGGCTATACTTTTAAAGTTGAACCACTTCAAACTGCTTCCGAAATCTTGATAGCTGAATTGGGCTATGCCGGATTTGAAAGTTTTGTTGAAACTTCGGATGGGGTGGTAGCTTACATTCAAAAGGACGATTGGCATGACTCTATTTTGGATGATATTCACATTTTGACGTCAGAAGAATTTTCAATCACACATACGTTTGAAGAGATTACCCAAACCAATTGGAATGCCGAATGGGAAAAGAACTTTAAACCGATTGAAGTCGATGGTTTGTGTACGGTAAGAGCGCCTTTCCATGAAAAAACAAATACCAAATACGATATCATCATAGAACCGAAAATGAGTTTCGGTACAGGTCATCATGAAACCACCCACATGATGATTCAACATATCCTGAAAAACGATTTAAAGAATAAATCAGTTTTGGATATGGGTTGCGGTACGGGTGTTTTGGCGATTTTGGCAGAAAAAGTTGGGGCTTCAATATTAGACGCGATAGATATTGATGAGTGGTGTTATTTGAACAGTCTTGAGAATGTAGAGCGCAATGATTGCCATCATATTTCGGTTTATCAGGGTGACGCAAGTCTTTTGGCCGATCAGGCGTATGATGTCATTATTGCGAATATCAACCGTAATATTTTGTTGGCTGATATTCCGACTTATGCTAAATGTTTGAATCCTAACGGCATGCTTTTTCTAAGTGGATTTTATACCGAAGATATCCCAATGCTAACAGAGGCCTGCGAAGTTCAAATGTTAAAGTTTGAAGAACAGATACAAAGAGGGGATTGGGTATCGTTAAAATTTATAAATTAGTTACGAATTACTGTTGATTATGGGAACAAAAGAACAGATATCGCCAGAATTACTCCTCGAAGAAGAGGTTTTAAAACAGAATGAAATCATTTTATTCAATGATGATGTCAATACCTTTGACCACGTCATTGACACACTCATTTACGCTTGTGACCACACACCAGAACAAGCTGAGCAATGCTCCATTATCGTCCATTACAAAGGAAAATGTACTGTAAAGACAGGTTCTTATGACGATTTAAAACCGCGCTGTTCCATGCTTTTGGAAGCGGGGTTGAGTGCGGAGATTGCTTGAAAAATTAAAAATTATATAAAGAAAAAGACCTCACGGATATTCTAATTCAGTGAGGTCTTTTTGAATTTCAGAAACTCTCAGGTTTTTAAAGCCTTCAAGGTCTGAGAACTGTATAAAGGTATTTAAAGCGTCGACGGACAAACAAAATCCGTCATCTTTAAATCCGTTTTTTTAATCGCACCAAAACCGCCAGCAACATCAACTAAATTATCAAAGCCTCTCGCTTTTAAAATGGACATGGCAATCACTGAACGGTAGCCACCAGCGCAATGCACGTGATAGGTTTTATTACGGTCTATGGCATTCATATTCTCATTGATATAGTCTAAAGCAAAATGTCGGGCATCTTCCAAGTGCATGGAACTGAATTCTCCATCTTTTCGGACATCTAAAATATTGACGTCGTCCTCATTGACTCGCTTAGCAAATTCTTCAGCCGAAATCGATTCTAATATTTCAACATCACGTCCGGAGTTTTTCCATGCTTCGATACCGCCTTTTAGATAACCTAAAGTGTTATCATAGCCAACACGTGATAAACGTGTTACGGCTTCTTCTTCTTTACCTTCAGGAGTTACAAGAATAATTGGTTGCTTTATATCGGTAATCAAAGCACCAACCCAGGGTGCGAACTGACCGTTTAGGCCAATAAATATGGAATTCGGGATGTGGCCTTTTATGAATTCAGATTGTGGTCTTACATCCAATACCAAAGCCGATTCGTGATTGGCCATGGCTTCAAAAGCGTCTGGTGTTAAGGGAACGTTACCGGTTTCTAATACGGTTTCAAAATTGTCATAGCCCATTTTATTGAGCATGGCATTTTTGGCAAAATATTGTGGTGGTGGTGCAATGCCGTCTAAAACTTCCTCGATAAATTCGTCCTTAGTCATGTCAGCACGTAAAGCGTAATTCGTCTGCTTTTGCTCTCCCAAAACCCCGACTGTTTCTTTGCTGAGGTTTTTACCACAAGCCGAACCTGCACCGTGTGCCGGATAAACAATTAAATCATCCGACAGGGGCATAATTTTATTCCGAAGTGAATCATAAAGCATACCGGCTAGGTCTTCCTGTGTTAAATCGGATTTTATGGCTAAATCTGGTCTTCCGACGTCGCCTAAAAATAAGGTGTCTCCTGTGAAGATGGCATGGTCTTTTCCTGCTTCGTTCTTTAAAAGATAGGTAGTACTTTCCAACGTATGACCTGGTGTATGAAGCGCTTTTATGGTCAGTTTTCCTATTCTGAATTCTTCATTATCCTTGGCGGAATGAATATCATAGTCTGTTGTAGCACCTGGACCGTACACAATGGTCGCTCCTGTTTTTTGGGCTAAATCCACATGGCCAGACACAAAATCGGCATGAAAGTGGGTTTCAAATATGTACTTAATTTTCGCATTGTTGGCGTTTGCCTTATCAATATATTGCTGTGTTTCGCGCAATGGGTCAATAATGGCTACTTCGCCTTCAGACTCTATATAATAGGCGCCTTGCGCTAAACATCCGGTGTATAATTGTTCTATCTTCATAATCAAAAATTTAAGACTTTAAATTTACTAAACTAAAATAACTCTTTATAGATAATGTAGGTGGCCATGACCAGTATAAAGTAGCCGAATCCTTTCTTTAATTTCTTCCCGCTAATGAATTTTGAAAGGTAAACGCCAATAAAAATCCCGATGATGGAAATTCCCGTAAATATTAATAGAAAAGGCCATTCAATATCAATATTGGTAATATCCCCCAAAAAACCGATAAGTGATTTTATAGCGATGATAGCGAGCGATGTGCCAATGGCTTTTTTCATGGATAAACCGATGACCAAAACCAAAACAGGAATATTTAAAAAACCACCGCCTGCGCCGACAAAACCAGTGATGATTCCTACCGCTAAGCCTTGCATAGCAATAACCGGAAAATTATAAGTCGGGCTGTCTTGGCTTTCCTTTTCAACAATAGGTTTTTCCTTTTTAATCATGGAAATACTCGATGCAATCATGATGACGGCAAAAAACAGCATGATGAAAATGTTATTGGTCACTTCAAAATCGCCAATGGTAAACATCACATCAGGAAGTAAGGGTACCAAATACCGGCGTGTTAAAAACACCGAAGTCAATGCCGGAATGGCAAAAATAAAGGTGGTTTTGAGGTCTACCTGGCCTTTAAAAAAGTTTTTAATCGCTCCAACGGCAGACGACGCCCCAACCATAAACAAGGAATAGGCTGTCGCTGTGATTGGGTTGATGCCCATAAGATATACCAAAATTGGAACGGATAAAATAGAACCGCCACCACCGATAAGTCCCATAACAATACCAGCTATGAGTGCGCCGATGTAACCAAGTATTTCCAACAGTTCCATTTAGTGGGGGAGTTTATCTTTTAAAATTCCATAAACAAAAGTGCCTAACAATGCGGATGCAATAACGATTAAAATACTAAATGCACCAGTACCCACTAAAATATACATGGGTCCTGGGCAAGCACCAGAGAGTGCCCAGCCTAACCCAAAAATGGAACCGCCAATGATATAGCGAAGAAAGCCTGGTTGTTTTTTCGGTACAGAAAGCTCATCACCTTCCGTAGTTTTCGTTCGTTTTGCTTTTGCGATTTGAAGCAATAAAATGCCTGTAGTCACTGCAGTACCAATAATGCCATACATATGGAAAGACTGAAACTTGAACATTTCGTAAATACGATACCACGAAACGGCTTCGGATTTAACCAATACAATCCCGAATACAATTCCGACGAGTAAAAATTTGATATACTTTGCCATATTAAAAGAGTATTGGGAAGATAAAATGAATCATAATTAAACCACCGGCGAAAAAGCCAATAACGGCAATCAATGATGGCGTTTGAAGACTACTCAGCCCAGTAATGGCATGGCCAGATGTGCATCCGCCTGCATAGCGCGTCCCAAAACCGACCAAAAAGCCTCCGATGATGAGGAGTGATAAGCCCTTCAAACTTAAAACGGCATCCCAATCAAATAGTTCTGGCGGTAAGAGTGATTTTCCTGCATTCTCAAAACCTAAGGTGGAAAGTTCAGCCACTGTTTCAGGATTTAAGTCGATATCTGTTGGATTTGATAATAAATGATGCGCGATAAAACCGCCAATGATGGCACCAAGGACAACAATAAGATTCCAACGTTGGGCCTTCCAATCGAACTTAAAGAATTCTGAAAATTTCCCCGCACCTCCAATAGTACATAGGGTTCGAAGGTTAGAGGACATCCCGAATGTTTTGCCCAAATAGAGTAGGGCGAACATCACTACAGCGATGAGCGGGCCAGAAACATACCATGGCCAGGGTTCTAAAATTGCTGACATTGTTTAAATTTTGAACAAAAATAGGACTTATTAAAAGACTCTATGTGACTTTTGTTACTTAAGCCTTGTGAAGTGTGATTTGATTGCGTCCAAGCAGTAGGTGTCCTTGATTTTCTAGCTTTTTAAGAACTCGGGAAATGACTACCCTAGAGGTGTTCAGGTCTAACGCAATATCTTGATGAGAGATATTGAGCGTTTCGCTGTTTTTCAATTGACTTTGCGTTTGAAGGTAATTGAGTAAACGTTCGTCCATGTTAAGAAACGCAAGAGTGTCAATAGTTTGGAGCATTTCGTCAAAGCGGGATTGGTAGCTCGTGAGAATAAACTGTTGCCATTGGGGTTCGGTGCTGAACCAGAGATTCATATAATCCACAGGAATCATATTAAGGTCCACATCGGTTTCGGCAATAGCCCTTATTTTACTTTTCCGGTCCGCCATACAACAGGTTAAAGACATCGCGCAGGTATCACCTTCTTTTAAAAGATAGAGCAGAATTTCGTTGGAGTCTTGGTCTTCTCGTGTCACTTTAATCAGACCTTTTGTCAATAATGGAATACTCGTTAAATCTTGATTTATATCAATAATGATATCGTCCTTTTCAAAATGATGGAGCGTAGCGACTTCGCTGATTTTTGAAATGAATTCAGTATTAAATAGGGATTCGAATTGCTTTAGTTGACTAGTTTGAAGCATTGAACAAATTATGTTTTGTTAATGTAAAGAAAAGAAATTCATGATAATTAATGGTAATATTATATTTGAAGCATTTTCTTACTAATTTTAGAATAATTTAGGTATTTCATCGAAAAAGTGTTTAATATTTCTGTTAATCGGTAATAGAGTTTTAATTTTATTAACGAATTTTTAACAAATCTATGATGAAAAAATTAAGTCAAATTTTGATGACAACTGCATTATGCGGTGTCTTAATTACATCTTGTGAAAAAGATGAAACACAGAACCAGGCGGACCTCGCCTTGGAACAAGAAGATGTCTTTGTAGAACCCAATGAGACTCGAAACGGACAGCCTTTTTCGGGAACTGCCATGTCTCAAGACGAGAAAGTCCCTGAAGACATCATCAATTATGTGAAGGACATGGAAATGAACAGCGATTATGTTGAGTATAAAGATTTCTACTTTCCGGATGGAACAAGTGAAAAACGTATTTTTCTGGAGGATGATATTTCCATCACTGAAGAAGAGTTACGTGGCTACATGAGTCAGATTGCAGGGCGACAGTATGCGACCAATAATTTGGTGAGCCAAGGCCGTAATATTTCAATCATTGGTTACACAGGTGGCGGTGGTTTTGGTTTAAGTAGCAAGGAGCGTACAGCATTGCAATGGGCGGTAAATAACTACAACCGATTGAGTGGCGTTTCTATTAGCTTTACCTTAACCTATGGCACAAATTATCAAAACAAGGATATGGTAGTTTACCATAATCCTAATGAATCGGGAGCAGGAGGAAGTGCAGGTTTCCCAACGAGTAGTGGATTGCCACATAAATTTGTTCAGATTTATGGTTTGAATAATTATGATACTAATGTTGTGGAGCACGTCATTACACATGAAATTGGTCATTCCGTAGGATTTAGACATACGGATTGGTTCAGTCGTCAAAGCTGTGGGCAAAATGTAAATGAAGGGTCTGGTGGTGTTGGAGCTAACCATGTATCTGGTACACCAACAGGTTATGATTCAACGTCGGTGATGCTCGCTTGTTTCTCAAGTAACGAGGATGGTGAGTTTAACGGAAAAGATATTACAGCGTTGCGTAATATGTATTAGTTAGAATAAAAAGTGTTAAGTCAAAAGCGCCCTCTTTTAGGGCGTGTTTTGTATAAGTTAGTTTTTGGTGGCCGTTTGCTGAACTTTTTTAACCTTTTTATCTTTAGTTAGCTAGATAAGACTGACGTCGTTATTCCTGATAAAACTCACTTTGAAAATAAGTCTAAACAAAAAAACAATTAATCAAGGCTAAGTAGGATTGCTGTCGCATCCTTAGCGCTCCGTGCTGAAAATACTTCAAACAAAAAAACGCTCAAGCAAGCTTGGCGTTTTTTCTTATTGAACTATTTATTCGTGACCTCGACAGGATTCAAACCTGTAACCTCTTGAGCCGTAATCAAGTGCGCTATTCAGTTGCGCCACGAGGCCGTTTTTAAGTGGGTGCAAATATAATATATTTATTAAATGTGGTGCAAGGAATTATTTCAATTTTTAGATATACCTTAAATACATTCTAAACTTTCAATCCAAAGCCTGCATCGTTACATAAGCGCGCCATCCGATTATAGCCAATTGTAATTTTGAAGCTTTAGATAAATCCAACTGCTTTTTGGTATAACTAGGAAGAATGGCTTTATTGATTTTTGCCAAGGTTTTAAACAGCGACTTTTTCATCTGTGAGGATTAGGAAGTCTAAAAATAAAAAAACTTAGTCGAGATGACTAAGTTTTTCCGTTTTGGTTGGTTGTGTTCTTAAAGGCTGTTGATTAAAATTTCGATAAGAACTTTAGCTAGCGTAATCATAATTTCTTGGTGTTAAGAGGTTAATATTGTACTTCGTTATTTGATTGAGTTTTCAATATATGGGAGCTACAAGCCTATTTCCAAGGGAATCAATGAAAATCAATGAATTTGAATTCGGGTTTATAAGTAAAAAAATGAAATGACTTATATTATTTTGTGACTTGTCTTCAATTAAGTAATAATATGTAATTATAAATGGATGATATATTGAAAATATATAATAAATGTAGGGGCTTTTTAGACCTATTTTTAAAATCGTAGGGAGCAAATCCTTTAAAAGCGGTCTTTTTTGTGATTTTCATCTTTTTGTCAGCGCCATACTTTCAAAATGAAGTAGAGAAAATAAGGTTGGTATTTTGGGTATTTCTTGTTGATAGGAAGCGAAAGCATAACCACAATTTAACAGTGAAACGATAACTTAAATCCTATCTTTGCAAAAAATTAATGCTATGCGCTATTTTACCCTTTTGTTGTGTTTTGGTTTGTCATTTGCTTACAGTCAAGATTTGCTAATTAATGAGTTAGACTGTGACTCTGCCATTTCAGAAGACTTGGAATTTATAGAACTCAAGTCCCCGACGCCAAATTTCACGATTTCAAATAGAGTTTTGGTGTTTTTCAATGGGTCTCCAAACGGTATGGATTCTAGCTATTTTGTTGTGAATTTAGATGGTGCGGTGACTGATGGAAATGGTTTGTTGACAATTGGTAGCACCAGTGTGACGCCTTTTCCGCAATTATTGATTTCGGGCAATACTATTCAGAATGGAGCAGATGCTGTTGCGATTTACGAAGGTACACCAGATGATTTTCCGGAAGGCACATTGGCGACCATCACTAATTTGGTCGACGTACTGATTTATGATACCTCCGATGCTGATGACGCTGGTCTTATTGGTATTTTCAGTATGGACCCAAGATTTACGGATATTCAACAAATTAATGAAGGGTCGGGAAATAACAGCAATTCCATTCAACGCCAGGCCGATTTAAGTTGGGAAACCGGAACGCCAAATCCCCGCCAAACCAATGATGGTTCCGGTATTGTTTTCAACCCGATAGAAATTTCAACTGATAAAACCATTTATGATGAAGGAGAGACAGTTCAAATGACCTTTACTGCCGAAAGACCTGTTGACGAAACGCTGGATTTTAGTGTGAGCCTTTCAAACTTTGGCTTTGCTACTTCGGATTATTCCGGTTCAACCAATTTAAGTATCGCCATGGGGGAAACCTCCACGTCTACTGCCATTCAGATTATTGCTAACGATGGAAATGAGGGTGATGAGGATATGGAGATTAAATTTTCAACCTTAAATGAGCCGATTATTGCATTTAATAATTTTGTAAAAGTCCGAATTGTTGACCTGGATATTATCACAAGAGCTTGGGGCACACCAATAGACCCGACTACAGATAAAGTTGCTAGTACGACGCCAACGGGGTATTATAATAGTCTAGATGGTTTGCAAGACCAAGCGTTGCGCCATGCCATTACGGCGATTATTGCTGACCCAACTGCGGTTAGGACACAAACCTATGCGGATGTGATTGATATTTTAAAACAGGCCGATGAAAACCCTGAAAATACCAATCAGGTGTGGCTGGTCTATACGGAACAAGCACGTTCTAAAGCTGATTTTCAGACGTCTGGAGGAAGTAATGTTGGACTTTGGAATCGGGAGCATACCTTTCCGGCATCGCGTGGTGGATTTTTTCAGATTGAAGCAGATGAAATTGCCGATGGCATCAGTCAATTTATAACCACTAATGCTGACTCTACACGACACGGTATGAGCGACGCGCATGCCTTAAGGGCTGTGGACGGCCCCGAAAATTCTAGTCGAGGCAACAAAAATTATGGCGAATACACCGGGCCAACGGGAAATGCTGAAAGTTTTAAAGGGGACGTTGCTAGAAGCGTACTTTATATGGACTTGCGTTATAACGCCTTAAATGTGGTTAACGGTTTTCCGGTACATCAATTTAACAATCCGATGGGCGAATTGGGAGATTTAGCGACTTTGTTACAGTGGCACCGCTATGACCCTGTTGATGATTTTGAAAAGAACAGAAACAATGTGGTGTATCTTTGGCAAAACAACCGAAACCCATTTATAGACCAGCCTTTATTGGTGGAATACATTTGGGGTAACCAAATGGGGCAGGTTTGGAATCAGTCCTTAAGTACTTCGGAAAATGAATTGTTGAATGTTAGCATTTATCCAAATCCTACAGAAGGTGTTTTGAATGTTGTTGGATTGACTATAGATGCCAAAGCAACCCTTTATGGATTGGATGGCAAACGTTTGAAGGATTTTATCATCAGAAACAACGAGATTGACCTCGCTGTTGCCTCAGGACTTTATCTTTTAAGGTTAACATCGGAAGGGTCTTCATCTACCTTTAAAATTATGGTCGATTAAAAAAGCCCGAAACGAATTTCGAGCTTTCTATAATCTTGTAATTAGTTTTAAATACGACTGGTAGTCACAATTAAGCTTTCGCCTTTTTGTCCGACACTGATGTTACGAATGCCGTCATCATCGTTGTAGCTGGCACTGCTCGAAGCGCCTTTATCGTTTTTAACTGAAATTTTAATACGTGTAATTTCTCCGTTATTATTTCGCTTAAGTTTGGAGTATTTCATGTGTATGCCCTCTTTTTTTAAGTATGCCTTGTAATCATCCAAAACATCGTCAGAGGTATATTTTGTGATTTCCGCGATGTGTTCTTCCTCGTTGTGATAAAGAGTACCCTCATCGTAATGAGCATATGCGGTAATTATAGTATTGTTATGATTTCTTGTGACTATTTTCTTCATTTTGTGCTGGTCGTCTGCATGTATTTTGATGACTTGACGTTCTGGATGATGGTCCTTGGTAAAAATTTCTACCACACCATTCTTGGCTTTAACACCATATTTCTCAGTGGCTTTTTTATCTTTTATAACGTTCACATGGTCTATAAGCATATGGTCAATGTCCTTAAGGTCTTTCTTTTTAATAATCTTGCCATCCACAATGTAGAGAGGTTCAGAACCACCTGACCTTACTATAAATTTAGGGTCATTATTGATGTGATATTCACCATTTTGGTCTTGTCGTGAAACCCACTTTACCTTACCTTGATTATTACCCATCATTATAGTATCGGCTTCGGTAATAATCATATTTTTTCCGACGGTATTAATTTTGACTCTCCCGTTCATTTTTAACGTATCTTCTTTTGAACGTTTTATAATAAAAACATTGTCATCATCGTCGTGAATGATACGGGGCGCATCATCATGGTCTTCATCATCAAAGTGCATTTCAAACGTATTGCTCTTTGTACTTTTTACGGAAAGCCCTCCGTCTTTGTTAGATTCAAAAGTAAATGGGTCAATACCATCCTCGTCGTCGGTAATTGCATAATTTACGGAGCTAGTGTCTGACGTGAAGCTAAGTTTAATGCTCGTAATATCACCATCGGCATTTCGTTTAACCCGGTCGATGCTCATGCTAATACCTTCAGATTTCAGTTCTTTTTTATGGGCTTCCAATTGAGCATCGGTCATGCTTTTATTGAAGGTGACTTTTATAGGGTCGACTTCGGATTTTTTTGGGAACATCAACGTGCGATGTTTGGCATCAGCAACATCCTGAATTCCCAAGCGAACAATGGCATTTGAGGCGCGTTGTCTGAGAGATTCAATGCGTTTATCGTCATTACTATCTAAATTTTCTTTATCATCAAAATGAAGTGTTGCGCCTTCTAATCGGCCTACATAAGCGCCACCTGCTTCATCCAACTCTTTGTAAATTATGAATGATTCAATAGGTTCGGTTCCTGTACCACCACCGTAGCTACGTCCATTTAATTTAAGGTTAAGATTCGTCAGCTCGTTTTTGTCATTTCTAGTGATGTAATCGTATTGAAGGGTTACACCATTTTTCTTTGCAATAGCAACAAGTTCATTCAGTTCGTCTTCAGTTGTATTTTTAGTGACAACGAATTCCAAACGTTCGGGAATATCATTATAAACGGCGGTATATGTTTCCGTATTAGGCACTTCAACATAGATGTCCTTAATATTGGCGCTCATTAAAAAGAACGCGAGTAACGGAAGCACCGAGAGAAACTTCCATTTCTGGTAATTTTTTGATTTTGATTTGTGTAACATGAGAATTCGATTTTTGATTAATGAATTATAAAAGTTCGTCGTGAGACTTAGATTTTGATGAGCGACACTGGTTTTTAAAAGCAGGTGTTGGTAGTCTTTTTCATTTTCAGAATATTGCTGTGCTTTGTGGTCTGCGATGTATTCCAGATTCTGTTGCAAATCTTTTTTATAGAGCCAAATCACAGGATTAAACCAAAATACGGCACAGGCCAAATTGGTGAAAAGGATGTCTAAAGAATGGTATTCCCTGGCATGTACGCGCTCGTGATTAAGTATGAGTTGCAACTCGTTGTCGTCGAACAATTCAGGATTATAGACAATCCATTTGAAGAATGAAAAGGGCGATATATCACTTTTTACTATGATATAAGTAAAGAAGCCCGATTTGTTTTTCGGGTTGTTCAATAACAACTGAATCAGCGAACCAAATTGAAGCAGAAAACGAATCAGGAAAAAAGCCAATCCGACTAAATAAATGGCCAATAAAAGGTTTGACCAATCAAAAGGGGTTTCAACATTTGCTAATACCCCAATAGATTCGTTCGAAGATTCGTACATAGTGAACGATGTCGCTTCAACAGCAACGGGAGTCACTTCGATATAATTCGGAATAACAATCAACGGAAACACCAAAGCGGTCACAATACCAGCGAGTAGAAACCATCGGTTATGCTGAAAAAAGGTTTCACGTTTTAGAAATAGGAGGTAGCACACATAGAAAATTAAGGCTACTACCGATGCTTTTAGGAGATAGTCCATATTACTTCTTGTTTTCTATTAGTGCAATAATTTCCTTCAGTTCGTCCACACTGATTTTTTCTTCTTTGGCGAAAAAAGAGACCATATTTTTATACGAGCTGTTAAAGTAATTGTCAATGGCGCGCGTCATAAACTTGGCTTTATAGTCTTCTTTGCTTACTACCGGAAAGTACTGATGCGTCTTTCCGTAAGCCGTGTAGGACACATAGCCTTTTTCCTCAAGATTTCGGATGATGGTAGACAAGGTGTTGTAGTGTGGCTTTTCGGATTCTATTTCGGCCAATACATCTTTTACAAACGCTTTTTCGAGCTTCCATAAAATATGCATGATTTCTTCTTCTTTGTTGGTGAGTTTTTGCATGATGAACTAATTTGAAGTAAACTTAAAACTATTTTTATAGTTATACAACTAAATTAGTCGTTATTTAACGTAAATTTTAGTTTTTTTATTCTGAAGGTAGGTTGTCTTATATTCGCATAACGATTAATAGACGAAATAATCAATGAGTGTTTTTTATATTATTATTGGACTTTTGGCGCTTGTAGTAGGTGGGGAGTTTTTGGTGCGGTCATCAGTGGCCTTGTCCTTTAAATTCAATATTTCAAAATTGGTGATAGGGATGACGGTTGTGTCTTTTGCTACCTCTGCGCCAGAATTGTTGGTGAGCTTGCAGGCCGCATTAGATGGTATTTCTGATATAGCCTTAGGTAATGTCATAGGCTCCAACATCGCAAATATTGGTTTGGTTTTGGGAATTACCGCTATTATCTCGCCATTGGCCATTGATAAAGAATTTTATAAGTTGAATTGGCCCATGATGATGCTCGTCTCTTTTGCGTTATATTTTTTCCTTAAAAATGACGGTAAGCTCGATGCTATTGAAGGGGCATGTTTATTTATTGGTCTTATTCTCTTTCTGTTTTTATTGATTGCTCGCTCCCGAAAACAGAACAGAGTTAACGTCGCAGATGTTGACGATAGCCTGGCCGTTGTTTCAGGCTTTAAAATTACTATATGGCTTTTGATTGGTGCTGTGGGTCTTTATTTTGGTTCTGAGTGGTTGGTCGATGGTGCAAAAGCATTAGCGGCACAAGTAGGCATTAGTGATTATGCCATTTCCGTTACGGTTATTGCTATTGGGACTTCTGTGCCAGAATTGGCGGCTTCCGTTATTGCCGCGCTTAAAAAGGAGAAAGCCATTTCTTTGGGAAATCTTATTGGGTCTAACATTTTTAATATTGCCTCCGTTTTGGGGTTAACTGCCATGATAAAACCCATCGTCGTTGACTCTCCCAAAATTTTATCTACCAATATCTTTTGGATGATTGCCTTTGCGGCGGTACTGATTCCTTTAGTTTTTATTCCAAAACGATTTATCATCAGTCGTTATAAAGGTTTTGTGTTGACCGGCGCTTATATTGTATTTATTTATTTGGCGTTGAAGTAGATTTATAATTAATTGAATGAAACATGAAAACAAAAGCAGCCTTAATATTACTTTTTGTAACGTTTAATCTGGCTTTGTCTCAAAACCCATTAAAAGCTTTTGATAATCTAGTTGGGAAGACATGGTCAGCGGAAGGCACTTGGGGAAATGGTTCAAAATTTAAGCAGGATATCACTTTTAGCTATTCGCTTGATAGTACACTTGTCGTGGTTGAAGCTATGGGATATACAGATGAAGCACAAACCAAATATGGCAATCGTAATCACGGTATTCGCCAATTTGATAAATCGTCAAATACTATCAAATTTTGGGAGTTTGATGTCTTTGGAGGATTAACCGAAGGCACTGTAATTTGTGATGATAAAAACCTGTTTTACCGCTATAGTTATGGAGAAACCGTTGTTACCGATATGTGGGAATATGTTGATGAGTCTACCTATAACTTTAAAGTCGGCATCTACGAAGATGATGAATGGAAGCAGGTGTTTTTAAAAACGCAATTTCATAAACAATAGATAGGTTAAAATAAAAATCCCGATTCTACTGAATCGGGATTTATTATAATCTAAAAATCTATTTCTAATTTAAGAAACATTAGCACTTTTCACAGTCTTAATGATTCGTCCGGCAATTTTATAAGGATCGCCATTAGATGCTGGTCTACGATCTTCAAGCCAGCCTTTCCAGCCTTTTTCAACTGTAATGATTGGAATACGTATTGACGCACCACGGTCAGAAACACCATAGCTAAAGTCATCTATAGATGCCGTTTCGTGATCTCCCGTTAAACGCTGATCGTTAAATTCGCCATATACAGCAATGTGTTCTTTTACAACTGGTCTAAACGCTTCACAGATTTTTTCATAAACTTCTCTGCTACCGCAAGTACGCAATGTAGTATTTGAAAAATTAGCGTGCATACCAGATCCATTCCAATCCATATCTTTTCCTAATGGCTTAGGGTGATATTCAATATAATAGCCATACTTTTCGGTTAAACGATCCAATAGGTAACGTGCTACCCAAATTTCATCGCCAGCTTTTTTTGCACCTTTGGCAAACAATTGAAATTCCCACTGCCCAGAAGCCACCTCTTGGTTGATACCTTCAAAATTAAGTCCAGCTTCAATACAAAGATCGGCATGCTCTTCCACCAAATCACGGCCATGGGTATTGCGACCGCCAACGGAGCAATAGTAAAGACCTTGTGGCGCAGGGTAACCACCTACAGGGAAGCCTAAAGGTAATTGTGTTTTGCGATCCATGATAAAATATTCTTGCTCAAATCCAAACCAAAAATCATTGTCTTCATCTTCAATCGTAGCACGACCGTTGGACTCGTGTGGTGTACCGTCTGCATTTAACACCTCGGTCATTACTAAATACCCATGCTTTCGCGCAGGATCAGGATAAATAGCTACTGGCTTTAGTAAACAGTCCGATGAACCACCTTCTGCTTGACGTGTTGACGAACCGTCAAACGACCAGATAGGGCAGTCTTCTAATTTACCGCTAAAGTTGTCTTCGACTTTAGTCTTGCTTCTCATGTTTTGGGTCGGTTTGTAGCCGTCTAACCAAATGTACTCTAACTTGGATTTGCTCATTTTGAATATCAGTTTTAAAAATGAAAGCACAAATATTATACTTTTCTGATAGTTGAACAAAAATTTAAGGGGTATTTTGATTAAAATGTTATCAACAATTAATTTGACCCCTAAAAAATTTAGGGGTTGCTCGTTGATTAATTCAAAAAATTATAAATTTGCCCCATGATATTATGGTTATCTTCAGGATTGAATATGAAGATACTAACCTGAAACTTTATTTTAACTAATTATAGCCCTTATTATATGTCCACATTGAGATTTCAAGCTTTAAAAGAATCGTATAAGCACCAGCCTATATCGATTAAAGAAAATGGTCGTCGCTCAGAATTATTCGGCCAGAATGTTTTTAATGAAGCGACTATGCGTCAATACTTGACCAAAGAAGCGTTTTTGAGTGTTATGGATGCCACAACAAGAGGTTCTAAAATTGACCGTTCGGTGGCAGACCATATTTCTACTGGAATGAAAGAATGGGCCATTTCTAAAGGCGTAACACATTATACGCACTGGTTTCAACCATTAACAGGCGCTACGGCGGAAAAGCATGATGCCTTTTTTGAAACTATTGGCGATGGTTTTGCCATTGAAAAATTTGGTGGAGGTCAATTGGTGCAACAAGAGCCAGACGCCTCAAGTTTTCCTAATGGCGGTATAAGAAATACCTTCGAAGCACGCGGTTATACAGCTTGGGACCCAACATCACCAGCATTTATTTACGGAACAACATTATGTATTCCTACGGTTTTTGTGGCTTACACAGGTGAAGCTTTAGATTATAAGACACCGTTACTTAGAGCGTTGCAAGCCGTGGATAACGCATCGGTAGCGGTTTGTAAGTACTTTGATAAAAACGTCAAAAAAGTAAATGCATCCTTGGGCTGGGAACAGGAATATTTTTTAATTGACAGTAGTCTTGCTTCGTCAAGACCAGATATAACGCTGACAGGCCGAACGCTCTTAGGCCATTCCTCTGCAAAAGGACAGCAATTAGATGACCATTACTTTGGAACTATTCCAAACAGAGCGATGGCTTACATGCGCGATTTGGAGCATGAGTGTATGTTGTTGGGCATTCCTGTAAAGACACGCCATAATGAGGTGGCACCAAATCAGTTTGAATTAGCGCCTATTTACGAAGAGGCCAATTTAGCCGTAGACCATAACTCCTTGTTGATGGACGTAATGAAGAAAGTGGCCGAGCGTCATCACTTTAAGGTCTTGTTTCATGAAAAGCCGTTTGCTGGCGTTAATGGCTCCGGTAAGCATAATAACTGGAGTTTGAGTACAGACACCGGCGTTAATTTACTGTCTCCCGGAAAGACCCCGATGAGTAATTTACAGTTTTTAACCTTCTTTATAAATACAATTAAAGCGGTACGGGAGAACGAAGAATTGCTTCGTGCTTCAATTGCATCGGCCAGTAATGACCACAGGTTAGGTGCTAACGAGGCACCACCAGCTATTGTCTCTGTCTTTATAGGAGCACAGCTCACCAAAGTTTTGGAAGAGTTAGAATGTGTCACCAAAGGCAAATTGTCCCCTCAGGAGAAAACAGATTTGAAACTGAATGTTGTTGGTAAAATTCCTGAAATTCTACTGGACAATACCGACAGAAATAGAACATCACCCTTTGCCTTTACAGGAAATAAGTTTGAATTCAGGGCTGTAGGTTCAACCGCTAACTGTGCTAAGCCTATGACGGTATTGAATTCCATTGTCGCGAAGCAATTGATGGAATTTAAATCTGAAGTAGACACGTTAATCGACGAAAAAGCCATGAAAAAGGACGATGCAGTATTTAATGTATTACGAGAATACATCAAGCAGTCCAAAGACATCCTATTTGAAGGAAATGGCTATGGTGAAGCATGGGAAAAGGAAGCGAAGAAGAGAGGTTTGAGTAACAATAAAAATACGCCTGAAGCACTTAAAGTCAAAACCTTAAAGAAGAACATCGCCCTTTTTGAATCCTTGGGTGTTATGAATAAGATTGAATCTGAAGCGCGATATGAAATTGAAATGGAAGAGTATATTCTTCATATTCAGATTGAAAGTCGAGTTTTAGGCGACATTGCTCGTAATCATGTTGTTCCAACAGCGGTACGTTACCAGAATATGCTTATTGAAAACGTAAAAGGCTTAAAGGAGATTTACGGTACAGGATTTAAAAAATTGGCCAAAGAGCAAATGAGTCTTATTGAAGAGATTTCGGACCATATCGAAGCTATTAATTCTGCGGTAACGGAAATGACGGAAATGCGTAAAAAGGCCAATGTAAAATCAGACTTAGGTAAACGTGCAGATGACTATTGTAAAAATGTTAAGCCATTTATGGATACGATACGATACCATTGCGATAAATTAGAATTGCTCATTGATGACGAATTATGGCCTTTGACCAAATACCGTGAGTTACTCTTTACGAAGTAAGTTTTAATTAATTTGTATTCTTACTTTTGTAACTGAAAATCCATTCCATGAGCAAACCTGTAAGCGATAGATATGCACAGCGTGGTGTATCGGCCGAGAAAGAAGACGTCCATAACGCTATAAAGAATATAGATAAAGGCCTATTTCCAAAAGCATTCTGTAAGATTGTACCCGACCATTTAACGGGTGATGATGACTACTGTCTTATTATGCATGCCGATGGTGCCGGGACAAAGTCGTCCTTAGCCTACATGTATTGGAAGGAGACTGGTGACCTCTCTGTATGGAAAGGTATTGCGCAAGATGCACTCATAATGAATATTGATGACCTACTATGTGTAGGCGCTACTGATGACATTATGTTATCATCTACTATAGGGCGAAACAAGAATCTCATTCCGGGCGAGGTTTTATCAGCTATAATTAATGGTACAGAAGAACTGATTTCGGACTTAAAAGGCTTTGGAGTAACTATTCATTCCACCGGTGGCGAGACAGCAGATGTTGGTGATTTGGTTAGAACAATTATCGTGGATTCTACAGTCACTGCGCGTATGAAACGAAGTGATGTTATCGACAACGCAAACATCAAAGCTGGTGATGTCATTGTAGGTTTGGCGTCTTTTGGTCAGGCGACTTACGAAACGGAATACAATGGCGGTATGGGCAGTAACGGTTTAACCTCCGCGCGCCATGATGTATTTAGTAAATATCTTGCAGAAAAGTATCCTGAAAGTTTTGATGCTTCTGTGCCAGAAGACCTAGTTTATTCTGGTGGAGCAAAACTAACGGACGCCGTTGAAGATTCTCCAATCGATGCGGGCAAGCTGGTCTTGTCGCCAACCCGAACTTATGCGCCAATTATAAAAGCTATTTTAGAAAAATACAGTTCTGAAGATATTCACGGCATGGTCCATTGCAGTGGAGGTGCGCAAACCAAGATTCTACATTTTGTGGATGAGCATCATATTGTAAAAGATAACCTCTTTTCGATTCCACCGTTGTTCAAATTGATTCAAGAACAGTCCAAAACCGATTGGAAGGAAATGTACCAAGTTTTCAACTGTGGACATCGAATGGAATTGTATGTCAATCCTAAAGTTGCTGACGAATTAATAGCGATTTCAAAATCCTTTAATGTCGACGCGCAGATTATTGGACGTGTTGAAGCATCAAGCGAAAAAAAGCTGACTATAAAGAGTGAGTACGGAACGTTTGAGTATTAAGGCAAAAATCTCTGATATTGAATACTGGCTCAATTGTTTATGTTGCAAGATGTTAAGAAATAAAGAATAACGAGAAAGTATATTTCGAAATTCAAGTCCCCAAATCAATTCGAAGAATTGAGCATCAAAATTCAGGAATAATGAGCGAAGGAATGTAGATGCGAAGCGAAGCTTCAAGGACGTAATTCCGAAAGCGAATGGTGCTTTAGCAATTCCCTATATTTTGATTGTGTTTTTTCGTTCGTTTTGCATCAAGGCAAAATGAACATAAGGTAAATAGTATTCTGAACTGTAGGTATAGGCAAACCATTATTTAATTTCAATACTTTAACTTACAACAAATTTATTGTTGCAAAATCACGTTAATTAAAATATTAAATATCTTAATGCCAAGCTTAAATTTCAAGGTCAGTATAATCCTCTTTTTATTTGGGATTTGTGTTTATTCACAATCAATTCAACAAGAAAAAATGAGTCAACTCAATCCGTTAGTCGGTGAATGGATTGGCCAATCAACAACTTATAAAGGTGGAAAAGCAATTAAAACGGTACCCGCTTTTGAAAAAATAAGTTACGGCTTAGACGGGCATATTCTCACTATTGATTTAGATTCTGAGGCCTTGCAACTACATACCGTCATATACTACGATGAAACGGATGATACTTTTTATTACAATCCATTTTACAAAACAGGAAGCGCTAAGTACAGGGCAGAGTTTAAGGATGGACAACTCATTGTTTGGCCAACGGAAACAAAACGATTCATTTTTGGGATAAATGATGAAGGGCAGTTTGTAGAATATGGCGAGACCTTTCAAAATGGTGAATGGACCGTTTATTTTAAGGATGTTTTTAAACGAACTGAATAGACTCGGCTTGTAATACGTTGATGTTGAGATGACAATCTTTAACATTAAATAACTATTGCATCGATATTTTCTGGGTAATTTTGAAAGGAATCAAAAAGCTAAGCGTTATGAAGACTTTAATTTTATCCGTGTTATTTTTCTTGTCATTTGTACTTCTTCAAGCGCAATCAACCTCACTGAGCGATTCAAATTTTGAACAGGATATTCTTTCATTTCAGCCCGAAAAGAATTCAGTGTCTGAAAAGGATTTCAATTATGGTAAAATGATAATTGATGAAATCAAAAAAGCGACAGAGAATAAGCCTGAAAACTTCAATTGTGCCGATTATTTTAATGTGCTTTCGGCATTTTTGAGCTTAAATGAAAGTGAGGAACACATAAATTTGGCCTTCAAAAAATTTTATGAATCTAAGGATAGTTGCGATTATTTTTTGATTGAAGGGTTTTTTAAATCGAAAAAGTTTGATGGTTTAAGACCTCAAATCGAAAAACGCATAGCTATTTGTCGTGCTTCAAAAAGTGCTTCTAAAGCTCCTGTTTTTAATCTTGAAGATTATATCGCCAAGCACGATTTAAATGAAGATTTAGTCAGGCTCATGGATAAAATCAATAAAACCGATGGTAAATTTAGAAAGTTGACGGATACGGATTGGAGCAAACAACGACCGTTAGATTTAGAAAATCAGCGTGTTGTAGATTCACTCTTCAAAAAATACAATACCTACGTTGGGGCATCCTTGGTCGGCGATAAGTATGCATCTACAATGTGGATTGTCATTCAGCACTCAAATATAGAAATGATGGAAACCTATTTGCCGATTATTCATAAAGCCGTAAAGTCCAAAGAACTCGATGTTGTGCCATTGAAAATGTTGCTAGACAGGATTTACAGTATCAAAGAAGGCCATCAAATTTTTGGGAGTCAATCTGGAGTCCCTTTGGCAGATAACGAGCTGATTGACACGGTAAGAAAAAAGTATGGCATAAACTAAGTCTATCTTTTGCTTAGTTTTCAGTCTTTCCTAAATTTGCCGAACAACAAAATGTAATACCAACGTTACATAATTTATTGTTCTAAACCAAACCGCTAAACCACCAAACTACCGAGATTCCTTCAGACTAAACTACCATGAGATTTTTTAAAATTACGCTTGTTGCGCTAGCCGTGACACTAACTGGTATAGAAGATATTCTAGCCCAGCCAGATTCCCTTTTTCTGACCGAAAAGGAAACGAATATCGAAGACTTTGGATGGAAACTAAAAGAAGAATTGGGTTTGTACATCAACCAAGTGTCATTTACCAATTGGAATGCTGGTGGGGCCAATTCCATTTCGGGCATCATCTCGGGAAAAGCATCGGCACGACTAAAGCAAGACCATTATTTTTGGAATAGCACTTTGCTTACGCGATATGGCATTAACAAACAAGAGAGTCAGGGTGTCAGAAAAACTGAGGATGTACTTTCTGTTATTTCCAACTTTGGCTATGAAACCGATGAGGAAAGCAACTGGTTCTATTCCGCCCGTTTCAGTTTTAATACCCAATATGCAAACGGGTTTAATTATCCCGACCGGGAAACGCCGATTTCAAAATTCATGGCACCAGGCTATTTATTTTTGGGTGCGGGAATTGAGTATGGACGCCATATTGAGAAATTTTCCTTTTATGCTTCGCCATTAACATTAAAGACCACATTTGTTTTGGACCAAGACTTGGCCAATGCAGGTTCATTTGGTGTGGACCCAGCCATTTACGATATGGCGGGTAATGTGCTTAGACCAGGGAAGATGATTCGTCGTGAATTCGGGATTTTATTAACCAACGAATACGAAAACGAGATTCTCGAAAACGTAAAAATGAATAGCCTTCTACGTCTCTACACGGACTATCTTAATAGCTTCGGAAACGTAGATTTGGAGTGGGAAGTGAGCTTTGACTTTAAGGTAAACAAATACGTCAACGCTATCCTTGGCTCGCATTTACGTTACGATAATGATATTAAATCTGAAGTTGAAACTGATGAAATGACCAACAGGCAAACCTTAATTGCCGGTCCAAAACTGCAGTGGAAACAATTGCTTGGAATTGGTGTGGTTGTAGATTTATCTAGTTTAACCAAAGAAACTAATTAGATAAAGTGCCCTCGCTTAGGTAGTGATAATCTTCGAGCTCTGTGAGGTTGGTTATTAATTTGGTGGTTCCATTTTTCAGCAAATACAAATCATCAGACATATCAATAATGTGACGATACATATGGTCACTGATGATAATGGCTTTATTTTGCTTCTCTTCTTCAATTAGTTCTTTTACCACGTCGATATGAAGCGGTGCCAAATGAGAAAAAGGCTCATCTAGCAACACTATTTGGCTATCGCTTTTTAAGATGATGTAAGATTCAATTAAACGGCGTTCGCCACCAGATAAATTTTTAAAGCGGTGTTTTTCAAATTGCGCCATCGTCGGAAAGCGTTTTGCAAAATCTTCCCATTGCAATTGGTAGAGTTTAAAGACCTTGGCAAGCCTAAAACTATTGGGTACAAAATGGTATTGTGGTAAATACTTTACTCTTTTGGTTTGGTATAGGGGCTTTAAAACGGGTGTGTTATCTAGCCGAATCAACTGATATTTCGCCTTAAGAGAACCAAAGGCGATGTTGAGCAAACTACTTTTTCCACAGCCATTTCTACCCAAAATCCCAGTCACTTTTCCAGTTTCTGCTTTGAGGTAAATACCGTTTAAAATTCGTTTGTTCTTAAAGTAAAGTTCTACATTGTCTAGTTCAAATAACATGTTTTAAAATATCAAGCCTTTCCGACTTGCATCGGCAACCCTATTTACCTTCTCTTTGGAGAGGTCGGAATGGTCTTTTCTGACCATTTCGGGTGGGGCTAAGTGAATTCCTTAAAAACAGTTAGAAATCCAATGGTTAAAGTTATATCTACTAAAAATAAGGAAGAAAACAACGTCAATGGCGAAATCCCCAAATTTTTATAAAATGTCAGTTTGCGCTTGGCATTGGTTTCGTTCACATAATACCATGCAAAAACCGTAAGAAATAATTTGGTCACAATGACGGGCATAAGGTGCGGGTTAAAAAAACCGAGCAACACATTAATCGCAAAGGACCAAACCACAAACGGCTTGTAAAATGCAAGTATAGTTAGGAATCGTTGCATCATACCCTTTTAACGCAGGGCTTTCCCATTTATTTTTGAAGCGGAAGCAAATGTCGCATTAGCACATAGAATTGATAAATTATCGTATTTTTGAAGCTAGAATTTTAGAGCTCAATGATAGAGAAAATACAGATAGTGAAGCAACGTTTTGATGAGGTAAACGACCTTATCATTCAGCCCGATATTATTTCGGACCAGAAGCGTTATGTAAAGCTGAACAAAGAATATAAAGACCTAAAGCAAATCGTCGATAAGGGCGAAATCTATAAGGAATTATTAGATAATATTTCTGAAGCCGAAGAGATTATTGCCGATGGCTCCGATGCCGAAATGGTAGAAATGGCCAAAATGCAATTGGAGGAAGCTAAAGAGGAATTACCAAAGATTGAAGAGGATATCCGCTTTATGTTAATTCCGAAAGACCCTGACGACGAAAAGAACGTTGTTGTTGAGGTCCGAGCAGGAACCGGTGGCGATGAAGCAAGTATTTTTGCGGGCGATTTATACCGCATGTACACCAAGTATTGCAGTTCTAAAGGCTGGTCTACCGATGTGGTGAGTATGAGTGAAGGCACATCTGGTGGTTTCAAAGAAGTTATTTTTGAAGTTAATGGCGAAGATGTCTACGGCACCATGAAGTTTGAAGCTGGCGTTCACCGTGTACAGCGAGTACCCCAAACAGAAACCCAAGGGAGAGTGCACACCAGCGCGGCCACAGTGATGGTATTGCCAGAAGCCGAAGAAATAGATTTTGAATTGGACATGACCGAAGTGCGAATTGAACGTACCACATCAACAGGCCCTGGAGGTCAGTCGGTAAATACAACCTATTCGGCTATTAAGTTACATCACGAACCCACCGGAATGATTGTGAGTTGTCAGGACCAGAAATCATCCCATAAAAATTTAGAAAAAGCTTTAAAAGTATTGCGTACGCGTCTATACGATTTAGAGCTGGAAAAGCAACGCGCCGAAGATTCAGCCAAACGAAAGTCTATGGTGTCATCGGGTGATAGAAGTGCTAAGATTAGAACATATAATTATCCACAAGGACGTGTCACAGACCATAGAATTGGCCTGACACTTTATGATTTGTCTAATATTATCGATGGTGACATCCAGAAAATTGTGGATGAATTAATGTTGGCGGAGAATACAGAATTGCTGAAAGCTAACGATGAAGTGTTATAAATTAAAGCCTCCTGTTGAGGCTTTTAATTTAATGTTTTGTCACACTGAGCGCAGTCGAAGTGCAATTGACTACAAGACTATATTTTGATATGCAAACTCAAGAACTTACCTCCCAAATAAAAAAGAAAAGCTCCTTTCTCTGCATAGGTTTGGATGTAGATTTAAATAAATTCCCAAAGCATTTATTAAAGGAGGAAGACCCAATTTTTGCGTTTAATAAAGCCATTATTGACGCCACACATCATTTGTGTGTGGCATACAAACCAAACACGGCTTTTTACGAAGCCTACGGCTTAAAAGGTTGGCAAGCACTTGAGAAAACCATCTCATATCTTAACGAGAATTATCCCGAGCAGTTTACCATTGCAGACGCCAAACGCGGAGATATTGGTAATACAAGCAGTATGTACGCCAAAGCTTTTTTCGAGGATTTAGAATTCGATAGTGTTACTGTCGCACCCTACATGGGCAAAGATTCCGTTGAACCGTTTCTGGAATTTAAGGATAAGCACACCATTCTCTTAGCTTTAACTTCTAACCAAGGAGCTTTCGATTTCCAAACAAAAACGGTTGATGGCAAACCGTTATACCAGCACGTTCTTGAAACCACAAAGCAGTACAAAAATGCCGAACAATTAATGTATGTTGTCGGTGCTACAAAAGCCGAATATTTGTCTGAGATTAGAGAAATCATTCCAAATAATTTCTTGTTGGTGCCAGGAGTTGGTGCGCAGGGTGGTAGCTTAAAAGAAGTTGCTAAATACGGTATGAATGATGATGTAGGCTTATTGGTAAATTCGTCTCGCGGTATCATCTACGCTTCAAATGACGAAGATTTTGCGGAAGCTTCGGCTGAAAAGGCTAAGGATTTGCAACAACAGATGCACACGGCTTTAGACCAGTATTTTGGTCATGCAAATTAAAGACCAACTTCATAGAATTTTAGAATTTAAGGAAACCCCAAAACGAATCGTCAGCCTGGTGCCAAGCCAAACCGAACTCTTAGTGGATTTAGGTTTGAAAGATGCAATCGTTGGGATTACAAAATTCTGCGTTCATCCCGAAACGCTTCGAAAAGAGAAAACAATCGTCGGTGGTACCAAACAGGTAAAGCTAGATTTGATTGAGTCGCTTAAACCTGATATCATTCTCTGCAACAAGGAAGAAAACACCAAAATGATGGTGGAAGAGTTACAACAGCTTGCGCCTATTCATATCAGTGATGTTTATGACTTGGAGTCTTGTTTCGAACTGATAAAAATGTATGGCGAATTGTTTGATGTTACTGAAAAAGCATTGCGCTTAACTGCTAATATCCAGTCTGAAAGACAAAACTTCAAACAAACGATTTCAATTCAGACTAAAAAATCAGTTGTCTACTTTATTTGGAAAGACCCCTACATGGTTGCAGGTGGTGATACCTTTATTAATTATATGCTACAGGACGCTGGTTTCTTAAATATATTTTCAAATCGGAAACGCTATCCTGAAATTTCATTGGAGGCTTCAGAATTGGAGAAAGCGGATTGTATTCTTCTGTCTAGCGAGCCCTTTCCGTTTAAGGAGAAGCATGTGAACGAATTAAAAAACCGCTTTCCTGACAAGGAGATTAGAGTGGTGGACGGGGAGTTATTTTCGTGGTATGGAAGCCGGCTTTTAAAGTCATATCCTTATTTTAAGACCTTACCTTAACCTAAAAGACCACAGCTTTCACCATGGTCTTCACTAACTTTTTCCAATCGAAAATTTGGACTAACTAAATCGATATTCAAATATCGCTAATATTCCTTGGCTTCATGTTATGATAATATTAGGAGATAATTAATTCAACTTTAATAGATTAGTGAAAAACTTTATATCATGAAATACGTTTACGTTTTAGTCTGTACCGTTTTTATGCTTCAAATGTCTATAGCGCAACAACAGCAAACATGCAGTTGCTGTACCGAACACCATGATGATTTTGACTTCTGGATTGGCGAATGGGATGTCACCAACCCTAACGGTAGCAAAGCAGGATTCAACCAAATCACCAAGGTGGAAGGTAATTGCGTTGTTAAGGAAAACTGGACGAGTGCCACTGCCGGTTACACAGGTACGAGCTATAATTTTTACAATGCCAAAACAAAACAATGGGAGCAGATTTGGATAGATAATCGTGGAGGCTCCTTGCATCTCAAAGGCAAAAGGGTCGGAAACCAAATGATTTTACGTACGGATGACGAGAAGAATACAGCAGGGGAAACATTTTATCATCAGGTGACTTGGACGGCTAATGAGGATGGTAGTGTGCGACAATTATGGGAAACTTTTACGGAACGAAAACCAGTGACCGTGGCATTTGATGGATTGTATAAAAAGAAGGGCTAAGGAATTAATTGAAACGCACTAAGTCGCGCTCTAAGAATCTCAATTTTCTTAATTTGTGAAGCACCTTCATGGCTTTAAATTCAAACAAATCACTAAGGGCATGGTCGGTCTGTCTTAAATTGTAAGCGTCTTCTGCAAGCTGAGCATATTTGTTCTTCAATTTATCTCGCTTTTCTCTTAATTTTGGTTGGGTGGACATTGGTTGATATTCTTAATCGCTCTATAAATATAAGATTTATTTTTTAATGTAAAGACCTGATAATTAAAAAATTATCCATAAGAATTCGATTGAGCACATTGCTTAATCCTGTAGAGAGAAAACACGTTTCAGAAGGTCGGTTGTCCGCGAAGAAATCTTGTTTCTAATCTCTTTTTCTTCTACAGCAATCATGGTATAAACGCCTTCTAGAGCTTCTCCCGTTACGTAGTCCGTCAAGTCAGGATTAACGTCAGCAGTAAATGGAATGCTATTATATCGATTGATAAGGTTTTCCCAAATTTGGTCAGCTCCAACTTTCTGAAAAGAATTTTGAATCACGGGAGAAAATTTCTGGTAAAGTGCATTTTGCGTTCGGCCGGTTAAGTATTGCGTAGCGGCATCATCACTTCCTAATAAAATATTTCGGGCATCATTAAAGGTTATGCCTTTTACAGCATCCACAAAAATGGGCGTAGCTTCTTTAACGGCATCTTCCGCGGCACGGTTCAACACTTTAAGGCCTTCATCGGCCAAGCTAGATAATCCTATATCTCGTAATGCCTTGTCTACTTTTTGTAATTCATCAGGGAGCAGTATTTTCACCAATTCATTTCTAAAAAAACCATCTTTTTGGGTGAGTTTAGTCACTTGTTTTTCAATACCAAAATCCAAGGCTTGTCTTAGGCCATTAGAGATATCAATATCCGAAACTCCGCCTTGTGGTAGCTGACTGACAACCTGTTTCAACTCAGCACAAGAGCTTAATAAAAATAACGTTAATACGAATGATGCAATTTTTTTCATTAGATTTAGTTTTATATCAGACGAATAATTCATCTGTTATTTAAGAATTTGGTGTTAAACGTAAATTTAGCACGATATTTGAATGGATGGTGTCGTAATCAATAAAATTATGATTGTAAATACATTAAAATCGGTATTGCTGGTCCTTATGGTTATGGGATTCACGCACAATGCCGTTGGGCAAATCAATGTGTCAGAATTCATGCAAGCATCCAAAATTGCTTCTGCTGATGATAACAAGCTTTATTATGTTGATTTTTGGGCGACTTGGTGTGGGCCTTGTATTCATGCTAAAAAATACCTGTCATCTATTCAACGACAAGTGCCTAACGACTTTTATATTATATCGCTTTCTGAAGAAAATCCAGTAACCGTAGAACGCTTTTTGGAAAAAAGGCCATCAGATTTAGCTGTAGCCATTGATAATTACGGAGAGACCTTCAAAAAATATAAAGTGAGAGCATTGCCCAATGGTATGCTGTTTAATGCCAATGGCAAAAAACTTTGGGAGGGAAGTCCTGGAGATTTAACAGTCAATTTAATCAATAGATATTTGCGTCAAGAACGAACCAGAAGTTCTTTAAATGAGTTTGTTAATATTATTGAAGAAGTGGCTTCGGAAGATATTTCGGATTACATACCAACTAAAGATTTAGAGATTAAACCAATACCTGCTGGGGCTTTTGATTTACAGGTTGAAGATGCGAATAACTATCTTAAAGTTAAAGGGGATTTGAAAGCTATTGTAGGTTATTTGGCTAAAATCTACAAAAACCAGATTGATATAGACGCTAAGGCCAATACCAATTATGAGGTTATATTTAAAAAACCCTTGAATCCATCAGAGAATCTTGCACTCAAGTTCATTAAAGAACTCGGTTATGGTGTGGAACGCTCTATGAAAAAAGGAGAGGTTTTGACTTTAGACTTAAAAGAACCACGATTTTGGGATATCAACCAAATTAATTGGGGCGCACAGTCGGGAAAGTTTTTGGTAGGTGATTCTGAAATTGAAGCAGATAACGCTACCCTTAAAGCCATGGCATATCAATTGGCCTTTGTATTGGATGTTCCAGTCATTATTAATAATGAAGACGAACGTAGTTTTCAGAATCACGATTGGCGAATTCATTACAAATTTTTTGAACTGATGAAGGCGGACCTCAGCGACTCATTCGGTATTGAGGTAGAGAAAAAAATGGGAGACTATCCCGTATATAGAATCACAAAAAAAGCGCCATAAGGCGCTTTTTTAATTATATAGAATGAGATGGTTAGTTATTAATCACTCTAAATTCAGTTCTTCTGTTTCTAGCGTGTTGTGCTTCTGAGCAGTCAACACCGTTAGAACATCTGTTTGTTAAACGTGTCTCACCAAAACCTCTAGAAGATAATCTGCTTCTGCTTATGCCTTGAGAAACTAAATAGTTTACAACAGAATTAGCACGTTGCTGGGAAAGGGATTGATTAAATGAGTCATTACCTCTAGAATCTGTGTGTGACATAATTTCAACATTCACATTAGAATCATTTAAAATAGGTAATAATGTTTCGTCAATAACTCTTTTAGAATCTGCTGTTAAACGTGCGCTACCTAATTCGTAAAACACTGGTAAAACAGTTGGATTTAGTAATTCACAATCTACAGGCTCCCAAGTTGTGATACCACCTTTTTGGTCTAAAACAGTTCTAGTCACAGTTGATGTTTGTGCTGGCACCGTATTACTTCTAGTTGAAGCTGGTGTGTCTACAACTTGCTTAGTAATGGTGGTGTATTCAGCTGGGATTTCAATTTCTTCCATACGAGCAGGAGTCTTCACCACACGTTTTTTATAGGTTGCCATTTGTTCTGGTACTGGAGAAGCATTAGTTGATGCGTCAGTAGCTAAGGTTGTGAAGCTAACTTCTCTAAATTGTGCTGGGTACTCTACAAAACATGCCGCTACACAATCGTCCTTATTAACTGATGGGCAGTCTTCTAAGATACGATATTCCCAACCCGAAGTCTGCGGATAAGTTTCAAATCGTTGTGAACTCGAGCCAAATGTTGCAGGAACAACACTTAAATTATTACGTCCTTCTTTTTTCATGTAAGTAACGTCAACCGTTTCATAAACTGCGGGTACATAAGTATACTTCTTTGATGCTTCTTTTACTAAAACACGCTCTTCTACAGTTTTATAGGTCGCAGGTACAATCTCTAGTGTTGTATAAGCTGGACTCGTTTGTATCGTTTCGGTCACCTCTTTGAAAGTGTCTTTGGTAATACATTTCACATAGCATTTACCTGGGTCTGGATTTGCAGGTAGGTCTTGTGCGTTACCATAGCCAAAACCGGCCATTAGGGTAACAAGGAATAATAATCGCTTTTTCATAATAGTAATTAGTTAATGGTTATATAAATCAAATTTCCCAGTTGACTCTGGAATGTTTAATCACAATTAGTAAGCGGTAAAGTTGATAAATGACAATCGACAAATGATTATCAATAAAGTCAAGAAATGTTAAAAAAATTTTCTTAAAAAAACTGTTTAGTAGATAAATAGGGAAGTAAATTTAATGAAAAATTGTTAAACTTTTAACATTTTATGTAAGAAAATTAATATTTAAACCGATAAAGCGCATTGTTTTTAGTCTTCTTAAACAATTCACAACTATTCCTTAAAATTTTTGAAAAACCCTTAAATTTACACGATTAAAATCCAGCTATTTTACGAATGAATCAAATCACACCTTACAAGCCAAAACATAAAGTTAGAATCGTTACCGCAGCCTCATTATTTGATGGGCATGATGCAGCAATAAACATTATGCGTCGTATTATTCAATCCACTGGTGTTGAGGTTATTCATTTGGGACATGATAGGAGTGTTGAGGAAGTCGTCAATACAGCGATTCAAGAAGATGCCAATGCAATTGCCATGACCTCTTACCAAGGGGGGCACAATGAATACTTTAAATACATGTATGACCTTCTGAAGGAAAAAGGAGCTGGGCACATTAAAATTTTTGGTGGCGGTGGCGGCGTCATTCTTCCTGAAGAAATAAAGGAACTCATGGATTACGGCATTACGAGAATCTATTCACCAGATGATGGCCGTGAAATGGGACTTCAAGGTATGATTAATGATTTGGTTGAACTATCAGATTATGAAAGCCCATCCTTAATTCTTCCCAAAGGGAAGGAAATAACTCAGAGTTTAAAAGATAAAGACGTTAATACGATAGCGCGATTAATTTCATTTGCTGAAAATAAACATGACAAATTTGAAGAATTATTTACCCAGTTGAGTGAAAATTCTTCCCCTTCGGGAATCCCGACACTTCGGGAAGATGGGGCTTGTCCTGTACTAGGAATCACCGGAACTGGTGGTGCTGGTAAATCATCTTTAGTTGACGAATTGGTGAGACGTTTCCTAATCGATTTTCCTGAAAAGACAATCGGTCTCGTTTCTGTAGACCCTTCAAAACGAAAAACTGGTGGTGCCTTATTGGGTGACCGTATCCGTATGAATGCCATTAATTCACCTCGCGTTTACATGCGAAGTTTAGCAACACGTCAGTCTAATCTGGCCTTGTCAAAATATGTAAATGAGGCGGTTGAAGTTTTGAAAGCGGCCAAATATGATATCATCATTTTAGAAACTTCCGGAATCGGGCAATCCGATACAGAAATTTTAGAGCACTCTGATGTCTCCTTATATGTGATGACGCCAGAATTCGGTGCGGCCACGCAGCTTGAAAAGATCGACATGCTCGATTTTGCGGATCTCGTTGCCATCAACAAGTTCGATAAGAGAGGGGCTTTAGATGCTCTACGCGATGTGAAAAAGCAGTATATGCGTAATCACAATCTATGGCACGAAGACCCAGATACAATGCCTGTATTCGGGACAATTGCCTCTCAGTTCAATGACCCAGGCATGAATACGCTTTACAAAGCGATAATGGATGAGCTGGTTGAAAAAACGGATACAGATTTAAAATCGAACTTTGAGATTTCTAAGGAAATGAGCGAGAAGATTTTCGTCATTCCACCAGCACGTACACGTTACTTGTCTGAAATTGCTGAGAATAATCGTGCGTATGATAAAACAGCTGATGCCCAGGTTAACGTCGCTCAGACATTATATGGGATTTTTAAAACGTTAGAATCTGTTTCAGGTTCGACGCCTCAACTGGATAAAGCGGGAATCAACATCGATTCTGACAGTTCAAAAACAGGCGAAAACAAAGACTTGATTAAATTATTGTTAGCTGAATTCGACCGTGTAAAAATGAACCTAGACCCATTTAATTGGGAAGTCATTACGGGTTGGGAAGACAAAATAAACACCTATAAAAGTCCAGTTTACAGTTTTAAGGTACGCGATAAGGAAATCAAAATAGATACACATACGGAATCCCTATCCCATACCCAAATACCAAAAGTAGCTTTACCAAAATATGAAGCTTGGGGCGACATATTGCGATGGACGCTTCAAGAGAATGTGCCTGGTGAATTCCCTTATACCGCAGGACTCTATCCATTTAAACGTACGGGTGAAGACCCAACCAGGATGTTTGCTGGCGAAGGAGGGCCAGAGCGCACCAACAGACGTTTTCACTACGTAAGTTTAGGATTGCCAGCCAAGCGCTTATCTACAGCCTTTGACAGTGTTACACTGTACGGAAACGACCCAGATTACCGACCGGATATCTACGGAAAAATTGGAAATGCTGGTGTAAGTATTTGCTGTTTAGATGATGCTAAAAAGCTCTATTCAGGTTTTAATTTAGCTGACCCAATGACTTCGGTAAGTATGACGATTAATGGGCCCGCACCGATGCTACTCGGTTTCTTTATGAATACGGCTATTGACCAGCAATGCGAATTCTACATCAAGGAAAACGGTCTAGAAGACGAGGTTGAAGCTAAAATTGTTAAACTATACGAAGGCAAAAAACGACCAGAATACCAAGGTGACATTCCAGAAGGGAATGATGGCTTAGGTCTAATGCTTTTGGGTGTAACGGGCGACCAGGTATTACCAAAAGATATTTATGAAGACATAAAAACCAAAACCATTGCTCAGGTTAGGGGAACGGTTCAGGCGGATATTCTTAAAGAAGACCAAGCGCAGAACACATGTATTTTTTCTACAGAGTTTGCACTTCGATTGATGGGTGATGTTCAGGAATATTTTATCATTAATAAAATCCGAAATTTCTATTCGGTATCTATTTCAGGGTACCATATTGCGGAAGCAGGTGCGAATCCTATTTCTCAATTGGCATTTACCTTGGCAAATGGCTTTACCTATGTAGAGTATTACTTATCGAGGGGAATGGACATCAATAAGTTTGGACCGAACTTATCCTTCTTCTTTTCTAACGGTATCGACCCGGAATATGCGGTGATTGGTCGTGTGGCCCGAAAGATTTGGGCTAAAGCCTTAAAGCATAAATACGGTGCCAACCCACGTGCTCAGATGTTGAAATATCACATTCAAACCTCGGGTCGAAGTTTACATGCCCAAGAGATTGATTTCAATGATATCCGTACCACGCTTCAGGCTCTGTATGCGATTTACGATAACTGTAATTCGCTTCATACTAATGCCTATGATGAAGCTATTACCACACCAACTGAAGAATCGGTAAGACGTGCCATGGCCATTCAATTGATTATCAATAAAGAATTAGGCTTGGCGAAGAATGAAAACCCAATTCAAGGGGCGTTCATCATTGAAGAGTTAACCGATTTGGTTGAAGAAGCTGTCTTGACAGAGTTCGATAGAATCACAGAACGTGGTGGCGTTTTAGGTGCTATGGAAACCATGTACCAGCGTAGTAAGATTCAGGAGGAAAGCTTGTATTACGAAACCTTAAAGCACAATGGCGAATTCCCGATTATCGGTGTAAATACCTTTTTGAGTAGTAAAGGTTCGCCAACGGTTCAACCTGCTGAGGTCATCAGAGCCACAGAAACCGAAAAGGAATACCAGATTAAAATGTTGGAAGCGCTTCATGAGCGAAATGATGTGTCTGATTTGCTTAAAGACCTTCAGAAAAGAGCTATTAATAACGAAAACATTTTTGAAGCATTAATGGAGGTTTGTAAAAAAGCATCCTTGGGTCAGATTACATCTGCTTTATTCGAAGTAGGAGGGCAGTATCGCCGGAATATGTAAGCAGAGAACCGCTTTTTCTTTTTTGAAAAAGCGTGTGAATCGCTTACCCCGACCGAAGCGTCGGGCGTCTCAGGATTCCAATTTTGAAAAGCGTAGCGCATTCAAAATTGTGAATATCGCTTATGCCGATTGCAACATCGGCATCTCAGAGAACCGCTTTTTCTTTTTGAAAAAGCGTGTGAATCGCTTATCCCGAGCTTGTCGAGGAATCTCTAGGGTAAAACTCTAGGGGACGTTGACACTGAGCGTAGACAATTGGTCATTAAACTAAGCCTAGCTCAATTATAACTGTAAATTTGCCTTGACCCAACTGTACTGATGGCTTTCGACTTATCGTATTCAACCTAATAAAATACATAGAAGCCATCGCCCAGAGAGACTAGTCCAACAGAAATTTAACCAAAGGGTTCTTGTAATTATAAATTAAAAAGTGGAATATTAGATTTGGCGCAGAAAAGAGACTGCGACTTAATACTACAACGTCAGCATCCAAGTGCGTTGCAACTTCCTAAACTTTTTCAGCTCACTTCGTAACAAAGGCAAATAATCCCGCCCGTTACTGTTCGATTTTTCGAGACGTTTGCAGTTGCGATTAAGGAGATAAGTCAATCGCTCCAAAGCTTCAACATGCTTGTATTTGTTGTCTGAAAATTTTTCACGCTCGGCGTTAATGATTTCAGGAGCCAAAGAATTGGACTGTTGAATGATATCTCCCGTAAAATAAATATTAGGGTCTTCTTGCCCGTCTTCAGATAGATAAGATAAATCGTGCTGAAGATAGGTGGAGATGTTTCGCGATAGATAAATGATGTCCATCGCCTTTCTATATAGTGGCATATCAGAGAGATACAATGGCATTGCGTAATTCATTTTCTAAACGTTTTCAACAAAATTACGACGGAATCTAAAATTTTAACTTTCGATTTTAAGGTAAAAATGTATATTTGATTTAATTAATAACGAAAATTAAAGATTTACCTTAAATGATAATTGATAAGCTCAACTGGTCTATTTTAAAGCACCTTCAAGCCAATGCACGGCTTAGCAATGCAGAGATTGGTAGGCGTGTGGGTATCAGTTCGCCTGCTGTTGCAGAACGGATTAAAAAGATGGAAGATGCCGGACTCATTGAGGAATACAATACCGAAATTTCGCCGTTTGAAGCGGGTTATCAACTCAAAGCCATCATTACTTTAAGAGCATTTATGGGCATGCTAAAACCCTTTCTTGAGAAAGTGAAAACCTACGATGAGGTTATTAATTGTTATCGAATAACTGGCAACGAAAACATCGTAATGGAAGTGGTCTTAACAAACCAGAAACATCTTGAAAGTTTTATTGACCAATTGATTGTTTATGGCGAGTGTAAAACACAGATTGTACTCTCCCACGTTGTGAAGAATAGCGCGATTCAGCCTTTGAAGTAATTCTAATTCTTAACTCCAGGTTGCTTCAATTCCCAATTGGCCTTTGCCTTTTCAGCATCAACTTGTGCTTTTACTTCCGCCAACAATTTTTTAGAGTCGTAGATAATGCCGTCTTTAATCGTATATTTTACACCACCAACGCGTACGACCTCATTATCATCGGTCAGTTTAATGGCGCCCGTGCCGTAGAGCACTTTCAGGTTCACTAAAGGGTTTTCTTCAATAAGTACGAAATCCGCTAATTTCCCGATTTGAATACTTCCAATTTTATCATCCCAGCCTAAGGCTTCAGCGCCATTTAGCGTTGCAGAACGTATCACTTCCAACGGATGAAAACCAGCTTCTCTAAGCAATTCCAGTTCGCGGATAAATGCGAAACCGTAGAGCTGATAGATAAACCCAGAATCGGAGCCTGCCGTAACTCGACCACCACGATTTTTATATTCGTTGACAAAGGTCATCCATAAACGGAAATTTTCTTTCCATGCTATCTCTTGTTCCGTGCCCCAAAAATGCCAATAACTGCCATGGCTGACTTTGCTGGGTTCGTAGAATTTCCAAAGCGACGGTAAAGTATAGTCTTCATGCCACTCGGCACGTCTCGCCCGATGTAAATCTCGGCTGGCTTCGTAAATATTAAAGGTAGGGTCTAGCGTAAAGTCTAGCGCTATGAGTTCGTTCATTACGGCATTCCAATGGTCAGAAAATGGTTTGGCGGACTGTTTCCAGAGTTTTCCCGCTTCTTCAAATCGATGTTGTTCGTTTTGGTAATTATAATCCAAGGGATAATCCTGTACGGTTCTATCTTCAAACAGGGCTTCCGGTAATCCATACCAATGTTCCATGGAGGTCAGTCCAGCTCTGGCTGAGTGAAGGACATTCCAACGGGCGACGCTTAATTGGGCGTGATGACAGGCGGAACCCAAACCCAATTTTTTGTTTTCATCTAAGGCTGAAGCCATAATCTCAGGTTCTGCCCCAAAGAATTTGATGCCGTCCGCGCCGTTTTTGGCATTTTGCCTTACCCATTCGCGCGCTTGTTCTGGCGTACTGATGGCAGTATCGCTTCCTGACCCAAAACCTACATAATCGAAAATGCGAGGTGCAACAATGGTATTTTTAGCACTTTGCTTTTTTAAGTTTGAAGCATCGATACCACTGGGTTGCCTTACCGTAGTCACACCATGGGCCATCCATAGTTTAAAAACATAATCGGGGTCGGCACCTTGGGCGCTTCCACCAATATGTCCGTGCATATCCACAAACCCTGGGAGCAAGTACATGCCCGAAGCATTAAGTTCTTTTCCGCCAGATTTTAACTTAGGCCGACTACTTTCCTTTATAGCGACTCCAGGATAGCCAACAACTCTTATATCCACAATGGTATTGTTCTCCACAACCACATCCACTGGGCCACGAGGCGGTGAGCCATCACCATTGATTAAAGTCACCCCTCTAATAATTAATTGGGGAAAAGGACCTTCACCCTTATGATTGTCTTGCGCAATGAGCAATAGGGAGAAAAAAAAAGTAAAAACAAGGAACAGGTTTTTCATGATGAAAGACATAGCGGATTAGTTTCTTAAAAATAAAACAAATATTCTACTCTATAATGGTGTGCGGAACGGTATCCAAATCCCAATCAATGACCAATCCACCAGAAAGCGATTTAGCGATTTCCTTTCCATACAGATGCTCAGCTAAATATAAGGAGGCTTCAAAAGATTTGGCGCCACCGGCTGAGGTGATGTATTTGCCGTCGTGAACAAAAAGGACGTCTTTACGAATATCTAAATGTGGAAACATCTCACGCATCTTGTCAATATCACTTGGGAAGGTGGTAGAGACTTTTCCATTGAGTAATCCGGCTTTGGCTAATACAAAGGCGCCATCACAATGCGAGGTTACAAATTGTGCGGTTTTATCGACCTTTTGGACAAATTCAATCATTTCTTCATCTTCCAAATCGGTATCTAAATGATGCTCTGCACTCGGCACGACGAGAATATCAATCTGTGGAACATCATCAGATAGATAGTTATAATCTGGAATAATGCGCATGCCTTCAAACGTGGTGATAGGCTCGTCAGTATTGGCAACAGTAAAGACATTCATCGCCTTGATATTTTCTCGAAAAATGGTGTGCTGAAAAATATCGAATGGTGCCGTGAGTTCTGTGTTATAATTACCATCCATAATTAAGAAACCGACATTATATCGATTTGGTTCTAACTTTGGAAAGGTCTTTTCTACAAAGGTGTTTTCAGTTGATGTACCTTCGGTTGTATCAGATGATTTTGAATTTTGACAGCTAAAGCTAGCCAGAAATGCAAATACTATTAAATATCTCATTTTTTAGTCTTTTATGCGCCAAGGTGGCGATTTTCTATTTTTACCAGCATGATAAATTTTAATTTGATTTTGGTCTGGGTCACTGAGTCTTATTTCTTTCCATAACCAAGATTCTTCCACGATTTCTGAATCGAAATTTACACCTTTTGCCTTCAAATTTGCAACAACTTCTTCTACGGATTTGACTTCGAAATAGAGGGTAATTCCATTTTTATTTTCGGACGTGTCAGCTTGATGAATTGAAAATGTGCTGTTTCCAATTGGACATTCAAAACGAACATATCTAGGTAAGGCGTCAACGATTAATTTTAAACCTAAATTTTGATAGAATTTCACTGATAAAGCTACGTCCTTGGCTGGTATGGTTACTTGATTTAAATCCATTAGCTAACTTTCTTTTCAATATGTTCCGCAATAAGCTTCGCATGTATCCGTGAATTTTCGATAAACCATTTGTGCGTTTCCATTCCGCCACAAATTACGCCTGCTAAATACAACCCTTCTACATTAGATTCCATTGTTTCAGCATTATAGGTTGGGATATGCTTCTCATCTTTAGAAAATGTGATACCAGCATTGGCCAAAAATTCAAAATTTGGACGGTATCCTGTCAATGCGATGACGTAGTCATTTTGTAGTGTTTTAGGCCCTTCAGGTGTGGTAATAGTAATCTCGTGTTTTCGGATTTCCGTGATTTCAGAATTAAAATAAGCCTTGATACTGCCTTCTTCAATCCGATTGATAATATCTGGGCGCACCCAATACTTAACCCGTTCGCCAATTGCGTCATCGCGAACAATCATGGTCACGTTTCCGCCTTTTCTATAAATTTCCAAAGCACAATCCACAGCAGAATTGCTCGCGCCAACCACAGCTACATTTTGAAGGGTAAACGGATGCGCTTCCTTATAATAGTGCATCACTTTGGGTAAATTTTCACCCTTGACATTTAGATAATTTGGAATATCATAGAACCCTGTTGCGATAATAACGTGTTTAGTACCGTACATGCCTTTATCCGTTTTAACTGTAAATTCAGAAATGCTTTTTGAAATACCTGAAACAGTTTCATACAAATTAATATTCAAATCATTAGACGTTACCACCCGACGATAATATTCCAAAGCTTCGGTCCGTGAGGGTTTCGGATTATTACTGATAAACGGAATGTCATCGATTTCCAATTTTTCAGAGGTTGAAAAAAAGGTCATATTCAAGGGATAATTGAATAAGGAATTGGTCAGTGCCCCTTTTTCAATGACTACATAATTCCAGTTTCGTTTTTTACATTCTAAAGCGCAAGCAATGCCGATGGGACCTGCGCCGATTATGAGTACCTCTAATTCTTTTGTGTTTGACATCTTCTGTAAAGCTATTACAAATTTTGTTGTTCTCGTTTAAATAGCCAATGCGAAAGTAATACACCCATGGCGCAAAATCCAGCAGTGACTAACCAATTAACTTGGTAACCATACACGTCAACAATACCTAAACTTATTTTTGGGCTAAAAATATGAGCTAGAGAAAAAGAGATAGAATACATGGCCATATAACTGCCTTCCAAACCTTTTTTTGCTCGTTTTAGCGCGAATTTGTTAGTGTAAGGAAAGCCCAGCATTTCACTAAAAGTCATAAAAGCAATGCTTATAACGAGAATACCGAGCCAAAAGTTATTGTAAAGAATTACAAAGCTAATGCCCAAAAGGAGTAAGGAGGTTAAAATATACTTAGTCACGGGTATTGATTTTTTCTCCAAGAAATTCAAAAAAGGCATTTCAAACACTACGATGATGGCCACGTTTAAAAAGAGGATGATTCCAATTTGGAATTCATTCAATTTAAAAACAGCATCATAATACAATGGAAGCGTAGTAAAAAGCTGAAAGAAGGCCATCCCGAAAAGAAAGCATATCGCTGAATGAATCCAGAAAGACATGTCCTTATAAACAGCGTTTTTATCTGGTCGCTCAACCTGTGTTTCTTCTAGGGGAATTTCTGTTTTGGGAGCTTTAACCAAGTTTGCAAACAATAAAATGGCGACTATACATGTTATCCCGTCAATCCAAAATAGGAGATGATAGCCGTAAAGGACAATGATGAGTCCCGCTACGGTTGGTCCAACGCCCATACCTGCATTTATGGCCAAACGAATGAGGCCAATGGAGCGTGTTTGATTTTCGGGTTTACTGTAAGCCTTAATCGCAACGAAAATGGCCGGCCTAAAACTGTCCGCAATAGACATGGTTAATAAAATACCTATAGAAAAAGACCAAAACGAATCTAAATGCTGTAAGATGATAAAGCAAATGCCGGTTAAGAATAAGCTTACGGTCATCACTTTATAAAACCCAAAAATATCGGTCAATTTTCCACCGAGCCATGACCCCATTACTGAGCCGATACCAAAGAATACAAAAATCCAGCTTACATCACTGATGCTAAAATCCAAATCTTTTTTAAGGTATAACGACAGAAAAGGAATGACCATGGTTCCTGCTCTGTTGATAAGGCTTATGAGTGATAAATACCAAATCTCGCGTGAAAGTCCTTGAAAGGATTCTATATAATTGGCGTATAGTTTTTTCATGTTGGTGGTTGTATAAAAATAAAAAGTCCGACGTTATCGTCGGACTTTTAAATATTGTTAATGGGTATAGTTATATTGTCACAATAGATAATCAGTCCGAAGCCAAGGCTGTTGCTTGGTCCAGATAATTGATGTATATGTGACGTAGTTTCGCATGATTTAATTCGAATTCTTTAGCTAAACTACAATAAAATCTGAGAAGTTGTATTTTAGGCATTTAAATTTTTCAAAATGAAAAGATTTCTAATCCTCTTAGTATTAGTGACTCAGTGGAGTTGTGGCCAAAAGAAAATGGAACTTAAAGGCGATACGGAATGGCAAAATGAGAAGAACGCCCAGTTTAAGGATGCCAGTACCTCGCCATTGACCAAGAAGGATTTACGCACGTTTGAAGGATTGGATTTTTTTGAATTTGATTCCACCTACGTCGTCAATGCATTTTTAGAACGTACCCCAAATACCGAATGGTTTAAAATGAAAACCACAACCGACCGACTGTCCGAAGAGCGTGTCTATGGCATTCTACAATTTGAAATTGGCGACCAATCCTTTTCCCTAAACGTTTATCAAGGCAAGGAAAATATGCAAACCGAAGGCTATGAGGACTATCTTTTTTTGCCATATCTAGATAATACCAACGGCGTTACAAGCTACGGTGGAGGACGATATATAGATTTACGTATTCCTAAAGGCAACGAAATTATTGTAGATTTCAACAAGTCCTACAATCCGCTTTGCGTTTATAACAAGCGGTACTCTTGCCCCATTGTACCACGCATCAACTATATGGATATTGAGGTAAAGGCTGGGATGAAGGATTATAAGAAAGAGTGATTTATGGCTAGCTAATCTACCTGTCAGCAGACAGGGGCGCAAAGCAGAAATTCCAAATCTCAATCCCGAAGCCTCGGGACTAAATTCCAAAAATGATTGACGGTTAATTTCTAAGATTTCTTTCTTCGTGCAACTCCGTGTTTCTTTGTGAAGCTCCGTGCAACGTCTCCAAATTTTAAAACAACTTGAATAAAAAATAAGCCATAGTCTACTTATTCAAACTTAATTCTTCCCTTCGGGAAGATGTCCGCAGGACAGATGGGAACTACTTAACCAAATACAACCCGGCAAAAACAGCCAAAAACCCCACCACAAAACTTGCAATCGTGTACAAAGCAAAACTTGTAAAGTCGCCCGATTTCAAGAATACATGATTTTCATAAGCAAAGGTAGAAAAGGTGGTAAAGCCACCGCAGAATCCTGTAGCCAATAGCAGGGTCTGATTGCTGTTTAAGGCATTATTTTTTGTGGCTAATCCTAGGATGATTCCAATGAGTAAGCTTCCCAAAATATTTGCCAAAAATGTTCCGTAAGGAATCCCGTCTTGAGGACTGTTTAGCCAACGTCCGACTATATAACGAAGTACACTACCTGCACCACCGCCCAAAAAAACCAAAAGCAGTTGTTTCATTTATTCCTTGATTGGAAGGTAAATCTGAGTTAACCAATTCTTTGGATTAGGGACTTGGCTCGGGTCCGTCGGGTAAACCTCGAGCATAGGCCCATTAGGGTCTAACTCGTAAGATGAGGTTTCAAAAAAGGCCATGGCTTTTTCCCAAGCTTCTGGCAAATTAGAATAATCACCTTTCAGCTCTGTCAATACCATTGGCAATGGCTCCAACTGTCCGGTTAAAATATCTGCTTCATTCGAAATAATTTTGTTCTGCGTAGGTATACAGGACGAAAATATCACCGCGTCATTCTCTTCATCCCACTTTTCAATCAACACAAAAGGTGCACCTGCAAAAGTGATATTATTGGCTAAAGCATAAGCACCAACCTTAGGAAACATCTCTTGCATCTTTGCGGGGTAATCACTGATTTTGGATGAGGCTGTATTGTAAAGGTAATAACCACCACTATGCTGGGTAACTCCTTTTACGTCGATGCTGTAGGTTTTCATATCGTTGGTAACCACACTGTCTAGCATGGTTAAACTTCTTTCGTAATGTGGCCCGATTTGTTTTTCCATACCACCCATTAAAGTGGAGAACATCTTAAATTGAAAGGGTAAATCTTTACCTGAAATCGTCCAAGTGACTTCGGTACTACCATCATCATTAGGTTCAAACGTCCAATTGACATCAGATTTTGGGAATTCGGCAAACTGCATTTCTTGTGATATGCTTGCATTAGGATTGGCTTCCAAAGTAGTCATCACACCAACGCCATCCTCATCTTCCCAGGTGTAAGTCCCTCCAACACCTTCTGTTTTTCCAGGATAGCTTATCGTAATGCTTGGGTCAGCTTCTTTCCAACTAGACCAATCTTCCCAGTTTTTCAAGTCAATAACTTCATTGTAGACTACTGCTTGGGGTGCGTTTATGGTTTTGCTTCGCGTAACTTCAAAAGAATTGGGCTGTACGGCAATGTAAATGGCCAATCCAATAACTACGATGAGCAGTAAAAATAGGATGTACTTTAAATATTTCATGCTAAAATATGATGTTGATTTAGTTATAAATCAAAGATACACATTTTATGGTACGTCCATTAAATACTATATTTGGGCGACAATCGTAAAAAACATTCAAAATGAAATTTAAATCTATAATTGCGCTTCTAATCTTTGCTTCGGTATTCCATTCTTGTGTAGGTGAGAAGGATAGTGTGGAAAAAACAGGAAGTCAAGAGGAGGCGGTGACCTCAGAATTTGATTATAATGTGGAGCAATTTGCCGACATTAAAATCTTAAGATACCAAATTCCGGGTTGGGAAAAACTTTCCCTAAAAGAGCAGAAATTAGTCTACTATTTAACTCAGGCAGGTTTAGCTGGAAGGGACATTATGTGGGACCAAAATTACCGTCATAATTTGGCCATCCGTAATGCCTTGGAAAAGGTGTACGCCAACTACTCAGGCGATAATACTTCGGACGACTGGAAAGCGTTTGAAACCTACCTTAAACGTATTTGGTTCAGCAACGGTATCCATCACCATTACAGCAACGATAAGTTAAAGCCAGAATTTTCTTCAGAATATTTGAAGCAATTATTGGTAGATACTGGTGCTACGCTCGAAGGTGAAGCCTTTGACGTGATTTTCAATGACAAGGATACTAAAAAAGTGAATCAGGCCAAAGGCGTGGATAATGTGGCGCTTTCAGCCGTAAACTTTTATGGGCCAAACGTGACCAATGCCAATGTAGAATCTTTTTACAAAATGAAAGAATCACCAAACCCTGAGCGCCCGTTGTCTTTCGGGCTGAATTCTCAATTGGTAAAAGAAAATGGCGAATTGAAAGAGCGTGTTTATAAATCGGGTGGCCTTTATGGTTCTGCCATAGATGAAATTGTTAAGTGGTTAGAAAAAGCACAAGGCGTTGCTGAAAACCAAGCCCAAGGTGATGCCATTGGACTTTTAATTCAGTATTACAACACAGGCGATTTACAGACCTGGGATGATTATAATGTTGCTTGGACCAAAGCCACCGAAGGTAATGTGGATTACATCAATAGTTTTATAGAAGTCTACAATGACCCCTTAGGTTACCGAGGCAGTTACGAAAATATTGTTCAAATTAATGATTTTGACATGTCTCAAAAAATGAAGGTCTTGTCAGACAACGCACAGTGGTTTGAAGATAACTCACCTTTAATGAACGAACATAAAAAGGATAGCGTTGTGGGTGTAACTTATAAAGTGGTAACTGTTGCCGGAGAGGCTGGTGATGCCTCACCAAGTACGCCAATTGGGGTGAATTTACCAAATGCCAACTGGATACGAAAAGAAGTAGGTAGTAAATCTGTTTCCCTAGGAAATATCATTGAAGCCTACAATAATGCTGGAAGTTCTGGCCGTTTGAAGGAATTTGTTCACGATGATGAAGAATATGAGTTGGAAGAAAAACACGGACAAGTAGCAGACAAATTGCATACAGCACTTCATGAAGTGATTGGCCATGCCTCGGGTCAGTTAAATCCTGGTGTTGGTGAAACCAAGGAAACCTTGAAAAACTATGCATCAACTTTGGAAGAAGGGCGAGCGGATTTAGTCGGACTTTACTATTTATACAGCCCCAAATTACAAGAGCTCGGTTTGGTAGAGGATTGGGAAGCTGTCGGTAAGGCCGCTTTTGATGGATACATTCGAAATGGTTTAATGACTCAATTGATTCGCTTAAATTTAGGTGATGATGTAGAAGAAGCACATATGCGTAACCGTCAGTGGGTATCTGCTTGGGCCTATGAGAAAGGAAAAGCGGATAACGTCATTGAAAAGGTGACCAGAGATGGCAAGACCTATTTCAATATTAATGATTATGAGAAGTTGCGTGAACTATTTGGGGAATTGTTGAGAGAAACCCAACGTATTAAGTCAGAAGGGGATTACGAAGCCGTGGAAGCTTTGGTTGAAGGCTATGGCGTAAAAGTAGACCAAGATATCCACGCTGAGGTTTTAGAGCGCAACGAGCAATTTACATCGGCGCCATATAGTGGTTTTGTAAATCCAGAATTAGTTCCAGAAATGGATGGTAACGGTGAAATTACAGCCATTAAAGTCACACAACCTGTTGGTTTTCCTCAGCAAATGTTGGACTACAGTAAAACCTATAGTTTTTTACCCGAGAAAAACTAGAATATATATTGAATGATTTAGAAAGCCTCGAGAGATCGAGGCTTTTTTATGGATTTACATAAACATAAACTTCACCACAGCGATCAATCCGATGAAGCCAATAAAAGCCAAAAGCACCCAGATTGTGCCTTTGTAGTAGCGCTTGTGTAGTTTTAAATCCTTGCGATACTGTACGCCGATGATAATGGCGAAAACGATAAAAAATAAAAGTCCAAATACTAATTGACCAGTCGTAAACATTGTTTTATTTTTAGTGCAAAATGGTTCTTCAATGTAAAGCATTGAAGTTCCGTTGGGTTTGTCATTCTCGCAAATGCGGGAAGCTGACTCATAAAATTTGACGTTTAACGTCAGGTTTTATAGTACAAAAATAAGGATAATGAACTGAAAAGAATACATATTATGCAAGACAAAATTAACGCCGTAAAGGCATTTCATACCGCATTTAAAATAGGACATAGAGAAACTCCAAAAGCCGATTTAGGCATGGAAAAAAATATGCTTCGTTACAAACTAATGCGCGAGGAGAACGAAGAATATCTAGAAGCGGCAAATGATAATGACTTGGTTGAGGTAGCTGATGCCTTGGGCGATATGCTCTATATTTTGTGTGGTACTATTATAGAACACGGGTTACAACACAAGATTGAAGAGGTTTTTGAAGAAATTCAAAGAAGTAACATGAGTAAGCTTGGTGAAGACGGTGAACCCATTTACAGAGAAGATGGGAAAGTCCTAAAAGGCCCTAACTATTTTAAGCCTAATATTGAAGCCATCTTAGAAAAATAGAGATTATTTTAACAGCTTAAACCACTTCATGGCGCCAACCATGTGTGTCATCCTGTTCGTTATGCTGAATGCCTAGAAGTCTAGATTTAAATATTTTGGCGTATGAGTCGTCTTCCATCGCCATCTTATATTCTTGCCCATCATGTTCAAAAGCTGAAATAGGACTCACTACGGCAGCGGTACCTGCACCAAAGATTTCTTTTAGTTCACCATTTTTGGCAGCATCTTTAATTTCTTGAACACTGACGCGTCGCACTTCGCATGCTATGCCCATATCTGATGCGAGTTGAATAATGCTTTTTCGTGTCACACCATCAAGAATCCGATCATTATTAGGAGCTGTAATAAGTTTATCGCCAACTCTAAAGAAGATATTCATCGTTCCAGCTTCTTCAAGATACTCGTGTGTGTTGGCATCCGTCCAAATGATTTGCTGATAGCCTCGTTTTTGAGCCAAAGTCGTAGGGTAAAACTGTGCGCCATAATTTCCGGCAGCTTTAGCAAAACCAACGCCACCATCTGCTGATCGGCTATATTTTTGTGCAAAGATTACTTTAACGGCATCACTGTAATACGACTTCGCAGGAGAGCAGATAATCATAAATCGATAAGTTACTGCAGGTGAGGCGGAAATTGCAGGCTCCGTAGCAATAACAAATGGGCGCAAGTAGAGCGAATTTCCAATACCTGGCTTAATCCATGCACTATCTAATTTCAATAGCGTTTCCAAACCTTCAAAAAAGTAAGATTCCGGAAATTCAGGAATAGCCATTCGAGCAGAAGACTTGTTAATACGTTGAAAATTTTCATCAGGTCGAAATAAAAATACGCGACCATCATTATCTTTATAAGCCTTCATGCCTTCAAAAACCGCTTGGCCATAATGAAATACTCGTGCCGAAGGATCAATAGTCATGGGGCCGTAGGGCTTAATTTCTGGCCTTTGCCATTGGCCATCTTCAAAATCGCAAACAAACATATGATCGGTAAATACGCGCCCAAACTGTAGGTCGTCAAAATTTACAGTATCTATTTTAGACTGTGTCGCCTTGGTAATATGAATCGAATTTGAAGTGGTTTTACTCATTATCTACGTTGGGTTTAGTTTTTCAAAATTACACAAATACCATATCTAATTAAAGGAAAAATTGTGCTCAAAAAATTGTATTTTTGAAGTTAAATAAATTTGAATTACTACATTTTATTATGAAAAAGATACTGATATTAAGTTTTGCACTAGCCTTGTGTTTCGCTTGTAAAGATGAGAACAAAGATGATCAATTAAGTACTGATGTTGACCAGTCTGAGGAAATTGCTCAAGTTGAATATACCAAAATAGGAATGGAGATTTCAGCAAATGACGCCTTAGCTTCGGACCGTATGTTGACTCATTACGCCGGTTTGTCGGTTGGTGATACTATCAATGCCAAAATGAAAGGTGAGATTAAAGAAGTTTGTGCCAAGAAAGGGTGCTGGATGATTATGGATATCGGCAACGGGGAGACTGCGAGAGTGACTTTTAAGGATTATGGTTTTTTCATGCCTTTAGATGCTTCGGGTGAAGTTATTGTGAATGGAAAGGCTTTTGTGTCTGAAACCTCTGTGGCCGATTTAAAGCACTATGCCGAGGATGCAGGAAAATCAAAAGAAGAAATCGACGCCATTACTGCGCCTGAAAAAACGTATGCTTTTGAGGCCGATGGTGTCTTGCTCAAAAAATAGTGGAGCGAAAGATTATAACAACGTCTGATGGTTCTAAAACCATCCAAATAAAAGACTGGAATGAACAATACCATTCCATACACGGAGCGCTTCAAGAGGCGCTTCACGTGTTTATAAAAACAGGGTTGCATCATTATTTGAGGTTGTTTAGACCTAAATCAATACGAATATTAGAAATCGGTTTTGGTACGGGTTTGAATGCGATTCTGACTCAAATTGAAGCCGAAAAAGAATTCGTCAAAATTGGATATACGGGTATTGAAGCCTATCCAGTTGAAGCTTCCGAGATAGAGCAGTTAAATTACACGGATATCATTCCTGAATGCGAATCAGATATTTTTACTAAAATACATAAGACCGAATGGGAAGATTTTCAGGATATTTCTAAGTATTTCGAACTCAAGAAGGAACAAAAATTCTTTAAAGATATTACTGTTCAATCTGAATTCGATATCATTTATTTTGATGCTTTCGGCGCTCGTGTTCAACCTGAATTATGGACCGAAGATATCTTTCAAATCATGTTCAATGCACTCAAGGCTAACGGAATCCTTGTAACATATTCAGCAAAAGGAAGTGTAAGACGCGCCATGGAAGCCGTCGGCTTTTCCGTAGAACGCTTGCCCGGCCCTCCCGGAAAGCGTGAAATGCTAAGAGCTTCCAAAAGAATCTCTTAGCATTAAGCGACCGTCAGGGAGCTAAATGTCTTCCCTAGAAAAGCTCTTGGCATTTCAAAAGGAAAAAAAAATTCATATGTAACTTTCTTCCCTTTGGGAAGATGTCCGCCATAAGCGGACAGATGGGAACCCCAAACGTTAAATCTTAACTAAAACCAGAGATAGGCACTTCAAGCTCCAGTATCTTTGCAAAAAGTAATTTAAGATGACGATTTTAATAACAGGAGCAACGGGTTTGATTGGGGGCGAAGTGGTAAAGCAGTGCCATAAAGAAGGGATTTCTGTTCATTATTTAACGACTTCAAAATCAAAATTAAAGTCCGAAGACAACTATAAAGGATTCTATTGGAATCCAAACAAAGGCGAAATTGACATTGCATGTTTTGAAGGTGTTTCTGCCATCATTAATTTGGTTGGGGCATCCATTGCGCAACGCTGGACGGATGAGAATAAAAAAATCATTTTAGAGAGCAGGACTAAGACGGCTCAGTTGCTTTATTCAAAACTTGAAGAGCATCAGTTTCCGATTAAACAGATTGTTTCGGCAAGTGCTATTGGTTATTACCCAACATCGCTAGTGAAATATTACGAGGAAGACTATCCTACAGTGGCGGACACTTTTTTAGGGGAAGTAGTCGACGCTTGGGAGGATGCCGTTGATAACTTTAAAAACTTAGGTCTTTCGGTTGCCAAAGTAAGAATCGGTTTGGTATTAGCATCGGAAGATGGTGCGCTACCAAAAATTACCCAACCCATAAAATTTGGTGCAGGCGCCGCCTTTGGATCCGGAAAACAGTGGCAAAGCTGGATACACGTAGAAGATTTAGCAAAACTTTTTGTGTTTGCAGTTACAGAAGAGTTAGAGGGCGTATTTAATGGTGTGGCACCAAACCCAGTGACAAATACGGAACTCACTAAAACTGCCGCACGAGTTATGAATCGACCGTTGATATTGCCAAATATCCCAAAGTTTGCCATGAAATTAGCACTTGGCGAGATGCATATCATATTGGTTGAAAGTCAACGCGTGAGTGCATCAAAAATCGAAGGTGAAGGTTTTCAGTTTAAATACCACCACTTAGAGCCTGCATTGGAGAATCTACTTGGCGATTAGTTATTCAACCTGTTTAAGTCTGTAACTTTTATAGGCGCCGATTAATCCAAACAGAGAAAGCAGTAAAATTACGAGTTCCACAGAGAACAGAGATGTGAGAGCACTCAGACCTCCCGTAATTAGAAGGATGATACCAATTACTGTATTACTTACTGCTACATAATCTGTACGTTGGTTGCCTTTTGCCATATTAACGACATATGTTTTTCTACCAAGACGTACACCGCCATGAGCAATACCCAAAACAAAAAATACAAAAGGATAGAGCCATTGTGCCTCCCGAATAGATTCAGAAAAAGAAACAATGATAAACAGCACAGTCCCTAAGACAGACGCAATAATAATCGCGTAGCTCATAGTATTTTTACTCGATGTATCAGCCAGTTTTCCCCAAAATGGCGAACTGACGATGGACGCAATACCATTGGCAACAATCAAATAACCTAAGACTGAACTGCTATTACCCAAATAGGTCTGAGCCAAAATTACATAAAACGGTGCTGAAAGGGCAGAGCAGAGGAGAAGCGATCTGGCGATGACAAAATCCCTGAAATCTTTATCGTTTTTGAGTAGAGCGAATTTTGAAACGGGATTTTCCTCAATAGATTCCACCTCAGTTTCACCTGGAAACTCTTTAATGGATGCGTAGATAATAGTGGCAATAATCCACGTTGACGCCGCAAAAAATATCAAAGTGCTATAAAACGAAATTGTGGCATCGCTCTCAGATTTGTATATAATGTAAAGACCCGCCAATAACACCAAGACACCCGAAACGGACGCAGTATAACCACTGAGTTTTCCTCGGACTGATTTAGTTATGGCCTTGCCTGTGACATCTTTTGAAGTGACTGAACAAAGGCTTCGTGCTAAACTAAATAGTATCAAACATAGTACGATTAACCATCCGGCGAGAGCGCCTTCAAAATGTAATGCTATTAAACCTATACTTGCAATAGCTATAGCTTGAAGAATAGAACCTGTAACCCAAATCCATTTTCTGATGGCTTTAGTTTTCACATAGTTTGAAATGGCGATTTGCGGTAACATGGAGCCCGATTCCCTTATAGGTACAATAAGGCTGATGAGATACACCGGGGCACTTACGTAAGCCATAAGCCAAGTCAAAACGGTTTTGGGATTACTTAATGCATCGCCGAGTTTGGTGAATGTCAGTGCCAACAAAATTTTAAAGTAGTTACTTTGGCCGTATTTTGATGCGCGTTCGCTAATACCCAAAGCGTCATCGTTGGCTGAAGCTCCGTTAAGGGCATTGTAGATTTTATGTTGAAGTGATACTGACAAGGAATTGGTTTAGATGATAAAATTCGAAATAAAATAAGAACAACAGGTGCTTATTTGCAGAAAATACTAAATGTAATAAGAAGACTATTTCACAAAAGACCAAGCCAAAATACGACTCGATTTTTGACCTTGACCCATTTCTATGATTTCTACGGATTTCGGTTCAATCTTGTTCAGAAAGGTTTTTAGAGGTTTCAAATTAGAGCCTTTAGAGACCAAGGTTGTAAACCATTCCACCTGATGTTTGTAATGTCGACTTTCAAATAGCATATCTTTTATAAACCGAAATTCGCCACCCTTGCACCATAACTCGTTACTCTGTCCACCGAAATTCAAGGATGATTTAGCATTTTTGTCATCTTTTAAATTCTGAACCTTTTTTCGATTTTGCTTTCGTGCTTCTTCCGCTGATGCATGAAATGGTGGGTTGCACATAGAAAAATGGAAGGTTTCATTGGTCTTGATGATATTTTTGAATTTGAAATTCCCCTCGATTTGAAGCCTCAGTTCAATGGAATCAGAAAGACTATTCGATTTGATGATATCTTGCGCGCTGTCGATGGCAACGGAATCAACGTCAGATCCGACGAAGTTCCACTGATACACACTTTGCCCAATCAATGGATAAATGCAATTGGCGCCTGTCCCGATGTCCAGCCCTTTGATATATGGATTAGGCTCGATATGACCAATTAAATCTGCGATATAATGAATATAGTCCGCGCGCCCAGGAATTGGCGGGCACAGGTATTGCTTTGGGAGTGTCCAATCGTCAATACCGTAATGTGTTTTCAGAAGGGCTTTATTTAAACTTCGGACGGCGTCCTGATTAAAAAAATCAATGGATAGAGTTCCATATTTATTAGGCGCGACAAAGAGTTTCAGTTCTGGTTCTTTTCCAATTAAAGCGTCAAAATCATAATTATTACGATGTGCACTTCTTGGGTGAAGCCGGGATTTAGTGTCTTTAGGAGGATTCTGTTTTGCCAAATTTGAAGTATTTGCGGACAAAGATACGCTTTAATCGAGGGAACGTTTTTTCAGAAGAAAATATCCTGCGCCAATCTAAACGTATTGGCATGTGCTTCAATAATAGTTTTAATATCAGGCGAATACCCGCCTCCCATGGAACACATCACTGGAATGTTTTCATCTTTACAGGTTTGAAGTACAATTTGGTCGCGGGTTTTACAGCCCTCGAGCGTCATATTCAATTTCCCTAATTTATCGGTACCGATAACATCTACACCACTTAGGTAATAAATGATGTCTGGTTGTACATCAGAGATGAGTTTAGGCAGAGTGTCTTTTAAAATAGAGAGATAGGTGTTGTCATCGGTATTATCCTCAAGCGCAATGTCTAAATCACTTTTTTCTTTTTTGAAAGGATAGTTGCTCTTGCCATGCGTGGAAAAGGTAAAGACTTTTGGCTCGTTTCTAAAAATTTCAGCCGTACCGTTGCCCTGATGTACATCCAAATCAACAATCAACACTTTTGAAACAGCTTGTTTATCGAGAAGATAGCGTGCACCAATCGCTTGGTCATTCAACATGCAAAAAGCCTCGCCTCGATCGGTAAAGGCGTGATGTGTACCACCAGCAATATTCATGGCAATCCCATTCTTAAGAGCGTAATCACTGGCCTTAAGCGTGCCATCGGCTATAATCATTTCGCGCTCAACCAAAAGTTCACTCAATGGAAACCCTATTTTTCGAGCTTTGCGTTGGTCTAAGGTAATGTTTAGTAAATCGTAAAAATACTCTGGCTCGTGAACGGCAACAAGGTGTTTGTGATTCGGTTTTTCGGGCTCAAAAAAATTGTCTGGCGTACATGTACCTTCATGTAATAATTGCTCGTATAATAACTCGTACTTGCCCATCGGAAACCTGTGCCCCAGGGGTAACGGGTGTCTGTAGATAGGGTGGTAGGCTATTTTTAGCAAAAGAAAATTTTATAAACTATCCCGACGCGCCATAGCTTCTTTCAGCTCACGTCCGTAATAAGACGCTTTAATCTCTGGCGTAAGGCTATTGTAGATGGTGTCGATATATTTTTTTGTTGCATTCGGGATTTCATAGAGTGCCAAATAAGGCGCAATTTCATTGTCCGTGTGGTTCAATGCAAAGTTTATCGTCGTTGCGTATTTACGCTTAAACAAGGTTTGTGAAGCTTCTTGCAAAGAGTCTGAAAGGGCAATGTTATTGTCTTTCATGGCATTAAAATTCTCTTCAAGCAATTCTAGATTTCTTTGGTTAAACCCTTTCATTAATTTCAGGTACTGGTTTAAGGCATCTTGCTGTTTGCTTCCTTTAATGTCCGCATCAAAATTAAAACCATCTAGCGTAGTATTGATTTCCATTTCACCCATATTGGCAAAAAACGGAACGTAATGTTCCTTACCATCATTCTTTTGAAGCGACAGATACAACACCATTGGTTCTTCAAGATTTGTGCTTAAGGTAAACTCTTGCTGTCCTTTAATTTCTAAAGAATCTAAATTAATGATGGTAGTGTCAACTTCTTTTTGGAGGTAAACTACGCCCTTTTTAAGTCCTTTTATTTTTCCTTTTAGTGTAAAGTTTGAACTGTCTACGTTACACGAAAATAAAGCGATAAGCATCAAGGCTAGGCATCCGTTCTTAAGCAAATGTTTCATAAATGAAATCTTAAATTTGAAGCGCAAATATGCCATTTAAAAATTAAAATTACTAGCCACCTGCGGCAATTTTCATGAGTTCTGCACAGAGTATGGCACCGTAGGTTCCGACTACATAACCAAACACAGCCAATAGTGCACCAACCGTAGCCAGTGACGGATGGAAAGCAGCTGCAACTACTGGAGCAGAAGCGGCGCCACCAACATTAGCTTGGCTACCAACAGCTAAAAAGAAATATGGTGCTTTTATAAGTTTAGCGACAAGGATTAATAAGCCAGCGTGAATGGTCATCCAAACAATCCCGATGAAAATAAGTCCTGGATTTTCAAGTATTTTGCCGAGATCCATTTTCATGCCGATAGTCGCTACGAGGATGTAGATAAAAACACTCCCAATTTTGCTTGCGCCCGCACCTTCGTAATTTTTTGCTTTGGTAAATGATAATAATACACCAATAATTGTAGCAATTGTAATTAGCCAAAAGAAGCCACTTCCAAAAGAGGATAGGGCACTTTTTGGATCACTGACCACTTCAAAATTAGCTTTTAAAAATCCTGAAATATATTCAGAGCCCAAATGCGCAATGGCAACGGCACAAAATGCAATAGCGAGTATTATCATAAGGTCAGTGACACTTGGAATCCGTGTTATTTTTTCGCTAAAGGCTTGTACTTTATTTTGAAGCTCGTCAATCGCCGTATTATCCGCCTTTAACCAATTATCTATCTTTTTGCGTTTACCAATACCCAATAAAATGATGGCCATCCAAAGATTGGCCACAACAATATCAACGAGTACCATACCGCCGTAGAGTTCCTGGTTGAATTCGTAAATCTCTAGCATTGCGGCCTGATTGGCACCGCCACCAATCCAACTTCCAGCTAAAGTGGCAAGCCCTCGCCATGTGGCATCAAATCCAGCTCCACCAACAGTTTCTGGCGAAACGGCTGAGATGAGTAGAATGGCTATTGGTCCGCCGATGATGATTCCTGCCGTACCTGTAAAGAACATCACCAAGGCTTTCCAACCGAGATTAAAAATAGCTTTTAAGTCGATGCTCAACGTCAATAAAACCAAGGATGCTGGTAAGAAATAGCGACTGGCAACATAATAGGTTTGTGAAATTTCATCAGAAATCAAACCCACCGAATTAAATATCGCAGGAATGAGGTAACACATTAACAACCCTGGAACAATGCGATAGAATTTTGGCCAAAAGCCCTCTTTTCGGGATTCCGTGTAAAAGACAAATCCGAGGGCAATCATGAGTAGCCCGAAGACGATGGCATCGTTTGTAATCAAAGGTTGGTTTTCCATGGAAGTAGAATTAGAAACGCAAAATACAAAAATAAAGACCCAAAAAAAGTGATTCAATCTGAATCACTTTTTCCTTTGTGTTTTGGGTCTCGTTTGTTCTGTTTAAGGTATTGCATCAGCATCCATTCTATCTGCCCGTTTGTGCTTCGGAATTCATCCGAGGCCCACTTTTCGATAGCCTTAAGCATCTCTTCGTTAATCCGTAATGCAAATGCTTTTTTCTTAGCCATGTTTTTTGTTTAAACGGTTTTGCAGGATTAAGAGAATTATCGGAATCATAAAACTACCGCCCAGAACAATATAAAGAAATAATTGCCCTAAACCATTGGCTTCGCCCTGTGCTACTTCTATGAGCTGATATACAAGATACCCAAAGGTTAAGGCACAAAATAGATTGATAATTCTAACGATTCTAGTACTAAATCGGTATTGTACTAATGCATTGTCCTCTGTGATATTTACCCTGTAGTTATGAATGTGTGGATATCGGTTTATGATAAATAGTCCTATATAAGTCGCTGTGGCTATTATTGGGAGCAACCAAAGTGTCATTTTTGAATTATAGTCATCCGGCTTGCCGTTAGCTCCAAAATGCGATGGAACTTCTTCAGGCAATGTGCCAATCTGGGTGATAACCAATCCCCACATAATTAGTAGCACTGCAATAGATATAAATTCCATGACGTAATCCGCGGTTTCAAACGGTACTTTTATTTTGGGTCTGTTGTTGCTCATGTTTATTTATATGTGTTTAATCTCAAGTCGTGTGTTTCGTTTCTTCAAGGCTTCAAGAAACGGTTCTAACTGGTTTTCATGCGTTCTGAATTCCAAATCTTTTTGTCGTTTGTCGTTAAAAATTAAACTGACTTCAGTTTCTAAATCTTTGGCTTCAATTTCGATTTTTTTCAGCTCGTTGATAACTAGATTTTTTGGAGATTTTCTCATGAAAAATATATAGTATAAAATTCCAATGATTGTAACGGCACCAATAACTTGAAGGCTCAAATCCACATAGTCTGAAATACTCGAAAATAACTTGTCCCGTCTTAATGTTCTAAAAATACTCAGTCCAACCAAGGCAAGCAATATGCCCAGCCAACCACCTCGGTCTTTATAATCCTTTTTTGAAGAGTTCACTTCAATAAACAATTTTTCGTTGTTCACAGAAATATAACCATCCGTCATAATGAAACGTTCTTTAGTTGTGTCCATGTCAATACCAAGTTTCGTTTTCATTCTTAAAAACAAACATAGCCAAAAGGACCCCGATTATGCATCCCACAATAGAACCTGTAATCACGCCAAAAGCGACATGTCCTAAAACGGCGCCAACTGTGGTGCCTAAACTAGTGCCAAGTGCTGTACCAATGGGTAAGGCGTATGTTTGTCTAGAATTCATGATTAATGGTTTAACGTTCCGGCATTGACTATTGGTGAAGCATCCTTATCACTGCACAATACAACCATAAGGTTACTAACCATAGCGGCTTTACGCTCTTCGTCTAACTCAACAATGTCTTTTTTGCTCAGCTCTTCTAGGGCCATTTCTACCATGCTAACGGCACCTTCTACAATTTTATGACGTGCGGCAACGATGGCAGTGGCTTGTTGACGTTTCAGCATAGCATTGGCAATTTCTTGGGCGTATGCCAAATAACCGATACGTGCTTCCAAGACTTCAATACCCGCAATAAGTAAGCGTTCTTCAATTTCTTTTTCTAAGGCTTCACTGACTTCGTTGACGCTAGAACGGAGCGTTATGTCTTCATCATGACCTTCATCGGCAAAATTGTCATACGGATACATGCTTGCTAATTTTCGAACTGCAGCATCTGTTTGTACACGGACAAAGTTTTCAAAATTATCCACATCAAAAGCGGCTTTATAAGTATTGGTAACGCGCCAAACCAAAATGGTACTTATCATAATAGGATTACCAAGTTTGTCATTCACTTTAAGACGTTCACTATCAAAATTGCTAGCTCTTAATGAGATTTTCTTTTTGGTGTAAAATGGATTTACCCAATAGAACCCATTCTTTTTAATGGTGCCAACATACTTTCCGAATAATAAAAGTACTCTAGAGTTGTTCGGTTGTACCATAACAAATCCAAACATGAGGATTAGCGATGCTACAATGGCAAAGACTGGCCAACCGGTTTGGGTTAAGACGATGGCGACGATACCACCGAAAAATAAAACCAAAAACAACAACAACATAAGGTAGCCATTGGCTGGGACGACGATTCTTTCTTCTTTCATAATAATTGGTTTAGGTGGTTAATAATTTAGTTTGATATTAAATTGATATCATAAAGATATATTAAATTTTCGAAATAAAAAAATAATCTCTTCATTTTGGCACAGGTTTTGACTTACTGACTGTGTAATGCAATAGGCAAAAATCGGCTGGTTACCGATTTACTTAAACGCTAGCATTACATTGGTTGGTTAGTTAGTAAAAGCATCTTCGGAATGAAGGTGCTTTTCTTTTTGAATCAATCTTCTAAATATCAAATTAGTTCTTTAAATCTTGCTTAAATTGTTAAAATTCAGATACTTAAAAGTTTGGCACGCGTTTTGAATATATGATAGCGTAATGGCATAATGCGCCGAACGGCTGGTTACCGTTCATTCTTAATCCGCAGTCATTACATTGGTTGGTTAGTTAGAAAAGCATCTTCAAGATTGAAGGTGCTTTTTCTTTTTAAATAAATTTTATTTCGATATAAAAAAGGATATCATTTAGTTTTTGGCACAGCTTTTGAATATATAAATGCGTAATGACATAAGCGACTATCGGCTGGTTACCGATATACTACAAACGCAGTCATTACAATTGGTTGGTTAGTTAGTAAAAAAGCATCTCAAAAATTGAGATGCTTTTTTTTTGTTGTAAATCCATACCGGTATTTAGATGTGATTTTGTCTTATTTATTATAAGGACAGTAGCACTTATCGCTTTTGAATAATCCCGTAAAGAAATTACCAATATTGCCCGTATCTGTTCTAAATAAGTCCACAAAAATACTTAGGCTAAGAACGTTTGGTTTGTACGGTCTTAAATCTGCCAAATTAACGCCGTAAGATGAGCGAACAAAATCTTCCAATTCTTCAGCAGTTTCTCCCTGACCCATTTCGTAGCGTAAATCAATACCGATGTATTTAAATTTGAAGGTCACACCAACATTCACATTGAAAGTGGTTTTTTCTAAATCGGGTCCTGGTGTTCCTGTTGTAAATGAAGTTTGCTGTACGCCATCAATTTCGGTGTCTCCAAAGAAATTGAATCCTGGTCCGGCATAGACAGACACTGGTCCAACAATATCATAGCCCACCAAAATAGGAAGGTCTATTTTTGAGGTCGTCCAATTGGCTTGTTGCTGTGGAAAATCGTAATGGTTTTTTGAAGAGACATAATTCAATTCTGGTCTAACATAAAGCTTGCCGAACTGTGCTACAAAATAGGCGCCAGCCTGAAAGCCCATATCCTTAACAGGACTAAAAAGTTCATCTGGCTGTCCGCTAGAAATCGACCCGCCACGAGAATTGATATCCCCAATACTGTAGGTATTAAGTCCGCCACGAATCCCAAAACCAAATTCTTGAGCTTGGGTAATAGGCATAGCAAAAAGGAGTAAACCAATAAGTAGGACTTTAAATTTCATAATCTGAGATTTGGTTGATAATCAGGGTCTCAAATTAGAATTTAATTCCAAAGACGCCTTCAACTATCGATAATCAGCTGTTTTAGACTGTAAATAGCTGAACATCGCAAAGAAATGCCGTTGAATGGCCTATTGGTTTGATTCAATGAAGGTTAGAATACTTGACACCAATTCTTCTGAAATTGGGCGAAAAGACTCATTGTAAGATTTTGAATTTTCAAGGTCATTCCCCTTAATTTCAAAGAGCACATGGTTCATATTTTCAATGATTACCAACTCCGCTTTGGGATTACTCTCTTTTAGAAGTACTGCTTCCGTTTCAGGAACTTGAAGGTCTTTAGTTCCATTAATGATAAGAATGGGTATGTCTAAATCTTTTAATTCTTCTGTGGGATTATATTTCATCCAGCTTATCATAAATTCTTGAAGGTCTTCACGAAACATGCTTCCCAATTCTTTAGGATAGTCTTTTGTTTTTTTACCATCCTTCAAGCTTGCTACTACCTTTTTTGTAGACTCGGTAAAGAATGGTGCTGTTTTATCAACTTGTTCAATGATGACATCGCCAATATTTTGACCTGCTCCAGCTAAGGAAATAAAACCGTCCAATTGGTCTTTTCCGGCTAACATCCCGACCAAACTGCCTTGACTATGTCCGGCCACATAAATTTTAGAATAGGTTTCTTTGTCTTTAAAATAGTCGATAACGTCGCTAGCGTCGGATACAAAATCATCAAAGCTCATGTCCTTATCAACCTTACCCATTTTAATTTGTTTGACAATACGCTTGTCATATCTAAATGTTGCAATGCCTTTAGAGGAAAGCGCTTCTGCGAGTTTTTTAAGTGCATTGTTTTTAAAAAAATTCTGATTACCATTCCTGTTAGTAGGTCCAGAGCCTGCTATGATAATAACCAAATCTGGTTTTTCAACAGCGTTAGGCAAAAAGAGTGTTCCGTCAATCCATTCCGTCACTTCAATATCCATGGACAAAAACGGTTGCTCTTGCGACCAACTAAATTGAACACTCATAAAAAGTAAAACAGCAAGAATAATTTTCATATGATTTGAGATATTTGAATCGCTAAGTTAAAGCAAATAATGTTCCAAAAATAGAAACGTAAAGGGATGTAGTTTTGTTTCATTCGGAATGGATTATCTAAAAATTGAGTGTATTTCATCGATAAAACTCATTATTTTGACGATAAATGTTAAAATAATATGTATTTCATCGATTAATTATGTATTTAAACTGTAAAATTCAAATAGGCTTATATATTTGTCGTGTACTAAAATTTAGTTTTTAGTTCAATGGATTAATTAATTAATATTTGCCTTATGTTAATGGAATTAGAGACCCTGAATCTACTAACATTTTAAAAAAGCAAATTATTAGAAAAGCCGAGATTGAGGGATCTCGGCTTTTTATTTTAATATCGGTCTTGATTAGATAAGTTTTCTGAAGGTTAAATTAATCCGACCGCCAATATCTTTCTTCGTTTTTGCAATTTGATGTAGCCAATAATGTTGCATTTCGCCTTTCATTATCAATAAACTTCCATGTTTTAGTATTAGTCTGTGGCGTTGGTCTTTTAGTGTTCTGTGTGCAAAATGAAACGGACGTTCGCTTCCAAACGTGACGGAGGCAATGATGGGATTTTGGCCCAAAGACGCTTCATTATCGGCATGCCAGCCATTACTATCCTGTCCGTCTCTATACCAATTAAGTAATACCGAATTGAATGTTGCATCGCTAAACGCTTCAACTTTGTCCTTAATTATTTTTAAGTCCGAAGAAAACGAATGGGGTTGCATAGTAATATTGCTATAGGAATAAGGTCGGTCATCTTCGCCATAAAGTGCCGTCAATCGCGGTTGTTTGTAGGTCTTCCCGAAGACTTTTATATCATCATGTTGCCAAGGAGTATCATTTTGAAGGCTGTTAAAATAGGCGTCAGATGCTTTCAAGCTAAAGAAATCGGGTACATAAATTAGTTCCGCATTGGGAAGAATTAGGTGCTCATTTGTGTCAGGAAACAGTTGCAAGGCTTTTTTTCTCTAATTTAGCAATAGCCCATGATATACAAAAATTACATCTTGCTCTTTTGTGTGGTTTTCTTTTTATTTGGAAGTCAACCACAGTCTGAAATCCCAGAAAGCTTTGTTGATGCCAAAACCATTATTCCGGATTTGGATGTGGAATTACGCTACTACACGGACTATAATTTTGTTGGCGATACTATCGATGGTTATCATGCCAACCGATTATTCATTACGAAGGCGTCGGCATTGCAATTGAAAAAAGTTCAAGATGAACTACAAACGAAAAATTTGTGTTTGCGTGTCTATGACGGCTATCGTCCGCAACGTGCTGTGAATCATTTTGTGCGTTGGGCAAAGCAGGTCAATGATACTGTAAGTAAATCTGAATTCTACCCAAACGTCAACAAGCGTCACCTTTTTAAACTGGGTTACATTGCCAGTAAATCGGGGCATAGTCGAGGAAGTACCTTAGATTTAACCATAATTGATGGCGAAACCAATGAGCCATTGGATATGGGAAGTCCGTATGACTTTTTTGGCGAAGTATCTTGGGTCAATCATCCGAATTTAACCGAATCTCAAAAGAAAAATAGGCAATTGCTTCAAACCGTTATGAATAAACATGGCTTTAGAAGCTACTCTAAAGAATGGTGGCATTTTACGTTGCGAGGCGAGCCATTTCCGAATACGTATTTTGACTTTCCTATTAAATAATTAAGGTTTTTTATTCTGCTTTACGTGGATGATTAATCCAATAATATTTAATGCCAATCCAAACGGTATAAACAATAATGCAGATTCTCCTGTCTTTGCCTGATAAATCACAACAGCTAATATGATGAGCACGCCGATAATGGAAATGATGAGTCCGGTTTTATTTTTCAAGATGGAAAGTTTTAATGGTTATTCAAACTAAAAGGGTATTCGTGTTTAATTTCAAGATTAAAGATAGGAATACGCCCAATACATCAATACAAATTGAAGCGGAATCCTAACAATCAATAACCATTTTGGGAATTTTGAAAGAATCTTTTCGTCATTCAGCATATGCACGTGTACGACCAAAAAGAGCGCCAACATAAGTATGATTCCGATAAGTGAAATTTCCCGTGTTTCATCAAATAATAAGCCAACTCCCAGCAAAATTTCAATAACGCCACTGCCTAGAACCAAGGTTTTTCGGCTTGGAAGAAATTTTGGAATAACCCCAACGTACCATTTTGGTTTAATAAAATGTGTTATGCCAGCTATGATATAAAAGGCGGACATTGCGTAAAAGTGCCATGGTTCATTCATCTTTAAATCGGTTTAGTGTTAGTCCTATGCCATAATTGAAAAGTTCTTTTTTGAGTAGTGAGGAATTAAAACCGTTGTTGGGCTTAAAGGCGAGCCAAGCGTTGCCATTGATAAACACACGTTTTACGAAAGTGCGATGGCCATCCATCTCATCCGTAAATGGCAAAAGTGGCCGAAAATTCGTCGGGATTTTAACGGTGCCTTCCCGACCCTTAATCTCCTTGTATTTTTTGTTAGGAAGAAGCTTTCCGGTTTTATCAGTATAACCCAAGACTTGTAGGGATACAAACATCCCATTGTCTGGCATGATGATATCTAAATCCTGAACATTCAATTCATGATAATCCCCATCTGTTTCCGTAGACCGAAATACCAAGGTTTCATAAGTAAGAACATCTCCTGGGATACCATCAGCGTTTGCGTAAATATTCACTTTAAAAAGCGTAGAAAATTTCTTTTTGTCGCTGTTTGATTTTTTTCGGTTGTTCCAATCTTTGGATTCTAATGCAATTGGAAATTTAATAGCTTCCAAGCGTGTGGTTTGGTCACTTTCATTGGGGAAGAAGACAGCGATTTCAGATTCTATAGTTGGGAGCCAACAGTTATAATAATCATCGTCTAAGTAAGGTTTGAGCTCTTCGGTTTTAAACTTTCGGTCTTTCGTAATGACCGTGGTAATCACCACTTCATCTAGCTTGTCAATTTGTGGTTTCAGAATAAGCTCTGTTTTTAGATTTTCAGTAGAGAGGTTAAGATTTTTATAACCTAAAGCCGAAATGAACAGTGAATCCACATCGGGATATAGTTTTTTATTAAAAACAAAAACACCCTCATCATCCGCAAAAATCCCTTGCCCGTTGCCGAAAGACACCGTGGCATATGAAACTGGGTATTTGGTAGTACTATCAGTAATTTTTATTTGCGAGTTACAGAATGCACCGCATAAAACGAGTAGAATGAAAAAGAGACTATACCTCATGATTTAAAGATACAGTTTTATACGGCATAAAAAAACGCCCAAAAAGGGCGTTTAGAGTTTGCTTGATTGGTTGGAGTTTATTCTTTATCTAAATTTTTGGTCATGTTGAACCCAACAAAGAGACCAATCCCTGCCATTAGTAATAAAGTGCCAGGAAAAGCTATTCCGTCATGAACACCCAAATTATAATGCATTATTGAGGCAATAAAAACACCAATACCAAGACTCATTAATAGTAAGGCGAGGTTTAGAATAAGCACTTTCCAAATAGGAGCCGTGTGTTGCTTCCCTTTCATAAAAATACTGGCATCCGCCCCTTTTTCAATAAGGGCTAAGCGTTCTTTGTTTCGGGTTGAGAAATAGAGATAAACAATGCCAAAAACGGCTAAGAATAAACTGATTGGGATTAAAATATCTTCATCCATAATGTTTGATTTAATTGGTTAATAATTTAATTGTTCGTTTTTTGTTTCATAGCTTATGACGACCAAAGTTTCACTGAGGTTACATAAAAAATAATTTTTTTATTTCTGTAACCTTTCAGGAGAAAAAATCGTCTTAACAACAAATGACCACCAACGACCACCAACTTATCGCACAAATTTGTGAGGGCAATACCAAAGCCTATGCGCAATTGGTGCATCAGTACAAGGACTTGGTGTTTACATTGGCATTTCGGATGTTAAAAAATAGGGAAGAGGCCGAAGAAGTGTCGCAAGATGCTTTTTTAAAAGTATATAAATCGATTCAACGCTTTAAGGGCGATGCTAAATTATCCACCTGGATTTATAAAATCGCTTATAATACGTGCTTGGATAGAATAAAGAAGAACAAAAAACATTTGGCTGATGTGCCAATCAATGAATTTACGGAGCATAAGTTGGAAACAATTGACAACGCCCTAACCAACATGATTGATGCAGAACGGCAAAACACCATCAAAGCCTGCGTAAACAAATTGCCAAGTGATGATGCCTATATATTGACCTTATTTTATTTTGAAGACTTATCTTTAGAAGAAATTGCAGAAACAATGAGTGCCTCAGCTAACACTTTAAAAGTAAAGTTGTTTAGAGCACGAAAAAAATTAGCCGTCATTTTACAACGGTATTTAGAACCAGAAACAATTAGTAATTATGGCACCTGAAAAGAAAAAGTTAGACGATTTTGTAGATAGATTGATGAAGAATGACGGGTTAGAAAAACCGTCGGACGCCTTTATGGATAATCTTATGGCGAAGATTGAAGCTCAGCCTGCCAAGAGCGCCACGGTTTACAAACCTTTGATTTCAAAACCCGTTTGGGCACTGGTATTTACTGCTGTTTTAGGTATTGTAGCTTATACGATTCTAAATGATTCTTCGGGAGATTCCCAAATTTTGAATGCTTTGGATGTATCACAATATAGTTTTAATCCGTTTAAAAATTTCAATCTAGAATTTTCTCAAACCATAATGTATAGCGCTGTCTTATTCGCTTTGATGGTCGGTGTACAAGTCGGTGTTTTGAAGAATTATTTCAACAATCGTTTAAACTTTTAATCCGGAAAATACCAAAACGGAATATTTTTATAGATGTATTTGTTGGTGTCTTGCTTTTTGATACGTTTTTCTAAAATCTTCAAAAGGTGTTTTCCTTCTGGTAAGTCTTTTATACCGACATAAGTTTCAAATCCATTTTGTTTTTTAACGGATTGACTAACTACAAATTGGCTCTCGTAGTCTGTAGAATCTATTTGTATGGTGTATACATCATTTAAAGTCTTCATGTATATTGGGCGCAGGGTCATAGTCTCTCGCCAATTGTCATTATTGGTAAAACTCATTTGTGAACGTATCCCTCGGCCATCTTCACTAGGCTTTAATTCGGGATTAAATCGGTATAAATCATTTTCTATACTCTCATCAAAAAGCAGAAAAACTTTGAGGTAGTTATTAGATACCACTTTGGAGGAAATTGCAACATCCTTAATAAAATCATCATCATCGACAAGCTGGTCTTCGTAATTTCTGGCATTAGCAACTATCTTGCTGGAATTTTCATCGAATCTAAAATAATTCGATTTTTGGTAGGTATAACTCGTGCCAACCAAGATTAAAATGTATAATGGTACCAAGGCAAAACTCAGTCGTCTTCCAAATTTGTTGTCTAGGAAATTATAAACTATTGGCCGATATAGAAAGGACAATGTTATAAAGCTAAATACCCAATAAATCGGAAAGTAGATTCTACTAATCCAATTCTTCTTTTTTAACCAGCCTTGGGTGATAAAGTCAATGAAGGTCAGGAACATACCAAATACAATAAACAGCATTAAAGGAATGCCAACATATACTCCTGCCTCACCCAATATACCTTCATCATCTAAGAGAAAATTGATGATTAGTGCAATAAACCCGATAGTAAAGGCGAAGGAAAGCACATAAAAAATCAATAAAAACGAAATGGCAAAAATAACACTACAGTAATTTTCTAGTGTGGCAATATATCGATCGAACGAACCAACTTTTTTCTTGAGGAATTTTGTAAACTTTCTGCCGTAATTAAGAACTTCGTAGTCAATATCACCCGAGACGTAGCGCAATCCGAGAGCACCAATCCATAAGCCACGAAGTAAAACATGCAGAATTAAATTTAGTATAAGAATAGAGCAAGAAACCAAAGCCACCATAAGCACAATCTGCAATAGTGTTTTATCCTCATAATTAGCTTCGGTAGACGCAACATCTAAATATGGATACGCCGTAAACAATCCCAAAATAGCAAAACCCGAAATCAGCAACTCCAACTGCCAACTCTCTTCCTGTAGTTTCTGTAATAACTTTTTAAAGGCCGGATTTTGGTAATCGTTACTCATTGGTCGGAGGTTTATAGAAGAGTAAATTTAAAGATATTGAAGGGATTTCAAGTTTTTTTCACTCTTTTTGAAACGCTGTTCATTTTTACTCGTTTTTAATAGTAGCGACCCTAACCCAACTTAATGCAGAATACCAATCAAGTAATAAAGGCGTGCCAGCGCGGTAACCAAAAAGCACAGATGCAGATTTATGATAGTTACTGTGATGCTATGTTTAACGTGGCTTGCAGATATCTTAAGAATGAAGATGACGCCAAAGACGCCATGCAAGAGGGGTTTTTAAAAGCATTTTTGAATATTGAAACGTACAAAACAACAGCAACTTTTGGCGCGTGGTTAAAACGGATTATCATCAATCAGTGTATTGACGCATTAAAGAAACGTCAGTTTAAAGCTGAGTCTTTAGAAACGGAAAACCTTCAGATTACGGATGATGACGATTGGCAATTTGAAAGCACCATTATTAAGCAAGATATTCTCAAAGCCATCGACACCTTGCCCGAAAAATACAGATTGGTTATAACGCTATACTTGATTGAAGGTTACGACCATGAAGAGATTTCAAACATTTTAAATATTGAAAAACGAACATCTAGAACACAGCTCCGTCGCGCAAAATTGCAAGTGCGGGAACTGTTAAATACAGCATATTATGAAACAGGACATTAGAGACCTTTTTAAGTCGGAAGACGAAAGCGGTACAAAACAATTACCAAATAATCATAGAGAAGAGTTCTTGGCGAAGCTTAAAGAAAATAAGCAAAACAAGTCTAGTATATACATTTGGTTAAGACTAGTGGCGGTTTTGGTCATAGCATTAACGGTAAGTTTTTTCATTTTTAAATCGGAAGGGCCGCAAACCGAGACCTCGCCTTTATTAGCGCAAGTGGAAGCGGTTGAAGCAGAATACCTTAAAAACATAGAAACCGAATGGCAAAATTTTAAACAGCTCGCCACCGATGAGGTTTTAGTAAAACGTTACGATCAAAAACTGAAGGATTTAGATGCTGACTACCAAGAGATTTCCGAAGCCTTTAAAAATGATACCAATAATATTCTGGTGGTGGAATCCTTGATTCAAAATCTTCAAACCAGATTGCAATTGTTGAAAGACATACAAGAGCACATTAAAATATTAAATAAAAAAACAGCACCAGATGAAACTACGATATAAATTCTATTCGCTGATGCTCATTATGTCTGTATGGGCTTATGGGCAAGAGACACGGGTCATTCTTTCAGAAAGCATTGAAGTGAATAAAGAAAAAAGCGTTGTTTTTAATTTGAAAAACACGACCGTAGGCATAGAAGAATCTACGGATGGCAAAGTTCATTTTATGTACCGCTTAGATTTTGAAGGCTACACGGACAAGCAAATAAAAAGCGCAATTAAAGAGATTACGGCCAAAGTGTCGTATAGCGGAAATCATATCAGTCTAACTGCAAATAGTAGTACTGCGATTAACCCTATCAATTTTTCGGTAGGTGATACCAAGAACCTTTTACTCAAGCCCAATCAATCGGTGTCGAAGAAAACAGATTCAGTAGTTCAAATATCTAAGGATTCATTGTTGAGCGTGATTCGGAAAAACCGCAAGCCGAGTTTGGAACATATCATTGAACAGTTTGCTTTCTTCAAAGGGAATTCAAGAAATAATATGTATAACCAAGTCAGCAAAAAGAAAGTAGATATCTTAAAAAGTAAATTCATTATTAAAGTACCTCCATTCGTTAAGTTGAATATCAATGCAGAGAATTCACAGATTTATTTGAATTCAGATGTTAGAAATGAGCTTAATGTGGAATTGACGACAGGTGTCTTTAGAGCTAAGTCACTAAGCAATCCCTATAACAGATTTAAATTAAAAAATGTCTTCGCCTTTGAAGTGGAAAATATAACAGGAGGAAATTACACCTTGAATAGTGTTTATTCAGGTAAGATTGGAAGCCTTTCAAATTCAAAAATCACATCGGAATTCTCTAAAGTCAAAATTGGGGAGATTGCTAAAAACAACACCATTACAGACTTTAATAGCGAGTATTGGTTTTACAATTGGGGAGCATCATTTAATCGATTCGATTTGTTTTCTGAATATTCTAAAATCCATTTTTTCTACCCTGAAAAAAACCACAGTTTTAAAGTGGTTGGTAACAACACAAAGAATTTGTTGAGTGACGGGATGGAAATAAATATGCAACCCACCAAGAAAGCTCAAAAATTCACCATGATGACTAAAGAGCCACATCCTGGAGAGCCGTCCTCGGGTAAAATTTCTTTCGATATGGTTCATGGCATCATCTATTCACACAACGATTCAATTAAAATAATAAACAAATAATCATGAAAAAATTACAAGCAGTAGCTGTTGCATTGATTTGCTTCAGCGGTTTAACAGCACAAAGCTATCAGGTAGATTTTAACAATCCATCAGGGCTGAAAATGGAAGTCGATTATGGCTCCAACAATGCAGAAATGAGTGATGTGCTTCAGTTTGAAGGCATAGACTATCAAAAATTAAAATTTGAAGGCGAGAAGCTAAAAGGCAAGTCCTATAAAATCAAAGTGAAGGAAATTTGGAATGGAAAACTAAAGTCAGAATCCGTGGTTTTAGATAGTAAAGATTTTGGTGTCAAAGAATTTGAAACCCTAAAGGAATCATTGATGAAAATGCGCATTATTTCAAAACGGACACAGGATAATAAATTGAAAATGACTTTTAAATTCCCGCGCTTCAGCATTACCAAGGCATATGATGCCATAGACTCGGACGAGTACAGCTTACGAAACATCGCCGAAGAAAGTAATTTAGAACTCAACTACAACGAACCCTTCTATTTATTAGCCTACATTTTACCTTACGAGCGTGAAGACGGCTCTAAATCTTGGTGCGAAGTCGGCACCGCCGGAAAGGATTTAGAGAACTGGGGAAAACGCTTCGGGATTGAACACTATTTACTCTTTGAGATGAAGTTTGAATAGTTTTCAATTGTAGTATTTAGTGAAAAGTGGGTATATTTCACACTACCCTAAATTCCCGTCTGCGGACAGATAGATTTGCCAGACACGATTGGAATTTGGTTATTGAAATTTGAAAATATTCTAATACCACCGCTTCTTCCGACTCTTAGCACCTTCGCCCTTTCGTCCTTTTTTATACTTGCTCCCTTTCTTTTTATGAACGGTTGATTTTGTATTTGGGTCCATCGGGTACGGATGGTCATCCACAACAGGGATTGGTTGATTCGTAAAGGTCTCAATTGCTTTGACATAATTTTTTTCGTCGGGAGAGCAGAAAGCAAAGGACATTCCGGTTTCCCCAGCACGACCTGTGCGACCTATGCGGTGGACGTAGGTTTCTGGGACGTTGGGTAAATCAAAATTAAGAACGTTATCGAGGGAATCAATATCTATCCCACGGGAAGCCACATCCGTCGCAATTAAAATTTTGGAATATCCATTTTTAAATTTGTTGAGTGCGGTTTGGCGTTCGCTTTGATTTTTATTGCCATGAAGCGTGTCGACTTTATACCCGACTTCTGCTAAGCGTTCTTCAAGCTTTTCTACCCCGAATTTAGTACGTCTAAAGATGAGCACATTGCCTTTGATTTGGTTGCGCAACAAATGCTGACACAAACTAATTTTGTTTCGTTTTGTGACGTAATAGAGCGATTGGTTGATTTCTTTTACGGTGGAGTTTTCTGTTGTTACATCAACCCGTTCAGGATTTTTGAGGAGTTGGTCGCCGAGTTGTTCTATTTTTTCGGGAATAGTCGCTGAGAACAAAAGCGTCTGTTTGTCCTTAGGACAGAGGCGTTCCACTTTTTTAACGTCGTCCAGAAAACCCAGGTTTAGCATTAAGTCGGCTTCATCTAAAACCAGTGTTTGTATATAATCAAGGTTAATGTAATCCTGTTTATGTAAATCAAGAAGTCGTCCTGGAGTTGCTACTAAAATATCCACACCTTTTTTGAGTTGCTCAATTTGTGGTTCAATAGAGGTGCCTCCAAAAACTACCATGGAACGTAGATTGGTAAATTGCCCTAATACTTTAAACGTTTCCTGGGTTTGTACCGCTAATTCTCGTGTCGGACTCAAAATCAGTGCTCTAATTTTCTTTCCGCGTTTCGGAGCATCCTGAAAATCTATCAATTGTTGCAAAATCGGTAATACAAATGAGGCGGTTTTTCCAGTGCCTGTATTTGCAGAAGCAACTAAATCCTTTCCCTCCAAAATAATAGGTATAGAGCGTTCTTGCACCAAAGTGGGCTGTGAATAACCACTAGCTTCAATAGATTTTAGTAAAGGTTTTATAAGTTGAAAATCCTTAAAAGACATACTATCACTGATTTTATGCAAAGGTAGACTATTTAAAATAGGAGCTTTCTGAATACATATGCAAAACATTCAAAATTTATAAAACCAACCCTCTGATAATTACGTAAGTATGATGAACAAAGGAAATATACCACAGCGATGTGGATTAACAATATATAAAGAGGCTATTAATCCGATTTTTACTTTATGTAGGAATCTCTTTTTGAGAAAGAACCCCGGCCGAAAGGTTGGGGTTTTTATTTTAGATACACATTGGTAATCAAACGCTCCACAGTCGGGTGGTCATTACCACCGGCAGGTTCAATGGTTACATTTAAAGACTCTGAATTTTCAATATAGGTCATTGCTATAAGCTTTTCACCTTTTGGAATAATGCCCATATCTATCATTACCCCGTCAACATCGGCCCACATCTGGTAGTCGTGCTCGTCATCTAACTCCGGAAGGGTTTTCGCATTAATAACTACCGATTTTTTATCATGGTTAATGTAACTCACAATTTCCGCAGTCGGTGCTGTGTCATTACCTTTTAATACATAAGTTTCAGCATTGGGGTCAGAGAGTACTGCCATCCATTTGTTGTTCTCTTCAAACTGACTTTCCAAAGATTTTAAATCTTGAATCAGTTGGTTATTTTGCTCATTGACTACCTCAATATTTTGATTTGCCTCTTGCATTTCAGAATACATCCAAAAGTTACTCAGCATAAGAAAAGTTGCTAACGCAACTGCAATTCCGAGGTATGTTTTATAGGTGTTGTTCGGGTTAGGAGCGATGGAAACGACTTTTGTTTCCTTAGTAGAGGTAGACTGTAAAAGTTGGTCTTTTATTGATTTTGGAGGTTCCTGAGTGTTTTCTAAAGCAACTAATTCTATAGTCTCTTCAATTTCATCCAGCGCATTCTTTAGTTCAGCATCGTTGGTTATGGCGAATTCAATCTGTGCTTGGTCTTTATCATTTAAATGGCCAAGAGCATATTGTTCCAACAGACCTTCGTCTAAAATTCGCTTCTTATCTATCATTGCATCATTTTCAAAAGTAAAAAAAGTAGAACCATCGAGGATTTGTACAAGTTGCGCAGTTCGCGCAGGGCTTGCTGAACATAAGATTTGAATGTTCCTAAAGGCACATCCAATTCTTTATGAGCCTCTCTATGCGTGAGACCACTGAAATAAACAAGCTCTATAGCTTTTTGATGATGCGGTTGCAACTGTTTTATGCGCCCTTGCAATTCTGGGTTTTCAGGGTCTATGGTAACGCTTTCTTCTTTATTAGTATATACACCTAAATCTTCCGTTTGGATGAGGTTTTTCTCTTTTCTTATGTGATTTAAAGTTTTATTTCGTGCGATGCGATAAACCCAAGTATAGAAACGGCCTTTGTCTGAATTGTATTGGTGACTTTTATTCCAGACCGTCATAAAGGTGTCTTGAAGCAACTCTTGAGCGACCACCTCATTTCTAATCATTTTTAGAATCACCATATAAATGGCTCCTGAGTATTTATCGTAAAGCTCAGAAAAACCGTCTTGGTTTTTATTTTGAAGTTGCTTTATGTGGATTAAATCGCTTTCCATTAGTGTTAAACATTTCACAAAAATCCTAGACTTCTCATCCATCAGGAAATGACTAGTGTAAATATAATTGAAAGCACCTCAAAAGAAAAGAGTTGCACTAATTAGTTTAACCAAAACAAAACAAAATGAAAAAGTTAGTATTTATTTTAAGCACAGTTGTAGCCTTAACCTTATCACAGTTCGCTACTGCACAAAACACTATTGTAGATGTTGCCGCTGGGAACGATGATTTTTCAACTTTAGTAGCCGCCGTCAAAGCTGCAGACTTAGTTGGCGCTTTAAGTAGCGATGGTGACTTCACAGTATTTGCTCCTACAAATGCGGCCTTCGCCAAGATTGACCAAAAGACTTTAGGAAATCTATTAAAACCTGAGAATAAGGAAGCCTTAACCAACATCTTAACGTATCATGTGATCCCATCAAAGTTGATGGCGAGTGATGTTGTTGCTGCTCTAAAAAAGAATAATGGAAAGGTCACAGTGAAAGCCTTAAATGGACAAGAACTTACTGTAATGTCTAAGGATGGAAAAATTTGGTTGAAAGACCAAAACGGAAACTACAGTGAGATTGTAGCTACCGATGTGAAAGCAAGTAACGGTGTCATCCACGTCATCGATACAGTTGTAATGCCTAACTAATGGGAATTAATAGCTATGAAAAGAAAAGCCACGCATTGCGTGGCTTTTTTCATACTGTAAATCGATTCAAATGTTAAGCTTTGTTGGCTTTCACGCTAATTTGTAATTCAATATCATCGTTGATAAAAGAGTCACCCAAATCATCAAAAAACGATTTAGACCCGTATTTTACATTCCACTTAGAACGGTCAATTGTAAAGGCTTCACTGGTTAAAGTCATTACATCTCCATTCATTGAAGTACTTACGGGAATGCTCACATTATTCGTAGCATCTTTCAAAGTAAGATTTCCTTGTAACATGGTTTTCCCATCAGCTTCAGACATGCCGGTCACTACAAATTTTGCTGTAGGATATGTTTCTACATCAAAAAAATCAGGGCTACTTAAATGGCCTTTTAATTTTGCATTACCTTCCTCTTCGGCAGGGATGTCCTTAACCTCAATGGTTCCCATATCAATGGTTACCGTACCACTCTTAATCATGCCATCTTCAACACTTAAATCACCTCCAGAAACTGCAATCTCACCATTGTGAGTTCCAGTTGGCTTAAAACCTTTCCACATAATTGTAGAATCGTCAGTTGAAATAGTGTAAGCTGTGGCAGTCACTTCGGCAACGGCCGCTTCTTCGGCTTCAGATGTTTCTGCTTCTTTTGCTTTGTCGTTACAACTTGTTAAACTTAAAGTTGCGATAGCAACTAAACTAAATACTAATTTTTTCATTGGTTATAATTTTGTTTTTGGTTCTGTCGCAAAATTAGCCATTAATTACTCTAAAAAGGTTTAAATATATGTTAATGACATTTTGACATTATTCAAATAATGGCAGTACTTTTGCCAACTCTAAATCGAAGATTTAATTTAAAGATAAGCTTTACAATGAGCAAAAAAGATAAGGATACAACCGTTGAAGAGCCTCAAATAGAGGTGAATATGCAAGAAACACAAGAGGAAGTTCAGGATGCACTTTCAGTTGAGGAGCAACTGCAAGAAGATTTAGCTAAGGAAAAAGACAAGTTTATGCGTCTTTTTGCGGAGTTTGAAAATTATAAAAAACGCACCAGTAAGGAACGAGTGGATTTATTTAAAACCGCAAGTCAGGATGTTATGGTGGCCATATTGCCTGTTTTGGATGATTTTGAACGTGCCCTTACCCATATTGAAGAAGACAAGGAAGCCGAAGAATTGCGCAAAGGCGTACTATTGATTTACCAAAAATTGATGTCCACCTTGGAGCAAAAAGGCTTGTCTAAAATTGAAGTCAATCAAGGCGATACCTTTAATGCCGATAACCACGAAGCTGTAACACAAGTTCCAGCTCCGTCTGATGACTTAAAAGGGAAAATTGTCGACGTCATAGAGCGCGGTTATAAGTTGGGCGAGAAGGTCATTCGTTTTCCAAAAGTTGTTATTGGACAATAAATATTAGATAACCGCTATTGCGGACAGTACATATGAAAGAAGATTATTACGAAATATTAGGAGTCAATAAATCGTCTTCCGATGCAGATATAAAAAAAGCCTATCGTAAAATGGCTGTGAAGTATCATCCGGATAAAAATCCAGATGATAAAGAAGCTGAGGAAAAGTTCAAAAAAGCGGCAGAGGCTTATGAAGTCTTAAGTAATCCTGAAAAGAAACAACGTTACGACCAGTTTGGTCACCAAGCCTTTGAAGGTGGCGGTGGATTCGGCGGCGGCGGTATGAATATGGATGACATATTCAGCCAATTCGGGGATATTTTCGGCGGCGCTTTTGGCGGTGGCGGAGGCTTCGGCGGTTTCGGTGGCGGTGGTCGCCGTGTCGTTAAAGGAAGCAATCTTAGAATCCGCGTGAATCTTACGCTGGAGGAAGTTGCCAATGGTGTTGAAAAGAAAATCAAAGTGAAGCGCAAAGTCCAAGCGGACGGCGTTACCTATAAAACCTGCAGTACTTGTAACGGTGCAGGCCAAGTCACTAAGATTCAAAATACTATTTTAGGGCGTATGCAAACGTCTGCGCCTTGTCATACATGTGGTGGTGCAGGGCAAATTTTAGACAAAAAACCTTCGGATGCTGATGCGCAAGGAATGATTGCTAAAGAAGAAATGGTATCTGTAAAGATTCCGGCAGGTGTTGTTGATGGGATGCAATTAAAGGTGACCGGAAAAGGTAATGCGGCGCCTGGTGACGGTATTGCAGGTGATTTGTTGGTGGTCATTCAGGAAAAAGAGCATGCAACACTTAAGCGTGAAGGCGACAATTTACATTACGACTTATATGTAAGTATGCCAGATGCCGTTTTGGGTGCATCGCTTGAAATAGATACTGTAACCGGAAAAGTAAGAATCAAAGTTGAACCTGGTGTTCAGTCTGGTAAAATCTTGAGATTACGAGGAAAAGGTATACCGAGTATCAACGGCTACGGCAAGGGTGATTTGTTGGTGCATGTTAATGTATGGACACCAAAAACCTTAGATAAAAGCCAAAAAGATTTCTTTGAAAGCATGCGAAGCGATGAGCATTTTCAGCCCAAACCCGAAAAAAGCGATAAATCGTTTTTTGAGAAGGTAAAGGATATGTTTTCTTAAAATTTAAGGGTTTTTCACAAAAAAGACTATATTTGAATTATCACTGATGCTATTCAGTGATAATTTTTCTTTTTCATAGCAATTTTTTCCCATCCTTGTTGTAAAAATAAGGGTGGGTTTTGTTTTTTAAAATAGGTCTTCAGATAAAACTAATCTGCTGTTCAAACTTCTTAAAATCATCCATTCTTTTAAGTCATATGGCACCTTAGACTGTATTTCATTTAATATATTTACACTTCTTAATCAAGCAAGCATAAATTACACTATGGATAACCTTCTGGTTGCAGAGTCGGTTTCGAAAAGTTTCGGAAATTTTAAGGCTCTTAATAATGTGTCAATCGCTGTTCCAAAAGGCAGTATTTTCGGTCTTCTGGGGCCAAATGGCGCAGGTAAAACCACACTTATTAGAATCATCAATCAAATCACCATGCCAGATACCGGAAAGGTGTTTTTAGATGGTCAGCCTTTAAAACAAGAGCATATTAGGGATATTGGTTATTTGCCTGAAGAGCGTGGTTTATACAAGTCAATGAAAGTTGGAGAACAGGCCTTGTACTTAGCACAATTGAAAGGTATGTCTAAGTCTGAAGCCAAAGCTCGATTGAAACACTGGTTCGATAAACTAGATATCGGCGATTGGTGGAATAAGAAAATACAAGAACTGAGTAAAGGTCAGGCACAGAAAATTCAATTTATCGTAACCGTTTTACACCGACCAAAATTGTTGATTTTTGATGAACCTTTTTCAGGTTTTGACCCGATTAATGCCAATATTATAAAGGATGAAATTCTACAATTACGAGAAGAAGGTTCAACGGTTATCTTTTCAACCCATCGTATGGAATCTGTAGAAGAACTTTGTGACCATATTGCTTTGATTCACAAGTCGAACAAAATTCTCGATGGAAAGTTGACTGATATTCAGCGTAACTTTAAATCGAATACCTATGAAATTGGGTTGCATGCAGATAATAAAGATTCTGTATTGGAAGCGATTCAAAATAAATTCGAAGTGAAGCCAGCAACCTTCAAAACGTTGAATGATGACATTAAATTGAATGTAAGAATTAATGACGAGACCTCTCCAAACCAACTATTATCATTTTTAACATCTATGGCTGAGGTTAATCATTTTGTGGAATTGATTCCTTCGGCGAATGATATTTTTATTCAAACTGTACAAGATAAAGACAACGAGATATGAACCATCTGCCATTAATCATAAAGCGTGAATATCTCACCAAAGTTCGAAACAAAGCATTTATTATCATGACTTTTGTTAGTCCGTTGATTATGATTGCTCTGATAGCTGTTGTAGCCTATCTGTCACAGTTGAACAATGACAAAAAACGAACTATCGCCATTCTGGACCAAACTGGAATTGTAGAATCAGTTTTTGAAAACACAGAACGAACGACTTACCAAATTCTTGATGATTATGATTTAGAAGAGGCCAAGGCCAAGGTTAAAGAAGATGATTCCTACGGTCTGCTGTATATTGAACGAACAGAACGACTGGAAGACTTAGCAAAGAATGTAAAATTCTTTTCAGAAGATTCACCGTCTCTAACTTTTATTTCGGGCTTGGAAAATAAAATTGAACGAAAAATCAACGACCTCAAACTTATTGAAAATGGTATGGACATCGAGGTCATTCGATCTTCACGCACCAGCGTTGATATTTCACAAGAAAGTTTTGAAGGTGAGAAAACATCAAAAATCGATAATATTTTAAAGTTGAGTTTTGGGGGAATTGCCGGGTATTTACTCTTCATGTTTATCATAATCTATGGAAATATGATAATGCGAAGTGTTATTGAAGAAAAAACCAGCCGAATAATAGAAGTCATAATTTCCTCTGTAAAGCCTATTCAATTGATGATGGGAAAAATCATTGGCACGTCTTTAGCTGGGATTACGCAATTTGCAATTTGGGTCGTTTTGGGTGGCGTTTTGCTAACCGTAGTTTCTGCCATTTTTGGTATTGACATGACACAGATGAATACGCCACAGCAAGAGTTGGTTAATGAGGCCATGAAATCAGAAGGCGCTCAGGCTATGGCCGAAACGGTGATTACTTCAATAGGGAATTTGCCTATGACCAATCTGGTTATCGCCTTTATGTTTTTCTTTATTGGTGGTTATCTATTATATAGTTCTCTATATGCAGCCGTTGGTGCAGCCGTTGATAATGAAACGGATACCCAGCAGTTTATGCTACCGATTTTAATGCCATTGATTCTGGCGGTTTATGTAGGAATGTTTACTGTGATAGAAGATCCGCACGGAACAGTGTCGACGGTTTTCTCATTTATACCATTGACTTCGCCAGTCGTAATGTTAATGAGGATTCCGTTCGGGGTACCTATTTGGCAACAATTACTTTCTTTGGTAATTTTAATCGGGACATTTACCCTTACTGTTTGGTTTGCTGCTAAAATATACAGAGTTGGTATTTTAATGTATGGTAAAAAACCAACGTATAAAGAATTGTTTAAATGGTTAAAATATTAAGTACATGGCGTATCAGGATATTTCAGAATTAACCGATAAAATCTCAGAAAGTTCGGCTTGGGAAAATATAAAAAGTTTTCTTAATCAGCATATTGACTTTACCGATGATATTACAGTTTCTATATTTGATTTGCTGATTGTAGTAACGGCAATTTTTATTACAACTATTGTTTTAAGAATATTATTCAGAATTCTTACCCGAAGATTACCAGAGGATGATAAGAGTAAATTCAGTGTGGTTTTCGGCTATTTCCGTTGGTTGGTGTTTGTTATCATATTCTTGATTACTCTGAATTCAGTTGGTGTTGATGTCACTGCCGTGTTTGCAGCCTCTGCGGCGCTTCTTATTGGTATTGGTTTGGCCTTGCAGACTTTTTTTCAGGATATCATTTCTGGCGTTTTTATTCTCATTGACCAATCGGTACACGTCGGTGACATTATTGAGATTGATGGTAAGGTTGGCCGGGTTGAAGAAATCAAGTTGAGGACAACACGTGCTGTAACCATAGATAATCGTGTTCTTATCATTCCCAATCATCGCTATCTCACCAATATTTTATACAATTGGACTCAGAATGGAACTCTCACGCGCGAAAGCGTAGACGTGGGCGTTGCTTATGGAAGTGATGTGCAATTGGTAAAACGTCTTTTAATTCAGGCGGCCAGTACAAACGAAGATGTATTGTCTGAGCCAGAGCCAACAGTACTATTTACGAACTTTGGAGATAGTTCGCTGAATTTCAGAATTGTATTTACACTAAATGATAGCTTTAAGGCAACGTTCCCAAAAAGTGATATTCGATTCGAAATAGATCGGCTTTTCCGGGAAAATAATGTTTCCATTCCATTCCCGCAGCGCGATATTCATATCATAGAACCAAAGAAATAAGCAACTTAAATATGAGACAAAACATAAAGATTATTGGCGTAGTAGCTTTCGTATTTATGTTTTGCTTTCAAACCGAAGCACAGCTGACAGACTTAGCTAGGTTGGAGTATTCTTTTATTCCCAAACGAAAGTCCGAAGACCAATATACACGCCTTCGTGCTTTGATTAATTACCCAATTGAAATTAAAAATGATAGTTATTTAATCATAGGTGGAGAGTATAATCATATCATCCTAAATTTTGATGACAAGTATAATTTTGAAACGGCGCCTTTAGAAACGCTCCACATTATTGATTTTAGTGTGGGTTATACCTTCAAAATGAGTGAGTATTGGCGGTTTGGTGCTAAAATCAACCCTCGAATTGCTTCGACCTTAACGAAATCTATTTCTGCAGATGATTTATTTCTTAACGGTGGCGTGTATTTTATAAAAGACCGTACAGAGGCTACGGATATTAAAAGACCATATCGAATCATTTTAGGATTAACCTATAATACTACGGTAGGATTACCCATACCACTGCCTTTTGTAAGCTATTTTAGGAATATAAATGATAGGTGGTCGTTTACTTTAGGAGTGCCAAAAATGAATTTAAAGCGAAGTGTCACGGAGAATCAAAATATTCAGGCATTTATTGCCTTAGACGGTTATTACGCCCATATTCAAGAACCCTCAACCCTTAATGGTCGCCCAGTAGATCATATTTCTTTATCTGTAGCTGTTGGTGGTTTGGGCTATGAATATCAGTTTACCAAGCACCTTGTGGCCTATAGTTATTTCGGATATACCTTTAGACTTAATAATGTATTCCGAAATAAAGACCGGGAAGAAATATTTAAATTAGATGATGTTAATGCCTTTTATTTACGAACGGGCTTAAAATTCAAAATATAATATGAAGAAAATTCTTATCATAGAAGATGAAGCGGCGATCCGCCGTGTATTGGTTAAAATTCTTTCCGAAGAAAGCGATGATTATAGCGTTGAGGAAGCAGAAGATGGTTTGGCCGGAATTGAAAAAATAAAGAAAGACGATTACGATTTGGTGCTCTGCGACATTAAAATGCCAAAAATGGACGGTGTCGAGGTTTTAGAAGCTGTGAAAAAAATAAAGCCAGAAACACCTATGGTCATGATTTCAGGTCATGGGGATTTGGATACGGCGGTAAACACAATGCGTCTAGGAGCGTTTGACTACATCTCAAAACCACCAGATTTAAACCGATTGCTCAACACCGTTAGAATTGCTTTAGACAGAAAAGAGCTCGTTGTAGAGAACAAACGTCTTAAAAAGAAAGTTTCCAAGAATTACCAGATGATTGGTGAAAGCGATGGAATTGAGCGCATCAAGGACATGATAGATAAAGTAGCGCCAACCGATGCTCGTGTTTTGATTACTGGTCCAAATGGAACCGGAAAAGAGCTAGTGGCGCACTGGTTACATCAAAAAAGCGAGCGCAGTAAAGGCCCTATGATTGAGGTGAATTGTGCGGCTATTCCAAGCGAATTGATTGAAAGTGAGCTTTTCGGACACGTAAAAGGCGCATTTACATCAGCTGCAAAAGACCGTGCTGGTAAGTTTGAAGCTGCCAATGGCGGTACCATTTTTTTGGATGAAATCGGTGACATGAGTTTATCCGCCCAAGCAAAAGTGTTGAGGGCGCTTCAAGAAAGTCGTATACAACGTGTGGGTAGTGACAAGGACATCAAAGTGAATGTCCGTGTGGTAGCCGCAACAAATAAAAATCTAAAAAAAGAGATTGAAGATGGTAAATTCAGGGAGGATCTGTATCACAGATTAGCTGTTATTCTTATAGAAGTACCAGCTTTAAATGACAGGCGAGAAGATATTCCTCTCTTAATTAACTACTTCTCCAAGAAAATTTCAGAAGAACAAGGAACGGCCAATAAAACATTTTCTGATAAGGCGGTTAAATTACTTCAGAATTACGACTGGACTGGGAACATACGTGAGCTACGTAACGTTATAGAACGATTGATTATCTTAGGGGGACAAGAAGTGAGCGAGGCCGATGTAAAGGCTTTTGCTTCAAAATAGATTACTATGAAACAACCTAGCATTGATGAATTCAAGATTTCGTCTCAGATAAAGATCGAAAACCTATCTACAAATTTTAATCTTGAAGCCGAAGAAAAGGAGATTGAAAAAGCCATGACTAAGCTGAGCAAGAAGCTGGCGGACATTCAAAACACCATGTATGCTCATGGCAAATATTCTGTATTGATGTGTATTCAAGGCATGGACACAGCCGGAAAGGATAGTATGATACGCGAGGTCTTTAAAGAGTTCAATGTCCGAGGTATCGTGGCGCACAGCTTTAAAAAACCTACTGAATTGGAGTTGAAGCACGATTATCTCTGGCGTCACTATATCGCTCTTCCAGCTAGGGGTAAATTCGGGATTTTCAATAGAACCCATTATGAAAATGTCTTGGTGACGCGTGTTCATCCTGAATATCTCAAGTATGAAAATATGCCAGGCTTTAACGCCCCTGAAGATGCTACTCAAGAATTTTGGCAACGCCGATTTCAGGAAATCAACAATTTTGAAAAGCATATTGCCGATAATGGAACCATTATTTTTAAGTTTTTCTTGAATCTTTCAAAAGGTGAACAGAAGAACAGGTTATTAAGACGCCTGAACAAACCTTCAAAAAATTGGAAGTTCTCAGCAGATGATTTAAAGGAACGGCGACTTTGGGATGACTATCAAAAGTGTTATGAAGAGGCCATAAATGCAACATCTAAATCCCACGCACCCTGGTTTAACATTCCAGCGGATGACAAACCAACGGCAAGATATATCGTTGCCAAAATTTTATATGATACACTAAAGCAATACGATGATATCAAGGAGCCAGAATTGCCAGCCAAGGACAAAGCTAATATCGATAATTATAGACAAGAATTAGAAAATGAATAGATTCAATGTAAAGCAGATAATGCTTACAATGGCATTGGTATGCAACGTTATTGTATCGGGACAAACAGATGAAGAAACTGTCCGAACCATTTACAGTGCCTCCTTAAATAATGGTTACAGTTACCAATGGTTAGACCACTTATCTAATGCCATTGGTGGCCGATTGTCAGGTTCTGAAAACGCAGAAAAAGCGGTTCAGTATACTAAAGCAGAACTGGAAAAATTAGGCTTGGATAAGGTCTGGTTACAACCAGTGATGGTACCGAAGTGGGTAAGGGGCGATAAGGAAACAGGATATTACTTTTTAGAAGACGGAACAAAAGTGCCTGTCAATATCTGTGCTTTGGGTGGTTCTGTGCCTACACCAAACGAAGGCTTGCGTGCTGAGGTCATAGAAGTCACTGATTTTAGTCAATTAGAACAGCTTGGTGAAGACGCCATAAAAGGAAAAATTGTCTTTTACAACCGACCAATGCAAGCCGATTTAATTAGTACACTTGAAGCCTATAGCGGTTGCTCAAGCTATCGCTATGCCGGTGCAGTAGAAGCCGTAAAATATGGTGCGGTTGGGGTAATCACGCGTTCATTGAGTTTACGCCAGGATGATTTACCGCATACAGGGTCTATGGGGTATGCTGATTTACCGAATGAGAAACGTATTCCGTCGGCGGCAATCTCAACCAATGATGCCAATGCATTAAGCGAAGTGCTTAAGACTTCTGAAGATATAGAATTACACTTTAGACAGACATGCCAACAGATGGATGATGTCTTGTCTTACAATGTTATCGGAGAAATCACAGGAAGTACATATCCAGATGAATACATTGTAGTTGGAGGCCATTTAGATTCTTGGGATTTGGGTGACGGGTCTCATGATGATGGTGCTGGCGTGGTTCAATCTATGGATGTTTTGCGTCTCTTGAAGCTTTCAGGTATACAACCAAAACGAACCATTCGTGTGGTGTTATTTATGAATGAAGAAAACGGATTACGAGGTGGTCGTGAGTATGCACGTGTTGCCAAAGAAAAGGGTGAGAATCATGTCTTTGCCTTAGAAAGTGATTTAGGTGGTTTTACACCTAGAGGCTTTTCCATTCAGGCTTCAGAGCAGGATTATCAGAGAATTTTAGAATGGAAGTCTTTGTTTAAACCCTACCTCATTCATTATTTTGAATTGGGTGGTAGTGGTGCAGACATCGGTCCACTAAAGAATGATACCAATGTTTTGGCTGGATTGCGACCAGACTCTCAACGTTATTTTGACCATCATCACGCCGCAAACGACACCTTTGACGCCGTTAATAAGCGCGAATTGGAACTAGGTGCCGCAACAATGACGTCCCTTATTTATTTGGTGGATAAGTATGGTTTCAATCAGTCCTCCCCAATTAAAGATTAGACATGAAAACGAAAATTTTAACCGTTCTACTTTTATCGTCATTTCTTGGATTTTCTCAAGAAATTCATGAGGATTTGCCGTACTATGAAATTCCAGAGTATTCCGATGATTTTACAGCAGGAACCGTTGCTGGAAGAATGGTTGATGCCTTGGGTTTCCGATTTTATTGGGCTTCGCACGATTTGAAGGCAACCGATTTAGATTTTAAAATCAATGAAGACGGACGTTCTGTAAGCGAAACTATTGACCATATTTATGACTTGTCTAAAATAATCGTCAATTCAACTTTAAAGAAAGCCAATGACCGAGGCGCCAAAGAGGAAATGACCTATGTTGAAAAACGAAAAGCTATTCTAATGAGTCTTAAAAAGGCTTCAGATATTTTAAAAGCCAGTGATGATATTTCAGAATTTAAAATCATTTTCGGCGAGCAACAGATTCCGTTTTGGAATCAAGTGAACGGACCGATAGCCGATGCTATTTGGCATTGTGGACAGATGGCTACAAGCCGGCGTGCCAGTGGTAATCCTATCAATCCAAAGGTAAATCACTTTACGGGTAAAGTGCGTCAATAAAAGTTGCCATGTCAGAGAAAGGAATTTTAAAAGCCATACACCCCGTCCTTCCGGTTAAAAATGTGACCGAAGCTATAAATTACTATGTCAACAAATTGGGCTTTCAGCTCGGATTTAAAGATGCCGGTGACAATCCAAAATATGCTGGCGTACGTAGAGATGCTATTGAAATTCATTTGCAATGGCATGACGCCAAAGAGTGGGAGGCTGGTATTGACCGCCCTATGCTAAGAATCTATTCCCAAAATGTAACGGCTTTATTTAATGAGTACAAAACTCAAGACGTATTTCATAAGAACACGAGTCTAAAAGAAACGCCTTGGGGCACTAAGGAATTCGGCTTTTATGACTTAGATAGCAATGGATTGGTGTATTATAGGGATTTGTAATTCCTATAACGGCTCTTTCAATAAAATCTTAAAAATCTGTTCACCATTCGGCATTCTACGCGTTACTAAAATATTGATGTCATTTGGCGACCAATGTGGGAGAGAATCGTCTTGCTCATTGTAGGTGATTCTTAATTTTCGTGAACCATCCGTTTGCATGGTGTAAATTTCGGTGGTTGTGTGGTCTTCTTTGTCAATCAAACCGCTAAAAACTAATCGATTAGTAACGTTTGGCCAACTGGCATCGGAGCAATCATCCTTAAAAAATGAAATCTTATTGTTGCTCTTTTGTAAGACACTATAATTGTATATCACATCCGTATCTTGTGTATTATTCTTGTCTGAAGTATACAAAACGAAATCACCTCGACGACTTGCTTTGGGATACCTATTCTTTTGCTCATTTGAGACTAGTTTCCGAAGGAGCTTCCCTTTTTTATGAACACGATAAATATCCTTATTGCCTTTTTCTGTTTCTAGGCAAAAAATAAGTTCTACGCCGTTTGAAAAGAATTCAGCATAAGACTTATGACCTTCTAAAGGAATCGGCACCATTTTCAATGCCTTTGTATCGATATCGTAAGTGTAGAGTTCGTTGGTTCCGGAGCGGTCCGATTCAAATAAAATCATGTTTTTAAACGGATGCCACGTTGGTCTTCGGTCGTTTGAAGTACTAGTTAAAACGCGAGACTCTCCATTACCATCAATGTCCATAATATAGATTTGCCAGCGACCGTCTCGGTCCGATTCAAACAAAATCTTAGTACCTTCTTTATTATAACTCGAATAACGATTGTTTGAATTGTTATCCGTCAACTGGACTTCTTTAAACCCGTTTTCTTGGGTGTAAGCTGTTGAAAAGATGAATACTAATAAGAGGATGGGTAAATTGAATTTCATGCGAAAAGATTCAAATAAATGATTTGGATTCTAAATTTTCAAAAACCGTACCATGTATAATTTAAATAAATTATTTCCCATACAAAGCTCTTGAAGCTTCTTCGTATTTATCGCCTGCAGTCCAAGTCGGTGTTTTAGGGTCATTGATGATTTTTCGACCAGATAATACATAGGCTTTGAAGAATTTTTCCAAATAGTCATAATCTAAGGTATGCGCTTCATCTATCGGTTGGTGGTAATACTTGGTGACATCACCATCAAACGAACGAAAGCCTAAGGAAAATGTCGGTGCAGGAATACCTTTCTTGGCAAAATTGACATTGTCACTACGGTCAAATAAGCCTTGTTCCCCAGCTGGGTCGTCAATGGCGGTGAGTCCAAAAGCTTGTGATGCATCTTTAATATGTTGTCCAACCGTAGTGCGTTCCAAACCAATAATTGTCGTTATTGACGTATCGTTATAACCACCGTTATCACTATTAAAACAGTAGACCATCTGATTTAAAGGAAATACAGGATTCTCCACATAATAGCGACTGCCCAATAGGCCTTTTTCTTCACCAGTAAAGAGAATAAAAAGTGCTGAACGCTTACCAGGGTGCTTGGCTAAACTTTTAGCCATGCTTAAAACTGTTGTTGTTCCAACAGCGTTATCTCTAGCACCGTTGAAAATACTATCCGTGCTGTTTGGTACTTTATGCACACCAACATGGTCATAATGCGCAGAGAAAATTACAAATTCATTTTTCAATGTAGGGTCGGTACCTTCCACATAACCAATCACATTTTGAGAGTTCACGGATTTAGCAGGTTCTCCACGGCGAGAACGAATTTCTAACGTCATTTTTTGATAGTAATCGCCCGATTTTGGATTCGGTTTTACACCATAACTTCTTAAGGTATTTGCCAAATAGGATGCGGCGATTTTGTTTTCAGGTGTGCCTGTGTCGCGTCCTTTTAACAAATCATCAGCTAAAAAATAGATATGACCTTCTATATCTGCTTTTGTGACAGTGGCTTCAGTAATTTGTTGGTCAGTTAGTGGTACGTCTTGCATTTGTGTTTTGCAGGACGAAAAAAGAGTAAGTAGCAATAAGAGAGAGAAGTATTTCATAATATAAATGTAGATAAAAGTTTAGTTTCCTGTCGCTGGTTTCGGATATTTCGGATACGTGATTTTACGTTTAACGCCCAATTCTTTCATCAATTCATCAACAGCACGTTCTAGTTGTGGGTCTCTATCTTCAGATAAACCTTTGGCATCCTGGCGCACTTCAATATCTGGTGCAACCCCAACATTTTCGGCAATCCATTTGTTGTTTATAGGGTCGAAAACCGCATTGTCCGGGGCTGTCATTCGTCCGCCATCTACAAAGAGATAATGCGTAGATGATTTAACAAGGCCTCCCCAAGTTGTTTTCCCGATTAATTTCCCAGCGTTTTGTTGTCTGAATACCCATGGGAAAAAGTCGCCACCAGAGCCAGCCAATTCATTAACCAACAATACTTTTGGACCTAAAATACCCGCAGGTAATTTCATGGGGTTTCCGTTGGGCACTTCGTTGGTCAATCCCGCTCTAAGACTTCTGGTCATAAGGTCTACCATATAATCGTCAAGCAATCCTCCACCATTAAAACGCTCATCAATGACTGCGCCTTCTTTGTCTTGCTGTGCAAAATAATAACGATTGAAAGATACAAAGCCAGGACCACCAGTGTTTGGCACCCAAACATAACCTAATCGGCCATTACTTAATTTGTCAACCATTCTTCTGTTGTCTTCCACCCAAGCGCGTTGACGTAAGGCATTTTCACTTCGAATTGGTTCAACGATTTCGGTCCAATGGCCTTCAAATTTTGGAGAACTATTAATATGAAGTACGGTTTGCATACCAGACGTTCCGTCCAAGTGCTTGTGAATATTGTCATTGGCTTTAAGTTCTTTACCATTTATTCCAACGATAAAATAACCTTCTTTCACATTCAATCCAGGTGCATCGAGCGGACCTGATAAACCAGGATTCCAGCTTTCTGTGGTGTAGATGCGTTTAATTTTCCAACGGTCGTTATCGTCTTCAAAATCGGCACCTAGAAGCCCGGCTTTAGAGCGGTCAACCTGCGGATAATCGCCTCCGCTGACAAAACTATGCCCAACGGACAATTCGCCATTCATTTGGTCTAGAATATAGTTAAGGTCACTTCTGTGTTTCACGTAAGGCATTAACGGCGCATAACGTTTATAGACAGTGTTCCAATTACGGCCGTGCATATCTGGGTCGTAGAAATAATCGCGCTCATAGCGCCAAGCTTCTTCAAAAATTTGGTTCCATTCTGCATAACGGTCTAGGTTCATTTGAAGATTAATCTTCAAGCGTTTTCCACCTTTAGCATTGGCTCCCGAGGTTTTTACGACGTTCCAATTACCATTTATTCGGGCTAACATGTGCTTTCCGTTCGGAGTTATGGATACACCACTTGCGCTCGGTGCAAACTCTTTTAATTCTTGGTCATCCAGATTGAATTTATGTAGTTTGGTTCCAAAGCTATTTGGAATGCGCTCACCGATAAAGGCATACCCTTTAGGTCCTGCAATGATGTAGCTGTAATTTCTCACCGGAATCGGTAAAGCCATTGTGCGTCGTCCGCTGTCTTCAAAATCAATTTTTAATCCATCGTTTTTATCTTTTGAGTCCTCTTCTTTTTTCTCTTCTTTCTTCTCATCTTCATTGTCGGTATCTTCTTCTTTTACCTCTTCTTCGTCGCTTTTTGGTTTAAAAGGCGACTCATCATTAGCGTCTAAGTTAATGACGTAGCCTGCATATTCGGGGTTGGATGTCATGGCACTTGTATTGGCCCAACCACTGCCCAATGCCACGTCTGTACTGGCTAAAAAGTACATTTGCTTTTTGTTGAGGTCCCAAGCGGGTGAGAATGAATCTGCAAATGGATCCGTAATAGACTGCGTTTTGCCCGAATCTACATTATAGATATAAATCTGTCTAAAACTGTTGTTCCCAGATTTTTCATAGGCTATCCATTTGCTGTCTGGCGACCAATTGAGATTAATGCTTCCTCGCTCTAAATTATTGCCAGCGACATCAATGGTTTTTATTTTTTTGTTAGAAAGATTCACAAGTCGCATTCTTACGTCATCATCCACAAAGGCAATATGGGAACCATCTGGCGACCAGGTTGGATTCCATGCCATTTTAGATTCCCCAATAGAAATGACTTCTGGGTCATCCATACCATCTTGATTTGAAATCATCAGCGCATAACCTTTGCCATCAGCATCCGAAAACCAAGCTAATTTATCCCCTTTAGGCGACCAAACTGGTGCTCGGTCTGCCGTGCCTGATGTCATCGTAATATTTCTAGCGTCGCCAAATTCTACAGGAACCGTAAAAATATCACCACGCGCTTCCATTATGGCGCGCTTTCCATTAGGTGATAATGATGCTGAGCGTGCTCTATTTGTAACGTCTTCCCACTGTGGAGACGCCCAAGGGAAATCACCGACTACCGTGATATTTAGTTGTTTGGTGTCATTTGTATTCAAGTTATGAATATGCAGATAGCCATCACGTTCAAAAATGAGTTCGTTTCCTTTTCCTGGTAACCATTTTACATCTGAGCCTTTAAATTTGGTGAGCTGTTCCATGGCTTTTGATGCCGGTTTATAAGACCAAATATTCATGACTAAATCACGGTCTGATAAAAAGTAGATGTTATCACCAATCCAATTGGGTTGTATGTCTGTGGTTTTTTGGTTGGGTAAAAGGGTTTCAGACTGAGACGCTACATCTAAAATATAGAGTGGTGTATTTTGTCCACCGCGATAGGCACGCCATTCCACATCCCAACGGTCCATTTTATCGACGATTAATTGTTTACCGTCTGGTGCGTAAGCGCCATCATTACTCCACTGCTTAGTCAATAATTCAGCAACACCACCATCCTTAGCTATTTTGTGCAAGCGGTTATAGGGGCGGGGCGCCGTATTTCTATCGCTGGCAAATAAAATTTGGGTTCCATCATTGCTCCAACCTCTTACGAGATTATTGGATGGATGCCATGTAATTCTCGTAGGCTCACCACCCTCATTAGAAACAGTGTAAATAGTATTTGTACCTGTTCTGTTAGAGGTAAAAGCAATGGTTTTTCCATCAGGGGAAAAGTGCGGATGTGATTCTACTGCAGGTGTACTTGTAATACGAATGGTTGAATTATCACCCATATCATAAACCCAAATATCACCACCATAAACGAAGGTCACTTGGTTGTTTCCTAGGCTAGGTTGTCTTAATAAGCGTGTGCCTTGGGCAAAAGTAAACATGCTGGCTATTGTAAATAGGAAAGCCAGTTTTAGAGAAAATTTAGAAGTCATGGTATTCGATTGATTTTTGTTTGATTAGTTTGACGATGAATGTGAGCTTAAAGTTACAAATAACTCAGCCACCATTTATCTTTATGTTTCAATTTATAGTTCATATACCATCGGCAAAGTGGATACATTATAATAATCACAAATAGCCATACAAGATATGTGATGCCCAGTGAGTACCCGTAACCTGCCAGTTTACCTTCCATAAAAACATCTGAAGTCAAAATCATACGTTTCCAAGATTCACCCGTGATTAAAAGCCCGACGATAGCCGTTAGATGTATGACCAAAACATGAAGTACATAGTAGAAAAATGGGACTCGTCCGTATACCAGTAAAATATTGGTCAATCGGTTTTTAATAGGTTCAACAAATGCCAATAGTAGCAATGAAGGCCCTAATGTAATTAGTAAGAAAAGCAGAGACGGCGGATATTTTGTGACATTAATAAAGGATAATATGGAGAATATAGAGTTGTCTTGCGGTGACCAATGGTTTGGCTCTCCATAGATATTAAAGGTTCTCAGTAACAAGAAAATCCCTATGGCAATAAGCCCTAAATTAATAAGGATTCGCTTTCTAATTTTTGCATCGAAAGACTTCACATAGAGTTGCCCGAGACAAAATCCCAGACTCATCACGCCAATCCAAGGTAGAATAGGGTAGAGGAAACATACGACACGACCGTCGCCGTATGGAATGAATAAAGGTTGATGCAAAATACCATAGATGATTTCGCCGAAATTTGAACCCTGAACGGTAATGCCATCTAACAGATTATGCCCAAAAACCAAGAGTAGACCGAGTATAAGAATCCATCGTAGAGGCAGGTAAATGATAGCAGACATCACCATCATACACAACCCTATGGCCCAAATGACTTGTAGGTTTAAAAAACTATAGGTCGGGTCAAACCACCAGAGGAAATTCATGATAACGATTTCTACAAAGACCAGCCATAGTCCACGTGTAAACAAAAATTTTGAAAGCGCTTTCTTCGTTCTACGTTGCCCGTATAGAAAAGCGGAAGTTCCAGAAAGGAGTATAAAGACTGGCGCACAATAATGGGTTACAAATCGCGTCAGGAATAATTCTGGCGTCGTGGTTTCCAAGTTGGATGGGTCGGATAAAAAAGCCTCACTATGGAAGAAATCCCGAACGTGGTCAATGGCCATTATAACCATGGCTAAACCACGTAGCACATCGATGGACTCAATTCGTTTTGATTTAAGGACTGTCATTTTGAAGTTTGATTGATGAGGTTTCAAAAGACTTGAGGCCTTTAAAGATAGAAAAATGTCGTTAATCTTTGCGCTTGTATTTTTTGCCTTGCTTGATTGTTGAATAGCCTTCAAACTGAATAGGGATAGCAATATCCTTTTCACGCCGAACCACAAAATGTAAATGTGGTCCGCTGGAATAGCCCGTATTGCCTGAAATCCCGATGGGCTGTCCGACAGAAACTTGGTCGCCTTCGGAAACCAAAACCCCTTCAAAATCTAAATGAACGTAGTTGCCAAAGGTGCCGTCGGTATGCATAATCACAACTTTATTGGCTTTGTTAATGAACGAAATATCACCACTCTCCTTGAAATGACTTATAGTCCGCACTACCATTCCAGCTCTAGAAGCGACAACGGTATCTCCAATTTTTAACCCGAAGTCAAGCGCATATTTAGACCGAACAGATTGGTGCGATTTCTTGCCATTGAAGCCTTGATTGATTTTTACCTTTTTTCTTTTTGAAAACGGAAGTGTGTATTTGTAATTGAGGTCTGGTTTAATAGTTGATGGGTCGCCGTAATAGCCTTTGTAGGTAAAGAAATGGTTAAAATTAAAAGAAGTTGTGTCTATAACTTTTAAGTTACTGATGGAAGCGATGTTCATAAGTGTATCCTTTGCCGGTACAATAAATTCGCCATTTGCACGGGTAAACTGTTTAACGCTATCTATAGCATGAAGCTCAAAACTCATTGGTACAATAGTAGTATTAATAATCTTGAACCTTAGACTATCCGCATCTTGATATTTACGGACCTTTAGTGCTTGGGCTTCTGAATTATGCCATACCAAATTGATAAACAGTAGCAAAAGTAAAATATGCTTCATACTAAATTGAAATCTTTCTAATAAAGATAGCTTCAGAACAGAAATGTTACAAAAAGAGGCTTTTTGAATGTATTATTTTCTGTCATTTCGAGCGGAGTCGAGAAAATTAAAATAGCGGTTTTTAATTCATTTCGACTGTACACTTCGAAAATTCGAGAGTGACAAATTCAATATATACACCTATTATATATTTAAGCGAGTTCCGCATCAATTCTAAAGTCAATCTCAACCTGATTTTTAAGAATATCGTCTAGCGTTTCGCGCTGTCTTATCAAATGGGCTTCGCCATTATGCCAAAGCACTTCAGCTGGGCGGTATCTGGAGTTATAGTTGCTGGCCATAGAATAACAATAGGCGCCCGCATTTTTGAAGGCTAATATGTCACCCTCATTGATTTCATTGATTCGGCGGTTATTAGCGAAGGTATCGGTCTCGCAGATGTAACCGACCACGGAATAAAAACGTTCGCGCCCCTCAGGGTTTGAGATATTTACAATCTGGTGTTGCGAGCCGTAAAGCATTGGGCGAATCAAATGATTAAACCCCGAATCGACCTGCGCAAAAACCGTTGAGGTAGTTTGTTTTACTACATTCACTTTTACCAAAAATTGACCTGCTTCGCTAACTAAGAACTTACCAGGTTCAAAAGCTAAGGTTAAGTCCCTACCGTAAGCCTTACAGAAGTCGTTGAAGCGTTGTCCTAATTTTTCGCCCAATTCTTCAATATTGGTTTCAATATCGCCTTCTTTATAAGGGACTTTAAAACCTGAACCAAAGTCTATAAACTCTAAATCTTTGAAATTTTTTGCCGTTTCAAACAGAATTTCACTAGCATAAAGAAAGACATCAATATCTAGAATATCACTACCCGTATGCATGTGGATACCGTTAATATTCATATTAGTGTTTTCTACAATACGAAGTAATAGCGGAATTTGATGGATGGAAATCCCAAACTTACTATCGATATGCCCCACAGAAATATTGGTGTTTCCGCCAGCCATAACATGTGGATTAATACGAATGCAAACCGGAACTTCTGGATGCTTAGTCCCGAATTGTTCTAGTATTGAAAGATTGTCAATATTAATTTGAACCCCAAGTTTAGCGACAGTTTCAATTTCTTCCAAGGATACACCATTAGGAGTGAATATGATGTCTTCTGGTTGGAATCCAGCTTTTAGGCCAAGTTGCACTTCTTGAATTGACACCGTATCTAATCCTGAGCCCAAAGTATTGAACAATTTTAAAATTGAAATATTTGAGAGAGCCTTTACAGCGTAATTCAGTTTTAGACTTTTCACGTTTGAAAAAGCGCTAGTAAGGCGATTATATTGACGTGTTATGGTTTCAGAATCGTATACATAGACTGGACTTCCAAAAGTCTCTGTAATGCGTAAAAGTTGCTCGTTCATGGCTAAGAATTTTACCAAAAATAGAGTTTCAACACGTTTTGAAGTATTTATTATCATATAAAATCACATTTAAAACAATTTGTTATATAATTAACAAATTCTAATCAGCATAAGAATATGAACTTCTGATATAGGTTGTTTACATTAAAATTGAAGAACCTTCAGACTTAAGCATTAGACAAGTCTTCATTAAAATATATTTGAGAAACGCATAACTATCCTTATTTTTGCACTCATAAATTTGGTGACGAAAAAGCGTCACTACGGACATAAAAAATTTCTATTCATAATGAATTTACACGAATATCAAGGCAAAGAATTATTAAGCAGTTTTGGCGTACGTATCCAACGTGGTATTGTGGCGCAAAATCCTGATGAAGCAGTGGCAGCAGCCAAAAAATTGACTGAAGATACTGGTACAGGTTGGCATGTTATTAAAGCTCAAGTTCACGCAGGTGGCCGTGGTAAGGGTGGCGGCGTAAAACTAGCTAAGAATTTAGATGAGGTACGTTCCATTTCTGATCAAATTATTGGGATGGATTTGGTAACACCGCAAACATCGGCCGAAGGTAAGCGTGTACACCAAGTATTGGTGGCAGAAGATGTATATTATCCTGGTGATTCGGAAACCAGTGAATTCTATATGTCGGTATTGTTGAATAGGTCTACTGGTCGTAACATGATTATGTATTCTACCGAAGGTGGTATGGATATAGAAACTGTTGCAGAGGAGACGCCACACTTAATATTTACTGAAGAAATTGATCCGGCTGTTGGTTTGCAGGGTTTTCAAGCTCGAAAAATCGCTTTCAACTTAGGATTGTCTGGCGCGGCATTTAAGGATATGACCAAGTTTGTTGCGGCCTTGTACCGTGCTTACGTAGAATCTGATTCGTCGTTGTTTGAAATCAATCCGGTTTTAAAGACAAGTGATGACAAAATCATGGCAGTGGACGCCAAAGTGTCTTTAGATGATAACGCGTTGTTCCGTCACAAAGATTTGGCTGAAATGCGTGATTTACGTGAAGAGCGCCCTATTGAAGTTGAAGCCGGTAAATTAGGTCTTAACTATGTAGACTTAGATGGAAATGTGGGTTGTATGGTTAACGGTGCTGGTTTGGCCATGGCGACTATGGACCTAATAAAACAAGCTGGTGGTGACCCTGCCAACTTCTTAGATGTTGGAGGAACAGCAGATGCCGCAAGAGTAGAGGCAGCCTTCGAAATCATTTTGAGAGACCCTAACGTAAAAGCTATCTTGATTAATATCTTCGGTGGTATTGTACGTTGTGACCGTGTTGCTCAAGGAGTTATTGATGCATATAAAAGTATAGGAAACATTGAAGTACCAATCATTGTAAGACTTCAAGGCACTAATGCCGATGTAGCTAAAGAGTTAATTGATAATTCAGGATTGGATGTCATGAGTGCTACGGAATTTCAAGAAGCAGCAGATAAAGTACAGCAAGTATTGTCGTAAGCGGCAATTGAGATATATTGAAAAGCGTCTAGATTCTAGGCGCTTTTTTTATAGATGCAACCCACATTCAGTTTTAGGGTTGTTGTTCCAACGGCCAGAACGGTCTTCTCCTGGAACTGTACAATGTTTACAACCAATAGAATGATAGCCTTTGGCAACTAGGGGATGAAATGGCAGTTGATGCTTTTCAATATAAGCATCTCGTGATTCTTTGGAAATATCCAAGAGCGGATAAAACTTTAGGATATCGCCACGCAATTCGAAAATATCTAGAGACGCTCTATGGTCGGATTGCCACTCCATTAAACCAGACATCCAGATTTTGTATTCCGATTTTATGGCGTCCAAGGGTTTTACTTTGTTAATGCTACAGCAAAAATCAGGGTTTTTGGTCCAGGTTTGATCCTTGGTGGTAAATTCGTGCTCTTCTTTTATTGCAGAAACGGAAATGACATTTAGACCGTAAGTCTCTGTAAGTTGTTCTTTATAACGAAGCGTATCTTCAAAATGGTAACCTGTGTCTATGAAATAGACGGGTTGCGCTTTATTTACCGAAGACACCAGTTTCAATAAAAAAGCCGAAGTCGCCGCAAAAGAGCTGGTCAGCATTACATCTTCTAATTTAAAGTCTTTGTAGAGCTGTTCAATACGTTGAGATGCAGAAAGTGATTTGTATCGCTTATTAAGCAATGCAATCTCTTCTGAAGAAATTATGGGATTTTCAGACGTTTTGGGAACAAATTCAAACATGCATCCTACGGATTAAGAGCGCAAGATACTATAGACAGTTTGAAATTTAAAAAATGACCTTGAGTTTTAAAGAATTACTAATTTATGCCTCCTTTTTTTTCGGTTTTGGCATTGGACCCCGCAGATGTATGATTAATCCATTAAGGAAATTTCGAAGAATTTGGTCGCCACACTCCATGTATTTTGGATGATCTTCCTTTCTGAAAAAGGCATTCAATTCACTTTTTGAAATTCTGAAATCGACCAAAGCCAGAATCCTAACAATATCGTCATCACGTAATTTGTGGGCGACTCTTAATTTTTTGAATATATCGTTATTTGTCATAATTAATTTGAAGAATTAAACCATTGATACGCTTTCGGAAATTGTGAAGCCCATAATTTCTCGTTATGCTCTCCGTCTTGAATAATTTCCGAAGTTAAATTTGAAGCACTTAAACCTTTAGACTTTAAAAGCTCTACCATCTTTTCAAAATCTTCAACCATGGATTCACCTTCCTTGCCACCCACCATAATATAAAATTTTGAACTTGAAGGAATATCAGTGTTTTCCACCAAGTCAAAAATCTCAGGATTTATCCAAAATGATGGCGAAAACACACCGGCATTTCCAAATTCTTCTGGATATTTCAATATAGCGTAAAAGGATAGCAGGCCTCCCAAGGATGAGCCCATGATTGTAGTGTCAGAAGGATTTGTTTTAACACGATAATCAGCTTCAATTTTTGGCTTTACGATATTGATAATGAAATCTAAGTATGCCTCTCCTTGACCACCGCCATATTTATCGTGTTTAAAGGGCGTTAATTCGTCGATACGTTTGTCGTTTCCATGCTCTATTCCGACAACGATGGATTCTCCAATGCCTAAACCATCCATATAATCGTCAACTTTCCATTCGCCAGCGTATGAGGCCTTAGCATCAAATAAGTTTTGAGCATCATGCATGTAAATGACTGGATACTTCGCTTTGCTTTTAGTATAGTTTTTAGGAAGGTAAACCCAAATGGTTTTGTTGGTGTTAAGTGTTGATGCGTTTATGCTGAAGGAGTGAAGGCTTTCAGAAACATATTCTTGTGCAGTTAATTGCAATAAAAAAAATAAAGCAACTCCTAATAAAATCAACCTTTTTGGCTGATTTAAATATTCAGAATGCGATGACCAACGTTTAAAAAACACGACTAAATGCTACTAATTTTTCGACAAGATACACCATATCAACGACAATAATAATGGGATGTCCCCTAACTTTACATTATTAATTAATCCCTTTTAGACTGATATGATTAATCGCGTTGAAAAGCTCAGTTTACTCTCAGAAATGATAGCCTTCGCCCAGACGGACGAAAATATAAAATCCATCGAGTATAATTTTTTATTAGGTGTAGCCAAACAGTTGGAAATTTCACAAGCCGATTTTGACTATCTATTTGAGCACCCAGTAAACTATGTGCATCTTAAATCGTTCAGTGAGCGCATTGTGCAGTTTCACCGTTTGGTGTTATTGATGAATCTCGGAAAGAACATTGACCGTAAGCATCTCGCAAAAATTCACAATTTTGGTTTACGAATGGGCCTTAATCACGATGCAATAAATAGGGTATTGGACTTAATGGAAAGCTTTCCTAATAAAATTGTGCCACCAGATTTCTTGATTGATATTTTTAAGGTGCAGTACAATTAAAATTACTTCACCTTCAACTCCTCCAATTTAGCCTGATACGCCGTAATCTCATCTCTAAAGCGTGCAGCTTCCATAAAATCGAGTGCCTTGGCTGCTTGCTCCATGAGTTTTCGTTTTTCACGAATCTTCTTTTCCAATTCGCTTTTTGTCAAATATTTGCTTTCTGGCTCTGCGGCAATTTTCGCATCCAGTTCGGTGCGATAGGTACTTACAGAATTTTTGGCAAGGGCTGAGTCCAAACTCTTGTTCAGCGCTGTTGGCGTAATGTAATGTTCTTTGTTGTATGCCATCTGCTTTTCACGACGATAATTGGTCTCATCAATGGTTTTTTGCATGCTTTGGGTGATGGTATCGGCATACATAATTGCCATACCGTTCAAATTTCGTGCGGCTCGCCCGACTGTTTGAGTTAACGAGCGGTTAGACCTTAGAAAACCTTCTTTATCCGCGTCTAAAATAGCGACCAAGGAGACCTCAGGTAAATCTAAACCTTCACGGAGCAAATTAACACCGACCAACACATCAAAAATGCCTTTTCGCAAATCTTGCATAATCTCGACGCGTTCCAAAGTGTCTACGTCACTGTGGATGTAACGGCATCGGATGGAAATTCTGGTCAGATATTTGACCAACTCTTCGGCCATACGTTTGGTCAATGTTGTAACCAAGGTGCGTTCGTCTTTTTCTACACGTGTCTGAATCTCTTCAATTAAATCATCAATTTGATTAAGACTTGGACGTACTTCGATTATCGGGTCTAACAAGCCCGTTGGGCGAATCACCTGTTCCACATAAACACCGTCAGTTTTTTGCATTTCGTAATCAGCGGGTGTTGCGGAAACGTAAATGATTTGATTTTGAAGTATTTCGAATTCTTCAAACTTTAACGGGCGATTGTCCATAGCGGCGGGCAATCGAAAGCCGTATTCTACTAAATTTTCTTTTCGGCTTCTATCGCCACCGTACATGGCATGGATTTGCGAAATGGTGACGTGACTTTCATCAACCACCATAAGATAATCATCTGGAAAATAGTCGAGTAAGCAGAATGGGCGAGTGCCGGGCGCTCTGCCATCCAGATATCTTGAATAATTTTCAATCCCAGAACAGTAGCCTAATTCGCGAATCATTTCCAAATCGAATTCCGTTCGCTCCTTCAAACGTTTAGCTTCAAGGTGTTTTCCGATATCCTTAAAATAATCATGTTGCGCTACAAGGTCATCCTGAATATCTTTTATCGCACCATTTAAAACATCTGGAGAGGTCACGAACATGTTTGCAGGATAGATATTCAAACGGTCATACTCTTCGAGAATTTCGTTGGAATGCACATCAAAGGCTTCAATCGCTTCAATCTCATCGCCGAAAAAGTGGATTCTAAATGCATTATCTGAATACCCAGGAAATACATCGACGGTATCACCCTTTATCCTGAAGTTCCCATTTTTAAAATCCGCTTCAGTCCGCGCATATAAACTTTGAACCAGTTGATGTAGCAACTTGGTGCGCGAAATCACTTGGTCGCGTTCTAACGTAATAACATTTTTTTGAAATTCCACAGGATTCCCAATACCATACAAACACGAAACAGAGGCGACCACCAAAACATCACGTCGTCCCGATAATAGAGAAGAGGTAGTGCTGAGTCGCATTTTTTCAATCTCCTCGTTGATGGATAAATCCTTTTCTATGTAAACGCCAGTAACCGGAATGTAGGCTTCAGGCTGGTAATAATCATAATAGCTAACAAAGTACTCTACGGCATTATCAGGAAAAAACTGCTTGAATTCTGAATAGAGCTGAGCGGCCAAAGTTTTGTTATGCGCCAACACCAACGTAGGGCGTTGCACTTCTTCGATAACATTAGCAACGGTAAAGGTTTTTCCCGAACCGGTAACGCCCAAAAGTGTTTGGTATCTTTCGTTAGACTTGATACCATCAGCCAACTGTTTTATGGCTTGTGGCTGGTCGCCTGTAGGTTTGAATTCGGACTCAATTTTAAATCGCATAAAAGCAAAGTTACAATAAAGAACAGCGACTAAAAAGTGCTTAGCGTTTCAAGGCAAAATGCCCAGAAAAGCTACGCCCATCGCCAAATTCTGCCGTAAACCAATAATCGGAACTAGGGAGATTCAGCCCTTTGTAGGAGCCATCCCATCCCGAATTTCTGCTGTTCTGTACTTGAATCAATTTACCAAAACGGTCAAAGATAGTGACGACGAGTTGTGGGTATAATTCAAAATTGACGCCAGCTACTTGCCAAAAGTCGTGGTTGCTGTCGCCGTTTGGTGTGAAGTATTTTGGAAAGCCCAATACTGAAATGACTTGTTCTGTAATGCCACAGCCGTTTTTATCTCGCACATATACCGTATGAAATCCTGGTGTTATATTGATAAAGGTATTTTCATCTTGATAATCGCCATTGGGATTATCTAAAGCAAATTCATAATCACCAGACCCTGTAACTGAAATAGTCACTGTATTGGTATTACCAATCCCATCAACATTAACCCCTGAAATCGTGGCGCGTTCAGAAGGTAAAACTATAATCGTTCTGCTTGAAGAACAACCGTTAGGGTCTGTCACGGTTACCGTGTAAGTACCTGTCTCATTGACTTCAATAGTTGATGTTGTTAGGTCAGTGGGCATACCGTTAAATTCCCAATCGTAGAAGTAATTGTTTGGTAAATCGTTAAGTACACCGCCCATAAGTTCGATAGGTTCTGGAAATGTATCCACACAATAGAACACTGTTTCATCGGGCATCAGGGTAGGTGTAAATAGGACAACAAGAGTGGCTTCGGAAATGGCAAAACACTGAAAGTCGTTTTCAACGCGTACAAAAATAGTCTGTTGGTTTGGCTCTGTATTCTCATAAACGGTACCTAGAGCATTTATGGCAAGCTCAGCATCTTGTGCGGTTTCATAAAACGTCAGAAACGCATCAGGTGGAATCTGATTTTGAATAGAAGGTTGAATATCCGTTAAATCGAAAATACTAATTCCATCAATATCGTCTCGGTCACACACTTCTAAATCTGGAATATCAACCGTGTTTGTACTAATTCTCAATTCTACTTCACCAATATCAAAACAATTCGCCTGATTAATCACACGTGCATATATGATTTGATTAGGCGAGGTATTTTCAAACGTAGTGACATTGGTTATGACATCAACATTGTTCATGGCATTGGCTAAACTTGTAAAATAGCCTGAAACGACAAGGTTAGGATTATCACCTGTTAACACAGAAAACGCGTCGTTTAAATCGTAAGTGGTTAGCCCATCTTGATTAAAATCGCACTCGGTCAAGGCTGTATCCGTAGCAATGGGGTTTTCAGCATATTCCAAAGTCACTTCCCCAAAGGCTTCACAGTTATTGGCCAAGGTCACTTCTACGTTGTAAAACCCTGCTTCGGTCGCTGTAAAAGTACCACAGCCTGTACAACCGATAGGGTCTGATTGTACAAGAACACCATCCCTAAACCAATCGTATCCGTTTTGGCCTGGAAGTGTTGCGTCTAAGATTACGCTTTCCCCTTCACAAACCGGATTGTTTGTTGCAACCAAACGATTTAGCCCTAAATCTGTTGACAATTGAAAACTGCCTGCTTCTAAAAAAACAGCAGAATCAAACCTGAAATTCTGTTCATCGGCAATTACCAATTTTACGCTGTAGGATTCCCCAGGAAGGACTTCGGCGTTTGCCGTTAAAATCGCGGTTTGGCCATTAAAATTAATAGGAGATACATTTCCATTGTACATTCCAAAATAGGTTTCGTTTTGTGGCGGGCAGGACCCAGGAACACCAGGCGTTACAGTTGTTGCCTTTACAGGAATATCCGTATCAGGTACCAAGGCGATATTTTCAAACTGGTTTTGTCCATCTGAAGGTCTAATGAGAAATCCGAATAAGTCCGAGAAATTACAGCTGTTGGGGTTATTTTCTTGGTATTCTTCCGAAGCAAATATGTATCTAAAAGACACTGCTGATGCTACAGCTGTAAAATCGAATTCTATGATTGTGGCATTGGTAGTTCCCGTTTCGTTGAGTATGGTCTCTAAATCGTTATCACCTTCCCAATTTGAAGCATTATCGTCACTAAGGGTGGTGTTTGGACCAGGAACATTTGCTAGTCGGCCCGTACTCATAACAATTCCTGATTGAAACGGAAAGGTCGTTCCTGTTGCATCAAAAAAGCCATAACTCTGGTCAGTGCCATTGAAATTTCCACCGACGACATTAGTAACAGAAACACCCGTGATGCAATCACTATCAATAAGGATATCTTCAATCAATTGCTGTGGCGTAAAACTTTGGCTGTCCACAGAAATATTTTGGGCAAAACTTATGGATAAGAAAAAGAAAGAAAACAGTAAAAGGGTGTATCTCATGTATTGCTAAAAATCGACTACAAATATAACTATAAGTAATGTTGAAAACGGACTGTATAAGGTTAAAAGCAGTCTAGCGACGCAGGGCAAAATGCCCCTTAACGGTAAAAGCAATATCCCCGCGTTTTACATCTGCAGAGAACCAATAGTCGGTCGCGGGCATTTTATTTCCATTGTAGATACCATCCCAGCCTCTTGAGTAATGAGGTAATTCTTTTAGGAGTTTGCCATAACGGTCAAAAATATAAACTATCGTGCCAGGCAATGTTTGTACACCCGTGATATGCCAAGTGTCAAAATCACCATCATCGTTTGGCGTAAAGAATTTTGGTGCATCAATAACCAATATTTCTTTAGTAACGGAGGCGCATCCATTTCTGTCAATAATAGTTAAGGTGTGATAGCCGAGACCAACGTTTTCAAAAATATTGGATTCTTGAGGTTCAAAATCATCAAGTTGATACAGATAGTCACCAGTACCACTAATAGTAACCGTAATGTTATTTGGGTCTGAAAAATCTACGACTTCTACCACGTCAATCATGGCAGGTTCAGATTCTATAACTTCAAAAGTGCTTGTTATTGAGCAACCGTTTTCTGTAGTTACGGTAACGCTATAGGTGCCAATATCTCGGATTTCAATTTCTGAAGTTGCTTCATTTGTCGACCATAAATACGTATCCGTATCAAAGCCAGTTTCTGCACTGACCACAAGGGGGAAGTTTTCCGGGCATATGGTCTGAGTCGGAATGTCTATCAACGGTAATGGATGAACAATCGTGTTAAACGATGTTGTTGAGTAGCAGGTCGTCGCTATATTTTCAACCCTGACAAATATGGTTTGTCCATTTTCAGCATTATAGCTAAGTGGTAATGGATTGTCGCCAGAATTGGCTTGCTCTAAACTTTCATGATAAGTTACAAAATAATCGGATGCTGGTTGCCCGCCGAGAATACTTGCTTCTTGGTCATCTAAATCAAAAGTGTTGAAACCATCAAAATCATCATCGCATTGCTCCATGTCTTCAGGCATATTCGCGACAGGTGGAAGATTGACGATAAGTTGGAAAGGATAAACTATGAAACAACCAGTAGAATTAGTCGTTAATCGCGAATGAATTGTGTCGCTATTTGTCGTGTAGGTATAATTTAAATCGAGAGGGTTGGTCTGGTCTTCCGCATCTTGATTTGTCGGGTAATAGACAATCTCCACATCTGAAGCATCGTCGACAATGACAGCGTTGATGTCTTCGAGATTAAAGGTGTTTGCCTCATTATCGCAAATTTCATAGGTCTGAAAATCATTGAATGCCGGTGGGAGATTTACAATTAATTCAATCGGTAACGCTACATAACAATCCGAAACCGTGTTGGTTACCTTGATATAAACCGTTTGTGGGTTTGATGTATTGTCAAAATCTTCAGGTGTGTCTATAGGATTGGAATTACTATCGATATCATCAAAATTTTCGAAATAGGCAATGGCAATATTGTCTTGTCTTATATCTAGAATATTAAGTTCTGCAAGGGTTAAATCCCAATTAACACTGCCATCATAATCCGTATCACACTGTGAAAATGGGTCTGCGTTGTTCACTATCGGAACTGGGACAACGGTCATGGCAAAAGAGGTGATGGAGGCACACAATGAGCCGTTATCAATCTTTACAAAAACCTCCTGAGGATTTACGCTATTGGTGTAGTCGTCTGCCAATGCGTTGGTGCCGTTTATGGCATCCATTTCATTGTCATAAAACGTAATCGTTACAGATTCAGTAGTACCTTGGAGTACTTCGGTTCGTTTATCGTTGAGGTTAATGGTTTCAAACGTGTCGTTAGACATATCGTCACAAATGAAAATATCTGTAGGTTCCGTAAATGCTGGGTTTGTACCGACATTCAATTCAAAAGAATTGGTGCCATAACACGAGGCATCCGTTAAATTTTCGACACGGACATAAATGGTTTGTGGGTTACTGGTGTTTTGGTAGGCGTTATCCTTATCAATAGGATTGTTCCCCGTGTCTGCATCTGTAGGATTTTCAAAATAAAGCACTTGTTTATCTGTAGCGCCATTTATGATTTCATCATCCTTTACATTCAGAATAAAATCAGCAAAATCGTCTGTATCGTTTTCACAGACATTTAATGGCGAAATACTAGGGAAAACAGGAAGTGTATTTACAATGACTTCTAACGTTTCAAGCGAAGAACAGCCAGAGTTGGTGTCTTCAACCCTTACGGTTAGGGTTTCGGTTTGTGCGTTGTAGGCCTCTGGTGTTGGGATGACGTTGGTGTTGGCTTCCGCATCTTCAGGTGTATTAAAGAAGCTCAGACTTCTATCGGCGTCAGAACCTATAATATCAGTAGTCACACTATTTAAATTTACAATTGAAAACCCGTCTTGGTCATCATCACAAACCACAATGTTATTCGGAGGATTGGTCATTGGCGCTTCACCAACGGTAATCTGAAAACTATTGATATCCGCACAAAAAGTAGCACTGGAGCGAACCCTAGTAAACACCGTAAACGGATTGGTAGTGTTTGAATAAAAATCTGGAAGTTGATTCAAATTTGAATCAGCATCTTCCTCCGTTAAATAATAGCTAACCGTAAATCCATCAGTATTGTTTGTCGCTAAGGCATCAAATTGAGTGAGGTCTACAATGGTCATCCCATCTTGGTCTTCGTCACAAACGAGCTGGTCTCCAATTGGCGGAAATGTGTCTATGGCGTCTAGAGACAATTCCAAATCGGACACTTCCGTACAGGTTGGGCTACTGATTTCAATATATATTGTTTGCGGATTATTCGGTGGGAAATACTCCTGACTTTGGTCTAAAGCATTCACTTGATTGTCACGGTCATCCTCGTTTTCATAAAATGAAATAGTCAAATCTGGAATATCAAATGCTATCGTCTCGGCAATCGTTTCAAGATTAAAGGCTTCCACGCCGTCATTGCCTTCATCACAAAGCGAAAAATTAAGAATATTAGTTCCTGTTAACAGTAAGTTTGAATGGACTTCAATAGGAACAATAGAAATACAACCTGTGGTATTATCTTCAATACGGATAAAAACGATTTGTTCATCTTGTTGTGTGTTTGAAAAATTTGAAGGGTCGGCAATTGGGTTGTTTCCAGATTCGGCATCGGCTTCGGTAGTATGGTAAGTCACCGTAGTATTTGTTCCGTCGATGATGATGTCTGAAGCAATACTGGTTAAATCGAAGGTTGAAAATCCATCATATTCACTATCGCACGCATCAATATAATGATTGGTGTCTGTGTTTACGGGAGGTGTTTCGAGCACTTCAATATCTAAGGTTGTGGTATTGATACAGCTCGTTGTTGTGTTTTGAACGCTGACAAAAACCATATCATTGGGATTGTCGTTCACATAAGGCATTGGAATAGGGTTGGAGCCAATATCGGCATCCGCCTGTGTGTAATGATAGGAGACCTCTAGATTGGCCTGCCCGCCCGTAATCTCGTTATCGACTTGGGTCAAATCTATCTCTGTGAAGCCGTCTGCAACTTGGTCATCGCAAACCACTAAAGTATCTGGTTGGTTTACAAACGGTAATGGATTCACAACAAGGTCAACAGTATTTAAAATGACACAACCTGAACCATTTTCCTCAATCCGAATATGAATCGTCTGCGGATTTGAGGTATTCTGATAATTACCAGAAACAGGAGAAGCTCCCGATTGAGCATCTGCTTGACTCGTATGAAAACTAATGGTATAATCACCGTCGGTCACGGAATTGATGGCGTCATCAATGACTAAATCTAAATTAAAGGTTTCTTGAGGACCGCCACCGCTATAATTACATTGGGTTAAATCTGGAATGGCCGTAGGTGTTTGGCTGTCATTAACCAATACATTAACATCGTCTGAAATAGTACAAGGTCCACCATTTAAAGGTACAGTAACGTTAACTGAGTAAGTTCCTGATGCATTGGCACTCAATTGTGGCGCATTTTGCCCTGAGAGAGGAGCGCCGTCTAAAAACCATTCGTAAGTGGCTTGTGGATTATTAATGTCTGCATCTAACTCCACCATCGGTAAACATGTAGAAATATCATCACCCAATTCTACAATAGAATTAAAACTAGCACCTTCAATAAAAACGGCAGAATCATAGTTTTGGTCCGTCTGGTCAGCAATAACCAATTTGATATGATAGGATGTATTTGGAATAATGCTAGCTGTAGCAGATAGTACCGTTGTTCTCCCATTATAATTGGTGTCACCAACATTATAGCCTTGAAAATATTGTTCGTTTTGTGCGCTACATTGACCCGTAATTTCAGGACGAATAGTCGTTGTATTAACAGCAGTTGCCGTACCTGGTACCAAAGCGATATTGGTATATGGCGCGGTTGAACCTGAAGGTCTAATCAAAAAGGCAAATCCATCGGAGTAGAGGCAAGGAAAATTCTGAAAGTATTCTTCAGATGCCAAGATATAATTGAATTGTACTTGGTTGGATGCTGATATAAAATCAAATTCTATGGTCGTGGCATTAACCGTATTTGAAATGCCTAAGGTATTTTCTAAATCAGCGTCGGTACCCCAAGCTGGAGTTCCTTCATTTAAAACATTGGTATTCTGAGTATTTCCGGCTGATAAGGCGTTTCCTGTAGTTAGTACAATACCATTTTCAAACGGAAAGTTTGAACCTGCACGTTCAAAATAACCAAAACTGCCTAAGCCACTAGCAGTCCCATTAACGGGAGAATTTATATTCGAAACCTCTACACAACCTTCAATTAAATGATTTTCAACAAGTTGCTGTGGTGTTTGTGAATTGTCAACGGAAATTTGTTGCGCCATACCGACAGTGCAGTAGGCACACAAGATTATACCTAAAATGGAAGACTTCCATCTCATAGAGTTTCGGTTAAGTACTAGTATAATCCCTCTTTTAGATTTGTAAAATGACTATTAATCTCGGATTACGGCCAAACATAACTAAATATTAGACTAAATGCAAAAAAATACGATTAAATGTAATATTACTGTTTCTTTATCTGTATAGAAAACGTCAAATATTTGATAAGATTGTAAGGCAGTTTTATTAATAATTAACATAAACCCAGCCTGAGATTGCTTCATATTCTGGATCATTCAAGTTGAGAACAAAATAGTAGGTGCCAACTGGAACACGATTTCCTTTGTTGTCAATTCCTCTATTAATGGTGCCATCCCATGGTAAATCATTATCACCTTCAAAAATAAGCGTACCGTATCGATTGTAAATGAAGAGGCGATGCTCTAAAAATATATCATAAAGTCCTCTGATATTGAAGGTATCATTTTTTGAATCACCATTGGGTGAGAATCCTTCGGGAATTTCTGGGGGACAGTTTTCGGTTTCTATTATAAATTGAAAAATTTCATAACAAAGCTCAGTTTCTAATCGAACAAAAATCAATTGTGGGTCCGATGAGTTTTGAAAGTCTTGACTATTTAAAATTGAATTTGATGCCATTTCTAAATCATTCAAATTGTCATAAAACGTTGCATTGGCTTCGTCTAGACCCGAATCAGTCAAGGCATCAAATAAATTAAAAGTTGCTGTATTGAAACCTTCATTGCAGGCCAACAAATCTTGAAGGTTTTGTATCTCAGGAATGATGAGTAATTCAACCAGAGACATGGTCGTATTATTAGTCTCATTGGTTTCGGTTACAATTCCCATGCCTTGACCATTGTCATCGACAACAGCAACTAGTTCAAAATTTGGGCTGAGTGTTTCAGGAATTGTCAGCGTTATGGTTCCCGATTCGCTTCCGCCTATTGGTAATTCGGATTGTGTTAGGGTTTGTCCCACTAAACTTGTATCCGCATAGAACGCAATTGGTGTATTTGCATGCAAACTCGCTGTGCTGTTGGTATTAAAAACCGTATAATCAATCGATATGTCCTGCGAACCACAGGTGATATTGATGTTGTCTATGACTATTTTTGCATCAGGCAATTGACTATTAAGCACGGTAATGACAGAATTAATCATTACAAAATCCTGTCCTGAGGTTAAACTGATGGTCGCAGAAGTATCGCCAATGGCTATATTATTCTGAATATTGTAAACATCAATATCCATATTGTAAAGATCTGATTGACCAGTAAAACTATCGGTGCCATTAAAAGCATTGTTCGCCGGGTTCAAAGGTGCATTGCTAATCACATTGCCATTAATTGTCAGTTGTTCATTAACGGCAAGTGCATCGTCACCTTCCCAAGCGATAAAGCCTATTTTGGCGTCTTCGTTATCAAAAACATTAAGGTTGGTAAGGTTAATTTCAAGCGTGTCAGGAACACTCTGTAATCCGTCATAAATATTTATTTGATTCAAGGGTAAACTCAAATCCTCATACACAACTACCAAAGCCCAGCCGGCGAAGTTGGTTCCCGTAGGGCAATATGGCGGAATGACGGCTGATACATCTAAATTAGATAGCGTATAGGTACCGTTTCCTGTTGTAGAAATTTGTTCAGTAACATCAGCAAATGCTGCAAAAAAGACTCGAGTATCATCTAAGCTGTCAGAAAATGTTCGATTCGGAAGAAGAGCAGTTTCATTCAAATTAATATCAAAATCACCATTACCTGAACCTGCCCAATATAAATAGGCGGCTATGATACTCTGATTTTCCTCTAAGTTGAGTTCTGAAGCGCTTTCAGTTTGAATTATACAATCTGAAAACAATCCGTTTTCCTGAAGATTCATGGTATTTCCGATAGCTACATAATCATAATGCCCATTGAGTTGATTGAAAAGTGAGACGTCTTGTGCAAATCCAAAATTTATTGCCACTAAAGAAAACAGAAAAAACAGGAGGTATCCCAGGGAAGAATTCTGAAGGAGACGCGACTGTAATTTCATCTTTTTAAAGTAAAGTGACTCGAAAATTGACGGCCATCCTCCAATTTTACAGAGAACCAATAATCACTTGTAGGCATGGGATTGTCGTTATAGGTGCCATCCCATCCAGAACTGGTCGGATCAATTTCTGCTAATAGCTTTCCGAAACGATCAAAAATATAGACAATGGTTTTTGGCTGAAATTGGGAGGAAATACCTTGTACTTGCCAAAAATCATGATTACCATCGCCATTGGGCGTAAAATATCTTGGAAAACCAACTAGGGAAACCAAATCTTCAGAAATACCACAATTGTTCTTGTCTCTAACATAAACCGTATATATGCCAGGTCTTACATCGTCGAATATGTTGCTGTCTTGGTACGGACCATTAACATTATCCAAAGAAAATTCATAATCGCCTTCGCCACTAACTAAGACTGTAACGGTATTGTTCTGAGACGCATCCATTACATTAAAACCTTCAATTGTGGCGATGTTTGAAGCGATAACCGTTACCGTTCGGTCTATAAAACAGCCGATAGTGTTAGATACACGTACGGTGAAAACGCCAGCTTCACTGACTTGTATCTCAGAAGTAGTTTCGCCCGTGGACCAATTGTAGAAATAGTTATTGGGTAAGTCGTTGATGACGCCTCCACTGAGAGTTATTGGTTCGGGAAACCTGTTGAGGCAATAAATGACATTTTCAGAAATTATAACATTTGGCACATCTAACACTTCAAGCTCAATTTCATTGATTCCGTAACATTGATTGTCATTTTCTACTCTTACAAAAATTATTTGATTGTTGATTTCTGTATTAGTATACAATACGTCTAATGGGTTTTCTTCCAATAAAGCATTGTCCAAGGTTTCAAAATAGGATAGCGTTAAGTTGGGAGGTAAATTATTTAAAACTTGGTCATTGGCTTGGCTGAGGTCAAATTCCGTGAAACCGTCTTCCACGCCATCGGCATCACAGACTTGTAGAAGAGCGTCATTGGCAGAAGTAACGCTGACTTCTAAACTGATTTCAGATATGGCGAAACAATTAGTATCAGTATTTGTAACTCTAGCGAATACAATTTCACTTGGCTGGTTATTGAGGTAATTTGTAGCATTTAAAGGGTTGCTCTGCGTTTCAGCTTCAGCAAACGAACGATAAAACGTTACGGAAATGCTTCCTGTTATATCAGTTATAATAGGACCAGATTGAGAAAGATTAAATGGTGCAATACCGTCTTGAGCGCCAAATTCGTCACATTGAAATAGCGAGAGATCAGTTGCCAGAGGTACAGGAATAACTTCAATATTGAACGATGAAAACCCCACACAGCCAGCATCTAAATCTTCAATCCTAACAAATATTTCTATAGGATTTGGTGTAGAGACTGTATATAATAATGGTAAGGCTTGGTCATTGTTTTGAGCATTGTTTTGTGATGTATGGTAGCTTATCTGATAGTTTGCTGATGGAATACCTGCAAGCATTTCGGCTGTCTTAATGTTAAAATCAAAAGTTGTTGATTCGTTAGTATCGTCGCCATCGGCTAAATCATCACAGACCAAAAAATCTGTTGGCGTATTAAATTCTGGTGAGTCTACAACTGAAAGATCAACCTGATTAACAATAAAACATCCCGTAGTGCTATTTTCAATCCTTACATAAATACTTTGTGAGCCAGATAGGCTCTCATAAACAGACGGAAGTACATTGTCATTTATGTTGGCATCGCTAACATTCTCATGAAAGGAGACTTCTATATCAGATTGATTGTTTTCAATTTGATTTTGAAGGTTACTAAGATCAAAATCAGCTATCCCATCATCAAACGGTGCTTTATTGTCACAGATTTCCAGATTTAATTGCGATTGCGATACCGGATTTACAGGATTATCAGGAAAGGTTGCCGTACCGGTCCATTCCAATGAAAAAGGACTATTACCGATAGGTCTGTCTATAACCAAAAAATAGGTTTCCCCAGCAGTCACTTGGAGCTCACTAACAAAACTGTTACCGTCGGCACCAGGACCTTCGGTAGGATCAGTTTCCGATGCGTTCATTCCTGTTAAATTATTGCCTTGTCCTGCCGCTTGTGGATTGGTAGTAGAGCACCTAATGGCCTGGCCGATGTTTCCACAACTTCTATTTGGGCCAAATATGAAAAAGTCGTAATCCTCGCTGATATCTGTGCTATTTGGAGTAAGCACAAAGCCCAAAGTTCCTGAGGTCGCGATTGTAATATTAAACCAAATGCTATTATTTTCTTGGCTTTGGCAAGTATTAGATCCTGATAACTCTTGAGTGCCGATACCATCAACATCAATAGTTATACTCGAATTTCCGCAAACCGTTACAGAGAATGCGCAGTCGTTAGGCTGTTGGGCAAACGCAAAAGAAGTAAAGACAAAAAACAGTAATAATGGAATAATCTTCAATTGGGGCATAGTCTGAGTTTAGCGTTTTAAAGTAAAATGACTAGAAAACTCACGTCCATCTTCCAATTTTACGGAGAACCAATAATCGCTTGTTGGCATTGGATTGTTATTGTATGTCCCATCCCAGCCAGAACCCGTTGGATCTATTTCGGCAAGAAGTTTCCCAAATCGATCAAAAATATAGACGATGGTGTTTGGTTGAAACTGTGAGGAAATGCCCTGAACTTGCCAAAAGTCGTGATTGCCATCACCATTTGGCGTGAAATATCTTGGAAAACCAACTACGGAAACCAAATCTTCAGAAATACCACAATTGTTTTTATCCCGAACATAAACCGTATAAATGCCTGGTCTTACATCATCGAATACGTTGCTGTCTTGGTACGGACCATTAACGTTGTCTAAAGCATATTCATAATCCCCTTCGCCACTAACTAAGACTGTAACGGTATTGTTTTGAGACGCATCCATTACATTAAAACCTTCAATTGTGGCGATGTTTGAAGCCAACACGGTTATTCTTCTATCTTTAAAACAGCCTTCAACATTGGTCACTCTTACAGTGTAAATTCCTGCTTCGTTGACTTGAATTTCAGATGTGGTTTCGCCCGTAGACCAATCATAAAAATAGTTATTAGGAATATCACCGATAATACCTCCAGTTAATGTAATTCGTTCGGGGAAGGTATTGAGACAGTAGATGGTTTCGTTTTCAATTTCTACGTTTGGTAATTCTTTCACTCTTAGGAAAACTTCACTAATACCGTAACAGGCATTGTCATTTTCAACACGGACGTATATGGTTTGCTCAAATGGGATAGTGTTGACAAACAAATTATTTAATGGATTTACTTCCAAGAGCGCATCATCATTAGTGCCGTAATAGACCGTTTCTAATCCTGCTGGTAAATTTTGAAGTACTTGTGCATCTGCTTCAGACAAATCAAATTCTCGAAAACCATCTTCAGTACCATCGTCATCACATAGTTCTATGGTGGCGTCATTAGAATCTGTGACACTCACTTGTAGGGTCACTTCAGCATAATTAATACAGGACGTAGTGGTATTGGTAATTTTTGCAATTATCGTTTGAGGATTGGTTGTGTTGGGATAGTTTGTCCCGTCTATTTCGTCCAAATCTGATTCGGCATCTGTTTGTGATAAAAAATAGGTCACTGAACTTGTAGGTTCGCCATTGGCAATGTCACTTTCTATTTCTGTGATATTAAATACAGTTCTACCATCTGGGACACCGTCTTCATCACATTGGAGAATTGTTGCGTCAGTAGCTTGCGGTGAGGGATTTATTGTTATGGTAAAACTATCGACTACAAAACAATCTGTATTTAGATTATTCTCTAAACGTATAAAAATAGCTTCACTAAACGCTGTGGTATTGCAGTATGGGCTTACAAGCGGTGCAGTATTTGTTTCAGCTTCAGCCATAGAATTGTGGTAGCTTACCGTAAAATCAGCATCACTTTGGTTAGGGCCTAAAATGGTTGCTGAAAGTGCATCGAGTTCAATTAGGGAAATTCCGTCAAAAGGGTCATCCTTGGTGTCACAAAATGAAGTATCGCTTGGTAAAGTAATAACTGGGGTGTCAAATACTTGGATATTAAATGAAGTAATATCGAAGCAGTTTAGATTGTCGGTATTACTGACCCGAGCAAATATTTCTTCTGGGTTATTGGTGTTAATGTAGTTGGGATTGAGAGGATTTTGATTATCTATAGCATCGCTTTCAGTTCTAAAATAATCTATACTAAATTGTGAAGGGTCTTGTAGTCCGAGTACTTCGTTGTTTTTTAGAGTTAAATTAAATGTTGAAATACCATCATTATTATCATCACAAATTATAATATCTTCTGTCATATTTGCAACTGGAACATCAAAGACATTAACTACGGCATTACCTTCAATGGGACAATCTCCACTATTTGGTTCTATAAAAACTTCATAGAACCCAGAATTATTGATTTCTAATTCAAATGTATCTTCAGATAATGGCAAGCCATCTTTGGTCCAAGCATAATCTGCACCTAAAATATTTTCTGCAGTTAAGGTATAGGTATCACCTTCACAGAGAAGAAGCTCGGTTGTGCTTTCACCATTCTGAATAATATCGATTTGGGAATTGAATAACGATTGTATAAACGGGGGTAGGCCAATACGACTTTTATTTTGCCCTGTTCCATTTACATCCAAAAGAACACCAAATTGATTATAATTAGCAGCTGTCCCTAGTAATTCAGGATTATTGATTACTCCAAGATACTCATCAGACGAAAAAGGATTCGTAAAAGCCAGCTGCGCTCTATAAATTTTCTTATCAATGCCCAACTGAATAGCTCCAGCACTTATGGTGTTAGAAGTATTTACAACGCGTAAAGAATTGGGGATGTCTGTTGCTTCTAAATCCCACTGAACTAATTGACTCGGCCCTCCGCCCCCAGGTCCACCTCCAATGGTGGCGTATACTCTTCTGTTTTCAGCTGAAAACTCTACTCCATAAGGGCTGTTCCCCCTGTTGGGATTATATAACTCCATGCTGTTTGTTACTACTCCAGTATCGTTATCAAAATCGAAAAGATATACACCACCTGGGGTATCTTGGCCTAGAGATGTCGCAAAACCTTGATGTGCAGCAACCAATTTTGAGCCGTCAGGAGAGGCTTTAAGGTATCCAAGAGCATTACGTCGATAGCCTTCAGCAGGTACTATAGGGCCAACTACAGATTCTACTGGTGAATTATTAACCCCGTTTTCATCTATTTTAAACGCATAAAATCGGTCTACAAAGTGGGTAATTACCCAAATCGAGGAGCAATCATCAGCTTTTACAGCAGTGATTTTTTCAGAACATTTTAACTGTGACTGTAAGGGATTGGTAGTGTCAAAAGTAACAAGAGAAACATTTTTTTGACCTGCAACGACAGCACCAAGCCCACTATTTAAAGTAATATCAATTAATGTGTACATTAACCCATCATTAACACCATCTCCATCGGTCTGCCCAGGAAAAGATGAGGTATTCCAATGATGGGGTTCATCGACGGTAAAAATGTAATATAAATCAGGATTTTGGGGTTGTGGAACGATTAACCCGGATGAAGTACTTGAAGGATCACCTTTTAAACCAAATCCGCCTTGCATCACCACATGATTTCTATTCCAAACAGTTATTCCGTCCGAATAAAATAAAAGGTTACCATCGGTATCAGATATTGAAGTACAACCTTCTAAGGTGTTAAGTTGACCATTAGTTACAGCAGTTACTGTTCCTGAATCTAAATCAAATTGTACTCCGGCGTTTTGTCCGAAATACCAATTAGAAGCCTCATTCTGTCCAAAGGACACAAATGAAAAGAAGACTAATAAAAGACTAAGATGCCTGTAGGTCATATCCGATAGCGCTAGCTATCAAATATATTACAAATCTCTTTTCTTTAATAATCGATAGGATAAAAAGATAAAAACTGCCGTCCAACCCAAAACAATGGCCACTTCATGGAAGTGTACAGCGTAGTCATGAATTAACTCTTTGTTATCAGGAACAACAGTGGCTGCAATTCTCAAGAAAGGAACATCGATTAATTTGTACATTGATTTGAGTGGAAAGAAATTTTGAATATTCGTAGCAAGCTCTTCAGTGCTAAATTTCCATATAATTCCATATGCAATCCACTCTAAGCAATACAACACAAATAAAAAAGCTAAAGCAAAAGCGGAGCGTTTGGCTAGCATCCCAAAAAACAAACAAAGACTAAAAAAGCCAACGAGTTTTACAAAATATCCGACTAAGAACTCTAAGTCTCTTGTAACAATTCCAAACTCAGTGTAGCTTGAATAAAAGAAGCCAATACAAAGGGTCATTATTGCTATTATTAGTGTTGATACCAAGGAGAAGAATGATATAGTATAGAATTTTGATAATATAAATTCTCTCTTACTCAAACCATCAATTAAATTTTGTTTAAGTGTTTTATTACTGTATTCATTGCCTATCATACTTACCACCACAATAGCAAAAAAGAATTTAAATTGGGATGCAAAGAACGTTACTAAATGCCAAATTAATGGAAAATTAAATAGTCCGTATTCACCCAATTCTAATGTGAAATATCCAAAAAAAGGAATCTTAAAAGAAGAAATTAGGACTATGAAAAGTGGTAGTATAAAAGATATAAAGATTAGGACTTTGCTTGTTCTATTCAGCCAAAGTTTTTGTAATTCTAATTGTATAAGTCGTAACATGTTATGATTGGTTATTCTGACAATGGAGCCAGAGAAATGATTGATTAGTTTAAATTGTCAGTTAACTGTAAGAATTGCTCCTCGAGACTTTCCTTTCGTTTTACCAAATGTGATAAAACGATGCCTTTTGAAAATAAAAGCTGATTAAATTCTGATGCCGACATCGGTTCGTTTAAAAAAGCGGTAATGAGCCCGTCTTCAACTTTTACGTTTCCGAAGTTGCTGTCACTTTCCAATAGAGCCAATAGGTCGTCATGCTTGTCTGCTTTTAATTCGAAGAAGCCATGACTATTTATCATTTCGTCCACACGCCCAGAATATAATTTTTCACCTTTACGAAGCACCACCACATGCGAACACACCTTTTCAACTTCATCCAGTAAATGCGAAGCCAGTAAAATAGTGGTGCCACCAGCGGCAATATCTTTTATAATCTGTCTAATTTGATGAATACCCTGAGGATCTAAACCATTGGTAGGCTCATCTAAAATTAAAATTTCTGGATCATTGAGAAGGGCAGAAGCAATGGCCAAGCGCTGTTTCATTCCTAAAGAAAATGTTCGGAATTTAGAATCTTTTCGGTCTAAAAGACCAACGACTTTCAATTTTTCTTCAATTTTACTGTGGTCTACACCTTTAATTCGGCAAACCAATTTAAGGTTTTGCGCCGCCGTCATATACGGGTAAAAGTTTGGTCGCTCAATAATAGCACCTACTTTTTTTAAGGCATCATGTGTCGAAGTATTACCGTCAAACCAGTGAAAATCGCCATTGGTTCTATTAACAACGTTTAAGACAATACCCAAGGTTGTAGATTTTCCACTTCCGTTAGGGCCTAAAATGCCATAAACATTACCTTTATTAATGGTAAAACTTAGGTCTTTAACTGCAGTGAGATAACCGAACTTTTTGGTAAGGTTATTTATGGTAAGAATGGTTTCCAAATGTGATTGATTTAGAATCGCTCGTTTATTTTGGACGTAAACAAGGCGATTGATTGGTTGTTATGAGTAAGACGAACCTAAGAGAAGTTTGTTACATACAAATGATAAAAAAAAGCATTTCAAATTTTTGAAATGCCTTAGCTTTAAGTTTTAATTCCAGTTCTCGTCAAAATCGAGATTTTCGTAATCGTCAAGGTCTAAGCCTTCCTCAAACTCATTATAATCCTCAGGATTTTCATCAGCCGTAAATTGCTTCTCGGGAGCCGTGTCTGGGATTTGCCCTTGAACAAACATAAGATTGGGATAGTCGGTGCCTTCAGCTTCTTCAACTATTTCAGCCAGCTCTACATAAAACGTCCACATACTTAAAAAGTCGTACACATAAATCAGTTTTGTAGACGCTTCGTGTACAATGTCATTGATCTGAGTTGTACTCATCATTCGCACTTCATTATCTGCTTCACTCATATCAAACATGGCAATTTCCTCGCCTTGATTCCAGTCTTCATCACTCACATAAAACGAAGCCATTTCCATACCATCAAACCCGAAGGATTGGGTAATGATATTGTGGAGATCTTCCATAGTGTCCGACTCTCTAATTTCCAAGTCTCTAAACACGTCGACATCATCGGTATTGTTGTCTAAAACAACTCTAAATCTGTAAATCATAGTTAAATATTCGGCGCAAAGATACGATTAAACTTGAGTCGTGGCTTCAATTTTCGCTTCACGTTTTCTGCTTTCCATAAAGATATAAAATTGAATCCCAATCATAATGGTGGCAATCACAATGTGAAGCGGTTGCGTACCGAATGGAAATTCAAAATAATACATGGAAACACCGGTGATAATCTCAGCAATGATGCAAAGCATAACTAGGTTGATTTTTCGGTAACCAAGGCCTAGTTTTCTATTCAGTCTGAATAGCCAAACATTCACCAACAAAATGGCAATTGAGAATGTCCTATGAATGTAAAAGCTCAAAGGCAAGGTGCTTGTATTGTGCATCTCTAAAGTACCAGCTAATTTCACTTCCTCATCCACATACTCACGTACTTGGGTTCCCAATACAATTTGAATCAGCGACAACACAATCGCAACACCCATTATAGTATTAAATTTTGAATGAAACAGTTGTTTCTTAAAACTGGTCTTCGATAGGAAAATGAGGTACAAAATAAAAGCCACAATCACTAAGGCCATAACCATATGGATGGTAATTTTGTACGGCGCCAAGTTGCTATCAACAACCGTTTTCCCTAACCAGGCTTGGAATGCCATACCAAAAACGGTTGATAGCGATAGGACGAGATAACGTTTTTTATCCTTCCACAGCCAGAAGCTCATAATGGTGAACATCAAAATCGGAATTCCGGACAAGGCGCCAATCAATCTGTTGATGTATTCCACCCAAGTATGCAATGGATTAAATTTGGCATAGTCGTGTTCGGTGTAGGCTTCCCAATTTTCTACATTTCTAATCTCTGAAGATGTGAAATCTTTTGTTGCCACCTGTAAAGTTTCATCAACAATAATAACAACACCCTTCTTGTACTCATGATTGGGTTTAAACTGTAGTTCAGAAAGCTCTGTTGGTGGAATGTAGTATCCAAAACATTTTGGCCAGTCGGGGCAACCCATACCAGAACCTGTCATACGGACCACAGCCCCTGCCACGATGACGAGATAAATCAAAACCAAAGCAATCTTTGCTGTTTTTCTAAAGTAGCGTTTCATTAATCAGAGATTGTTAAACCAAGTTGCTTTCCTTCTTTGAGCATCAAATCATAGGCGGCCTCATATTCATTAGGGATATCACCTTCCAAAATGGCTTCCTTAATTTTTTCTTTAATAATCCCGATTTCTTTTGAAGGCTTTAAATCAAAGGTCTTCATAATAATTTCACCAGAAACGGGCGGTTGAAAATTCCGCACTTTATCGCGTTCTTCAACTTCTACAATCTTATCCCTTACTTTTTTAAAGTTATTATGGTATTTCTTGAATTTTCTGGGATTTTTAGTGGTAATGTCTGCTTCACATAAAGTCATTAGGTCTTCAACATAATCACCTGCATCAAACACTAAACGACGCACCGCAGAATCGGTTACCTCAGTCGCCAAGACAATTGGCCTGGAACTCATATACACCATTTTTTGAACAAACTTCATTTTGTCATTTAATGGCATCTTTAAACGTTTAAACAGTTTGTAGACCATTTGTGCACCCACAAATTCGTGGTTATGAAACGTCCAACCTACCTTTTTGCTAAAGCGTTTTGTTGGTGCCTTACCAATATCATGCAATAGCGCCGCCCAGCGTAACCAAACATTATCCGTGTTTTTGGAAATATTATCAACCACTTCTAAGGTGTGGTAAAAATTGTCCTTGTGGCGTTGGCCTTCTTTTTCGTCAATACCTTTAAGCGCTGTCAGCTCCGGAATGATATAGTCTAATAATCCCGTTTTTTCCAAATGCAGAAAACCAATTGAGGGTACGTCACTAGCCAGAATTTTATTAAGCTCAGTCACAATACGCTCATTAGTAATGATTTTGATTCGGGATTTATTTTTTGTGATAGCATCCAAAGACGCCTTTTCAATCTTAAAATTGAGCTGTGTCGCAAATCTTATCGCGCGCAACATACGTAACGGATCGTCACTATAGGTAATAACAGGATCTAGAGGTGTTCTAATTAAGCCTTTATCTAAATCCGCCATACCATTAAATGGATCGAGCAACTCGCCAAATGTGTCTTTTTTCAGACTTAATGCTAAAGCATTTATGGTGAAATCACGTCGATTTTGGTCATCTTCCAAAGTGCCAGACTCTACATAGGGATTTCTGGAATCTTCAGAATAACTTTCCTTTCGTGCGCCAACGAATTCAAGTTCAATGTCTTGAAAACGAAGCATCGCTGTGCCGTAGGTTTTAAAAACCTGTACTTTGGGTTTATTCGGTAAAGCATTTGCGACGGCTGTGGCGAGGTCAATACCGCTACCTATAGCAACAATATCAATATCCTTGGCAGTACCTCGCTCCAAAAAATAATCGCGTACGTAACCGCCAATAACATATGCGTCCATGTTTAGCGCTGTGGCAACTTCGGAGATGGTTTTGAAAACAGAATGTTGAAGTGCTTGTTTGTAGTTCATCGAAGCAAAAATGCGCGTTAATCCCTTAAAATAGTCACGGAACCGTCAGAATTGTATTTGATAATTCGTGATGGTACAGAGGTGCTATTTTCCTTTGGCAAATTTACGACATAGTCCACGCTTTTTAAAACTCGGGTATCGATTTCTTTAAAGGTTTTAGGAGTTGGCTCACCACTAATGTTCGCTGAGGTTGAAACGATTGGGGAGCCTAAGGTTTCAATAAGCTCATGAGCAAAACCATCCCGGACCAGTCGTATAGCAATAGAGCCATCTTCAGCCAATAGGTTTTGGGCGAATCCTGTTGGAGTGGTATATATGATTGTGGTTGGTCGTTCGGCCGTTTCAATTAGGGTTTTAAGGTCTTCTGAAAGTTGTCCAACATAATTTTGTAGCATTTCCATGGAGCTTACCAAACAGATTAGTGCCTTACTTTCTTCACGCTGTTTTATAGTGTAGATTTTTGAAACGGCTTCAGGATTTTTGGCATCACATCCCAATCCCCAAACTGTGTCTGTGGGATAGAGCAGGGTTTGGGCTTCATTTAAAACGGATAATGCTTTATCTACTTCGGTTTGCATTTGCCTTACTTTCTAACCAACAAAATCTGATAGCGATCAATCAAGATTTTCCAATTGCGCTCCAACATGTATTCAACCACTAATTTTCCTTTGCCACCGCCAGGCAAGCCACAGTCATCAATCAACACAATACTATCCTGGTGTAACTGGTTTTCAATTAGCTTGAATTCTTCAAGATGATGCACCTGACTTTTATGCTGAATCTCGGTATCGGTTTTGGAATAGTCATAACTGTCCAAATACAAAAAGTCAACTTGTTCATTAAAACGTTCCAGAAAAGTAAGGGAGTCTTCGAGATACACAGTCACCACATCACTCAATCCATTTTCTTCAACTGCAGCTCGCGAGCCCTTAACGGAATCTTCGCTGATGTCTACAGAATGCATTTTTGCGCCATTTCGTTTGGCCCATTTTCCAAATACAATCGTTGCGGCACCGTCGCTTTTTGTGCCATCTAAACCTTTGCGGGATGTGCCGGTTTCTATAATGCTTTTGGCTTGTCGCTCATTTAAGAGGCGCAAGACTTTTGCGAATGTTACACGTCGTCTTCTAAAATTATATTTAAACGGCATAAACGGATACAAATGTCTATGCTGTAAAAATTTAATGACCAAAGGTGTAAGAATGGCCAAACCAAGAAATATGTAGATCAGTGTTTTCATGTTGCGCAATGGTTTTGTGCAAAATTAAACTTTTAAATAAGCTATGCTAGATTTAGAAAAGAAGACTGCGATAGACCTCAGCATATTCAAGCGCCGCGGTATCCCAATTAAAGGAAGTGCCACGTTGTATAAGTTGCTTAGAGAGTTGCTCTTCATTCTTTGAGAAATCTGAAAGTCCTTCGTTTAAAACGTCTGCCATGTATTCTGGGTCATAACGGTCCCAATAATAGGCGAGTGGTCCGCCAATTTCGGGTAGAGAAGTGTTGTTTGAAAGAAACACAGGTGTCCCAAATCGCATAGCTTCAATAGGCGGAATCCCAAAGCCTTCTCGCCAGGATGGAAATACGAAAGCCGTACACTGCTGCAGGTAATATTGCTTATCTACTTCTGAAATCTTTCCTGCTATATGAACCCGATTTGAAAGATTCAAGGCTTCAATCGAAGGTTTCAAAACCGTTTCAAAATAAGAGGTACTGCTGTTTCCGGCGAGGATGAGGTCTAAGTCTTTTAGGTGGACCAACATCTTTACCAGAGCATTAAAATTCTTTCGTTCGGTGAATTCGCCGATACTGAAAAGGAATGGCCTTTCTGTGGTCAGTTTTGGTTTGTAACCAGTGGGAATGCTATTCTCTGTAATCGGGTTACCATTATAAATGACATATTCAGGTACATCGGGCACATCAAAATATTGATGGGTAGATGTTTTTGCAAATTCTGAAATATAAGTAATTGCGGAAGCACGATTCAATTTTTCAATAAAACGCTGGTTGCGCTCATGGTTTAAATCTGAAGACACTTCGTCTATAAAATTCACGTCATGAACTGTTAAGACATAAGGGATATCATGGTAAGGTTCAATCTTTATATTTTGATTTAAGCAATGCCAAACATCATATTTTTTTCGGATTCTGAACAACGGATACCGACTAATGGACTTGTAGGTTTTATAGTTGAAATATTCACCATACTGCTGTTTTAAAGGCTTAATGTCTTTAGCATGAAGTGTCATCTTAAAATCATTAATATTGGCATGATACAAGCCTTTAATCAAATGCTTGTTAAACTGCCCAAATCCGAAATACGCGTTTTTGATATTATGTGATTCTAAGAAAACCTGTTTCATATTAATGGAGTCGTCTGTATTTTGCCCATAAGATAAGGTAGCGTTTAAAAACCGAAAAGGCTTGGCAGTACGCTAGAATAAACCCTTCCTTGCCGTCTAAAATACCTAAACGAATGAGATATTGATGCCAAAAGCGGTACCATGGCCGAAATAAAAAATGATAAGCATTGGGACGCACATTTTTTTCATAGAGCTTATCAGCCTGTAACGTTGCATAGTGCGTTAACTTATCATTGAAGGCATCAAAACCTTTATAGGAGTAATGGTCTAAGCGATGCTTTAATTTTGAAGTTGTTCCGTTGATATCCAAAGTTTCATGTACTAAGTTACCATTGTAGCTACAATATTTCCTATTGAAAAAACGAACAACCCAATCCGTTTGAAAACCACTGTATTTCATCTTTTTGTCCATAAAGTAGTATTGGCGTCTTACGGAGTAAGCAGCAGCTTCAGGTGTTTTGGATTTCAGGCTTTTTAATTCATTGATTAGGTCTTCAGATAAAGCTTCATCAGGATCAAAAAATGCCACCCAATCATGCGAAGCCTGAGACAAAGCAAAATTCTTTTGATCGGAGAAATTTTTGAATTCTCGTTGAATAACTTTCGCATTATTAGCTTCGGCGATTTTTAATGTATCGTCTGTACTGAAAGAATCTACGATGATGATTTCATCTGCAAACTGCATCTCATCCAAATAGCGCTGTAGATGTGTAGCTTCATTATACGTTATGGCTAAAGCAGTAATCTTCATTAGTTCATCTGCTTTTGTAAAAGTATTAGTTTAGAATAGCGTGAAAACACACCATAAGCATTTATACTTGCAATGGCTAAACCTGCAACGCCATCTAAAATGCCACCTCTTAAAATATAGCTACTGAAAAAGCGGTAAAAGGGTTTAAAGGCTAAATGAAAATAGGTGACTTTCTTGCCTTTTTTTAAGAGTTGTTCCGCCTGAAACCACGCATAGCTATCCTTTTTTGAAATGTAATGTCGAATGCCTTTATATGTGTAATGCAAAACGGGAGCATCTAGTTTTGATATTTTACCTTCAACATTCAGTTTTTCATGTACTAACCCTGTAAAATGAACCCCTTTTCGTTTTACTAATCTCAAAACATCGTTATTGTGATGGTAGAGAAATCGGTTAATAAAAAAGTGCGGAAAATTTAATTTATAACCTGAAAATTCATTCTGACTTATGGCTTCTTCAATCTGAAGTTTCAACGAATGTGTTATACGTTCATCGGCATCCAAGAATAAAATCCAGTCGCCCGTAGCATGCTCAATAGCATGGTTTTTTTGGTTTGAAAAATTATCGAATTTTCGAGATAAAACAGTGCAATTATAGTCTTCTGCAATGGCAACAGTTTTATCAGTACTCAGGGAATCTACAACAATAATTTCATCGGCAAAACTAACGGATTTAAGAGCATCTTCTAGATAGTCTTCCTCGTTGTAGGTTGGTATGATGACGCTAAGTTTTGCCATAGAATTTTTACCAGACAAATGTATTAAATTAAGTTATCTTTGCGCCGTATGATAGATACTTCCATCATAATAAGCACCTATAATTCTCCCGAATGGCTTGAGAAAGTCTTGTACGGCTACAACAATCAAACCTACCGCAATTTTGAATTGGTCTTGGCAGACGATGGCTCAGGCCAAGAAACTTTTGATTTAATTGAACGACTAAAAGGCGATTTGTTTTATGAGATTAATCATATCTGGCATGAGGATAATGGCTTTCAGAAATCGCAGATTTTAAACAAAGCGACTGTTGCCTGTAAAACACCCTATATAATAATGTCGGACGGTGATTGCATCCCTCGTAAAGACTTTGTTGAGGTGCATGTAAAACACCGTGAAGAAGGTCATTTTTTATCAGGGGGCTATTTTATGTTACCAATGGAAACTTCTAAAACCATTACTAAAGACGATATCTATTCAGAACGTTGTTTTGATGTTTCATGGCTAAAAAAACACGGTTTATCAGGTTCTTTTAAGAACAATAAATTAACGTCTTCGGGATTTAAATCATGGTTTTTAAATTCTGTGACACCTACCAATGCCAGTTGGAATGGGCATAACGCCTCGGGCTGGAAAGACGATATTGTCGCTATTAATGGTTTTGACGAGCGCATGCAATACGGTGGTCAAGATCGTGAATTGGGCGAGCGTTTGATGAACTATGGTATTAAGAGTAAACAGATACGCTATAGTGCCGTTTGTATTCATTTAGATCATAAACGCGGTTATAAGAATCAGGAGTCGATTGATAAAAATCTTCAAATTAGAGCAACGACCAAGACCGAAAATAAGGTGTGGACGGATTATGGCATAAAGAAAGCCTAGGCCAAATGATAATCTAAAAAGGCTTTCAATTCTGGAATAATCAATTCGGGTTTAAATTCTTCGTACATTAATTGAGGATTCTCTTCAATGTTTTTCCGTGTTGCGCGATCGGTTTTGAACAACTCTGGTTTATGGTCTAACAGATGTACCGATGTATGTGTTTTACCGTCTTCAAAACTGGCCCAAGACTCACGAAGAATATAAGGCGAATAGATTGTAAACGTAGGTTTGTTTAGTGCTTTAGCGATGTGTACAGAACCACCTTCATTAGCTACCAATAAGGTCGAAGCATTCATCAATTGTACAAAACCGCGAATGTTTTCCTCATAAACGTCAAATAAAATTTGATCTTTTCGTTCGCATCGCTCATAGAGTGTTTTTGCTTGTTCCTTTTGGTATGGCGCATAATTAAATACAATTTTGGCCTTGTAATGTTCGGTGACATAATTTACCAAATTCAATACATAATCCAATGGCATTGATTTTTTTGGATTACTTCCTAGAATTCCGAAGACCAAAATAGGCTCATCAATTTTTGATACTTTATCATGGCTTAATTCTAAAGGTTCAAGGTGTATTTTTGGCTTGTAAATAGGGTCTTTAATATTGAATTGTGACGTCACCAAATGCACACGGTCTTCCAAAGATTTACCACAATTTAAAGTTGCTTTTTCCAATAGAGTTACAGGATGTGTGTAGGCACCCAATTTTTCAGATTTACCGATTTTTACAGAACCAATGCGTTGTTTGGCACCAGAGAGCAAGCACAACACACGGCTTTGGAATTTTGCATAAGGATCAAAAATAATGTCGTATTTCGTTTTACGAATTTGACGCGCCATTTTTAGTAAATTGCCCAATCCTTTTAGATCCTTTTCAGCAATGGAAATGATGTTGTCAATATTTGCATGATGATCTAAAACACCAGTGCAATAGTCGTAAGCCAAGAAGTCGACCTGACTTTTAGGATATACTTTTTTAATGTTATCAGCGATCACGGTAGAGAGCAGAACATCCCCAATCCGCTTGTTCTGAATGATCAGTATTTTTTTCATTAACAAGTTCGAAGTATATTCGCAAAGTATTATAAATTCTATACTTTTTAAAGTAATAATGAAGAAATTAAAGGTTCATAAAGACTATAAAAATCATCGGGCATTATTGCTCGATCTTATAGCTAATTTTGAATCTCAAGGCGAGATTATTGTCGATGGTGATCGTAATAAAATCAAGTCCTTTGACTTGGAAGGCACCCAAATCAACATTAAACGCTTTAAAACTCCCAATGTCTTTAATGCATTGGTCTATCGACATATTCGAAAATCGAAAGCAAAACGAAGTTTTGAATACGCCAAGCTATTGGAGTCTAAAACTATTGGAACACCTGCGCCGATAGCTTATTTTGAAGACACCTCAATTTGGGGTTTGGGGGATAGCTATTATGTCAGTAAGCATATTGATTATGACTTCGATTTTCGGGATTTAATCCATCAGCCGAATTTCCCCGATCGTGAAAATATCCTAAGACAGTTTACCGCATTTACCTTTAAACTTCACGAGAACAATATTGAATTTTTAGATCATTCTCCTGGAAACACCTTGATAAAGACAAAAGGTAACGGAAATTACAATTTCTTTCTGATTGACTTAAATCGAATGCGTTTCAAATCGTTAAATCTTCAAGAACGCTTACACAATTTTAGACGTTTATGGTTGTCTAAAACTATGGTAAAGATTATTGCTGAAGCTTATTCAGACTTAACTAAAGAGCCTTTCGAAAAAGTGTACGCTATGTTGTTGGAAAGCAGTAGAGCCTTCCAGCGAAAAAAGAATACGAAAAAATTAAGAAAACTGGGTCGACGCCCTAAATTTAAATCTTAAACAGCCACATCATATTCTCGTAAAGCATCATTCAAAGAGGTTTTCTTATCCGTACTTTCTTTACGCTGTCCAATAATTAATGCGCAAGGTACCTGATATTCTCCAGCCGAGAATTTCTTTGTGTAGCTTCCAGGAATTACAACAGAGCGTGCCGGTACAACGCCTTTCATTTCCTTTGGCTCGTCACCAGTAACATCAATGATTTTTGTACTCATGGTCAACACTACATTAGCACCCAAAACAGCTTCTTTTTCTACACGGACACCTTCAACAACAATACAGCGAGAACCAATAAATGCACCATCTTCAATAATTACTGGAGAAGCTTGTAACGGCTCTAAAACGCCACCAATACCAACGCCACCAGACAAGTGAACCTTCTTGCCGATTTGCGCACAACTCCCTACAGTAGCCCAGGTATCTACCATAGTCCCTTCGTCCACATAAGCTCCAATATTCACATAACTCGGCATTAAAATTGTCCCAGATGAAATATAAGCCCCATGTCTAGCCACGGCATGTGGTACCACACGAATGCCTTTTGTAGCATAGTCTCGCTTCAATGGAATTTTGTCATGGTATTCAAAAATGCCGACCTCAAAGGTTTCCATTTTTTGTATCGGGAAATAGAGTACTACCGCTTTTTTCACCCATTCGTTGACTTGCCAACCTCCATCTGTAGGTTCAGCGACACGCAACGTACCTTCATCGATAAGGTCTATGACGCTTCTAATTGCTTCAATGGTAACTTCGTTTTTTAGCTCTGAACGGTCGTCCCAAGCTTTTTCTATAAGGGATTGTAATTGTTTCATTTTTGAAAAATTGAATTACAAATATACAGCCTCAAAAAGTGGGACTAAAGTTTTTTCAAAAAAAGATGTACTCCTTATAACCCTATTCTTTCAATCAAAATTATTTTGATGATTTGAAACCAACCAGCCTTAAAAATTTCGATAATATGATAAACTATGACACCACAAGTGTGGTAGGTTTTTTATATGTATTTTTGCGCTGTATGGGACGATTATTGGCATTGGATTTTGGTAAAAAACGCACGGGAATTGCCGTGACGGATGAATTGCAAATTATTGCATCAGGCCTGTGCACGGTTGAAACTACGGATGTCATACAGTTTCTTTCTGAGTATTTTGAAAAAGAATCCGTGGATGTCATCATTATCGGAGAGCCAAAACAAATGGACAATTCAGTGTCTGAAAGCGAAGCTGATATTCAAAAGCTATTGCCTAAGTTAAAGGCTAAATTTCCTGATATGCCCATAGAACGGGTAGATGAGCGCTTTACCTCCAAAATGGCATTTGAGACGATGATAGATTCCGGATTAAAAAAGAAACAACGCCAAAACAAAGCCTTGATTGATGAAATTAGCGCCACGCTGATTCTTCAGAATTATATGACGAGGTTGTGACTACTACATTCCGAATTTATTTCAGAATCGTCTTGCCAAACCCGCAGGAATTGTATTTTTGCAATCGAAAATAAACAGAAATGATTTTACCAATTGTAGCATACGGCGACCCAGTTTTAAAGAAAAAAGCGGTGGAAATTGATGCGAATTATCCGAAGCTTTCTGAGCTAATAGATAATATGTATGAGACCATGTACGGTGCTTTTGGTGTAGGTTTGGCCGCACCGCAGATTGGTTTGGCTATCCGTTTGTTTTTGGTGGATACGGAGCCGTTTTCTGATGACGAAGAACTATCCGACGAAGAGCGTGAAGAACTACGGACCTTTAAGCAAACCTTTATCAATCCTGTTATTCTTGAAGAAGAAGGCGAGGAGTGGGCCTTTAATGAAGGCTGTTTGAGTATTCCGGATGTGCGTGAGGATGTCTTCAGAAAACCAAAAATAAAGATTGAATTCCAAGACGAAAACTTCGACACCCACGTTAAAGAATTCGATGGGTTGATTGCTCGTGTAATTCAACATGAGTATGACCATGTTGAAGGTGTGCTCTTTACAGACAAACTATCGTCATTTAAAAAACGATTGATAAAAGGAAAGCTTACAAACATTTCAAAAGGAAAAATTAATATTGATTACAGAATGCGTTTTCCGGCCATGAGCAAAAAACGTTAAGCATAGATTATGACATTAGACAAGATACTTTCCATTTCAGGAAAACCAGGACTTTATAAAATAGTGACCCAGACCAGAACCGGTGCTGTGGTTGCATCACTTTTAGATGGTAAGCGAATTACTGTTGGAGCGCATAGCAACATCAGTATTTTAAGTGAAATTGCTATCTATACCTTAACAGAGGAAGTGCCATTAAAAGACGTTCTTAAAAAAGTGATGGATAAGGAAAACGGCGAACTAACGTCGATTTCTCACAAGGACAGTAAGATTAAGCTAGAGGAGTATCTCTTTGAAGTCCTTCCGGATTATGATGAAGACCGCGTTTACGCTTCGGATATCAAAAAAATCATTCAGTGGTACAATATTCTTCAGAAAAACAATTTGTTGGACGCTTTAAACGCTGACGACGAAGATGCTGATACGTCTGAAGAGGAATAAATAACCCCGACACGAGTTTACGAGTCGTCGGGGACTTTCAACCTGAATCTATGGCCGATAGAACTACTCAGTTACAAGCTTTCGACCGTCTACTCACCATAATGGATGAGTTGCGTGAGCAGTGCCCATGGGATAAAAAGCAAACCATGGAATCACTTCGTCATCTTACCATTGAGGAGGTATATGAACTTGGCGATGCTATCCTAGAAAAGGATTTAGACGAGGTTAAAAAAGAGTTGGGTGATGTTTTGCTACACATTGTGTTCTACGCTAAAATTGGTAGCGAAACCAAAGATTTTGATATTGCCGATGTCTGCCATTCCATCTGCGACAAATTAGTCGACCGCCATCCGCACATCTACGGCGACGTTAAAGTAAACGACGAGGAAGACGTAAAGCGGAATTGGGAAGAATTAAAATTAAAGGAAGGCAAAAAGAGCGTTTTAGAAGGCGTTCCGAAAAGTTTACCTGCCATGGTCAAAGCAAACCGGATTCAAGATAAAGTTGCTGGTGTTGGGTTTGATTGGGAAGAGTCGCATCAAGTTTTTGAAAAAGTGGAGGAGGAACTGCAGGAATTGAAAGACGAAGTCGCTTCAGCCAACCAAGACAAAATTGAAAGCGAATTTGGCGACGTGCTATTTTCCATGATAAACTACGCGAGATTCTTAAATGTGAATCCAGAAAATGCTCTAGAGCGAACCAATAAAAAATTCATAAAGCGTTTTCAATACCTCGAGGCGAAATCCAAGGAAATCAACAAGCCATTAAAGGACATGACCCTGTCTGAAATGGATGTGTATTGGAACGAAGCGAAAAAGCTTTAGGATTTATTTCAAACTTGTTTGTTTTCGAAATAGACTAAATTTCAAATATAGTTTAGATGTCAGTCCCGAAACTTCGGGAGAGCGCACGCGTGTCGCTGAAGCTTTAGCGTAAGAACAGTCGAAGTCCAAAGTAAATACAAACGCCAAATCGAAAAAAATAAACTTTTTTCAATCCAAAACATCCAAGAATTAAATCCCAACGTATTTATAGAGTATGAAGCTTTCAAAGTTTCATAATCTTAGTAGGAATCTTTATTATGAATTAAGCGGTTGTAATAAAGGTTAATTTAGTTTAGTTAGGGCAAAACCCACTTGTTAAAGCAAGTGGGTTTTGATATTTTTATCTAGAATTATTGATTCCAAATTGAATCATAATCTTTAATCAGGGCTCTCATTAGCATCTCGCCATTTGACCCTAGGCCATCATTTTTTAAGCCTAAATCATTTCTCATTTCAAGCATGATTTTTGTCATTGCTTGAAGGTGTAATTTGGTATTAATATCTTCTCCATCAATTCTGCGGTACATAAGTTGGAAGTAGTCCGAAAAAGCTTTTATCACCTTTGGAGAAGCATATAGTACATATTTTTTATAAAATTCATAAAGCTCTGTCATCATTGTGTTTGATGAGTCGCTCTTCTTTAATTTTGAATTTTCAAAAAGACTAATTATAAGATTGACGTACTGCTGGTATATTTCGCGACGTTCTTTGGTAACTTCATTAGTAAGAGATTTCTTTTTTTCAAAATAGCTTTTTAGTAGATACCCAACACCACCACCTAACAGGGTTAATGTTATTGTAAGAATTGGTAATAAGGTTTCGGTATTCATATTAAGCATACATATCCCTAACCTTCTTTAGCTTAGACTTCCATGTCTCCAAGTCTTTTTTGTGGTTGGCAATATTTTTATGGACGTCTTTAACCAAAGGATTATCGTCATCAACATTAGAGAAAAACTGAAGATTGTTTTCCAACTGTGTGATTTCCCCTTTGATTTCATCTATACGCTTACGGATAAAATTTTGCTCGTTATCCAACAATCTGGTGTCTTCGCCTTGCGACAAGTTTTTTAGTTTATTGTCAAAACGAATCATCTCCAATTTCGATTTGTCCACATCTAACTTGGCAAAAGCACCATCTATGGCTTTATTGAACTTTCCATCAATAAAACGCTTGTTTTGTGGCACGTAACCTATACTTCGGTAAGCGTTGACTTTAGCCTTTAAGGTTTCAATATCTGCTTTAGCATCATCTGTGGTTTCAAAGGCTTTAATTTCGTCCAATAAAGCTGACTTCTTATCAAAATTGTCATACAATTCCTGATTTTCAGCCTTCTTCTCCGCATGAAGTTTATCAAAATACGCATTACATGCATTTTTGAATTGCTTCCAGATTTTATCAGAGTCTTTTCTTGGCACATGGCCAATCTTTTTCCATTCGTTTTGAATACGCTTCATCAGTGGCGTTACCGTTTCAAAATCGTCCGAATCTTTATTGTCTTCGGCGACTTTAATTAAGTCTAACTTTTTCTGAAGGTTGTCGTACTGGTCTTTTTTCAGATTCTTATAGAATTTGTTCTTATTCCTATTGAAATCTCTGACCGCAGATTTAAACTTGGTCCATGTCGCTTCGTTTTTCTTTAGAGGAACTTTACCTGCGTTGAAAAATTCTTCCCGCAGGGCTTCAATCTGCTTTATTTTCTTCTGCCAAGCGCCGTGAGAATTGCTTTCATCTTTATTGACCGCGTGTATCTGCTCAATAATCGCCTCTTTCTTCTCTAAGTTCTTTTCATGAGCCTTGTCTAAATCGGCATAGTACTCTTGGCGTTTATCGTGAATCGCTTTGGTAGCTTCGCTAAAACGCTCCCAAATGGTTTCCCTGAATTCCTGGGCTACCGGTCCTAACTCCTCTTTCCATAATTTATGAAGCACTTGTAATTCCCTGAACGCACGATTGATATTATTGTCCTGCGCCAAAGCTTCGGCCTGCTCAATTATTTTCAGTTTTTGCTCGTAGTTATGCTTAAAATCCATATCCCTTAAATCCCTGTTGAGATGTAAGAAATCGTAGAATCGCTCTACATGATGGTGGTATGTATTCCAAGCATTATTATACTTATCGCGCGGAATGGGTCCGGCATTTCGCCATTGTTCCTGTAAATCCTTAAAGGTTTTGTAAGTGGTGTTGATGTGTTCTTCAACATTAAGAAGGCCTTTGATATTCTCGATAATCTCCAATCGATTTTTAAGGTTTTCCTTTAGCTGTTTTTCACGGTCGTTGTAGTACGCATTAATATCATGCTTGTACTTCTTATAAACCGCCCCAAAATTCTTCTTGGCATCGCTGGTATAGTAAAAGTCGATGATGTTGCCACCGGCTTCAATAAATTCTTCTTTCTTTTCTTCGAGAAGGGCAGAGAATTTTGAATTGAATTCCGACTTAATCTCATTGATTTTTTTGGAAATATTTTGAACCTTATGATGCTTCAAAAGACCTTCCATCTCCTGAACCAACTTTTCCATAGAAAGGGTAGAATAGTCCTTGTCTTCTATGGTGTGGCGCTCAGCATTAGACTCATCCTCAGCGTCTTCGGCGTTTGAAGCTTCGATTTCATCAACATGGTCTTCACCAGTTTTCGATTCGCTTTCAGCTTCGTCTTCACTTTCAATTTTGTCCTCAACTTCAGCCTCGGTTTCAACTTCAAGGTCGTCTTCAGCATCATCTTCAATAGACGCTTCCACCTTATGTTTCAATTCAATCGCATCTGAATCAAGTTTCTCGGTCTTTTTTTCCGATTCGGCTTGTATTGCATCAGCGGTATCTGATTGAATATCATGTGTTTCAACAGCGTCATTTTTTTCTAAATCCGCTTTGTTTTTTCCATCTGCATCCTGCAGGTTATCGTGCTCTGACATACGTCGTAAATTTTAATGAGCCTTAAAGATAACAAATGCCTAGGACTTACAAAGTGGGCGAGGACTAAGGTCTGTTCCAGATAGCCCAAGATTTTTCAGCTTGGCCTTTTAGCATCTCTAAACCGTTGAGGACGGTGGCATAATTCTGAAGGCCTTTTTGCATAAACGACGTTACTTCTGGATTGTAGATTAAATCGAAAAGAATATGATGTTCTGAAATGCCTTCATACGGAATATTTGGACAGTCCTCCACATTCGGAAATGTCCCCAAAGGCGTACAATTAATAATAATTCGATGGTCTTTTACAATTGAGTTTGAAAGCGAATCGTAGGATAATGTGTTTGACCCTTTTGAAGTTCTGGAGACATACTTGAAAGCAATACCAAGATTTCCCAGCGTGTACGCCACAGCTTTTGAAGCACCGCCAGTACCGAGAATCAATGCTTTTTTATGATGACTCTTTAAGTGTGGTTTTAAGGCTTTTTTAAACCCATAACAATCGGTATTGTAACCGATGCGCTTTCCGGTTTTGGTAAATCTAATCGTGTTTACCGCGCCAATGGCCTTTGCTTTTTTGCTTAGTCTGTCTAGATATGGGATGATGGTTTCTTTGTACGGAATGGTAACGTTAAGACCTTTCAGGTTTTCGGTGGATTCAAAAACGGTTATAATGTCTTCGATATGGTTTAAATCAAAATTGACATAAGAATGCGGTAAAGCTTCTGTCTTGAACTTCTGTGCGAAATAGCCACGGGAAAACGAATAATCGATATTCTTCCCGACCAAACCAAATTTATATCGTAATGCGTTGTGTGCGTTGTCCATACCAGTCTAGTGCCAATACTACGAAAATACCGAGGATTATAAATGCGATGGCGATAAATGTTTGATTTGTTAACTCTGGAATGTACCGATGGTAATTCTCAACAATCTGATTGCCAACACTATCCAAAACCAATGTGCCTTCATTATCTGTTTTGTATACGGTTTCTTTCCACGGCCAAACTACGCCCAAAGAACCAATGATAAATCCAATGATAGTCGCCATGGTGATAGCTTTGTAATGCTTTAAAATGTAGTTCAATACATGCGAAAAAGTAACCAAACCAGTTACCGAACCTAAGGTAAAAACGCCTAAGACTTGTAAGAGTCGTGTTCGCTTGGGGTCGTTAAAAAAGCTGAAGTCCCATTTAAAGATATCATAAATCGTGTCGAATAGTGCATTTACGGAATCGACGAGGAGTAATACATAATTTCCTAAGAGAATCAATATAAATGACCCAGAAAACCCTGGTAAAGTCATCCCAGAAACACTTATAATGCCACAGATAAATACAAAAATAAGATTGTCATTTTCTTTAGCGGGGTCTAGCAAACTAATGGCTATTCCGACTACAATTCCCGAAATTAAAGCAATAACCGTAGCCCGATTCCACGTTTTAAAATCCTTATTGATATAATAAATTGAGCCTAAAATCATTCCGAAAAATAAACTCCAAACATAGAGCTGATAGTGAACGATGAGGTAATCCAGTATTTTGGAAACGCTGAAATAGCTAATGACCATGCCAAGAAAGAGTAATCCGAGAAAGCGTCCGTTGACATAGTGGTAAAAGCTTCTGAAACGACCACCCAAAAGAAGTTTAAATGCTGTTTTGTTGACGCGTTGCAAGCTATAAATAAACTCTTCGTAAAATCCTGCTACAAATGCGACAACGCCACCAGAGACACCAGGAACTTTGTTGGCCGCACCCATGGCCAAACCTTTAACCACCAAAAAAATCTTGTCTTTGAGACTTCTGGTGCTTTCCATTTACACTTCTGATTTTTTACTGCCCAAACGCTCCAATACTAAAATAAGAACGAAGCCAATGAGCATGAATACAAGGGCCATCATCAATTTAGGTTCTCCAGGAAAGTTGGAGGGTAATACGCTATTTTCTAACAAGGCAACTTCAATGCCTTCGGAATTCATGCGGGTTGTAAGCACTTCTTTCCATGGCCATATTTTGTTTAAAGAACCAATCATAAAACCAGTGAGAATCGCCAAGGTTAAGTTTTTATGATGTTTGAACATCCACGTCAAGGCACGACTAAAAACCTTTATACCAATAATAGCACCAATACCTAACATGGTAAATTTGAGTAACGCATCTTTTAATAAATCCATATTGCCAGTGGTGACGCCTTCCACCAAATTATTGACAGTATTGATAGCCGTTTCATAAGCACCGAGAATCAATAAAATAAAAGAGCCTGAAACACCAGGAAGTATCATGGCGATAATGGCAATGAATCCACAAAACAGTAAATAAAATGGACTTTCAGGGGAAGCAAAGGGTTCAGCTAAGGTTATATAATAAGAGATGATGGCAAAAAAGATGACGGCAAAAACGATTTTTGGAGACCAGCCTTTTATTTGCTTCCCGATGTACAAAATACTAGCTAAAACCAATCCGAAGAAAAAAGACCATAGCAAAACAGGTTCATTCAGCAACAACCATTTTATCAGTTTGGCCAATGAGAGAATGCTAATGGCAATTCCTGTAAATAAGGCCAATAAAAAGTTGCCATTGATACTTGTCCATGCAGTTTTAAAGCCTTTAGTTTTCCAAACTTTGAAAAACCCAAAATTGAGATTATCAATACTTTCAATAAGTTCTTCGTAAATCCCAGAAATAAAGGCAATTGTACCACCAGAAACACCAGGAACAACATCCGCAGCGCCCATGGCTAGTCCTTTAAGCGTAATGACTAGATAATTCAAAAAGTTTCTTTGCATATCTTGTTTTAAACAGGATTGCTAAGGTATGGATTTTACTCGGCTCTTTTTTTAGAACTTGAAATTATTGCCTTAACCATTGGTTTTTTAATGACGTGCGGAAATAATTCCGATAGAATAAAGTCATATTCGTCATTGAGGCGTAAGGCATTTTTAAGATGATAACGTCCTTTATCACTTTGAAGCGTTTTAAAATAAAGGCCTCCCAATCTATATTCAATTTCGGCAGATTCAGGGTAGAATTCAACAGCTTGTAGCAGATTATATATAGATGCATCATATTCGCCAAGGCTGATTAGGATATCAGCTCTGTTCAACCACGTATCCAATTCGTAATTACCTAGTTCTAACGTGCGTTTGTAGCCACGTTCAGCTTCTTCTAAAAAGTTGAGGCGTTGGTTGATTTTGGCGTATAATTTCCAGTACAAGACATTATCGGCATCAATATTCACTGCTTTATTTATGAAGTACAAAGCCTTTTGGTAATCTTGTTTTTTAAGATAAAACTTAGTGATGGCAATCCATCCTTTGTCTAATAATGGGTCTTCCTCTACACAGCGGTCAAAAAACTGCACGGCCAAATCATCATTTCCCAATTTTTCATAACAGTGCCCAATGCGTAATAGTGCAAAAGATGTTGGATCATCTAGAGCCAGTGTTATTTTGTAATTTTCAATGGCCTCAGCATATTCGTTTTGCTTTTCCAGCACTTTGCCTTTTTCTAAATAGGCTCCGATAAAGGTATCATCGGAAATGATGGCAAAGTCAAAAGCTGCACTTGCACGTTTATAGTCCTTGGTCGCAAAATATTGACGCCCCAATTGGTGCCACGCCACTTCGCAATAAGGGTTGCCATCAAGGTAATTATTTAAAAAATCAATTGCTTCTTCATTATTATCCAAGAAATCGTAGCAATAGATGACATTATGTAAGGCAGCATAGTCTGTTGGGTCGGCATCTATACATTTTCTGAAGTAGAGTAGGGCATTTTCAAATTGGTCGAGGAAGAGATATTCCATACCAATCAATGCAAAAATATCGCTGTCTTCATCAGGATTTTCCGATAAATCCAAAGCCATTAAAAGTATGCGAATGGCCTCCTCATGCAAGTCTTGCTTAGACAGTACATTGGCTTTCTGAATAAAGATTTCTTCGTTTCCAGGTTCCAAATTATAAAGTTCATCTAAAAGCGCATTGGCTTCATCGAACTTATTTTCCAGAACAAAGATTTCAATTTTAAAAAGTTGAAGATTAATAGAAGTTGGATGCTGTTGCAAGCCCATTTTAATCGCTTTCTTAGCTAAAGCGACTTTTCCATTTTCCAAATAATGATGAATGATGGACTCAAATTCACCAGAGTCAAAAAATAAAACATCATTTGTTTTTAACATAGATTCGAATCGTGAAATCGAAACATCGTTAGGTTCATTATTTGGGTCGTATTGCATAAGCGTCTGTTAGGTTGAAATAAATTTACAGTTATAGATAGAAGATTGTCAATTATAGTGCCATTGTTTTCAACAAAGTAGTTAACATTTCATTATGAAATGCCGTTCAGCCTTATTGTGGCTTAAGTTTTATTCGTCGGAATTACTGAGAAATACTATCCAAGATGGAATACATTATTGAACAACCTTCGATAATTTCTTCGTTTGAAATGGTCAAGGGTGGCGTGATTCTTATAGCTTTTGGTTCAAAAAGGAGCCAAAATAGAATCAATCCTTTTTCCTTAGCTTGAAGGACGACTTGATTGGTAATTTCTGAAGATTCCGTCATCGCAGCCAGCATTAAACCACGCCCGCGAATTTCTTTAATATGTTTATGTTGCAGGTGTTTTCGGATTAATTGTTCTTTTTCTAATGTTTGAGACATGAGGTCTGATGATATAATCTCTTGAAGCGTTGCCAATGCGGCCGCCGCAATAACTGGGTGGCCACCAAAGGTAGTGATGTGGCCCAATTTAGGATTGTCGCTCAATTGGCTCATTAACTCTTCCGACGCTGTAAAAGCACCAATAGGCATACCGCCACCGAGGCCTTTCCCGATAACTAAAATATCTGGCACGCAACTATAATGTTCAAACCCGAAGAGCTTTCCGGTTCTCCCGATACCAGGTTGTATTTCATCTAAAATTAGCAGCGCACCAATTTCGGTACATCGAGCTCTGACTTTTTCAAGGTAATTATTTATAGGTTCAATAAAACCAGCACCACCTTGTATGGTTTCTAAAACGACACCAGCGGTTTTCTCAGTAATTTGAGAAAGTTGCGCTTCAGAATTAAAATCAATAAACCGAACATCTGGCATTAAAGGTCTAAATGATTTTTTTCGTTCTTCAAAGCCCATTATACTTAATGCGCCAATGGTATTACCATGATACGCATGATTGGCGGCAATGATTTCACTACGGCCTGTTGCGCGCTTGGCCAATTTAATGGCACCGTCTATGGCTTCGGTACCAGAGTTAGTTAAGTAAGTGGTTTGTAATTGTTCTGGCAACTGACTTGCCAATAGTTTTGATAATTCTACAGCAGGTTGCTGAGCATATTCACCATAAACCATGACGTGCATGTATTTGTCTAATTGGTCTTTAATGGCGCTAACCACTTTGGGATAGCGATGTCCGAGACTACATGCTGAGATACCAGCTACAAAATCAAGATATGCTTTACCAGTGGTGTCATAGATGTATGACCCTTCTGCATGCGACACTTCCATAGCCAAAGGATGTGGTGTCGTTTGTGCTTGATATTTTAAAAAATCATCTAACATTAATTCCCTGATTTCTTATCCTCGCTAGACACGGGTTTTATAAGTTTTGGCTTTTGCTTGGGAACGGGCTTTACCTTTGTCTTGGTGGAGTCCGACGCATTTTTTGGTAATTGCCATGCCGCTTTATTCGGTGTGTTAACTGCCGTTTTGCCGGCGTCTTCAATGCGCTCATTTAAATCGTCATCAAAGAAATCTTCTTGCGGCACGTAATCTTCCAAACCTTTAATAATAGGTAAAATCAACGGCGGGTCATCTTTAAATAAATCTTCCACAGACGTTGGTTGTTCGTCTTCGCGCCAATCAAAACCTCTAAGTTTTCGTGCGTTTTTGGGAAAGTCGGCTTCAGGTAGAATCTCCCCATCGACGCTTTGTATGAGTCGTATTTCCTCAATATCGTTATCTTCAATCTGAATATTGATGCTTCCTGAGGTGCTCTTGTTTATCCCGAATAATTCATTTTCGTTATTATAATTGTAATAAATGACCTCAGCATTTTTAATTATATATACATTATAGAGTTCATTATCCCTGAATAAACCAATTAATTCCTTTCCTTTAATCTGATTATAGCCGTCGTCCGATAAGGTATCCTTACTGATCAAAAATGCGTTGAAAAATACTTTAAGAGAATCTAACTTTTCCGTCTTCACGTTGGATATGAGATGAATGGTGTCACCCGTCATCTGGTTGCCCATATTCCAAAGAATGGGGCGTCTTTTTATGGCAAAGGCGTCGCCCGAATCAAAACGTGATAAATTGATGAGTTGCGTTAGTCCCGTTTTATGATTCACATGTATGGAGTCGGCTTTTCCGGCCAAGTCACTCTTATACAATTTTACATTATGAAACGCTCTCGTAATCCGTGCATCCTCAGGTCCCGTGAGCATCAATGTATCACTCTTCATGTATATGGAATCATTATCTTGAACCGTAATTGCCAATGCTCGCTTGGTAATAAAAACGGAATCTTTTTCACGGAATACTTCAGCATAATGCCCTTTAACAATACTGTTGTTTATAGTATCTGTTACCGTGATATTGTTTGTAGCGGAGGCAAAACTTCGGTTTCGGTCAAAGTACATACTGTCGCCTTCAATCCGTCGGTTGTCATAGTCAATTTTCGCATTACGTTCAAAATAACCGAAGTCTTCATTGGTATCGTAAAACCCGCGCTCACAATAGATTTTGTTGGTTTCTCCAGTTATTGTAGATGGTCCAAAAATATAAGCATGACCGTTCTCTGTAAAGAAATCCAAGCGTTCAGTTTCTAAGGTGTATTCAGGATTTACTAAAACAACATCTTGTACAAATTGGTATTTTTTAGTCTGAAGGTAATAACGCCCAATTTGGCTAGTTACGGTTCCTGAAGAGTCTCTCACCACTTTCCCCGAAGTATCATAATAGGCTTGCTGATTGACCCTATTGAAATACAATTTTTCTGTCGTTAATGTGGATTTAGGTTCTTTTAAAACTACATCACCACGTGCAAAAGCCAATTCTGTCTGACCGCTATATTCAACATATTTGGAGGTCATGGTAATGGTGTCGCCTTGCTTTACTCTCACGTTGCTAAAGGCTTCTATAAAGTTCTGATTTTCGTAATAAATAGCTTTGTCGCACCACATGTCAACGCCATTGTGGACAAAGTGTACTTGTTGGGTATTATCGCGTAAAAAGGTAATGGCGCCAGGCTCTGCATTTTCATCGGTGAATCCTTTTCCCGCATATTTAATTAAGATACGCTCGGATTGCTGTGCTGAGAGACTTGCGCTCAAGAGCATAAATACGGCGAGTAAGCAATATGTAAATCGGTTTAAACCCATAAAGTGTTTTGCAAATAACCGAAGCGAAACCGCTTTAGTATGCACTATCTGGTTTTTTAACAGATAATTAGCGTCAATTAGTTTCTGTGAATGGTCTGTTTTCGGTCTGGCCCAACAGAAACTACAGTAATCGGTAAATCTAATTCTTTTTCTAGAAAACTGACATAGTTATTGAGTTCTTCTGGTAACTGTGAGGCTTCTGTCATCCCTGTTAAGTCCGCCGACCATCCTTTAATTTCCGTGTAAATCGGTGTGACGTTGTCTTCTTCGATGTTGTACGGCAGATGTGTGATGGTTTCTCCTTTGTACTTGTAAGCCGTACAAACCTTTAAGGTTTCAAAACCTGAAAGCACATCACCTTTCATCATAATCAATTGTGTTACACCATTCACTTGACAAGCATAACGCAAAGCTACTAAATCTAACCAGCCACAGCGTCTTGGTCGACCTGTGGTTGCGCCAAATTCGTGCCCAACACGTCCCATGGTTTCGCCGTCTTCATCAAACAATTCTGTTGGAAAAGGGCCTGAGCCAACACGGGTTGTATACGCCTTAAAAATACCAAAGACCTCACCAATTTGGTTAGGCGCTACACCTAGGCCTGTGCAGGCTCCCGCAGCCGTCGTATTGGACGATGTAACGAAAGGATAAGTTCCGAAATCGATATCCAATAAAGACCCTTGTGCACCCTCTGCTAATATTTTCTTTCCGCTTTTTTGAGCTTGATGAACAAATTCTTCAGAATCAATGAATTTTAAAGATTTTAAAGTATCAATCGCTTTGAAAAATTCTGTTTCCAATTCTTTTAAATCATATTGAATATCTACATTGTAAAAGGCAATCATGGCTTCGTGCTTATTGGCTAAGGCACGATATTTATCTTTCCAATCGGCCAGTTCAATATCACCGACGCGGATACCGTTTCTTCCAGTTTTATCCATGTATGTTGGTCCGATTCCTTTTAAGGTTGAACCAATTTTAGCTTTTCCTTTGGAGGCTTCACTTGCTGCATCTAATAAACGATGGGTGGGTAAAATTATATGGGCTTTTCGAGAGATGTAAAGTGACTTTCTGTAGTCAACATCTTGCTCTTCAAGTTTATCTAATTCCTTCTTGAAAATAACGGGGTCAATCACTACACCATTACCTACAAGATTGATGGTGTCGTCATGAAAAATACCTGAAGGAATGGTATGCAATACATGTTTTTTACCGTTAAACACCAAGGTGTGACCCGCATTTGGACCGCCTTGAAAACGTGCAATAATATCGTATTTGGAGGTAAGTACGTCGACAATTTTTCCCTTGCCTTCATCTCCCCATTGTAATCCTAGTAGTAAATCTACTGCCATTATATAATCTTAATTAATCGGTTTGTTTTCGGTTGCCGTAAAAGTAGAGGGAGTGGTTGGTGATTTCTATATCAAAAACCTCCTCAATAGTTTTTTTGATGGATTGAATGCGTGGGTCGCAAAATTCAATAACCTCGCCCGTATCGGTTAAGATGACATGGTCGTGCTGTTTATCAAAATAGCTTTTTTCGTAATGTGCCTGACTTTGCCCAAATTGGTGTTTACGCACCAATGCACATTCTAAAAGCAATTCAATAGTGTTGTAAAGTGTAGCACGACTAACGCGGTAGTTCTTGTTTTTCATTTTAATGTAGAGGGATTCTATATCAAAATGTTCTTCACTGTCGTAGATTTCTTGAAGTATAGCGTAACGTTCGGGTGTTTTTCGGTGACCCTTTTGTTCCAAGAATTGCGTAAATACATTTTTTACGATGTCTTGGTTGCTTTCTTCTGTTTTTGCATTCATATCAATCCCGCAAGTTCGGGAGCAAATTTACACAATTTTAAACTCTAGTAACCTTATCAATACCATTAATTTTTTTAAGGTTATCCATGAGTTTTTTCAACATAGTTTTGTTCTTAACCACTACGGTAATCTTACCATTAAAAATGCCATCATCGCTGGAAAAATTCAAACTTTTCATGTTAACGTGCATGTTAGATGAAATGACCTTGGTTACCTCGTTCACTAACCCAAGATTATCCAATCCAGAGAGTGTGATTTGCGAGGTATATTCTTGCTGTGAGGAATCAATCCATTTGGCCTGCATAATCCTGTAGGCATAATTAGATTGAAGACTCAAAGCATTCGGGCAATTCTTTTTATGAACTTTAATGCCATCGTTTATTGTTAAAAAACCAAATACTTTGTCACCAGGAATTGGATTACAGCATTGGGCCAAGGTATAGTCCAAATGCTCTTCCTCCTTACCAAAAACAAGCATATCGTATTTAGACGTAATCTCGTCTTTATCAACATCCTTAGGAACTTCTGGCTTTCGGATTTTACTTTTAATAAAGCTCATCAGTGCATTGCTTCGGGATGAAGCGTAACCCTTTAGCATGGTGTTATCAATGGTGCCGATGCCGACACGATAAAATAAATCTAAAGAAGTTTTAAGTTTGAAATGGTTCACCATCTCATTAACCGAAGCCTCATTAAGCGTAATTTTCAATTGCTTCAACTTTCGACGTAACAACTCTTTACCTTCCGCAGCCATCTCCTTTTTATCAGCGTTGAGGTAGGATTTAATTTTACTTCGGGCACGGGCCGTTGTTGCATAATCTAACCAGTTGGTGTTGGGTTTAGCGTTATCCGAAGTTAATATCTCAACACGGTCACCACTTTCCAATTCTTGGCTTAATGGAACAAGTTTGCCATTGACTTTGGCGCCTCTGGTTTTCATGCCGACTTCTGTGTGAATACTAAAAGCAAAGTCCAATGGTGTTGCACCTTTTGGAAGTGATTTTAAATCGCCTTTTGGAGAAAAGACAAAAATCTCTTTTGAATAGAGGTTTAGTTTAAACTGCTCTACAAAATCCACGGCATTAGCTTCGTTGTTTTCCAAAGCCTCCTGAAGACGATTAATCCAAAGATCCAAACTGTCGTCTTTCTCATCAGTATTCTTGTATTTGTAGTGTGCTGCGTATCCTTTTTCGGCAATCTCATTCATGCGCTCACTCCTAATCTGAACTTCAACCCAGTTACTATTTGGGCCAACGACGGTAATATGTAAAGCTTCATAACCCGTAGATTTTGGGGAGGAAATCCAATCGCGCAATCGGATAGGATTCGGTGTAAAGTGATCCGTTACGATGGAATATATTTTCCAGGCGATAAATTTTTCACTCGCAACGTCGGATGCATAGATAATACGCACTGCAAACTTGTCGTATACCTCCTCAAAGGTGACACCCTGTTTCATCATCTTTCGATGTATGCTGAAAATAGATTTTGGGCGACCCTTAATTTCGTAATCGACTCCTTCAGCATCTAACGAGTCTTTTATAACTTTTGAAAATGCTTTAATGTACTCGTCTTGTTCCTCCTTACTGGCTTTTATTTTTTTGAAAATGTCATTGTAGACATTGGGCTGTGTGTACTTTAAGCCTAAATCTTCAAGCTCAGTTTTGATGTTGTATAATCCAATTCTATGGGCAAGGGGTGCATAAATGTATAGCGTTTCGGAAGCAATTTTAATCTGCTTGTCCGGACGCATGCTGTCCATGGTTTGCATATTATGGAGACGATCGGCGATTTTGATGATAATCACCCTCACGTCATCATTAAGCGTCAATAACATCTTCCGAAAGTTCTCCGCCTGTAGTGAGACATCCATGTCTTTCTTTAGGCTCGAAATTTTGGTCAATCCATCAACAATCCTCGCTACCGTTTCTCCAAACAAGCTTTCAATATCATCTAATGTATAGTTGGGATTATCTTCAACCACATCATGAAGAAGGGCGGCAGCGATACTTGTGGCGTCCAAGCCAATTTCTTGGGCAACGATTTTAGCGACAGCAATAGGATGAAAGATGTAGGCTTCGCCAGATTTACGACGCTGTTCTTTGTGAGCGTCAACAGCAACTTCAAACGCCTGTCGGATGAGTTTTTTGTCATCTTTGGTCAGGGTTTGGTAGCTTACCTTTAATAGCTCTTTGTAAGCTTTGGCAATCGCTGCATTTTCTTGTTCTATGGCCGCTTCAGTCATAAAACTAAATTAAGGATATCCTTGCTAATGCACAATTGTTTTTCGGACTTAATTCAGACCGAAAATAAGATTCAAAATGCAGTTATTTTGAAACTAAATTCCGAAGATTACTCCCAAAAATCCCTGCAATTCCGGCTGCAATCCCACCGATTAACGCGGTAACTAGCATTAAAAGACAGGCGTTGCCTTTAAGATATAGCAAGGTCGCTATTTTTCTCGCTAAGATGTAATCGTTGTCAGCACTCATTACAAAGGCGTATACCAACCAGAATAAGAATACGGCGAGAAAAGGAACTAAGAAGGCTGTCCAACCTCTAATGGGAAAAACCAATCCTGCCAAAAACGCCGCCAACATCACGGACCACCATGGTAATAGAAACGAGGAGATACCGGCAAAAATTAGGGTCAGTAAAAAGTTATATGTTTTTTTAGACATGATGTTTTAGTTTAGAATTTGAGTAGCGATAATTTTATCTGAAGGCTCATTCTTTTGCATAAATAAGAGCGAATTATACTCGCCTTTGGCCCAATCATCAATATAATTATCGTAAAACTGACTGCCAGGATTACCCGATTGCCCGCCAGGATAAATGCCCAATCCGGTTGGTGGTGAGGTCATCTCAACAATCATACGCCAAGACGGCCCATGTGTTTCAGAAGTTGCGTTTACAATATTTCTATCACCACCTATAGGGATGTCAAAACGAGAAAACGCTGGTAGGCCTTGGAGTAAATGTCCAGCACGAGTACGCTTGTAATTTTGCCAATTATAATCACCATTTTCGGCTTTCCATTCGTTTAATTCCGTAACCGCTTGTTTAAAACTTAGCAGGAATAAATCAGTGGCAGTTTCTCTTTCTGGTGTCTCCAAAATATCCATGAATTCGTTCTCGCCATCGGTTTTCAATAAATGAATGGTTTGGTAAGCGAAAGGTGTGTCTAAGGCTTCGTCTTCAGATTCAAATTCATCCCAGATCATATTGTACAAAATATACCACCAACGTCGCCAAATTGATGGGCCAACCTCTTCAAGGTCGTTATTAAAATTCCAACTTTTGACTTGCTCATAAATGGCTTTTTCGTCTTCCGAAAGCTCTTTATCTTGAAGGTAAATCAACATGGTCGGTAACAAATCTGCCGCCTTCATGTTGTAGTTGTTATTATGAAGGTCTTTAAAATCCTGAATATTGAATTTGTCCTTCGATCTGAAGAAATCATTAATCACCTGATTTCTGTAGGTTTCATAACCATCATTAAAAACGTAAAACGGATAATCTTCATTAACCGGATGCTGATTCGCAGAACTCACAAAACCGCGCTCAGGATTTTTAACATGGGCGTTAAATTGCTGAGGTATAAATCCTTGCCAGTCGTGCTCAGGATTGGTACCGTCCAATAAGAACTTTCCTTGACCTTTCCACTTATTAGGGAGTTGGCCTTGTATCCAAAGCGCGATATCGCCTTCGGTAGAGGCAAACACAAAATTTTGGGCCGGCGCCACAAAATGCTGAATGGCATCAACATAGTCATCATAACCTTTAGCACGATTCATTTTAATCAAGGTTAATTGATTATTACCTCCCAAATGCCCGACCCATTTCATGGCGTAATTGGCCTTCTCGTCTTCGCTTAAAAAGTTTTCATCATAGGTAACAGGACCGTGATGGGTGTAATATACCGTGTCTAAAAAAGTTTCGCTTCCTCTTACGGCAATCTCTTCAATCCGCTTCTCCACTTTTTTCCATTGGCCATCGTGCTCGTAAGCTGATTTGTCACCATTGAATTTAATTTTGTAGTAATCAATGACATCTCGTGTGGCATTGGTTTCTCCCCAAGAGCAGAATTGGTTAAATCCAGATACCACGCCAAGCGCACCTGGTAACGTGGCGCCGAAGGAATTATGTTCTGGCGTAGCCAATTGCATCACAAACCAAATGCTCGGGAGATTAAGTCCTAAATGGGGGTCATTGGCCAAAATGGGTTTGCCACTATAAGATAAATCACCCGAAATTGCCCAATTATTACTGCCATTATCTGGATTTGGCATATTTCGGGTTTTTGAAATACTATCTAGAGGCATTTCGGATTGTGGGGTCGGAGTTATGGGTTCATCAATAAAACTCCAATCGGTATCTTCAGGAATAATGGGATCTAAATCCTCATAAAAATCTGGGAAAAGCTTATCAAATCTCTCATTGCCCAATTTTCGTAAGAGGTTGGTGTATTCTAAGTCAGAATCACCACCAGCCAACATCTTGGTCATGTACATCAGAAGGTAAGCCGTTTTTTTGGTGGTCCATGGCTCAGGTGCATAATCGAGTAATTTGTATTCTACAGGGTAAACGTGTGCATCTAGACTAGAAATATAACTATTGACCCCTTCCGCAAAAGCTTTGATGAGTTCAGCTGTTTCTGGATTAGCTTCCATGGCTTTTAAGGATTGCTCAGCGCCATAACCCATGCCGATACGTCTTTGTTCCCTGTCATAATTAAGTGCGCCTTCTCCAATAATTTCAGAGAGTCGACCAGCGGCGGCGTGCGTTTGGAATTCCATTTGCCATAACCGATGCTTTGCAGTGATGTAGCCTTGTGCTTTATATAAATCGTAATTGTTTTGAGCGAAAATATGTGGGACTAATTGGGCGTCATAATAGACATTGACTTGGTCTTTGAGGCCTTCAATTTTAACGGTTCCTGTAAGTTTTTCGTCGGTTTCATTTTGCCAAATGCCCGTCGCAGGATTCAAGAATTTCCCTAACGGCGGGATTGAACCCAATTTATTGTTTAGCAGGAAAAAGACAAGCGCGGTCAATAGTCCGGAGAGCACAAGTTTGAATAATTTCATAGGTCACAAAATATGAGAGACCTAAAATACTAAATTTTGAAACCGAAGTTTAGCTCAAACCTTTTATTCTACCCAAATCTTATCAATAAGTAATTTGAAGGATTGTTCTTTTTTATTACCTATAAGAAATGCGATTTCTGAAACACCGTCACCATCAAAATTTGGAATGTTGAGGCGCCGTCCTCTAAAAGTGGCTTCCATCGTATCAAACCCTATTGTAACTGTTTGCCAATCGCCAGTGGTTTCAAATTCGTAGATGTAGGAGTGGCGCTGATTTTGACTGGATTTACATCTAAATTGATAGACTTTTCCGTCGCCCTTTAATCTGATTTTATAGTGGGAATAACCATCGATATTAATGCTTTCCGTTTGATACCTAACCGAAGAAAAACCGCCATTGTTCTCCAAAGACACATCGCCATAAAATTCTGCATGACCTTCTTCATTAAGCGCAAATTTTCCATCGCTACGACCACCCATAACCACATCATCGACGATGCGCCAATTATCGAGGCTCGCATTTTCAGAAAAATCAAAAATAATCAGTTGGGATACACTCATAGCTAATAGGATAAGGATAAAAAAACGCATATTTTTATTGCGAAGTTATGCCAACATGGCGCAAACGGTGTGGTCGTTAACGGAAAATTTTAATCCGATTACCTTAAAATCAACGAGTCAACAATTGGTTTTCCTACAGCCTCATTAAGCATAGTTACTATTTTTTCTTTGCCATAACTCAGTTCTTCGCGTAAAACGCTAGAACTCAATTTAACATAAAGCGTTGTGCCTTTGAGCTCCACTGCGGTGGTGTAATTATTAACGCCATTTCCCATAAGTTGTGCCCAAGCTTCACGGATATCTACCTTGTCTAAGCCCGACTGCAAATTGTTTTCGCTGACGAAAGCTTTTAAAACGTCGGTTATGGATTGGTGTTCGTTATGTCGTTTTTTGCTCATTACTCGTCGAGGTCTAGTTTTAAAGATTCATGGCGATTGTAGCGGTAGGTAATACCATCTTGGTTGATCACAATTAAGCTCTTCTCGTCGGCTTGTAAAACCGTTTCTTTCCAACTATTGTACGGTGTGGAATAATAGAGATTCAGACTATCATTTTCTAGTTTCACAGTAACCGACTCCGCATCTTGGGAAGTGCTGTATTGATTGTTGAAACTTGGTTTTAATTTTTTTCGAAAACCCTTCAAACTATCATTAATGGAAATATAATCAATGGTTTCATTAAACTGATAATTCATTTTGTTGCCGTCAGCCTTGGTAACTTCGGTAATACTCCAATAGCCATTTATGTGCGCAAGCGCTTCTGAAGGGTCTTTGGAACAAGAAATTAAGGTTGAAACACATAAAAGACCAATTAATAAACGTCTCATAATTCAAAGATTTTATAAGATTGATGAATTTGCTTTACCACATTTTCTGTGCGCTCCGGATGCGTGTCACTGATAAAGAGTTGTCCAAAGTTTTCATCATCTACCATGCTGATGATTTGGGCCACACGATTTTCGTCTAATTTATCAAAAATATCATCGAGCAACAGAATGGGAGGGACGCCACTTTGCTGTTTTATAAAATCGAATTGCGCCAATTTTAAGGCAATTAAGTAGGACTTCTGTTGCCCTTGACTTCCGAATTTTTTAATTGGAAAATCTTCAATCATAAAGTTTAAATCGTCCTTATGAACACCAACACTTGTGTACTGTAAAGCCTTGTCTTTATTGATGCTTTGTTCTAAAAGTGATTTTAAATCAGACTCGTGTAAATCACTTTTGTAGTTCAGATTCACTTGTTCTTTATCATGACTAATAGCGCTATAACGTTCTTTAAAAATTGGGATGAACGTGTCTAAAAAAGCCTTTCGTTTTTCAAAAATCTGTTGCCCGTAAGTGTTCAGCTGGTCGTTATAAACACTTATGGTATCGTTGTTATAGGTGTTGTTGACTGCGAAATATTTTAGCAAGGCGTTCCGTTGCGCTAGCACTTTGTTATAGCTTATGAGTTCGCTTAAGTAGGCTTTATCACTTTGAGAAATGACACTGTCCACAAATTTTCGGCGGACATCACTGCCTTCACTAATGAGGTCCCTATCTGCAGGAGATATAATCACTAAAGGGATAAATCCAATATGGTTACTGAATTTCTCGTAGGCTTTCCCGTTTCGTTTTATGACTTTTTTCTGACCGCGCTTTAGTGAAACCACGATTTTTTCAGACTTATCATCCTTGGTAAATCCGCCATCCACAACAAAGAACTCCTCACCGTGTTTAATGTTTTGAAGAGCGACCGGATTAAAATAACTCTTCCCAAAAGCCAAATGATAAATCGCATCCAAAGCATTGGTTTTACCGATACCGTTGGCCCCAACAAAACAATTGATTTTGGAATCGAATTGAAATGCCTGACTTTCAAAATTCTTGTAATTTAAAAGTGAAAGGGAATTAAGAATCATATAAATTGTCGCTTTTGCTTGATTTTAGTGCGATTTCACTGCGTTTTAAGGACCTGCAAATTATTGAAAAATAAGAAATAAATAGGCTTTTAAATCCCAATAAAAATTTTATTTTTGCGCACGCACAAATTGAAGAATAATGGCAACATATAAGAAAAGAGGCTATAAACCGAAGACCAAGAAAGAAAAGGTTGAAGAGATTGAAGAACAATCAACAACTGCTGAGGTTTTTAATACCCTTGATGAGTCGGCAAACAAAACGGAAGAGTGGGTTGTCGCTAACCAAAAATACATTTTTGGCTTTATCGCCGTAGCCGCCGTATTGGTTTTAGGCTATATGGGATACCAAAAATTTATTGCAGAGCCAGCAGCTAAAGATGCGATGAACGAGATGGCAAACGCCAAGGCGTATTTTAATGATGCTATGACCAACACCGCGGAGCAAGATTCGCTACTGATGTTATCATTAAATGGTGCTGATGGAAAATATGGCATGTTGGATATCGCTGATGAATACAGTGGTACACCAGCTGGGAACTTAGCAAATTACTATGCTGGTACAGCATACTTAAATATGAATAAATACCAAGAAGCCATTGAGTATTTAAGCGATTTTGAGTCTGATGATAAAATGCTATCCGTTATTTCTAAAGGAGCGATTGGTGATGCTTTTGTACAGTTAAATCAAAAAGCAGAAGGCTTAGAGTATTACGAAAAAGCTATCAAGGCAAACAATAATGAATTTGCAACGCCAATCTACTTATTAAAAGCAGCGCGTATTGCAATGGATTTAGGAGAAAATCAAAAAGCCTTGGATTATTTAGAGCGCATTAAAACCGAATTTTCTGGTTCTACGGAAGCAGCTCAGGTGGATGTGTTAATCGGAAAAGCCCAAGCGAGCTTATAAGATATGGCAACCGCAAATCATAATTTATCGAACTACGATAAATCTACAATCCCAAACGCGAAAGACTTTCGGTTTGGGATTGTTGTTTCAGAATGGAACACAGAAGTGACGGAAGGTCTTTACAATGGTGCGCTTGAAGCACTTTTGGATTGCGGCGCAACGCAAGACCATATTACCCGTTGGAATGTCCCTGGAAGCTACGAACTCATCTATGGCTCTAAAAAAATGCTACAGCAAAATGTGGACGTTGTTATTGCCATTGGCTGTGTTATCCAAGGGGAAACCAAGCATTTCGATTTTGTGTGCCAAGGTGTCACGCAAGGCATAAAAGATTTGAATATTCTTTACGATAAACCTACCATTTTTTGTGTATTGACTGACAATACCATGCAACAATCCTTAGAACGCTCGGGCGGTAAGCACGGTAATAAAGGGACTGAAGCAGCTATCACAGCGATTAAGATGGTAGCTTTAAATCAAAAGTAGCCTTTCAAAATCGGTTCAATTTGAAAATATCATTTATAATATCTATATGTATCCTGTTTTTTGGTTGTAAAGACATATCAAGAACAGAAGATATCAAGAAAAGTGAAGAGGTATTGCTAGATGTGTTTTCATCAAAAGACGGTTTAGCCAGCCGTTGTATTGCAGAGGATTTTCAAAGTCATTTTTTAAATTCGTTACCAGATTTAAAAGACTTTTTTATAACTGAATTAAAGATTCAGGATTTGGATCATTTTGAAAAGCAATTCGAGCTATTTTCAAACTTCAAAATGGGAAGTGAATTGTTTCCTGATATGAATATTATACAGGAGAGTCAAATAGAAATGTATAATAACATTGTTTCAGAGGATGAAATGGTGAATTCAGGGTTATTTGAAATGGGTTGTGAATATGGCTACTACTCTATGTCAAAACCTTTCTTTAATGAAGACTACAGCCTTGCTCTTGTTGAATTTGCAAATTTTTGTGGACACGGATTATGTGGAGGTGGCAGAACTGCAATCTACAAGAATAAAAATGGGGTTTGGGCAGAAGTAAAAGTCTTGAATTCTTGGATAGGGTAAATTCGTGATAACCCTTAATTTCTTTTTTGATATTATTTAAAAGGCATAGTTCTTGTTAACAATTTTTAGTAGTTGCAACAAGCGAGTTCCTTGTAATTTAAGTATTTTTGAAAGGTTAGCTCATAAAATTGCAATTGCGTATTGTTCAATCAGCGAAAACCAAAAAAGTTTAACTATAAGTCGCGCTTTCAACAGGAAAGGGAAGCATCGGAGTCGTCGGATTTAGAGACCCAATGGAACGACTTAAAGCCAAAACGAAAGCGTAAAGGCGGGTTTCTTTTGTCTTTGCCAGGTTTATTAGTTATGCTGATTGCAATTTTTATACTAATTTATATCCTCGATGGATATAGCAAATAGAGTGAATCATGGGAATATTTAAGCTAAAGCAAAATCGGAAGTATAATTACACACCAAGATATTATAAAGGTGACGGCAGTCCTTATGAAGTAAAGCATAAGTTTGATGACCAAAGAACTACCGTTGGGGCAAGCAAAGGGTTGAAAGGAAAGATCAATCAGGCTGTTGACGACTACAAATACAATCCTAATCAAACCGCGAATCGTCGCGTACTCATTATCATAGGTGTTTTGGTTTTACTTTTTTTATTCATTATTGAATTCGATTTATCCATCTTCTTTAAAGGCTAATGACAGACATCATACAACTCTTGCCAGACCACGTTGCTAACCAAATTGCTGCGGGCGAAGTGGTACAACGGCCAGCTTCGGTCGTTAAAGAACTTTTAGAAAATGCTATTGATGCCGATGCCACAGACATCTCTATGATTTTAAAGGATGCTGGTAAAACCTTGGTTCAAGTGATTGACAATGGTAAAGGTATGAGTGCTACCGATGCACGGCTTAGTTTTGAGCGCCATGCGACCTCTAAAATAAAATCAGCAGAAGACTTATTCCAACTGAACACCAAAGGTTTCCGAGGTGAAGCTTTGGCAAGTATTGCTGCGATTGCACACGTAGAATTAAAAACCAAGCGAGAAACGGATGAACTTGGTACCGAAATCTGTATAGAAGGCAGTGAGGTAAAATCACAAGAAGTTGTTGTAACGCCAAAAGGGACTTCGGTTGCGGTGAAGAACTTGTTTTTTAATATTCCCGCGAGACGCAATTTTCTAAAATCAGATACCGTAGAATTACGCCATATCACGGATGAGTTTCATCGCGTGGCTTTGGCGCATCCCAACATTGCCTTCGCCATGTATCACAACGGTAGTGAGCTTTTTAATTTACCAGTGAGTAATTATCGGCAACGTGTCGTCAATATTTTTGGGAATAAGACCAACGAAAAATTGGTGCCTGTGGACGAAGAGACAGAGGTGTTGGTGGTTTCAGGATTTATTGGGAAACCCGAATATTCCCGAAAAACGAAATCCGAACAATTTTTCTTTGTCAACGACCGATTTATAAAAAGCCCGTATCTCAATCACGCAATCAATTCTGCTTTTGAAGGCTTGCTGAAAGACGGTTACCATCCGAGTTACTTTTTAAACTTGAAGGTCGACCCGAAGACGATTGATATCAATATCCATCCGACAAAGACTGAAATAAAGTTCGATGATGAACATACGCTTTACGCCATATTACGTTCGGCAGTGAAGCACAGTTTGGGACAGTTTAATATTGCACCAGTGCTCGATTTTGATAGCAATGCCAACTTGGATACGCCGTATAATTACAAGAATAAACAAGGACAAATGCCTAAGATTGAAGTCGACCGTTCCTTCAATCCGTTTAGGGATGAAACAGCAAAATCGTCTGGTGGCGGTTCTGAAACGATGACGGCGCCAACTTACAAAAAGGAAACAGCGCCACATTGGGAAAGTCTGTATGTTGGACTGGAATCACAAGGCAATAAGAATCTAGTTGATTTTGAATCCTTAAGTTTTGAAAGCGACAGTACCAACCAAGAAATATTTAAGTCTGATGCCATTGAAACCGAAAAAACGACCTTTCAACTACGTCAAAAATATATTGTAAGCACATTGAAATCAGGCATGCTAGTGGTCGACCAAAACAAAGCGCATCAACGTATTTTATATGAAGATTATTTAAAACACTTAACCTTAAAGGAAGCCACAACACAACAGTTGCTGTTTCCTTTGGAATTGCATTTTTCAACTTCGGAACTCGGTATTGTAAAACAATTACAATCAGATTTAGAAAGTACGGGCTTTGCTTTTTCAGAATTTAAGGAGGATGCTGTTGTGGTGACAGGCGTTCCGGTAGGTGTTCCAGATAGCGAAGTGTCCATAGTATTGGAACAGCTGATTAGCGATGTGGAAAATGATGTCCCAGACCAGAATTTTTCGTCATCAGATTTATTGGCAAAATCACTTGCCAAAACATTGGCCATTAAAAATGGACAGACCTTAAGTCAAGAAGCACAACAAGATTTGCTCGATAGACTTTTTGCCTGCAAAGAACCATCGGTAACACCAAACAATCGCAGTACGTTTGTCACGTTAGGGATAGAGGATATCGATAAAAAATTTATGTTATAATATATGAGATTAGGAATCACAGATGCGGTAAAGCATCTTATCATTATAAACGTTGTGATGTTTATCGGCACCTTGACTGTTGGCGGTGGGACATTATTTTATGATTGGTTTGCTGAATTTTTTCCACTGAATGACTCTTTTGGCTTCTGGCAATTAGTTACGAGTATCTTTATCCATTTTGATATTGGTCATTTATTCTCGAACATGTTAATGCTGTTTTTTACAGGTATTATGATTGAGCAGGTTCTTGGAACCAAAAGGTTTTTGTTTCTTTTTTTATCGGCAGGACTTGGGGGTAATTTAATTGCTCTTTCTGTAGATTACATTCAGTTTTCGTTGGCCTTAAATGAATTGACGTCAAATGGATTTGATAAAGCCCAAGTCCTCGAGGTTCTAAATTCGAAACTAGGTCGATACGACCTTAGATGGCAAAATATTTTAAGTGAAACACAGTTCAAACATTTAGTCGTTAATTTTAATAGTAGAAGTGCTGGTGCTTCAGGAGCAGTGATGGGTATACTTGCAGTTCTTGGTTTAATGTTTCCCGAAAGAAAAATTATGCTTCTTTTCCCGCCCATACCAATTAAAATAAAGTATTTAGTTGTTGGTCTAATTGGTTCAGATTTTTTTATGGCAATATTCACAGGATCTTCTTTGATAGGGTCAACAGGTACTGGTTACGTAGCTCACTTAGGAGGTGCGATTGTGGGAGCACTCATTTATTTATTTTGGAAAAAAAATAGTATGGACAAATATCGTTGGAACTAAGATGAACGGCACTTCAGACTTAAAATACAAATTCAATAGACTTGATGCTTTTGGTAAAATCATAGTGATTAACGCTGTGCTATTTATTTTGAATTTGATTCTTGTAAATGTGCTTCGCATTGATTGGCTTTCTAGATATTTCAGTTTGCCTTCAGAATTGTCCAATTTTATCTTCCAACCTTGGAGCATTCTTTCTTACGGGTTTTTACATGCCGATTTTTTTCATGTAATTTTTAATATGCTATTTCTATTCTATTTCTCTAGAACAATTGTGAATTTGTTTAAAGAGAGATTGGCCTTAAATATTTACTTTCTAGGAATATTATCTGGTGGTATGTTTTTCATAACATTCGCTAATTTATTGCCAGTAAGTCTAGGTTTTGGAGGCACTTTGATTGGAGCTTCCGCTGGTGTATCTGCTATGCTAATGTTTATTGCAGTTTATATGCCGAATTCGGAAATACGTCTGTTTAATATTATTACCGTAAAGTGGAGACACATTGCCATGGGTTTTGTGGCTTATGACTTGATTAGGATACTGATGGGAGTCAATGTAGGAGGACTTATGTCGCACTTTGGCGGTTACTTTTTAGGCTATCTCTATGCGTCTAGATTGGCCAAAGGAACAGATATCGGTAAAGGCTTTGAGCGTATGGCAGACAACGTGGCGAGCTGGTTTAAACCAAAATCTAATTTAAAAACCGTACATCGAAAATCACAGCCAAAACGAAGTACAACTGCAAATAAAGGCACAAGTTCTGCGTTGGACAAGCAGAAGCAAATTGATGAGATATTGGATAAGATTTCCAAAAGTGGCTATGATAGTTTATCGGCGAAGGAAAAGGAATTTTTATTCAAGGCAGGCAAAGACTAATTATGAAAGGCTTAAAATGGTACGATAAGTTGATGTTTTTCGCCAATTCGGTGGCTGCTGTCTTGCTATTGCTCTCTTATCTCTTGCCTTTTGTATCGCCCTCAAAATTTACTTTATTATCTGTATTGAGCCTTGGGGTTCCGATACTTATTATTATCAATATTCTATTTTTGGTGTATTGGCTTTTAAAAGTAAAACGCCAACTTCTATTGTCCTTCATCGTGTTGCTCCTTGGCTATAGCTATGTGTTTTCGCTTTATAAATTCACCAGCTCCAAAAAGATTGAAGATTCAGGCAATTTTAAAGTCATGAATTATAATGTACGACTCTTCAATCTTTACGATTGGTTGCCCAATGAGAATGTGGCGTCTGACATCAAGCAGTTTGTAGACACAACGCAACCAGATGTACTTTGCATTCAGGAGTATAAAAACCATGAGGATTTTAGTCTTCCAGATTACTATAAACATGAAGAACTGACCGATGCTGGACTCAAAGTAGGGCAGGTCATTTATTCAAAATTTCCTATTGTCGATGCGGGTTCTGTTGATTTTAAGGATACGGCGAATAATGCGATTTATGTGGATATCAAAAAAGGAAGTGATACCTTGAGAGTCTATAATATTCATTTACAATCTTCAAAAATTAATCCTGAAGTGGAAGAACTTCAGAAGGAATCTTCGGAGCATTTATTCAATAAGGTAGAGGAAACGTTTTTAACTCAGGAAATGCAGGTGAAGCAGTTTTTGGCGCATAAAGCCAAGTGTACATACAAAACGGTAATTAGTGGGGATTTAAATAATACGGCCTATTCTTACATCTATTCCCAATTAAAGGGGGAAGCAGTAGATGCCTTTGATGAAGCTGGTAACGGCTTTGGTAAAACCTATAATTTAAAGTTTTTCCCACTCCGGATCGATTTTATTTTTGCTGATCCGTCCATTTCCGTTAATGGTTTTAAGACTTACTCTGATACCAAGCTATCGGATCATTTTCCCATTGAGGCGACCTTAAAGATTTAGGAGTGCACAATCTATCCAATCTGCACAAATATGGATGATTAAACCAATTCCAAACCACCGTGTTCTTTTCGGAATAAGTAATATTAAATAAACTACCATGGCATAATAACTATGTAAAACATGGGTATTTATACTACACCTGTTGGCATCAAAAATGGGTGTGGCAAAAAGATGGTCAAGGTCAATAACAAAGGCAGCGAGCATAATGAGATAATAGCGCAACCACTTTTTTTGAAGGCTAAGCGCAATGACCAAAGGCACTAAAAAATGAATCCCGTAATGAATGGCAAAACGTGTCATTCGGTTTTTATGGTTTGTTGCTCTAGATAATTAAGCGTATTTGGGCCTTCGTTGAAGAGTAAATCGAGGATGCTTAAGTTAGGGAGAAAACCGTGTTTCACACAAAACATTTGTGTATAGCTTTTAAAGTTATAAGGTATTACAGTTTTGAGTTTTGCTAGATTTCTGAAATCGAAGGTCGCTCCATTTTGATTTTTAAACTGAGTTGTTAATTCCAAATCTTTATCGATTTGAACACACGCATTTAGTGTTTCATTGCAAATAAGATTATACTCAAATAAGAAATTATAAGTCGTATTGAATAATGGCATTAAATCATCAATATAATATTCAAAAAAAGGAGAAGAATTATAAGCTGTCATTAAAGATTTTAAATGTTGGCTCTGCCATTTTTCAACATTTGATATTTTGACGTCTCTGTAAAGTTGTTTGTTCTTACTACTGTAAATTACCGGGATAGTCAGTGGTAGCTTCCCGTTGGGCCCAAAGATGTCATACCTATTTCTAAAGGTTTGTTTCTGATAAGTGCCTTGAGCTTCAATTTCAACCTCATTAAAGTTTGAATAGATTGAGTAATGAGAAAGATTAGGGAAAGCGGTTAATGATATTAAAGCTTTCATTTTCTAGTACTTAATGATGAAGTTGCCTAGCCAAGTAAACGCTACAAATAGTACTACTAAGGCTAAGGTAACGGAACCAAAAGAATAGCCGAGAGGTTGCCCAAGAATAGATATAAGCAAAATTAAACCTCCGTAAGAAAACCCTAATATTCTAGATTGATTGTGAGATGATAATGATGCTCTCGTTAGTGGTAAAATACTCGCCAAACATCCAATGCTCAAGAGTATCGGTAAATCTGAATCCACGACAAAATTGATACCATAGCTTGCCAATGATACAACCAATAAGGTCAATAAAATCTGCCCACTTAGTTTGGAGTTACGATCTAAGAGATATTTTCCATAGCTGTCCATGAGTAAAAGCATATTGGAAAGTGGTTCCATCAGCCAACTGCCAAGTGCAAAGAGCAAATAAATTATGATTAGAGGTACCGCTAAAACAGACAAGCCAGAAGCACTGATTGCTTTAAGGGCAAACCTGTAAATGACATATATACCAATAATAAATCCCCATTGATATTTATCAGACTTATTGCCGATCCAAAATGCGTATCTAAGATATAGATTGTAAATTTTGTTTTTGGCTTTTATTGCTGTCAGCATGCCATCCCTTGTGTAATCATCATTGGGGTCAATTTTGAGCGCTTCTTTAAAATGCTCTAATGCTTTTGGGATATTATTCGCTTCTAAAAAACTCCAGCCGGTGTTAGCGTGAGAATAAGAGTTTTCAGGGTTGTCTTGTAATATTGACTCAATCGTTAAAGCTGCCTCTTCTTTCTTGCCTAATTTTGTAAGTGCGGTGGCCCGGGCATTTAAACAAATTAGACTTTTTGCATATATGGAAAGACCGTCGTTGGCGAATTTTAAAGCAGTTTTAAAATCCTTTTTCTGGATATATACATAAGATTTGATGCCGAAATAATCATCTTCATATGGTGTTATGGAAATTGCTTCATCAATCAATTTTAAAGCTTGGTCTGAATTATTTTTGTTCAATTCTATATTGGCCAATAAGGAAAGAATACCGCTATGATTTGGTTGTTGTTTCCTTAATTCGTGACCAATTTTTTCTGCTTCAGAAATATGATCAACTTGAAAATAAGAATAGGCTAGTAAATATTGAGCATCAAATCTGTCCTCTTCAACAACCATGGCATCTTTAAGAAAAGGAATAGCATCAGAAAACCTACCCATGCTGTAGAGCTGCTCTCCTCTTTCTAAATTTGGATTACCATGCATTATTTTTTAATTTTTAAATAATGAAGTATGTCATCGTACAGTCCAGAGTCGTTGGAATAGAGTGCATAGTTTTTGGCAGAGGAAAACCACTCAGTAGTTGACGGTTTGGTTTTGGAAATTGCTCTCAAGACATCCTTGGTGGTCAATGGTTTTGGAATACCATCTTTAAAGGATTCTTCTAACTTAATTTCAATAGCTCTATCAACACTCGCAGCTATATCAGCTCCAGAAAATTTCTCTGTCTTTTTTGAGAGCTTTACAAAATCTAGAGAATCTGTCGGTTTATTTTTCAATTGAAGTTGAAAGATATTTTTCCTAGCATCAAGATCAGGTGGTGAAACAAAGATAATCCTGTCAAATCTTCCGGGTCTTCTAAACGCAGGGTCTATGAACCATGGGGCATTTGTCGCACCAATGACTAACACGCCATCATTATCACTTTCTAAACCGTCTAATTCTGCCAAAAATTGGTTGATAACCGTTCGTCCAGCTGTTTTGTTAATGTCATTTCTATTTGCGCCAAGAGCATCAATTTCATCAATAAATACCACACAAGGTTTATGTTTTCTGGCACTTTCAAATATTTCGTGTAGATTCTTTTCAGAATTACCAAGCCACATATCCAAGATATCATTGATACCAACGTTGATGAAATTGGCGTCAATTTCTCCAGCTGTTGCTTTTGCAATATGCGTTTTTCCGCATCCAGGAGGCCCATAAAGTAAAATACCTCCGCCGATTTTTTTGCCGTATGCTTTATAGAGATCTTTGTGCAAAAGAGGCTTGATAATTTTTAAGTCAATTTCCTTTTTTACATCGGTCATTCCTCCCACATCAGCGAAATTCAATCCTAAGTTTTTTATGATATTAATTGCATCAGAGTCTATAAAATCACTATCATTTGCGCCGTGGGATAACCTAAATAACGAATCGAGTTCTTCATCTGAATATTTAGGATCTAAACTTATAATCCTCTCATAAATTTCTCTGGCTTTTGAATTCTGATTTAAACGGATTAATGTTTTTGCATATAGTTCTAGATGAACTTTAGGACTATTTTCAGAAATCAAGGACTCTAGAATAACTTCCGATAATGTGAATTTGGACTGTTCAAAGTAGCATTTGGCTAATAGAATCTTATTTTCGTCAGTGTCTTGGGTTTTAAGTATTTCCTTTAAATGCAACTCAGCTTGGCTAAACTCAAAGCTATCCATATATAATTTGGCAATTTGACGCCTCAAAGCAATATTGCTTGGTGTTACTTCTAAAGCCTCAAGAAGATTGTTCAATAATTCGTTATTCATTCTTTGCTTTTTTACGCTTCCTCCATCGGTTAAAAATGGTAATACCCAAAATGAGTAATACAAATGGAATAAAGTAGGACGTACGCTCACCTTCACCACTTGCTGTGGTAAAGACACGATCCCAACGCACTTTCCAATTTTTTAAACCATCATTAATCCCATCAATACTAAACCAAATAAACACAGGTTTTCCGATAACATGATCAAAAGGTACAAAGCCCCAAAAGCGAGAGTCAATGGAGTTATTTCTATTGTCACCCATCATCCAATAGTAGTCTTTTTCAAAGGTGTAGTTTTGTGCGACTTCACCATCGATGTAGACTTTATTGCCTTTGGAATACGCAGAGTGTCCTTCATATTCTTGAATGAGTCGTTTGTAAATCGGTAAGTTTTCTGCGGTCAAGTCAACGCTTGTTCCTGCTTTAGGAATGTATATGGGACCAAAATGATGAATGTTCCAAGGATAGTTAGCGTCTTGTGGGAAATTCTGTGGTCGACCATAGGCATCACGTTCATAATAGTCTGTAGGAAGCACAGAACGCTCAATAGACGCAATTTCTGGATGAACCTTCAGCTTTTCAACGGCATCATCAGAAGCGGCGTAGATAAGGTATACCTCTGGGTCTTGGGTTCTTCCAAGTCCATCGTCAATATCAGCACGCTTTAACAGATCCATTATTCTATTAACATCAGCGTCAGACTCAATTGGTCGTTTAAATTTTACGTTATAAGCATATTGCAATTGTGCTCTGCCAGGCAATACATTCTTTTCGCCGTTAATATAGACCCATCCGTCTTTCAATTCTAAAGTGTCTCCAGCAATACCAACACAACGCTTTACCAAGTTGGTTTTTTTGTCAATTGGTTTGTAGTAGTTACGGTCTGGCCTAAAGTCATTCATGTCGCGCAAGGTATCCGCGGGCTGCCCAAAAACGACGTAATCGTTTCGTTCTATATCCTCAAAGCCTGGAAGTCTTAAATAGGGGAGTTGCAGCTTGTTTTTCCATGATTTTTCTCGCCTTTCATAACGGTCATCATACAAATAGGACTTCTTCTTAATAACAGGAATTGTATCATGAACCATGGGTGCTGCGACTAGCGTCATAGGTACGCGCGGTCCGTAATGAATTTTACTTACAATTAAGAAATCACCGACCAACAATGACTTTTCCAAAGACGATGATGGAATGACAAAAGGTTGAAAGAAATAGGTGTGAACAATTGTAGCGGCTACGATTGCGAAGAGAATGGAACTCACCCAATCGCCTGTTGCTGTCTTTGGTTTTAGATCTCTATTTTCGATGTATTCTACGTCTGCAACGTAATTCAGATAATAATTATAGAATCCTAGAGTCACTATCGCCAAGAAGGTGTCTAATCCAGAATTTTTCCCGAAGCTTCTTGCCGTCTCCACCCAAACAGCGGGTAACATAATTAGGTTAACAATGGGTAGGAAAATTAGAATCACCCAATACCAAGGGCGATTGATAATTTTCATGAGCATTACGGCATTATAAATCGGAATAAAAGCCTCCCAAGCTTGTCGACCGGCTTTAATGTATAATTTCCAAGTCCCTAAGCCGTGGATGATTTGTATAATGCAAAAAAAGATGAACCATTCTGTCCAAGTCATAATCTAAGTTTTGATAGGGTTGGCTATAAGAAGCAAACTATTTAAAATCGTTTCAGAATTTCCGCAAATTAACCAATGTTTAACACATCTTTCATACTGAAGACGCCTTTTTTATCATGAATCCATTCGGCTGCAACAATGGCACCTAAAGCAAAACCATTTCTGTTGTGGGCGGTGTGTTTTATTTCAATGCTATCGACTTCAGAATCGTAAATGATACTATGCGTCCCAGGAACACCTTCAATGCGTTTGGCTTCAATATGAAGATCTTTAGAATTAGGGTCTAAAGTCCAATTTGAATAATCTGAATTTTCAATAATAGCCTCAGCCAAAGTTATGGCCGTTCCGCTTGGCGCATCGAGTTTTTGAGTGTGATGGATTTCTTCAATCGAGGGCTGATAATCGTTTTGTTTTCCCATTAATTGCGCCAAAACACGGTTGACTTCAAAAAAAATATTCACGCCCAAACTAAAGTTGGAAGCATAAAGAAATGCCCCGTTTTTTGAAGTACAATGGTCAACGATGTCATTGTAATTATCTAGCCAACCTGTAGTCCCTGAAACGACAGGAACATTGGCGTCAATAGCGCTTTTGATGTTTTTCACCGCAGTATGTGGAAGACTGAAATCTATAGCAACATCCGCGTCTCCGAAACCCAAATGCTCAGTTTTACTATCCGCTTTTAAAGTAATCGTATGACCACGATCTAGAGCCAACTGCTCTATGATTTTTCCCATACGTCCGTAGCCCAATAATGCTATTTTCATCCTTAGAATTTAAAATTGAGCGTTAGTCCTAAGTCCGACGCACTTTCCAATTGGTTATAGCGAATATGAGGTCGTAGCGATAAATTCTCGTCGACATTGTATTGCAACAAATGGGCGTCGACGTTGGCGTCGATAATATTTAGTGCATAAAGACCAACAGTAACTAAGAGTGAAATATCTTTGTTTCTTCGGAATTGCCGTTGCGCCCTAATTAATCCGTCGTTGGAAATTAAAGGCGTTGGTCCGTTACCATAAAACTCATCATCTTTAAACCCTGCCAAACGTCGCTTGAAGGCGTCTCGATAACGGTTCAATTCATTATTGTTATCGATGTAAAAATAAATCCCTGTACCGAGCGCGGCGTAAACGATTGGGATTTTCCAATACTTTTTGTTGTAGGCCTGTCCCAATCCAGGTAGAATGGCTGAATAAAATGCGGCTTTAGAGGGTGCCAAAGGATCAATAGCTTCTCTAACGGTAGTATTGGTTTTTATGTTTAAATCCTCGGGTGTAGCAACAACCGTACTGTCTGGAGTTTGTTGAGAATAACAAAGCATGGATAGGCAAAATGCCAGACATAAAACAAAGAAACGGTTATTTGGCACTTTTTATCAATTTGAGAATACGATTGAAATCTTCTTCAGAATGAAACGGAATGGCAATTTTACCCGTACCGTTACGTCCCAATTTAACGTCTATTTTGTGGCCAAAGTACTCCGAAAATTCCTTAACACCTTTTTTAACGTATTTTGGCATTTGTGGTGCGTCTGGTTTAGAAGCAGAAACTTTACCATCCGTTATTTGTTTCACTAAGGCTTCAGTGGCTCTTACCGAAAGTTTGTTACTAATGACTTTTTCGTAAACCTCAAGTTGGTCGATCTGGTTTTCAATATTAATCATCGCGCGTCCGTGACCCATGGAGATAAATCCATCTCGCATTCCGGTTTGAATAATAGGGTCTAATTTCAACAAACGTAAATAATTGGCAATAGTACTACGTTTTTTACCCACTCGCTCACTCATCTGTTCTTGCGTTAATTGAATTTCATCAATTAAACGTTGGTAAGACAGGGCAATTTCTATGGGGTCTAAATCTTGGCGTTGTATGTTTTCCACCAAAGCCATTTCCAGGGATTCTTGGTCATTCGCAATACGTATATACGCCGGAATGGTTTTATTCCCAATTAATTTTGAAGCCCTAAAACGACGTTCTCCAGATACCAATTGGTATTTGTTGAAGGCCATTTTTCTAACTGTGATTGGTTGGATAACGCCCAACTCACGAATGGAAGAGGCCAATTCTCGAAGTGTTTCTTCATTGAAATTGGTTCGTGGCTGAAACGGGTTCATTTCAATATCTGAAATATCCAATTCAACTATATTACCGACGACCTTGTCTGCATTTTTATCTTCAGCAGACTTTATATCGTTATCGGGATCTTTCAACAAGGCCGAAAGCCCGCGTCCCAGTGCTTGTTTTTTTGTTGCCTTCGCCATTACTTATCGTTCTTTTTGATAACTTCTTTCGCTAAGTTCAAATAATTCGCTGCGCCTTTACTGCTCACATCATAGTTAATGATACTTTCGCCATAACTCGGGGCTTCCCCAAGACGTACATTACGCTGGATAATGGTGTCGAATACCATGTCACTAAAGTGTTTCTGAACTTCTTCCACCACTTGATTGGATAGGCGTAAGCGCGAATCGAACATCGTTAGGAGCATGCCTTCAATATCTAAATTGACGTTGTGTATTTTTTGGACACTTTTTATAGTATTCAACAGTTTACCTAGGCCTTCCAAAGCAAAATATTCACATTGAATAGGAATGATAACTGAATCTGCGGCTGTCAGTGCATTTAGGGTTAATAAGCCTAAGGACGGTGCGCAATCAATGATAATGTAATCGTAGTTATTCTTAAGCTCGGTAATCGCTTTTTTCAGCATATACTCACGCTCTTCCTTGTCTACCAATTCAATCTCTATGGCTACCAAATCAATATGTGCAGGGATGATGTCCACGTTAGGCGCATTGGATGCTCTGACGGCCTCTTTGGCTTCAACGGTATGCTCTAAAACTTGGTACGAGCCTATTTCAACAGCATCAACATCAAGTCCTAAACCAGAGCTGGCGTTGGCTTGAGGATCTGCGTCAATAAGCAGGACTTTCTTTTCTAAAACACCCAAAGAGGCCGCGAGATTTACGGAAGTCGTAGTTTTACCGACACCGCCTTTTTGGTTGGCAATTGCTATTATTTTACCCATTAATCGATTTGGAATATTTAGGGTTTAAAAATACGATTTATTATGAGGATTGAAAGCCGATTTGTTAACATTCGGTCAACAAAAAAGAGTGGCGAAATGGCCACTCTTTTTTGAATTTTAATTATTGATTTTTTACTTTTCAGGCATTAAAACCGCTCTTAAATACCCTTTTGAAAGGTACTTTTTAGCTACATCTTGAAGGTCGTCTCTGGTCAATGCATTCACATTTTCTTCGTACTCTAAGACATTATCCAGGTCTGAATCATTATAGTCCGCACTTCTGATGGTATTCAACCAAAAACGATTTTGTTCCAATTGATCCTTTCGTGATAAAAGCTTGGCTTTTTTTACTTTATCTAGATCTTCTGCCGTTGGGCCCTCGTCAATGAGTTTTTGGACTTCAGCAATAGAAGCATCAATCAGCTTATCGACGTTTTCTGGTGCACATGGGAAGGAGATGCTAAAGTTGTAGCTTCCGTAAGGGATTTTAGAAATAGAGCCTCTTGCTCCAGCGCCATAAACGCCACCTTCTTCTTCTCTTAATTTTTCAATTAATTTTATGCTCAGCGCTTCGGCTAAAGCATTTAATGCACGTGCTTCGTCCGCATCGTATTTTGTCTCTCCCGACCATTGTAAACTCACTTGACTCTTTGGTTCTGTTCCTTTATTAAAGATGAATTCGTTTGAGCCAGTCTTTGGTCTAAAACCAGGAACTTTATACGTTTCTCTTTTATCCGTAGCTGGAAGGGAAGCGATATAAGTTGATGCCAAGTCGGCAATTTGGGCTTCGTCCACATTACCTACAAAGTAGAAATGGAAATCACCTGCATTGGCAAAACGCTCTTGATATTTTTTATAGGCCAAATCGTAATTGGCATTGTCTAAATCTTCAGCAGATGGTAAGCCTGAATATCTTGGGTTGCCTTCATTTAGAAATTTGCCTAATGCAATTTGAAACGAAATATTTGGGTTGGATTCAAGATTCCCCAAAAACGCTTTTTGTTTGCTTACAAAAGAGGCAAAAGCTTCATCGTCCTTGTCTAATTTTGTAAAGTATAAATGAATCATTTGAAACATAGTTTCAAAATCTTTAGGGGCTGCTGAACCATTGAAATTCTCACTGTAGGCACCGATTGAAGGCCTGACATTCACGATTTTACCAGACATCATTTTGGTCATGTCATTTTTCTTCAGACCGTCGATACCAGCTTCCGTTAAGCCGCCGTTGGCATAGACTACCTCTTTGAATACGTCATCCGGGTAGAGTGATGAGCCACCATAACTGAAGGCACTCATTAGGATTTCGTCGTTTTTAAAATCAGTTTTTTTGTAGGTGACTTTTGCACCGTTGCTTAGGGTTAAGGTAGTGGTTTCAATCAATTCACCTTCATCATTCACTTCTTTCTTAGCCACAGTTCCCTTAGCTGGTTTTACGGGCATTAATTCTGCTCTGACCGCTTCATCTTCATAATCTTTAATATCAGCGTTTTTAACTTCGTCTAAAAGATCGACTACTTCTTGTTCCGTGACTTTGGTCAAACCGTCTTTCTTTGGTCCAGTCATCACAACTAATCTATTATCGTCATGCAGATATTTTGCAATCAAGGCATTGACTTCGGATAAAGAAATCGTTGGAAAAACATCCTTAGCGTAATTATAGCGCCATTCTTCGGACGGAATTGGACTTTCCCTCAAGAAATTTTGAACATAACTATTCACGATTCTATTCGATTCAAGTTTATCGCTGTTTTTGTAAAAGTTTTCTAAACGCGCAAGGTTATCTTTTTTGGCACGTTCAAATTCTGAAGCTTTAAAACCATAACGTTTTACACGTTCGTTTTCTTCCAGCAAAACACGTAAGGCATCCATTTGTCCTGTCTCTTGGGTTTGCGCAAACGACTGGTAAGCTTCCTTATTACCGATGATCTGTCCGTGATAAGAAAACCCGAAAATAAATGGTGGGTTTGGCTTGTTACTATATTCTCTCAAACGGTTATTTATCATTTGATTGAATAAGCCTTGCACTAAATTGTCTCTGTAATCTTGAACCGTTTTGGTTTTTTGAGGCTCACCTTTGTCCTTATAATAAATCTGAACCTGACTGGCCGTAGCTTCTTCGTCCCACTCGATGGCAACAAAAGTGCCCTCGTGATTTTCAGATCCAAATTCTGGTCGTGGTTTAGGGTTTTCGGGATTGGTCAATCCACCAAAATTATCTTTAATCTTTTGTTCTAATGTTTCTACATCTAAATCACCAACAGCAATAACGGCCATTAAATCCGGGCGATACCAGTCGTCTTGAAAACGTCTTAAACTTTCATATTTAAAATTTTCCAAATTATCCTTGGTGCCAATTGGAAGACGCTGTGCATACTGTGATTTATAGGCAATTTTATCCAAATACTTGTTCTGCATCCGTGTTGCTGCGCCCAATCGGGTACGGTATTCTTCAATAACCACACCGCGTTCTTCGTCAATATCCTTATCAGTCAATAAGGCATTACCTGCCCAATCGTTTAAAATCTGAAAGCCTTTATCTAACTTTTCAGGATCGTCACTAGGAATAGGAAGAATATAGACCGTTTCGTCAAAACTGGTATAAGCATTAAGGTCCGCTCCGAATTCAATACCAATGCCTTGTAAATAATCTACAAGTTCGTTTTTTTCAAAATTTGCCGTACCGTTAAAGTTCATGTGCTCCATAAAGTGAGCCAAGCCCAATTGGTCTTCGGTTTCTAAGATAGAACCGGCCTTTATGGCTAATCGTAGTTCTACTTTGTCTTCGGGTTTTCCGTTATTCTGAATGTAATATGTCAGTCCGTTAGATAGCTTTCCAATTTTTACTTTTGGAGTAATCGGAAGATTGTCGGAAGGAACGTTCCCGCTCGACTGATTTTCAGGATTCTTTTTTGTTTGGGCATTTGCTGTAAAAACAAAAGCCACAAGAAGCAAGGTTAGGCTTGTAAGCCTAAGATTCATTTTTTTCATAGTTGATGATTGAGTTTTGTACTATCCGAAAGATACTACAAAATTAGAGCTATGCTGTTAAGAAAACTAAAAAGTTAGTTTAATCAATAAGAATCTCCAAAATCTGAATGGCAGCCTCACTGATTTTTGTGCCAGGACCGAATACTGCGACTGCACCGGCATCAAATAAAAATTGGTAATCTTGTTTAGGGATAACACCACCAACGATAACCATAATATCGTCACGACCGTAGGCTTTTAGTTCTTCGATCACCTTTGGCACCAATGTTTTATGGCCTGCAGCTAAAGATGAAACACCCAAAATGTGAACATCGTTTTCTACCGCTTGTTTTGCGGCTTCTTCGGGTGTCTGAAACAGCGGGCCGATATCTACATCAAAGCCAACATCTGCATAGCCAGTAGCAACGACTTTTGCACCACGATCGTGTCCGTCTTGCCCCATTTTAGCAATCATAATACGTGGGCGACGTCCATCTTGCTTAGCAAATTGGTCGGCTAATGCTCTCGCATTTTGAAAGCTCTTGTCATTCTTAATTTCTTTGCTGTACACGCCTGAAAAGGATTTTATTTGCGCCTTATAACGTCCAAAAACGCTTTCTAATGCGTCGCTGATTTCGCCCAATGTGGCACGTTCCCTCGCTGCATTTACGGCTAAAGCTAATAAATTTTCTTGTCCTGTTTTAGCAGCATCCGTCAATTTAGCGAGTGCATCTTGAACATTTTTGGTGTTCCTTGAAGCCTTTACTGACGCCAGACTTTCAAGTTGTTGATATCTAACCGTTTGGTTGTCTACTTCTAGAATATGAAGTGGGTCTTCTTGGTCCAATTCATATTTATTGACGCCAACAATAATATCCTGACCAGAATCTATCCTCGCTTGTTTTCTGGCGGCCGCTTCTTCAATACGCAATTTTGGGATTCCAGCTTCAATGGCTTTGGTCATGCCGCCAAGTTCTTCTACTTCTTCGATTAAAGACCAGGCTTTTTCGGCTATATCATGGGTCAGTTTTTCGACATAATAACTACCGGCCCAAGGATCAACCGTTTTGGTAATATGGGTTTCATGTTGTAAGTATATTTGTGTGTTTCTTGCAATGCGTGCTGAAAAATCGGTAGGAAGTGCAATCGCTTCATCTAGCGCGTTCGTATGCAAACTTTGTGTGCCTCCAAAGGCAGCGGCAGAGGCTTCAACACAAGTTCTGGCCACATTGTTAAATGGGTCTTGCTCTGTTAAACTCCAGCCCGAGGTTTGGCAATGTGTTCGTAACGCCAACGATTTTTGATTTTTCGGGTTGAATTGCTTTACCAACTTAGCCCAAAGCATCCTAGCGGCGCGCATCTTGGCGATTTCCATAAAATGATTCATGCCAATGGCCCAAAAGAACGAAAGGCGAGGGGCAAAACTGTCTATGTCCATACCAGCCTCAAGTCCTTTTCTTATGTATTCCAATCCGTCCGCCAAGGTATACGCCAATTCAATATCGCAGGTGGCACCAGCTTCTTGCATGTGGTAGCCAGAAATACTGATACTATTGAATTTCGGCATGTTTTTGCTTGTGTATTCAAAAATATCCGAAATGATTTTCATAGAAGGTGTTGGCGGATAAATGTAAGTATTCCTTACCATAAATTCTTTCAGAATATCATTTTGAATGGTTCCTGCCAAGTCTTCAGGCTTTACGCCTTGTTCTTCAGCGGCCACAATGTAAAAGGCCATAATCGGCAATACGGCACCGTTCATGGTCATGGATACGGACATCTTATCCAACGGAATTTGGTCGAATAGTACTTTCATGTCCTCTACAGAATCAATGGCAACACCAGCTTTTCCAACATCGCCAACGACACGCTCATGGTCGGAATCATAGCCTCGATGTGTTGCTAAATCAAAGGCGACAGACAACCCTTTTTGGCCAGCGGCCAGATTGCGTCTGTAAAAGGCATTGCTTTCTTCAGCCGTTGAAAATCCTGCATATTGGCGAATGGTCCAAGGGCGACGTACGTACATGGTAGAGTAGGGCCCTCTCAAATTGGGGGCGATACCAGCTACAAAATCCAGATGTTCTAGATTTTTGATATCATCGGGAGAATAACATTGTTTAATATCAATATCCTCGGCACTTTTAAAGGTAGCATTTGAAATAATATCAGCCTGAGCAATATTAGATTTTAAAGCAATATGTTGAAGATTCTTCCGTCCCATTAAAAGACCATTTTTTGAATGTATGGGTCAAAATCCACCAAGTCTCTGGTGGTTAAATTAATCATCACGGTTTTGTCGTTGGAAGAAATGAAGTATCCTGTTTGATGGTATGACGTTTTCGTTTTGGTATTGTCCACTTTAAAAATGGCCTTAAAAACCTCTGCACTTACACCAGCACTATATTTTGCTGTTACTTTTATAACGTTAGTGTTTTTGTCTTCGAGAAACTCTTCTTGATTCTTTCTAATGAGTGACAATAAGTTGGTCGCATCCTTTCTTGAAATCGGCGTGTAGGGAATTGTATTTGCCGTATAAGTTGAACCCGAAGCTTCATCAAAAAACAGGTAAAAATTACCGTCCATTGTGCGTTGTTCTTTGAGTCGTTTCAGCTCCGCATCTAACTGCTTTTTCGGAGCAATTTTTTTAAGGATTTGTTCATACTCATAAGCTGATAATTTTTTGAAACCATCTGGCAAAACAATCTTAATACCATCTTCATTGAGGTAGTGCGTTGAGCCGATATTTTCGGAAGTTGGAGCAGGGTTTGTTATGTCGTCAATGTCTTTTTCTAAATCTTTACAGGACAATGCGGATACTGCCATAAAAATGGCCAAAAAAGGCACTATAGATTTTTTCAATACCATGTTTTATTCGTCTTTTAATCTTTTGTATTCCAAAGATTCAGGTAATCTTTTCTGAATAATTGGTTGAATCAATGTTTTTCGTTTTTCAAATTTAAGAAACGGTGACTTTTCTAGGTCGTTTTTCATCTTATCTTGTGGATTCGGATGTTTATTTGTGCCTAAAAGTGTTAGCTTTCCTGAGTTGAATTCAGACTGTTCTTCACGTGCAGATTCGCTAATTTTCTTTTGAATTGTTCCATCTTTCAACTGACTTAAAAATCCGCCAGAAGCTTCAATCGACTTGAAAATATCTAATGCTTTTTCAGCAAGTTGTTCAGTCAATTTTTCAATGTAATACGACCCGTCTGAAGGGTTATCTACGGCATCAAAATAACTTTCGTTTTTAAGAACTAAAAGTTGGTTTCTAGAGATACGATTCCCGAACTCATTTGGGTTGTGGTAAAGCGCGTCATACGGCAAATTACAAACCGTGTTTGCACCACCTAAAATGGCACTCATACATTCGGTTGTGGTGCGCAACATGTTCACATTATAATCGTAAATGGTCTTATTTCTTCGACTTGGGGTAGCGAATATTTGACACGCTTCATTGGCATTATATTCTGAAGCCAAGGTCGCCCAAAGTTGCCGAAGTGCTCTGAGTTTTGATATTTCAAAAAAGTAATTTGAACCGACGGCAACATTGAAAATAAAATTAACGTCCTCCAGTTTTGTTCCGTTTTGCTCAAAATGATTTAAATATTCATTGGCGTGTGCCAAGCTGTATGCCAATTGCTGTACCATAGTGGCACCAGCATTTTGATACAGGCCCAAACTGATACTGACCGTTTTTGTTTTAGAAACTATAGTTTCAAACTTAGCATGGTCGTCCTTTAAATTATTATACCAGTTACCGGTCTCTGCCAGATGGCCAATGATATCTGTGTGTAAAATGCAATTTTTGAGTGTTGCACATGCATCTGCTATGGTTTCAGAAAGGCCATTGAATTTGATGTGAATATCTATATCTTCAGATATATTTCTACATAATTCTGAGATAGATATATCTTCGGACTGTACTTCAAACAAAATGCTTTCGGCACCACGATTGATGGCATCTAAGGCTTCTTTATTGGCTGTGTTGGTATCATGGACTTCGATGGCTTGACAAATACTCCAACGCGTCGCCTTTGTGTTGGTCGGTGTTGGTAGCGATTCAAAATCATCAGAATGGTAAAAAGGCTTTACATCAATACCTTCGGGTGTTTTCCAGATTAGGTCATCATTATAGTCAGCACCTTTAAGGTCAACCTGAATCTTCTGCTTCCACGCTTTTGCTGAAACGGGATTAAACTCATCAAACAGTGTTTTACTCATCTTTTTTCTGTTTGGCGATACTGTCTTCGTATTCTATGATGTAGATATCTTCGTTAGGTTTCTTCATGTAATAGGTCTCACGTGCCATACGCTCCACACCGTCGTCGGTACTCAATTCCTTAATGGCTTTTTTGTCCTTTGCCATTTCGCTTCGGTAGTAGGCTTTTTCATTTTCTAGGGCGTCAATATCCTGATTTAGGTCGTGATGAAGGAGCCAAGAGTGAGCATCGAAAAAAATCATCCAAACCGCAAAGCCTATAAGGGCCAGAACAAAGATGTTCTTAAAAGGTTTAAGGTATTTTTTGTTCAATTTGGCCATTATAAACGCTCGTTGATGATGGTTTTTACAATTTCAACCGCAACAGTGTTGTATTTATTGTATGGAATGATGATATCCGCATATTCTTTCATGGGTTCTATGAACTGCTGATGCATCGGTTTTAAGGTGTTTTGATATCGGGTCAATACTTCGTCAATATCACGTCCGCGTTCGGAAATATCACGTTTTAAACGTCTTATAAGGCGTTCATCACTATCGGCATGCACAAAAATCTTGATGTCAAAAAGCTCACGGATTTCAGGATTGGTCAAGATTAAAATTCCTTCAACAATAACTACATTTCTCGGTTTGGTTAAAATGGTGTCTCCTGTGCGATTGTGCTTTACAAAGGAATAAACGGGTTGATTGATAGACTTGCCGGCACGTAAATCCGCCAAATGTTCTACGAGTAAGTCAAAATCTATAGACCTTGGATGGTCAAAATTGATTTTTACACGTTCCTCATAGCTCAGGTGAGATGTGTCTTTGTAATACGAATCTTGTGATATCACTACCACTTGACCTTCGGGCAACTCGTTGACAATAGTATTGACTACGGTCGTTTTACCGCTTCCTGTTCCGCCCGCAATTCCGATAATAAGCATTAAAACGTCTTAAATATTATGCGACAAAGTTAAGGAAAGCGACGGTATTATTTCTTGATTTTTGAAACTTCTGCCTCGGTAACCATTTCCCCAAAATCATTGCCCCAAGAATGGTTGATGTAGTTCATCACATCTGCAACTTCATCATCTGCTAAACCCATCGGAGCCATGACATTGTTGTAGGTTTGACCATTTACAGTGATTTCACCTTTCATCCCGAACTTAATGCCCTTAATACTTTCTTCTTGTTTATTTTGAAGATAATCCGAACCTGCCAATGGAGGATAAGTGCGTTTTACGCCCATGCCATTTGGTAAGTGGCACGAGACGCAGAAATCGTTATAAACAGCTTTTCCTCTGGCAATACTGGTTTTAAGATTTTGAGCGTCATCTGATGATACAACACTAAGGTCTTTGTCATTTTTACAGTTGAGAAACAACACAACACAAGATGCAATAGAGACTACTGCAATTAGAGATTTCTTTATCATTGATTACGATTTAGGAACAATTTTTACGATACCCACACCTTCTAAACTTGCATAAATAAATCCATCGGGTCCTTGCTTAACGTCTCTTACACGGCCTTCGCCTTCAATCAGTTTTTCGCGTTTGGTAACTACGTTATTTTCTATGACGAGGCGTTCGATATATTCAAATTTTAGGGAACCCACTAAAAGATTGCCTTTCCAAGCTGGGTATTTATCTGAAGTGACAAAGTCCATACCGCTTGGTGCGATACTCGGCACCCAATAAAATAAGGGTTGTTCCATGCCTTCCATTTCTGTTTTGTCCGTAAACGAAGTACCGTCATAATTAATGCCGTAACTAATAACTGGCCAACCGTAGTTTTTACCTTTTTCCACTACGTTTATTTCGTCACCTCCGCGCGGGCCATGCTCATGTACCCAAATTTTCCCGGTTTCGGGATGTTTTACCATACCTTGAGGATTTCTGTGGCCGTAACTAAATATCGCTTTTTTAGCGTCGGCGTTATCAACAAATGGGTTGGATTCCGGAATACTACCATCGTCATGCAAGCGGTACACTTTACCACAGTCGCGCGTGATGTCTTGCGGATTCACATCACGATTACCACGGTCGCCAATGGAGAAATACATAAAACCTTCATCATCAAACCGAATACGAGAACCAAAATGCTGACCACGTTTAGAATTCGGTCCAGCCTTATACAATTGTTCAACGTCGGTTAAGGCTGTGCCGTTTAACCTAGCACGGATGATAGCGGTATTACCGCCATCTTCTTCACCTTCTTCTGAAGCGTGCGAAATGTAAATCCAGCCGTTATTTTCGTAATCAGGGTGTAATTCTACATCCATCAATCCGCCTTGCCCACGAAGGTATACATCTGGAAGACCATCTATAGTTGTGGTTTCTCCATCTTTAAAGTGGAGAAGCTCTCCGGCTTTTTCGGTAATAAGCATACCGCCATCGGGTAGAAAAGCCATGCCCCAGGCAATGTTTAAATCAGGAACAACGACCTCAATATCATAGTTAACCTCAGTTGGTTCATCAGCTGTAACAGTAGATTGCGTTTGCTGTGCACAGGCGCTCAATGCTATGATGCATATAAAGAATAAGACAAATCGATGTTTCATGATGCTCAGGATTTAAAGGTTAAAGTTAACCATTATTTATGGAAAACGATAGCTAAGATTTATCCCAGAAAAATAATTTATGGGTAATCCAGGATAGTAGTATCGTGGTTGATTGTTGCCAAAAGCCCGAGCGTTAATCAATAATTGAGATGCATATTTTTCATTGAAAAGATTGTTGATGCCAACGAATATATTCAAATTGAAATCTTGAAGGATGTCTTTTTGAAACCCGATTTTAAGATTGGTTAAGTTATAAGCATCCGAATAAATGGAATTTGAATCGGTAATCGGCATCTCGCCGACATGCTGATAATTAATATTCCCGTATATTCCGAATACTGATGAGACATCCACCCCAAAATTGAAAACTTGGTCAGGAACGCCCGTTAACTCATTCCCTGAAAAATCAGTGTCGCCATCGATGAAACTTTTAAACTTGAAGTTGTTTAGCGTGTATGTTGTCCAAGCAGTCATTTTGAAGTTTTCATTGTTAAGAACCTTCCAATTTAGTAGTGCTTCAAATCCATCGTGTTTTGTTTCTCCAGCGTTGATGCCAATGAATTGGTCTTCGGCCACACGCCTTGATACAAGCAGATTTTCGATGTCTAATCTAAAGACGGTAACATCAAAATACAACCTGTTTTTTAGAATAGAACCTCTTAGTCCAAGGTCGTAATTCCATCCAATTTCGGGTTGTAAGTCGGGATTTATTTGTCCATCTGGCAAAAAGGTTTCAGCAAGTGTAATAGGCGAGAATCCTCTGCTAATATTGGTATATGCTGTCACTGATTTTGAGAGCTCTTGCGACACACCGAGTTTTGGGGACAAAATACCGTTGAATTTAAACTCACCCGATTGGTATGGATTTCCTTCTGAAGTCGGAAAACGGTCGTCTAACGTATATTGTGTTTGGTTGTAATTTAATCCTGCGACGATATTAGTTGTCGGTGTGGCTTCAAAAAGTACTTCGGTAAAGAGGTTGTAATAACTTCGCTTTTCTTTAAAGTTTGAAAGGTTGTCACCTTGCACAGAACCTGTTCCTACTGGGAAATCCTGATATAAATTTTCAAAGGTTTTTGAGGTGTAATTATCCTTGAAATATTCACCTCCTAATGTGTATTGCAATTTGGTCTTTTCAAAATTAAGTTTTCCTAGAAGCCTAGATCGCAGGCCAAAACCATTGGTGTTTTCTTCCAAAATATTAAAAGGGCGAGGCTCGTAAGCTTCCCGAGTTGAGCCAAAAACACTCGTAATATGTTTGAGGTTGCTTTTATAATTATGAGTCCAATTGGCGCCGATAATAAAACGTTGTGAGTCTTCAAAGCCTTGCGCTTGGCCCCAAGTAAAGGCGGGTTTGGTAGGGTCATTTTGAAAATCATCCAGACTTAAAGAACTTGGGATAAAAGCTTTTAAATCTACATAACTCGCCAGTACTGATATCTGATTGTTATCGTTGAAGTAATGGTCTGAAAATAGGTTGATGGTCTGTCTGTTGTAATCATTGTTGTCCCGATAACCATCACTCTTTGTTGAACTGTAAATGGCTTTTAAACTGTTGGTTTGATTAGCTAAATTATAGTTGAGCACATATTTTGAAAGCCCAAAAGAGCCAAAGGAATACTCGGCATTGGTGCTTTGAGAATTAAATTCTAATGGATTTGGAGATAATTGAATAGTCCCGCCCAAACCTGCACCGAAACCGTTGAAGGACGCACCTTTTACAATTTCAATTTTTCCGATGGAGGCCAGTTCAAAATCCTCGATGGTGGTGTCGCCATTGCCATTGGTCAACGGTATATCTTTGAAGTAAGCTCTTATTTTTGAAGTGCCGAAAAGGTTCCGTGCTCCGATGCCTCTAATTGTAATACGGTTTGTGTTCAGCGCTCCCGATTGCATAAATACGCTAGGAACACGATTTAGGGCTTCATTGAAATTGATGTTATTCCCTCGTTCTAGGTCAGCTTTTGAAATAACCGAAGTCGCCACGATAGACTTTTTTAGGGCTTGCGGAATAACACTAGAATTTACAATCACAGCATCCAAATTCTCGGGTTGTGGTTGTAGCTCTACGGTAATGAACGCTGGGGATTGAATGTTTATCGATTTTGTGACGTATCCGCTACGTTGGAATTTATATGTCCCGAAATCATTCAAACTAAAACGGCCATTAGCATCACTGCGGGACACTTGTCTGTCATCTTTAAGTATCACCACGTCAGATAAAGGTTCGTCATTTAGGACTTCTGTAATTTTTCCTCGTATTTCGGTTTGAGCATTGAGACTTGAGAAGCTAGCAAACAGTATGAAAATGAGTAGGTAATAATTAAAAAACGAAGTCTTGATGAGGCGTACTATTTTTTAGATGAATCTTATTGCTAAAGTAGATAATATCTCTATATTTGCAATCCTAATTTGATAACCATTTCGGGGTGTACCACGCTAAACGTGGCAAGTCTCACCAAAATGGTTATTGCGCCGTCCCGAAGCTTCGGGAGGACGCGGAGGTCGTCACGCTAGAGGCGTGACCACCCAAAACTATGGATTATGTAGTTTACATATTATATAGTGAGAAACGTTCAAGATATTATGTGGGTCAAACACAGGATATCGATGATAGATTGATAAGACACAATAATGGACTAGTAAAGTCCACTAAATCACGTGCTCCTTGGACTCTTAAAGTGACTATTTTAGTCGAAACACGGTCTGAAGCACTGCTTTTGGAAAAGCGAATTAAAAAACGTGGAGCCAAAAGATATTTAGAAGATAACCAATTCGGGGTGTAGCGTAGCCCGGTTATCGCGCCGCGTTTGGGACGCGGAGGTCGCAGGTTCGAATCCTGCCACCCCGACAAAAAAAGCCAACATTTGATATTGTTGGCTTTTTGTATTTAGGGATGTCAAAAGATTTTTATTGAGTAAAGACATCAAATAGGATATAAGAAGTTAATCCTAATTTTATAGCTCTAAAAATACTCAAAGTGGATACCAGATGCAATCACAGCAATAATTAAAATTACTAATGCAATGATTACAAAGGTGGCTGTCTTTTTTGTTTTTTCATCTTTTTGAAGAATATAGTCTCTGCGTTCTTCGTCGTCTTCTTTTACAAATTTCATAGTCGTGTTAATTTATTTATTTATATATACGGTTTTGTTATTTACAAATTCTAAAATTCCTTCTTTGGATAACTCCCGTCCATAACCCGATATCTTGGTGCCTCCAAAGGGCAGTCTCGGATCCGACTTTACCATATCGTTTATGAAAAATGCACCATCTTCTATGTCTGAAATACGATAGCGTGCCGACTCAAAGTCTTTGGTGAACACCATTGACCCTAGTCCAAATTTTGAAGTGCTTGCCATTTTGTAGGCTTCGTCTTCATCTTTTACTTTAATGATAGATGCAACCGGACCGAAGGTTTCTTCATCAAAGGCAGGCATTCCTGGCTTAACGTTAGTCAGTATGGTCGGTTCAAAATATGCACCGTCCATAGTGTTACCTGAAATGAGTTCAGCGCCTATCTCAATGGATTTGTCAACCTGCTTCTTGAGATCTTCAGCAAGATCTGGTCGTGCCAATACCGAAAGTTCTGTCTCAGGATTTGTAGGGTCGCCTATTTTTAGCTTCTTCAATTTTGACTTGAGACGCTCCATAAACTCATCATAGATTTCTTCCACTACAATATAGCGTTTTGCGGCGATACAGCTTTGTCCTGTATTTTGCATACGTGCTTTGAAAATGGTATCCATATATTTGTCGAGATCTGCATCTCCTAAAATTAGGCAGGCGTTGTTTCCGCCTAATTCTAATAACGATTTCTTTAATTGAGCGCTGGCTTGTTCCGCAATACTTTTACCGGCTTTCTCGCTTCCTGTTAAAGATACGGCTTTGATTCTTTCGTCTTTGATGACGGTTTCAATCTGGTCATGGTCGACCAATAAAGTTTGAAAACAACCTTTAGGATAGCCCGCTTCTTCAAAAATATCCTGAATCACTAAGGCACATCCTGTAACGTTGGATGCATGCTTTAAAACGGCTGTATTTCCTGCCGTTAGTGTTGGTAATGCAAACCGAAATACCTGCCAAAAGGGGTAATTCCATGGCATTACTGCGAGAATTATGCCTAGTGGGTCATAGCTGATAAAGCTCTCATGTGCATCGGTTTCAATAATGGCATCCGCAAGAAAATTTTCAGCGTTCTTGGCATAAAAACGTGCGAGTAAGGCGCATTTTTCAATCTCTGCGATACTTTGCGTTATGGGTTTTCCCATTTCGGCCGTCATTAAATCGGCATAAGTTCGCTTTTTGGTTTCCAGAAGTTCGGCAACATCTAGCAAAAGGGCAGAGCGCTCTTCTAATTCTGTATGTCGCCATTCTTCAAACGTAGTTTGTGCTAAAGCTAATTTTTCATCTAGCTCTTTGTCTGAAATATACTTGTATGTTTCAAGCGTTTTGCCTGAATAAGGGTTCTGCGTTTTTATGGTCTTTTTCATATGGATAGCAATTTACTTCAGAATAAAATATCGGCTTAGTTCAATTCAAATTTAAATTAGCTGAAAAAGCCTAGGTAAAACAGTTAATCTAATTTTCTTCTGCGTCAACCCAATTGTATGGTTTTTGTCATCTTTGTACCTGATTAACACAATAAAATATATTATAATGAGCAAGAGTAGCAATACAGTACTAGGATTATTGGCAGGAACCGCCATTGGCGCAACTTTAGGCATTTTGTTTGCCCCAGATAAAGGAAGTATTACACGTCAGCGTTTGTCAGAGGAAGCAATTAACGCTAAAGATAATTTAGCAACAAAGGCAACTGAAGTACGTTCTAAAGTAGCAGAAACTTACGTAGATAAAAAAGGGACTTTTGATGAAAAAATGGATTCAATTCTAACAAGCGCAAGTTACAAAGCTGAAGATGTAATTACTTCATTAGAGTCTAAACTTCAGGATTTGAAAGCAAGAAACAAAAGACTTCAGAAAAATAAAGTAGTCCAAGGAGATAATGCTTAATTCCCTTAATGAGACATCAGATAAGGCGATGGATATTGGTGAAAGGTATGTAAATACCACACGCCAATATCTAAAGCTAAAAATCTTTCAACAGTTATCGGTTTCCATCAGTATGATGGTAAAGTTGCTGGCTATTGGTGCGTTTGTATTTATAGGTCTTATATTTTTTGCCATTGCAGGAGCCATAGAACTGGGTGAAGCTTTTGGTAGTACAACAAAAGGATGTTTAGCGGTTGGTGGAATTGCCTTGGTTTTTGGGGTCATTATTTATTTGATGCGCAAGCGAATCAACACACTAGTTCTTAATAAAATGGCAGATAAATTTTAGGCGATGATGAAACGGTATAAAAATTTTAGTGAAATTGAAGTTGACCTAAAACGTCTCAATCTAGAACGTCAGATTGCCTGGGAAGAATTAAAACTGACTAAGAATGAATTGGTCGAGGATGTTAGCCCTTCGGGTTGGATATCTTCCATTGCCAAATTTGTAGGAAAATATGGTATATGGATGTTAGTAAAGCGATTCTTTAGGTAAGTAAGTATGAAATAAATTAATTTGAGAGTGGGCATTAGCCCACTTTTTTGTTACATGGCCTTTTTAACCCGAAGACTCTTAAGGTCGATATATTTAAAATGTTTTATGCCGATGTGTTCATACTCGTAATCACCATCTTTGATTTCATTTGTCCAATCAATAGCCTCCTGTAGTTGTTGTTCTGAATATTTGCTGTAAAGTGATTCCGATAATAACACATAATCATCACTTTCAATATTATTCTTTAAAAGCTTATGAGCAATGATTACATCTTCTCCCATAAGTTTTATATGCTTGCCAATGGTTACCGCTTCAATATCGGTCCCCAGATGGCAAATAATTTTTAAGCCCAAAGCTTTAGCCAAATCATCGGAACCTTCGATACCTTCGAGCCGATGTCCCAACACTTTTAGTTTGGCGTAAAAATTAAGATAAAATTTTGAGCACTGCGCCATTAACTCTGTTATAGAAGGTAATTCATCTTGTTTAAAAAAGAGGACGGCATCACCTTCAATTTCTGAAACCTTTAAGCCAATTTCATTAGAGTAAATAATATCATTTAGTAAGGATGGAATGACTTTAGAACTTAAGCCCTTGTCATTCTCACTCATAAATTTGGTAAATCCACTGATGTCTGGTATACAAATCAACATAATTGGTAGTGTTTCGATATATAGTTACATCGCGTTATCAGTCAAAGCTAACCAATATTGACACTATAATCATCTTATATATTTTTAAAGTTAACAATCTCTCTATTTGCGCTAAGGGGTGGGCTTTAACCTTGGTACATTTACATCAGTCATTAGAAAAACTATTGACAGCAACCAAAAAAATTAAACAACATGAAATTTAAACACACACTAATGATACTTGCAATGGGTGCCTTTGTAACCAGTTGTAATATTGACCAGAAAAAAGAAATGGAATTGCCAGACGTCGATGTTGACATTGATGCAGAAGCAGGACAACTACCAACCTTCGATGTAGATTGGGCAGACGTTAATGTAGGCACAACAACTAAAATGGTTGAAGTACCAAAAGTGGTTATTGTAATGGAGGAAGAAGAGATTGAAGTACCTTATATCGATGTAGATATGCCAGAAGATGACGATAACGATTGGGGTGAAAAAGAGGAGCGTACAATAGCTGTTGAAGCTGAAGTTACCGATTTTGAGCACAATCTTGACATCAAGCAGATTTGGGCTAAAGGCGATAACCTTTACGTTATTTCTGAATTGGAAAAAGGTGATACCTCAATTGATGATAAAAAGATGAGAGTATCTGACCAAGTAACTATTAATGCTCCGGATTTAGGCGTGAAGTATTACGTTGTTGGTGAAAGACCAGACCGTATTTTCAATACAAGATATACGTATTTTAAAAATATGGATGATTTAAAAGCACGTTTAGGAAACGACGGGTTTACAGTAATCTATAAGTAAATTACGGATGACTATTTTTGAAGCCATTAGACACGACCATGATATTCAGCGCGACTTATTAGACAAGCTCGTTGAAACATCTGGAGACACAAAAGAGCGTACAAAGCTTTTTAAGAAAGTGAAGCAAGAACTGGAAGTCCATGCCAATGCAGAGGAGCGCCATTTCTACAAACCTTTAATTTCTACCGACATGATGCAAGAGCACTCCAGACATGGTATTGCAGAGCATCATGAAATTGATGAGTTAATTGCAAAGCTTGAAGATACTGAGCAAGATTCCTCAGCTTGGTTAAAAATTGCAAAAGACCTTAAACACAAGGTGGAGCATCATTTGGAAGATGAGGAACATACGTTTTTTCAATTGGCGGGTAAGACATTGTCTGAAACCCAGAAATCGGAATTAGCAAAATCCTATTCAAACTATATGAAAGAACACCGATAGAATAGTCAAAATTATGAACACCGAAGCTATCAATCTAGATGTTGTGAAGCAACTTTATAAGGAGCCACAAGATATGGTTGATAGCTTTGATTTAATATATACATCAGACGACTTGCTTACCGTTACCCGAGAACGGAAAGGCAAGTCTTTTGTTTATAGACACTCTGGACGAAAAATAAGTTCTAAGAAAATTCTCGATAGAATCAATCAATTGGTCATTCCTCCAAATTGGACCGATGTGAGGATTGCTTATGATGAACGGGCCCATCTGCAAGCCGTTGGGCGTGATGCCAAAAACCGTAAACAATATCGTTACCATCCACGTTGGAATGCTTTACGGAATAAAACAAAATTCTTTAAGATGTCGGCGTTTGGCGCTAAGCTTCCAAAAATTAGAGCACAAGTTGATAAAGATTTGGCTTTAAAAGAATGGACACAACGGAAGACTTTGGCACTCGTAGTTCGATTAATGGAAGAAACGCATATACGTATAGGAAATGAACAGTATGCCAAGCGAAATAAAACTTATGGTCTCACTACCATGCGGACCAAGCATGTAAATCTTTTTAAAAATAAGTTGAAGTTTGAATTCGTTGGTAAACGTGGCAAAGCCCACAGCATTACATTGAAAAATAAAAAGCTCATCCGCTTAGTTAACCAGTGCGAAGAAATTCCCGGTTGGGAACTATTTAAATTCTATGATGAAAAGGGAACTAAGCAGACCATTGAAAGCTCCATGGTTAATCAATACATTCACGACTTAACAGGACAATTATTTACTGCAAAGGATTATAGAACTTGGGGTGCATCAATCATCGCCTTTGAAACATTAAAATTCTTAGGCATACCTAAAGATGAAAAGACTATTGATAAAAACTTACTTGCCGCTGTTGATGAAGCGCGCCAGGCATTAGGTAATACACGCACGGTGTTGCGGAAATACTATTTACATCCTCATATCGTAAATAGTTACAAAGATGGTAGTATAGCTTCAGCATTCAATATAGCAGATAGTATTGAAAACGACCCATATTTCTCTGCCTCTGAGAAAGCCATGCTTCAATTAATTAAGGCTTATCATCCCAAAATTTAGTTAAAACTTTTTAGCGTCAATAGACTAAGGTTTAGAACAAATCTCAACGCTTTAATCATTGTATTTTAGTAGTGTAAGATAAAGATGCCACGTGACAAGCATCATCTAATTGTCACATTTAAAAATTATGAAAATGAGTACATATACAGAAGAAGTAGGAAACAAATTAAATGAATTATTAGAAAAAACATACGACGCTGAAAAAGGCTATAAAAAGGCCGCCGAGAACACGAGTGAAACGGCATTGAAAAACTTTTTCAACAGAAAAGCGCAAGAGCGTTACGATTTTGGACATGAGTTAAAGTCTGAAATTAGAAGCTTTGGACAGGAAGTTGATAAAGGCGGAAGTGTAACAGGTGCATTACACCGTTCTTGGATGGATGTAAAAGCATTATTTTCTAATGAAGATTCTGAAGCAATGTTAGAAGAAGCCATTAGAGGCGAGAAAGCATCTGTAGAGGAATATTGTGAGATTTTAAACGAGACAAGCTTGCCAGCAAGTACAAAGTCTTTGTTGGAAACTCAGAAAAATTCTATTGAGAATGATCTGTCTAACATTAAAAGAATGGAAGACATCAGATAATAATATATTGAAAAAGAAAGATTGAAGAAAGCCGAGCATTGCTCGGCTTTCTTTTTTTAGGCCAATGCTTATTGCTTTAGAGCACGGAATTCTACGGAGTAATTTCGACATTTATTAAATTATATTAATTAAAACCAACTGATATGAAAAAATTACTTTTAGTATTTGTCCTTATGTTTACGTTTTCAACAGCCTTAACGAGCTGTAGAGAAACCAATAACGATGTTGCCGACGATGTCGAAGATGTTGCGGATGATGTTGAGGATGCAGTAGATTAAAAACATTAAAACATAAAGGTCTTAAGATATTAAGGCCTTTTTTTATGCGCTATGAAGAAATTTTTATTACAAAATAAACGCCCTATTTATGGAGGTTTATTAACAATGTTGTTTGTTGGTATCGGTATTTTTTCCCTTGGAAATTTATCGGGTTATGAAGCACGAAACTTATTGGAATCGTCTATACCGGGTATCAATATGCTCTGTAATACAGTTATTTTAGGTTCTGCTACTATTTTGGCATTGTTGCTTACCGTTATCGGTATAAGTGCTGGACTAGACGCTAAATTGAAGGATAGCTTTTATTTCGGAATTATTAACGTGGCACGCTTTGATACCATATTGTTTATCACGGCAATTGTTCTGTTTCAGATGTTTAATATTCCTATTGTGGAATCTGAAAATGTCCCTACCAATTGGTATGTGACTATTTATTGGTTGACTCTAGCTTGTTCCTCTTTTTTAAGTGGATTTATGGTTGTAGTAATTCTTATGCTATATAATACCGTAGGTCGCGTGATTAGAGTCGCTGGACTTAATCAAGAAACCTCCGATATTATTTTAGATGATGCTGATTCTGAAGAAGAATAAAATTAAAAAAGCTTAGAATTCTTAGCTGTTATTATCTTCTATAGTAACTAAATCATTCAAGGAAATATCATCCTTGTGTTCGTTTCTATAAACACTTGGGCTGATACCAAATCGTTTTTTAAATATTTTGCAGAAATAGCTTCGGCTTGTAATTCCTATCATGTAAACGACTTCAGAAACATTGTAATCCGTGGTACTGAACAGCATTTTTGCTTTATCCAATCTTACGTTTCTAATGAAGTCAGATACCGTAGTGCCATGCATAGACTTGAATCCTTCCTGTAATTTTGCAGGAGAAAGCGTGGATTGAAAGCAGAGCTTTTTAATGGTATGTTGTACTTCAGGATTATCAACAATATATTCCGTTAGTTTTCGTACATGTTGTAACTCTTGGTTACTTAAAGTCGATTTCACACGCTTTACGTAAAGTTCTTGGTAGAATTGATTAAGATAAATTCCCAATACCATTTGGTACTGGCTTTTTAAGTCCAATAAATCCAAAAACTCTTCAGAACGCTCTAGGGTTCTTATTCCTCTTAATTTTTCAGACAGGTTGAGGTTGCTAGAACATAAATACAAATAGTCATGCAACATGTTGAGCGACTTTAATAAGTCATCTGTTTTAGTGGTAATTAAATTCGGACTTGGGTGATGTGCTTTAAAGAACGCCTCCTTATCAATACAGACCATATTAAGTTTCACAGGTCTGTTATTTTTTAAATAAAGTACATTGGTACTGGATTTATGGCTTCCTACAATAGCTGGGCTGAGTTCTTCAACATGAGCTATTTTGTTTTGGTCTTCAAATTTATGGTAGACAATACCTTCGTTCACATAAATAAAATAGAGAAATGAATCAGAATCGTATAATCTCAATTCAATGTTGCTACTAAAGTGTGCGTCTATTTCAACGACTCTAAAACCTAAATCTAATTTTAAAAAACGAATTAGACCTTTACCAAGGTCATGGCTTAAGCTATGGTCATATACATGAGCCAATGGCTTAGGACCCCTTATATCACTCAACTCCAATGTCTTGAGCTGGGACTCCATATTAAATAATTGCTGACTCATAATGATATTTGTTTAATTTCTTTATACTGTAAATTTAACCTATTGATAGCTAGGACGGTAACACGATTGAGGTTATCTGTAACGGTTTACAGCCAAAGTGAAAAAATAATAAGGTTGTGTTAAACTTTTATTGGGTCACTTTTTAGTGCTTTATGAACAATTTAAAAGCACATCAATGCCGTACTTGCATTAAAATTATAGTGTGTTTTATAAACTTTCCATAACGGCAGAATTAGAACGCGTTGAGCAGATGTTCAATGCCAAGTTCAAGTACCCGTTTTTGTATGAAAGTGAACCTATAATAAATGGCTTACAGGAGCAATCCATACCTATAATCAGAAATACGAGTCCTAAAGAAATAAACCATGCTATCTGGGGAATCTTACCTCCAGATTTTAGGGAAGATTGGGAGGATTTTCAAACTTTAGACAATACCTTAAATATTGACGTTGATGATTTAAATAAGCGCCAATGGGTAAAAGATATTTCTGAGTATAATCGCTGTAGTATTTTAGTTACTGGATTTTTCACCAGCTTTATGCATAAAGGCGAAGTTTATCCATTCTATGTATACCGAAAAGACAAACATCCTTTTGCCTTAGCCGGAATTTATACAAAACTCGAGGATGGTTTCTTTACGACTACGGTTTTAACAAGCCAAACGGAAAATAGGTATAAGAGCATTCACAATCTTGGTAACAGCATGCCGATAGTATTAGATGACATAACCTCACAGTTTTGGTTACAGGGAAAAGGTGAGATAAACCGTGAGCTATTGAAGGATTTTGTTAGTCCTGAGCTTAAGGCTCATCCAATTTCTAAAGAATTTTTTAAGAATAACATCATTTTCGATGATATTCTAAAACCGGCACATTATCAAAAATTACCGCTTCTTTCTCTGAAATGATTGTGCTTGCTTTTTGAATTTCTCCCTGTACTTCATAGGCAGAATACCGTAGCTATCAAAAAACAGTTTTGAGAAATAACTACGACTCTTATAACCAATCTGATATACAATTTCTGAAATAGAATAGTTACTGTTTTCAATAAGGTCTCTTGCCATTTCCATCTTCTTCAGCTTTACAAATGAATTAATGGACATACCATGATATAATCTAAACATAGCCTGAAGCTTGCGCTGTGTATAACCGTATTTAGAACAGAGTTCTGCTACAGTTTTAAATTCGTTGATATTTTCCGATATATAATCGCTTATGGCTTTAAGTCTAATAAGGTCAGACTTGGAGATGAAATTGGGATAACTATTTTGTTGCAAAGACTTTTGGTAGTCACTTAATTGCGTTGCAATGATTCGGTAGCATTTACTTTCCAAATCGAGCTGTCTTACAGAAGGGGACATTTTTATAGACGCAGGTTTAGCCATCATATCTTTAAGACCTAGATTAAAATTGCCCAAATGTACAAGAGGCAAATCTTCTTCAGGAGTGACTAGTATATCTTTTAACTCGTCATTTATAGTCGATATTTCAAGATTTTTATGTTGTATAAAAGTTTCAGCTACGACTTTCACAATGGTCAATTCAACCGTGGTTTGTCCTTGAAAAATAAATATGTCGCGAGCACTAATATTATTTCTAAGAATGCAGTTTTGGTACTGTTCAATAGAAACTGGCTCTACATTATCACTATATGGATTGTAAGATATTGAACCTGCAGTCATATAAATAAAGGCTAAAGGATTAGATGCATCGCCAGAACAAATAATTTCAGTATCATCAATAAACTGTAACTGGTAACGATACAATGCCATACCCTTATTAAAAAAAGTGGCTTGTACTTTTCCTTTTCCTAAACTATTATTAAATGTTAGAACCACTTCATTTTGGGAGCTGGTAAGTTCTCCGTTTAAGTGAAAATTTAGTTGTTCTAAATATGGTTGATTGAGTGCTAAATCAATATGATATGTATTCATAAATTACCCAATACTATTTCTAATGGATTTTATTATCCTTTAATTTCGAAGTACAAAAAAACAGGAATAGTCAAAAATGCCTTAGCAATTTTGCAACAAAGAATAACAAAATAGACTCGTTTTGTGTCTAACCGAAGGTATTAAAGGTTAAACAAAAGTTAAGAAAATAGCTTATGCAGAACGATTTTCTCTGCTCTGTTTTAGGTATTTGTTAGGGGTCATTTTATACTTTTCCTTGAAGAGTTTGGAAAAATAACTTCGGGAGTTAATACCTACGGCATAGGTGATTTCAGTGATATTCATATCACTAGTTTCTATGAGTTCCTTGGCTTTAACGATGCGTTTAGATTTGATGTAATCGTTAACAGAACTTTTAAACAAGCGCTGAAATCCCGATTGTAAAGTGTTTTGATTCAGCCCAACCTTTTTGGCGAGTTGGTTAACACTCATAGTTGTTGCCAAATCGTTTTTAACCAATTCGGCTGCTTTTTCCACTTTATCAAGTGTGGACTTTCTTAAGATTTCCCGTTTTTCAGGATCATTTTGGTCATCGGAGAATTGCTGTAATTGGTAGGCCAGCATTTCAAACGCCTTACTTTCTATAAAGATAGACTTCAGAAGCCCTTCTTTATCTGTATTTTTTATACTGTCAATAGCCTCTGCAGTTTCCAAGGAATAAAATCCTTTGTAACAGAATAGATTTACTCCGTTTAAATCTTGAAAAATAGTTTCAATTTCTGGAGGCATGGAATCTAAAAAATCACACACTTTAGGCTCAAACTTTCTACGGTTAATCACCAACATGATAAAACACGTGGCTTTTTCTTTATCAATCACTAATGTGTTGAAATCCTTCATATCGTTAGAGAACATAATACTTTCAAACTTATTGATGTCTGTCTTTGTGTTGGATGAAGATTCTATATGGGTAATTGAAGATTCAGAATTAAAAAGGATAGAAAGGGGGTTGGTACTCTCTTTTTTCAATTCAATCTTTAGTGATTTATTCAGGAGAAAATCAGCTTCTATTACAGATAAGCCATTTTCAAAAATTGTAGCTTTTAAATAACCCGAACCTCTTTTTTCTGGAATTTCTAGACAATGTTCATTGTTTTCGGACTCCAGGGAACCTTCAAAAGCCTTCTCTAATTGCTTAACAATATTCTTGGCGTTATCAGCCTTTACGGTTATGGATGTATACATTTTGCTATAAAATTATAGTTAAAGGTAGGGACAGTTCTTGGGAAAATATCTAAAAAAACGCATAAGGTTAATTTTGATATCGATTCAGCACTTTTGAGGCGATAAGTTGCATTAATTTTACAAAGCAAATTTAGCGGTAATAAATTTTTTTAGTCAACAAATTTATTAGTTTAGTTAGGGCTTGGTAACCCAGAAAGGCGGACATCACACTTTGATGTTCGCTTTTTTATTTAATACGTTTATAATTTTCAGAATAGACAAAATGCCCACTTTCATCCACAGCAATCTGGGAGAATTTGTTATTATCCAAAACCAACCTGAATTTAAATTCATTATTCTCAGCAATAATATTGTTCATCGTCTGTGAGCCAAAATCCATAGTTTCAACCAACGTACTGTCTGTAGTTTTAAAAGTGCCGTAGGCAAACCATTCAGAAGAGTCTGCTGGAACCAATTTACACCACATTACTTTGTCCTTACTATACATTTTAATTTGGCGGTGCCCAGCATCGGTGGCAAAAGAATCTACAACTTTGTCGTCCTTGTAATTGTAGTAACCAGTCATTTCCCAGTTGCCTTCAATAGATAATTCATTCACAACAGTGTCTTCGTAATCTACAGTTATTGTGCTATCAGAATCAGTGTTTTTGTTTTGTTGACAAGCCACAAGGCTTAGGCAACATGCTATCCATACTAAAGTTTTCATGGTTTGTGAGTTTAATGATGGTATTTTCAATAAGTTACAAAATTTTTGTCAATTCTATTTTTGTCATAGTTTGAATTGATTTTACCATTGACCATGTTAATAACTTCTCTGTAAGTTCTATACCTAAAATCCTACTTTTGTTTGTATAAAATTGAACGATTATGTCAGACGCTATTGAAAAAGTAAAATGTTTAATTATAGGCTCTGGGCCTGCGGGTTACACGGCGGCGATTTATGCCGCAAGAGCTAACATGTTTCCTGTATTATACCAAGGTGAGCAACCTGGAGGTCAGTTGACTACTACCAATGATGTAGAGAATTTTCCTGGTTATCCGGATGGGATTACAGGACCAGAAATGATGATACAATTGCAAAAGCAAGCTGAACGTTTTGGAACCGACGTACGACACGGATGGGTGACCAAAGTTGATTTCAACGGCGAAATCCACAAAGTTTGGATTAACGAAACCAAAGAGATTCATGCTGAAACTGTAATTATCTCAACAGGCGCTTCAGCAAAATATTTAGGATTGCCTTCAGAACAAAAATATTTAAAGCTTGGTGGTGGTGTTTCTGCCTGTGCGGTTTGTGATGGATTCTTCTATAGAAATCAGGAAGTTGTAATTGTAGGTGCTGGAGATTCTGCATGTGAAGAAGCACATTATTTATCTAAGCTCTGTAAAAAAGTAACCATGTTGGTGCGCCGTGATGTCTTTAGAGCGTCTAAGATTATGGCAGAGCGTGTAAAGAATACGGCAAATATTGAAATCCTTTTCAATACTGAAACTGAAGAAGTTTTAGGAGATGGTCAAGTAGTGACTGGTGTAAGAGTAAAGAACAATCAGACGGGTGAGGAGCAGACTATTGACGCTACTGGATTCTTTGTGGCTATTGGGCACAAGCCAAATACCGATATTTTTAAAGGCTACTTGGATTTGGATGAAACAGGCTATATTATTAATGCTTCACCAGGAACCAGTAAAACCAATGTTGAAGGTGTGTTTGTAAGTGGCGATGCGGCAGACCATGTTTACCGACAAGCTATTACTGCAGCAGGAACAGGTTGTATGGCTGCCTTAGATGCTGAACGTTACCTCGCAGCTAAGGATGCTAGTTTTGAAGTGTCTACGCCGACGTATAATTAAACATCTTATACACAAAGAATAGGAAACTGGGATTTAAACATCATGAGTGTGTTTAAAACCCAGTTTTTTTGTGATATCCTATTATAAATTATCTCGCTAGCTGATAGGTTTAAATTCCACCTTTGCTTTGGCATAGTCCTCAGCGTCAAAATACATTTCAACACCTTTTAAGAGCTCCACCTTTTTCTTTTCGCCTTTCTTAATGCTTATGGTTTTAAGAATTGCGCCCTTTTTTTGAAGCCGAATTGAAAATTCATTCTTACCAATATTTTCTACTATGGCTACAGAATCCATTCCCAAATAGGGATTGATAGCGGCATCTTGTCCAGGGCCTTTACCTGCTATGGACATACTGTCAGTAGGTTCTAATTCAATAATGTCTTGTGCAAGGCTTATGTTACTTCCAAGAAACATTAGGCTCAAGAGTAGGAGTGCTTTTTTCATGATATGTTTTTTTATAAAGATAAGTTATTTGATAAAAAGCATCACAATAGGGTTTCTAAAAACCCAAAGAACTCTAACTGAAATCTAATTTTAAGCGTAGTTTGTTTTTTTTAAATGTGAAGGTTTTGGCCTGTTACATTCAGTTTTTTTCAAGTTCAGCTCTAATTAATTGTAACAGTACATCTATATCTTTGCTGATTTGAATGAGCAAATTTTTATTTGAATTTAAAATGCCATAAACGTTTCTACATTCAGCAACTAATTCTTCGTAATGTTCTTTGAATAATAAAGGGTCAGGATTTTCATCTACATTCTGTAAATAGCCAATTTTTTTATAAATGACAGGAAATAGTTGGAAATGGTACTTATTTTCGATTGTGGCATCCATGATGGCATGTCTCTCATACTGATGGTCATAGAGATTGACTAATGAGGCCTTTACTTTCTTTGATTTAATGAGGTCCATTGAGTTATTGGAGACGATTGAGTTATAAATCCCAGTCTTTGGGAAGAAACTATAGACTCCCGATCCTATATCTGAAATCAATTGACTAAGATTAGTGTCTTCAAATGCAATGGACTCTTGACTCGCTTGATTTAAAATCAACTCCTTCTGTACGTTTAAGCTCTTACTTTGTGATTTAATTATACGCTGAACTTCAGTTGAATCTTGAACGAGTGAGTTTTGTAAGTTCAGATAGATTTCGTTAGCTACTTTTTTCGATTTTCTATTTTCATTCCAATTATTAATAGATAAAGCGATTAAAATACCAATGACAACCAGAATTATTTCTCCTATGGCGTATTTAAGGTAGCGTGAGGTTTTGTTTTGGTCTAACATCGATTTTCTAATCTTTCTGAAGAACTTAATCATATTTATAGTTTCTGTTTTTTCCGTCCCGAAGTTTCGGAAGCTATCTCCACCAAATGTCCTGTGGACATTTGGTTTTGCTTAAACAAAATTGTGTTTCGATAACGTATTTTCCGTAAGAATTTTAGCATTGGATAGTGGTTGTACTTTTGTTATTTTTCCTTTCCTTATTGAATTTTACAAGCAAATTTTATCTCTTCAATAGTTGTTGAGATGTTCTTCTAGCGTTGAAATCAGTTTATTAGTTTCACTTAGAGATTCTATAGTGTTTTCAAAGTATAAATCAGTGATAAAACGATACATTTTTACAGCTTGTCTGAAATCTCTATTTAGTCTTAAATTTTTGTAGTCAATGGGCACATGAATAACTTTACTTCCAGTAGAATTTTCTAAAAATATTGTATTAAAGTCTTTTTTTTGATGTTCAGTTATATATTCATATTGTTCCTGTTTCACTAATTCAAACTGTCTATAAGTTTGAGGTACAGTTTGAGTAAAGTATATACCTATATTCTCTCTTATCTGTCTATCTTTAATTATATTAAATCCAAGGGACTTAAGTGTTTCGTAACCTGTTATTTTGTAATCTATATTCGAAAAATTAAAGATTCGGGTAAAATGAATAGCCATAGAATCATTGTAAACTGGTTGGTCAATAAAATAGTCTTCAACCAACTTCATTGACCTTATATATCTAGGTAATGTTCCGCTATCCTTTTTTGACAGTTCTATGAGTTGTTTTCTACTTTCCTTTAGATCAGATATTATCTCTTGTATAATTTCCTTTTCAACTTTTGTTTTACCAACTTCTTCATTCCAATTATTGATTTGCAAGGCAATCAAAATTCCGACAACTACAAGTATAATTTCACCGATTGCATATTTCAAATACTTTCCAGTTTTATTTTTCTCCATAAGGTCATAGCGTATTTTTCGGAAGAATTTTAGCATTGTTAGTCTTTTGTAATTTCTTTGGAAATCAATTCAACTACAGTTTTGTTTAATTCTTTCATGCTTTTGTAATCTTCAATAATTAAGGCATTGGTGAATACGGCTAAAACAAATCCGTTTTTAAATAACTTGTTATTTAAAAGTTGTTCTAATTCAGGTCTCGAAAGTTCTATGGTATTATCAAAGGCTCCATTATTGGCGTAAGACAGGAAGCTATTAGCCAACGGGTCTAAATCTACAGTATTGAACCAAGGATTGTAGAAATAGTGTTCTAAATCATGTCTTAAATGGTCTCTGTAGGATATAATTTGTTTGTGAATTAAGTCTAAATTTAGGAGACCATTTTTAATGGAGTCGTTTGAAATGATGGTTAAATTTCCAGAATTCAATAATTCTAAATACGTGTTGTTGTTTCTCTGAAATTCTTGCCATATACCCACGTTAAATGTATGGTAATTAAACATTTGAATATTTTCTACCGGCTTACCATTAAAGTGTTCAAGTGCCGTTTGGGCGGAGTTAACTATACTTTCTCTAATACCGATATAGCGTTCAAGTTCGCTTTCTTCAAAAACTAAATCTGCCTTAAGATTTTTTAAAAACTGTACTTCTTTTGCTCTTTGTTTGTTTAACTCGTTGTTGTTATTAATCTGTAAAGCAATCAAAATCCCGATGACAACGAGAATAATTTCACCGATGGCATAAAGTAGATACTTGCTGAATCTGCTTGTCCGTCCTTCTGGCGAGTTTTCAGAAAGGAGTCTTAGTCTTATGTTTCGGAAAAACTTAATCATTGGTTGGTTGGTATTGATGACAACGACAAGTCTTAGCTAAGTATAGCCTTGATTTTGTGTCTGTTGTACTGCAAGGTACTAAAAACCATATACAAACTGCCTTCTAAAAACTCTGCGTTTTAAGTAGTGCTAAGCCAATGAAATTAGAGGTATATGTAGAGATTAGAATTTGTTATAGATAGTACGGTGGGTTATTACCTTAATTAGTTCTAAACCACCGTAGTTTTAACCTTTATCATCAATCACATAATAACCCATAATCATCTAAGAATCTTTTAATTTCATCACCTCTGAATGGAAAATTCAGAGAAACATTTGTTACGACTTAAGTAATGTAACCACAAGGTGGTATAGAATGAAAACGAATAGTAATTTAACAGTTTTAGTGCGTGTTTTTCTCAGTCCAGATAATAAAGTCTTCAAAAATTTGGCCCCATTTTCGTTCTACCTTTCCATCTTTGTGTTTCAGATTAAAGCCGTGGTCACAACCTACACAAACGTTATAGGTAAGGTTTGATTTTTTCAATCGTGCAAATTCCAACGGAATAAGATAAGTGCTTTCAATTGGTGCGCTTTTATCCATTGTTGCAACCTGAACGAAAATAGGGATGTCTAATTTCAGCAAGTTATTAATTGGTGGTTCTGCATAGGACCACCATCTTAGGTTGGTATATCCACTACCGCTGGTATTTAAATAGTCTTTAACTAGGTTTTTAAATGCGTCAATGGTCTTATCGATTCGAGATTGCGCTACGGAATCAGAAATTTTGCCTTTGTAATACTCTATCCTATTTTCAAGTATAAAATCGTAATAATCTGGTAAAGCATTTCCGGCCCAAAACCCTAGATGTGTAATTTTGGTGTTTATGCTCGCTAATTTAGCGCCAACCGGAGCACCTTCGGAATGGCCATAGACAATAACTTTCTCAAAATCAGTTTTGGATGTTAGGTGTTCAATAACAGCATTTGCTCTTGACACTCTATTGTCTAAAGAATTCTTCTCTTGATAGATTTTTGGTTTAGGTATGTCATCTTCATTGATAGCTTTTTCAAAACCAATTTTTTCAATCACTACGTATAGATAGTCTTCGGAAATAGTTTTAAATTCTCCATTAAGCCAGCAGAGTTTCTGAACGTTTCCATCCTTAATTCGGTAAGAAAATTGAGGACTTGGGTCGCTACCTTGTAGATAAACGATAAGTTTGGTTTTTGCTTGATTACCTTTCTTATAGGTGTAAAAGACAATGTCATCATTGTTAGCCTTAATGGATTTTTGTTGAAATCCGTAATGTTCAACAATTTCAGCTTTGGTTGGGATATGTTGTGCGTTGCAACTCACGCTTAGAAACACCGTTAGCAAGATTATTGAAAATTTATTCATAATGTGTTGTTCAGATGCATCTTAATGGTGTTGCAGGTTTCCGTAACTAATTTAGTAAATACTAACTGAATAGAAAATTTGGGACTCCCGAATCTTCGGGGTTCGTAGGTGGGCGAGTGCTAGAAATGTATTATACACGGTTTTAGCCACTGTGTTATTTATTCAGTTGTAAATTCTTTTACGTTTTCTCGAATATATTTAATTCGTAAATCGCTAATACTTTCTATATCTCCTAATTCGTAAAATTCATCATCAAGTTTATTTAAAGGATTGTCTTTATAAGATTCACTGAAACTTTCCATAGTTCCGTCATCAAATTCCTCTAAACGCTCTTTATTCTCTGCATATATTTTATTCGCACGAGTAGTTAATTCCGCATGTTTTTCCGCTCCAATTGTTTTAAATCCTATTTCAGCCATTTTAAAAAATTGTCCACTAGAATTAAAATAGAATTGGTTAAATCCTCCATTATTAACTTCTCCTTCTAAAATCCAAGTTGACCAAAACGCTTGTTGTCCATTTGATAATTTATTTAGATTTTCAAATTCATTATCAAAGTCATTTTTTATATTTTCATAGATATTATCGAAAACAGCTTGTTCAAGTTCGTCATCAGGAATTTTATTGATAATTTCAGATGTAAGAACTTTATATATTTTCCGATTGTTCCAATCATCTAATATTTTGTCCATTTCAATTTCGTCTTTAGATTTTTCAGGTTGTTTTTTGCATCCGAAAAAACTTAAAATAGATGTTAGAATCATTATCGTTATTATCCTTTTGTTCATTGGTTTGGTTACATTGTGGCTAACGGAAGGGCTACGCGCAGTGCGACCCTGGATTTGTGTTTGTTGTAACTGCAAGTTACATAAAAACGCAAATACAGATTGGGTCGTGCCATCCCGAAGCGTCGGGAGCGTTCCCGCCAGAGGCAGACAGGTAGCCAGAGACATGTTGAGTTACCTTGTGCTCAAGCGCCGTTGATGGCTGATGTGCGTATGACTCCCGCTGATGAAGCAATTCGGTGTAGCATTTATGAAAAGTAAAAAAATCACAGAAGTAGCATTAAAAGCTAAAAATATTAGCAAAATTTGGACAAATGAGATTGAAGCTAGTAATTATAATAGTAAGCTTTTTTGTACGTAACAAATAAAACAAGCATAAGCTATTTCAGCTAATTTATTAATCATTCTGTCGTTTTTATCCTGAATAAAACAGGATAAAAACGACATTAGGCACTAAGTTAGCAAATAAATCACAGATAGAAAGTCCGCGAGGACTTTCGTAAGTAGGCTAGAACTAGCAATGAATTATACACGTCTTAAGTTTACAATCCATTAAATTTAGAGTTATAAACAGAAAAGACAAAAGAGAGGATCAAGGTTATTATACACGTAGAAGCCTAGACTTCGTCAACATTGAAAATCCCCTCTCT
>NZ_JBHSAT010000022.1:0-259978 GCF_042650215.1 Winogradskyella maritima | reverse complement strand
TATCGTAATGACGGACACGGGTGTAGTGGCCGATGCGGAAGGATGTGGCTTCAGCCAGACCTGGACAGCTAACTTCACGGACGACTGCGGCAACGCGGCCGACGAAGTAAGCGTGACGTATACATGGGTAGTGGATTTAGAACCACCAGTTATAGATTGTCCATTAACTGATGAAGGTTCAGATTCAATATTCTTAGGTTGTAATCCTGAGTTTGATGGCAATGGAATTCCTGTACAGGTTGTTACAAGCGTTAGTTATACTGATAATTGTATTGAAAGTGGAGTTATTACAACTTACGATGATGGAGAAGGTATAATCTTTGATGAGGATTTATGTGAATATAGTATAACAAGAACTTTTGAAACAATTACTGATAATTGTGGAAATAGCTCTACATGCAGTGTGACATATAAGTGGAAAATTCCAGAAGGTACTGAAACAGCGTTTGGCGTATTTACTGAGAATGGACAAGTTAATGAAGATGATAGTCAGTGTTTCATAACAGATGAAGATTATAACTTTAACAGATGGGGCTGGACCAATTTCATTGATTTCAGTGAGCAAACAAGCTACGAAATGGATATCTATGCTGGAGCTGGACAATGTGATCTATCTAAAGGAACAGATGTCGGTAGTGTTAATATCACTTATAATGATGATAGTACAGTAACGTTCAATTATAACTTAGTAGGTTACGCGTTAACAGAAGCACACATTTACATTGGTTGTGATCCTTATCCAACTAAACCTAATGGTTCACCAACGGTTGCGCCAGGTCAATATACCTATGTTGATGGAGGCTTTGGATATGTAGAAAATTACTCAGTTACTATTCCAGTAGAAGGAGACGTATTTAATGTAATAGTTCATGGAGTCACAACACGATCGCAATGTACTTGCTTAACTGAAACATCTGTAGAAAACCCAATGATGGGTAACTATAGTGGTGGAACTATACAAGGCTGTGATGATGTTAATGATGACGATGATGGAGATGTGAGCAGAAGTTTTTCAGTAACTCCAGTTCCGTTCGTAGATTATATCAATGTTAGATATCAATTTAGCTATGATACAGATGTTACGATTGAGATCTACGACATGAAAGGTGCGTTAATTTCTAGAGATGTAACTAATAAATACATCAAAGGAAGAACGAGAGGTACACAAATAGATACCAGAAGATTGCAAGATGGAATGTATTTAGTACACTTAATCACAGATAAGGACAGACTTGTTAAAAAGATTGTCTCAGGTAAATAAATAGAGATTAATAGTCATATTTAAAAGAGAAAAGGCTTACATGAAAATTGTAAGCCTTTTTTCGTTTAATAAAATTGATACTTGTATTTAAAAAGTATAATGCTTATACAATACTTTCAATATATAATGTTGAGATTATATTTATTCTGATATTATATTCAATGCCCAGTCTTTAGCCATTTCCAAAGACGAAAATGATTCAAAAGGTTTCTGAAAAAACAGACGCTCAATTTCTACGTTACTCTTTGCCTTAAAATCCGTAGATACCACGGCAAAGCCTTTTAGGTTTTCAATCTTAGCCGATTCTGTATAAATCTTTGGATCTACTGCGTAGGAGTTTATTCTATGGCTTATGTATACAAAGGGTGTATCGTAGAAGTATTCTTCAGCAACATCAACCAAAATAGCATTGAAATCTGGCGTTAATGTTAAGCCTTCATTCATCACAACTATCAAAAAGCTATCGTGAATTTCAACCGTTCCGAAGTCATATAACAGCTTCTTTTTCATTTGATTAAGTGGATTTAGGGCAAAGGTATAAAAAAACTCCTTCAGGCATCTGAAGGAGTTTTAAATATTAAATCAATCTAAATTAAGATTCAGTAGTCTTTTGAGATTTTTTCACTGAAATCTTTAGCTTATCATTTTTAGTATCCAAATCCATACTTATGGTATCACCTTCCTGAATTGAAGAATTGATTATCTCTTCAGCCAAAGCATCTTCAATATATTTTTGAATTGCTCTGTTTAAAGGTCTTGCGCCATATTGTGGGTCGAATCCTTTCTCGGCTATGTAATCTTTCGCTTTATCCGTAAGTTTGAGTGTGTAGCCTAAGTTTGAAATTCTATCAATAAGCTTTACCAATTCAATATCAATAATTTTACTGATATCTTCTTTTTCTAAACCATTGAAAACTATTACGTCGTCAATTCTATTTAAGAATTCTGGAGCAAAGGCCTTTTTCAATGCATTCTCGATAACACCTTTCGCATAATCGGTCGCTTGTGCTTCTTTGGCCGATGTACCAAAGCCGACGCCTTGCCCGAAATCTTTTAACTTACGCGCTCCGATATTAGAGGTCATTATGATAATGGTATTTCTAAAATCAATCTTACGCCCTAAGCTGTCTGTTAGATACCCGTCATCCAATACTTGAAGCAACATATTAAATACGTCTGGATGGGCTTTTTCAATCTCATCCAATAGTACAACAGCGTAAGGCTTTCTTCGGATTTTCTCAGTCAATTGACCACCTTCTTCATAACCAACATATCCTGGAGGTGCTCCAACTAAACGAGATATGGCAAATTTCTCCATATACTCACTCATGTCAATACGGACAAGTGCTTCAGAATTATCAAACAATTCACTAGCCAAAATTTTAGCCAATTGTGTTTTACCAACACCAGTCTGTCCTAAAAATATAAACGAACCAATTGGTTTGTTCGGGTCTTTAAGTCCAGCTCTATTTCTTTGAATAGCTTTGACCACTTTGGCAACTGCTTCATCTTGTCCGATTACCTTACCTTTAATAAGGTCTGGTAATTTTGACAATTTATTAATTTCAGTCTGCGCAATTTTATTCACAGGAATACCGGTCATCATAGAAACTACATCAGCGACATTATCTTCTGTAACGACTTCACGATGTTGCTTGGTTTCTTCTTCCCATTTTTCTTGAGCTAAAGCTAATTCTTTTTCAATACGTTTCTCATCATCACGGAGTTTGGCCGCTTCCTCATACTTCTGTTTTTTAACGACTGAATTCTTTGTGATTTTTACGTCTTCAAGCTTTTTTTCGAGCTCGATAATTTGCTTTGGGACATCGATATTAGTGATATGAACACGAGAGCCAGCTTCATCTAAAGCGTCAATAGCTTTGTCTGGTAGAAAACGCTCCGTCATATAACGATTCGTCAATTTCACACAAGCTTCTATAGCTTCATCTGTATAGTCTACATTATGATGCTCTTCGTATTTACCTTTAATGTTATTAAGGATTTCAATAGTTTCCTCAACCGACGTTGGTTCTACAATGACTTTTTGAAAACGACGTTCTAATGCTCCATCTTTTTCAATATATTGTCTGTATTCATCAAGGGTTGTTGCACCTATACATTGTATTTCGCCACGTGCTAGAGCAGGTTTAAACATGTTGGAAGCATCTAAGCTTCCGGTTGCGCCACCGGCACCGACAATGGTGTGAATTTCATCAATAAATAAGATGATATCGTCATTCTTTTCAAGCTCGTTCATTACGGCTTTCATACGTTCTTCAAATTGTCCTCTATATTTTGTTCCGGCGACTAAGCTGGCTAAATCTAGAGTTACTACGCGTTTGTTGAAAAGGTTTCGAGATACTTTACGTTTTACAATACGCAGTGCCAAACCTTCAGCAATGGCAGATTTACCAACACCAGGTTCACCTATTAAAAGCGGATTGTTCTTTTTACGACGGCTAAGTATTTGCGAAACACGCTGAATTTCGGACTCACGACCAACGACAGGGTCTAACTTGTCATCTTCGGCCATAGCTGTTAAATCCCTTCCGAAGTTGTCTAAAACAGGTGTTTTTGACTTCTTATTGGATTTAGAAGATTGCCCTCCGAACGGATTCCCTTTATCGTCATCATCAGTTTCGTTAATATCGTCATCTGGGAAAGATTCGGCTTTTGGGGTATCTAGGTAATCATCTTCGCTAGTAATCATAGATTTGAATTCTTCTTTTACATTATCATAATCGACCTTCAACTTGTTTAAAAGCTTCGTCGTTGGGTCATTTTCGTTTCGTAGTATGCACAATAACAAATGTGCGGTATTGATGGAGGTACTCTGAAAGAGTTTAGCTTCCAAAAATGTTGTTTTTAAGGCGCGTTCTGCCTGTCTGGTCAAATGCAAGTTTTTCTTTTCATTTGATGCCAGTGTGATATTGGGATTCGCAGGGGAGAGGATTTCAACCTTGCGTCTTAAATGATTTAAATCAATATCTAGAGAGCTGAGAATATCAATAGCTTTACCGTTGCCATCTCTAAGTAGTCCGAGCATTAAATGTTCGGTACCTATGAAATCATGACCCAATCGCAAGGCTTCTTCCTTGCTGTAGGCTATGACATCCTTAACTCTTGGGGAAAAATTATCGTCCATAGTATGTCCTTTCTGCATTAAAAATAATAAAATAGAAGGAGTATAGTTCAAAAACTATTCCTTTTTAAATTAGGTTTAACTAATAGAGCCAAAACGTCCGACTAATCAAAACTTTTAGGCTTAGACTTATTAACGAAAACACACCTCTTTTTTGTTAATAAATATTAGGTAATGGATGCTTGAAAAACTTAGTGAAAGCTCATAATTTGGTTATATTAGCACGTTTTGAAAAACCTACAAAAAATCAAATAAATATAGTATGGCAGAAGGCGAAAAATTGATTCCTATCAACATTGAAGATGAAATGAAATCGGCATACATCGACTATTCGATGTCGGTCATAGTGTCACGTGCATTACCAGATGTTAGGGATGGATTAAAACCTGTGCATAGACGTGTACTTTACGGCATGCACGAGCTCGGTGTTAGAGCAAATACCGCACATAAAAAATCAGCAAGAATTGTCGGGGAAGTCCTCGGTAAATATCACCCACACGGCGATACCTCTGTGTATGACACTATGGTACGTATGGCTCAAGAATGGAGTCTTAGATACATGCTAGTGGATGGGCAAGGAAACTTTGGGTCTATCGATGGTGACAGTCCGGCCGCAATGCGTTATACCGAAGCACGTATGCGCAAGATTTCGGAAGACATGTTGGCAGATATCGACAAAGATACTGTAGACCATAAACTCAATTTTGACGATACATTACAAGAACCAACCGTTTTACCAACACGTATCCCTGGACTTTTAGTCAATGGTGCATCTGGTATTGCCGTAGGTATGGCGACTAATATGCCTCCTCACAATTTAACGGAAGTCGTTAACGGCATTATCGCTTATATCGACGATTCTTCTATTGAGGTCGAAGGCTTAATGCAACACATTAAAGCGCCCGATTTCCCTACTGGAGGAACTATCTATGGGTATGATGGTGTCAAGGAAGCTTTTGAAACCGGTCGAGGACGTATTGTTTTGCGCGGTAAGGCTAATATTGAAGATGTCAACGCTAGGGAGTGTATCATCGTTAATGAGATTCCATATCAGGTTAATAAAGCCGATATGATTAAAAAGACAGCGGACCTGGTTAATGAGAAAAAGATTGATGGAATTTCTACGATTAGAGATGAATCCGATAGAAACGGGATGCGTATTGTTTACGTTTTAAAGCGTGATGCTATTCCTAATATTGTCCTTAATAAGTTATATAAGTATACGGCTTTACAGTCGTCCTTTAGTGTGAATAATATTGCATTAGTAAACGGACGTCCTGAAATGTTGAATCTTAAGGATTTAATTCATCATTTCGTTGAGCACAGACATGAGGTTGTTGTACGTCGTACCAAATTCGAACTAAAAAAGGCAGAAGACCGTGCTCATATTTTAGAAGGATTAATTATTGCTTCTGATAATATAGATGAAGTGATTGCACTCATAAGAGCATCTGCCAATGCCGATGAAGCTAGAAACAAGTTGATTGAACGCTTTAAGCTTTCTGAACTTCAAGCTAAGGCTATTGTTGAAATGCGACTGCGCCAGTTGACAGGTCTAGAACAGGATAAGTTACGTGCGGAATATGATGAGTTAATGAAGACCATTGAGGATTTAAAAGATATTCTTGATAAGAAAGAGCGTCGCATGGCTATCATAAAGGAAGAACTTGAAGAAGTAAAAGCGAAGTATGGTGATGAGCGTCGTTCTAATATAGAATACGCCGGTGGTGATTTAAGTATTGAGGACATGATTCCAGATGAAAAGGTTGTGATTACCATTTCTCATGCAGGTTATATTAAAAGAACGTCTCTTACAGAATACAAAACACAGAATAGAGGAGGGGTTGGTCAAAAAGCATCAACGACTAGAAACGAAGATTTCTTAGAACACTTGTTCGTCGGAACCAATCACCAATATATGTTGTTCTTTACCCAAAAAGGAAAATGTTTCTGGATGCGTGTTTATGAAATTCCGGAAGGTAGTAAGACCTCTAAGGGTAGAGCCATTCAGAATTTAATAAATATTGAACAAGATGATAAGGTAATGGCCTTTATCTGTACTCAGGATTTAAAGGACGAAGACTATATTAACAGTCATTATGTCATTATGGCGACCAAGAATGGTCAGGTGAAGAAAACCTCTTTAGAGCAATATTCCCGTCCACGTACTAATGGTATTAATGCCATTACTATTAAAGAGAATGATGAATTACTCGAAGCGAAGTTAACAACGGGTGAAAGCCAAGTGATGCTAGCTTTAAAGTCTGGTAAGGCTATACGCTTTGAAGAAGCCAAAACCCGACCAATGGGTCGTAATGCGTCCGGAGTTAGAGGTATAACCTTGGCCATTGATAAAGACGAAGTTATTGGTATGGTCGCTGTAGACGATATGGAAAGCAATATCCTTGTAGTTTCTGAGAATGGTTATGGTAAACGTTCAAGTTTAGAAGACTATAGAATCACCAATCGTGGTGGTAAAGGGGTCAAGACTATTTCAGTTACAGAAAAAACTGGTAACTTAGTAGCCATTAAAAATGTATCCGATGAGGATGATTTAATGATTATTAATAAATCTGGTATTGCCATTAGAATGGCGGTAGAGGATTTAAGGGTAATGGGAAGAGCCACCCAAGGCGTTAAGTTGATAAATTTAAAAGGAAAAGACTCTATTGCCGCCGTAGCTAAGGTAATGAAAGACGACGAAGAAGAAACGGGAGACCTTGATAATGAAGACCTAATGGATAATGGCACAACTCTTGATAATATTGATAGCGAAGAATAAAAATTAACTAAAATTGAGTAACACAATGAAAAAACTAGTAACCATCATAGGTGCACTTTTAATCAGTGTTTCTGCATTTGCGCAGAAAAACGAAATAAAGACACTCGAGAAGGCACTTAAAAACAATAATTATAGTGAAGCAAAGACTGCTGCCATGGCCGCTGATGCGCTTGTAGGTAATATGGACGATAAAACTAAAGCGAAGTTTTATTTTTTGAAAGCTCAGGCACTTTATGCAAATGGTCAGGGATCTGATAAAGATATGGATGCAGCAGTTGCAAGTATTGATGACCTAAAAGAGTTAGAAAGTAAAATAGGAAAGAAGAAGTATACAGATGAAGCGTCAACTATAAGTTCCAATATTTTGAGTGGTCTTCTTACAGGTGCAAACGACGCTATTTCTGCCAAGAATTACTCAAACGCTGCGGAAAAATTTGAAATGGCATATGCTTTGTCTCCAAAGGATACTACTTATTTGTATTATGCGGCTTCGTCAGCTGTAAACGATACTAATTATGATAAAGCCTTATCGATTTATCTAAAGTTAAAAGAGATGGGTTATACAGGAATTAGCATGGGTTACTACGCCATAAATAAGGAAACAGGGGAGAAGGAGCAGTTTGGAAATAAAACTACAAGAGATCTTTCTGTTCGTAGTGGTCAATACATAAAGCCGACGGACGAGAAATCTTCTTCAAAAACTTCTGAGATAGTAAAAAATATCGCTCTAATATATGTCGCTCAAGATAAGAATGATAAGGCTTTAGAATATATGTCAGAAGCTAGAGCAGAAAATCCAGATGATTTGGGTTTGTTGCTATCAGAGGCTAACGTAAATTTGAAGATGGGTAATAAGGAGAAGTTTAAGCAACTTATGGAAGAAGCAACTTCTAAGGATCCTAATAATGCAGAATTGATTTACAATCTTGGTGTTCTTGCTGCTGAAGGTGGTGACGTGGAGGGTGCAAAAAAATATTATCAAAAAGCACTGGCAATAAACCCTAAGTATACGGATGCTTACACAAACATGGCAGTGGTAATTTTAGATGGAGAGCAAGCTATTGTTGAAGAAATGAACGGTTTAGGTACAAGTAGCGCGGATAATAGAAGATATGATGAACTTAGAGATAAGAGAACTTCTCTTTACAATGAGGCTATACCTTACCTTGAAAAAGCTCTTGACCTAAAGCAGAATAATATCGACGCGGCAAGAACACTGATGAATATTTATAGTGCAGTGGGTGAAACTGAAAAATTCAAAGCTATGAAGCAACGTGTTGCTGACATGGAAGCTGGCAATTAATATAAAATCTCACATCATAAGAAAAAGCGATTCGTATTGAATCGCTTTTTTTTATATCACTTTTTTAATGACCCTAAGTTTGTGGGTGTGTTCATTACGTTCAGAATTATAAATGCCACTATGGTCTAATCGATCAATGCGTACTTTTCCGTGAGCATGAATAATGTAGTTGTCTTTCATAATAATCCCGACATGGATAATATTTCCTTCAGCATTATCAAAGAAGGCTAAGTCACCTGGTTCACTTTCCTCAATAAAACTAAGTGCTTCACCTTGTGTTGCTTGTTGTGAAGCATCTCGTAGTATATTATAACCATTAAGTTTATAGACCATTTGTGTAAAACCAGAGCAGTCTATTCCAAAAGGTGTTTTTCCTCCCCAGAGATATGGTGCATTCATGTAATAAAATGCAGTTTTCAGTAATTCTAATTTTTCTTTTTTACCTGAAATTGAGTTACCTTCAAACTTATGATTCAATAGATTAATTCCATTTAATGTGGAACCTAGTGGAATCGTAAATAAATTATCAGACGCGTCGGAAACAAATTCAATTATATTCTTGCTAAGAATTTTATCCGAATTGTGTATGGAACTATAATTGTCTTTATCGATTTCTAAAAACTGTTTATTATCTATCCAGCCTTCATATTTATCGTGCGCCAATCGAATACGGCTCCATTTCTTTCGCATTTCCAGTATTTTGAATACTTCGCCATAAAGTACTTGCGACACCATTTCACTAGTGTCGCTAGATTCTAATCGAAGTGGTACAATACCAAGGTTACAAATGCCGTACTGCATAGAAAAATTAAGAGCGCTCTATAACAACTGCGGATGCACCACCGCCGCCATTACAAATGGCTGCAGCACCGAGTTTAGCGTTGTTTTGTTCCAAGACGTGGATTAATGTCACTAATATTCTTGCGCCAGAGCATCCCAATGGATGTCCAAGTGAAACGGCACCACCATTAACATTGACATTTTTATCCGTTAATCCTAGGAGTTTCATGTTTGCCAAGCCTACTACTGAGAATGCTTCGTTAAATTCAAAATAATCAATAGCATCTAAAGTAATTCCTGCTTTTGCAATAGCTTTTGGCAATGCTTTTGCTGGTGCTGTTGTAAACCATTTTGGTTCTTGGGCAGCATCGGCGTAACTTTTTATAGAAGCTAAAGGTTTTAACCTTAATTCATTAGCTTTTTTCCTACTCATCAATACCAACGCCGCAGCTCCATCATTAATAGTTGAAGCATTGGCGGCTGTAACCGTACCTTCTTTAGTGAAAGCTGGTCTCAATTGAGGGATTTTTTCCATTTTTACATTGGTGTACTCCTCATCTTTCTTAAAGATGATAGCATCACCTCGGCGTTGTGGTACTTCTACTGGTACTACCTCAGCATCAAATTTACCAGCATCCCAAGCTTCGCTAGATCTGTTATATGATTTAATGGCAAAAGCATCTTGATCTTCTCTTGAAAAGTTATGTTCCGTAGCACATAGGTCTGCGCAAACACCCATAGCATTTTTGTCATAGGCATCAACCAATCCATCTTTCTGCATGCCATCTTCAAGCATAGCAGGTCCAAATTTGGTTGCTGATCTTGCATGGTAATAATGAGGTATAAGACTCATATTTTCCATACCACCAGCTACAACAATTTCAGCATCTCCCAATTGAATCGCTTGTGCACCTTGCATGATTGCTTTCATACCAGAAGCACAAACTTTATTTACTGTGGTGCATGGAACCGTATCTGGAACACCTGCATATATTGCTGCCTGTCTGGCAGGCGCTTGTCCTGCACCCGCTTGTACCACATGGCCCATTAATACTTCGTCTACCATCTCTGGTTTTACATTGGCTTTTTCTAATGCAGCTCTTATAGCTGTTGCTCCCAATTGAGGCGCAGGTACTGTGGAAAGAGCGCCTAAAAAACTCCCAATAGGTGTTCTTACAGCGGAAACAATAACGACTTCTTTACTCATAAAATTCGCTTTTTTTTGCTGTTGCGAAATTAAACAAATTTTAGGGATTTTTGAACGAATTCTGTCCAATAGCATGGCTAAGTATTATATTTATTACATTTGATTTTATATGAAAGAACTCATCAACAAATGGTATAGAAATCATTCTTTGATTTATAAGATACTACTGTTTTTAGGCACAACACTTTTTATCGTTTATCTTTTTCCAAAGACCGGAAAATTTAGATACTCATTTGAAAAAGGGAAACCTTGGCAATCAGAAGATCTGTTGTCACCCTTTGATTTTGCTATAAAAAAGTCTGAAGAAGAAATAAAGGCCCAAAAAGAACAACTAGCTCAGAACAGCGAACTCTATTTTACCTTGAATTCGAGTGTTGAAGATAATGTGCTGGACCAATATTTAGATGTGTTTAATCAACGCTATTCTGATCAGTCGGATGCATTGAATGATTCCGAAAAGCTTTATAGAGCAGGGCGCAGTGTTTTAAGAAACCTCTATGATAAAGGTGTTTTAAATACATCTTTTAATTATACAGAAGACCGTTTGGTCATAATTACTGAAGACAATAAACAAATACGAAAGACGGTATTTGGGGATTTGTATGAGCAAGATGAAATTTCTCCCTTATTAAAAAAGGCCTTAAATGAACAGAATTTAAGTACCTATAATGATGAGATGCTAAGCCTGTTTTTTGATGTGTTAAATCCTAACCTAGCCTTTAATGAAACCTTGACTAATAAGGTGCTGAATGAAAAATTGGAATCAGTTTCTGCCACTCGAGGATCAGTATCTAGAGGAACACTCATTATAAGTAAAGGCCAGGTCGTTGAAGATGATCAATTTGATATACTGTCTTCCCTTAAATCTGAATATGAATCACAAGTATGGAATTCTGCCAATTACAATTGGGTTTTACTGGCCTATACGTTGCTCGTTGCTTTGGCCTTATTGATGTTGTTATTGTTTTTGCAAAAGTATAGAAATGAGGTTTTTAAGAACAATACCAAGGTGACCTTCATATTTTTCAACATGGTATTGATGATTCTTGTTTCCGTTATCGTCATCAATTATAATTCCAAGTATATCTATGTCGTTCCGTTGTGTATTATGCCATTGGTGCTAAAAGCCTTTTTTGATGCTCGACTAGGATTGTTTGCTCATGTTTTAACTGTTTTGCTTTTGGGCTTTATTGTCCCAAATCCGTTTGAATATATGTTCCTTCAAATCATTGCTGGGATTGTAACGATTTTGACGATTTCAGAATTGTACAAACGTGCTAACCTCTTTATTTCCGTAGGGCAGATTACATTTATCTATATCATTGCATATTTTGCTTTTTTTGTCATACATGAAGGACAGATTACCACTTTAAAATGGGAGAATTTTGGTCTTTTTGTATTGTGCGGATTAGCGACGCTATTTGTTCAGCCTTTAATTTATATCTATGAAAAAATATTCGGGCTGGTATCTGATGTGTCACTTTTGGAGCTTTCAGATACTAATACTAAACTCTTAAAAGAATTATCGAATAAAGCACCAGGCACATTTCACCATTCGTTGAATGTTGCAAATTTGGCAGAAGCATCCGCCAATGAGATTGGCGCCAATGCTATGCTAGTTAGGGTAGGAGCGTTGTACCATGATATCGGCAAAATGAAAAACCCAACGTATTTCACCGAGAATCAATCTACAGGAATTAATCCGCATGATGAATTGTCACCAGAAGAAAGTGCAAATGTCATTATCAATCATGTGATAAACGGAATTGAGATTGCCAAGAAAAATAATCTGCCTGATCGGGTTATAGACTTTATAAGAACCCACCATGGTACTAGCCTTGTCTATTATTTTTACAAGAAATCCAAAGAATTGGATGATACTGTTGACGTTACTAACTTTTCCTATCCAGGACCGATGCCGTTTAGCAAGGAAACGGCAATTTTGATGATGTGTGATAGTGTTGAAGCTGCTTCAAAAAGTTTAAAATCTCCAACGAGTTCCAAGATTAATGACTTCGTAGAAACCATTATTGACAAACAAATGGAAACTGGTCAATTTTTAAATGCGAATATTACGTTTAAGGAAATTCAATCTATAAAAAAAGTATTGAAACTAAAACTTGCCAATATCTATCATTTAAGAATTGAGTATCCAGAATAAAAAAAGCGCATCAACTTTAATGATGCGCTTTTCTTATAAGTATACTTTGTGTTAGTTCAGTAGTTCTGCCACTTTGTTTTCTAATTGTATGCCTCTTAGATTTTTAGCAATTATTTTGCCTTCTTTGTCTAGTATAAACATTGCTGGGATTGCATTGACGTTGTAATCTTTTGCTATTTGGTCAAAGTATTTTAGGTTAGAAACTTGGTGCCAAGTTAAACCGTCATCTTTTATGGCTTTTTCCCATGCCTCTTTAGGATTTTGCTGACCGCGCCTTCCATCTAAACCAACCCCGATAATCTCTAAACCTTTATCGTGAAACTTTTCATAGATTCTAACCACATTGGGGTTTTCTCTACGACAGGGTCCACACCAAGCTGCCCAAAAGTCTATTATGGTGATCTCACCTTTTTTAAGAACTTCGTCTAAAGCTAGAGTGGTACCGTCAGGTTGTGGTGCTGAGAATTTTGGAGCGATGGCTCCGATTTGTGTGGCTTTTTCTTTTTCTATTAATTGCCTTAGGCCATCAATTTTATTTTTAACAGAAAGGCCTGGTTCAGAATTTTTAATGCTCGGATCTAAATTATTAAAAGCCTTGGCAATACGATTCAAATCAAAATCTCGAGAGCGTAATTGCATTTCAAGAATCTGAACAGTACTAAAACTGTCTTGGTGATCATCTATGAACTCAAAAGGATAGTCTTGAATTCTTTTATTTAGTTTTTCAATAACTTCTTTGTCCTTTTCCATATTTACTGAATCTCTTACAAACTGTGCGTCACTGTAATTCTTTTGTGCTTGAATCAGTTTTTCTTTGTGCTCTTGTATCGTAGAATTGAACTCTAACATTTCGCTATGTGCTTCAGAACCCAAAAGTATTGATTCCAAAATATTAGACTTATCCAATTCAAAAGTCATTTCTGCATTTTCTAACATTACTGGAATTCTACCATTGACACTTGCTACGTTGAGATAGTAAAGTTCAGGATGTGATAATGCCCCAGTAAATTTAAATTTCTCATTCATCACAATAGCAGTGTCAACCATAACAGGTCTGCCATTAGGACCTACCTTACTCATATAAACTCTAATACCATTATAAACATCCTTGGCATTTCCATTGATAACATAATCAGTACGTGGTTCCTTTTCGGTACAAGAAGCAAGAAGCAAACCAGTGATAAGAACAAATAAATAACTTTTCATAATTGATTTTTTAGCTCTACAAATATAAAAAGTCTATGAGAAGAGAAAGGGTGAAGACTGCAAATAATATCTTAAAACTGTTTGAAGCATCTGAATTGAAAATTTAGGATACTTTTGTAAAACAAGACAAAGAAATGACACAAAATGACACCATCGTTGCTTTGGCTACTGCTTCTGGTAGTGGTGCAATTGCTGTAATACGCTTATCGGGTCCTGAAGCAATCAGCTATGCTTCTCAGCAATTTAATTCCATTACGCGTAAAGATATAGCTTCGCAAAAAAGCCATACCATTCATTTGGGACATATTGTTGACGGTTCTCGGATAATTGATGAAGTATTATTATCTATTTTTAAAAACCCGCATTCTTACACTGGTGAAGACATTATAGAAATATCGTGTCATGGAAGTTCTTTTATACAGCAAGAAATCATTCAGTTGTTTCTCCGTAAGGGCTGTAGAATGGCTAACGCTGGCGAGTTCACCTTACGGGCGTTTCTCAACGGCAAATTAGATTTATCTCAAGCCGAAGCCGTGGCAGACCTTATTGCCAGCGACAATGCCGCCTCTCATCAGCTCGCCATGCAACAAATGCGTGGGGGATTTTCTAATGAAATTCAGAAACTGCGGGACGAATTAATGAATTTTGCCTCTTTAATAGAATTAGAACTCGATTTCGCTGAAGAAGATGTGGAATTCGCCGATAGAACAGAATTTAAGAATCTTTTAGGTCGCATTATAAAAGTATTGAAGGGTCTAATTGATTCATTTGCCGTGGGTAACGTTATAAAAAATGGCATTCCGGTGGCCATTGTTGGAGAACCTAATGTTGGGAAGTCTACACTACTGAATGCACTTCTTAACGAAGAGCGCGCCATTGTTTCGGATATTGCGGGAACTACGCGTGACACGATTGAAGATGAAATAGCTATTGGCGGAATAGGTTTCAGGTTTATAGATACAGCTGGGATTCGTGAGACCAGAGATGTTGTGGAATCAATAGGAATCAAGAAAACCTTCGAGAAAATGGAAAAGGCGCAAGTCATTATTTTGATGCTCTCGACGAAGGACATTCTTAAAGACCAATCTAGAATACTATTAGAACTTGAAAAAGTCAAAAATAGATTCCCGCAAAAGCCACTATTAGTAATCGTCAATAAAATTGATGTGCTGGATGATGATACTCACAATAAATTACAATCGTTTATTTCCGAAGGTTCTAAGTTTGAATTCTTAAAACTCTCAGCCAAGTCTGGCGAAGGCGTTGAAGAATTAAAAACGCATTTATTGGGCTTTGTTAACACTGGTGCGCTCAAAAACAATGATACCATAGTGACCAACTCGCGTCATTATGATGCGTTAATTAAAGCCTTGGAAGAAATACAAAAAGTGAGCTACGGTTTAGATTCTGGCTTGCCAAGCGATTTAATGGCCATAGATATCCGACAAGCCCTATATCATTTCGGTGAAATCACCGGTCAAATTACTACCGATGACTTGCTGGGCAACATCTTTGCTAATTTCTGTATCGGGAAATAGTACTTCACACGTTTTTCAAAAAAAAGAGGTAAAGTTCAGTTAAATGTGAATTTCAAGGATACCGCACCAATTATTGATTTATAGTAATCTTGCGCGTTCAAATTTTTTTAATCAAATTGAAAAATTTCACTCAAAATGCATTTTTTTCGACAAAACGCTTGTTTTTAACGATTAATTACATAGATTTGTCACAAAACCTAAATTACCTACTTATGAAATTTCGATTAATCCTAGTTTGCTTTAGCTTCCTATTTGTTGCAAATATGGGCTATGCTCAAAAGAAAAATGCCCCAAAGAGTATTATTAGTCGTGGTACAGATATTAAAAAGTATCATAATATAGATGACTTGGAAGGCATGCAAAAAGGAGAGTTACTCACCTTGTACAAAGAGCGTATCAATAGTATCGTTAAGATTTTGCCATACATTGCTTTTGCTACAAAACCTGGGGTGACCATGAATACCTTAGGAATTCCGGACAATAATGACAATAGAAAAACATTGGATGCCCAACATGAAGCTTCCGATGAGTTTCTGGACAACACGTCAGAGTTTCAAAATGTGATCCTACCGTATTCTGATACCGATAAATTAATTGCGGCGATATTATTTTATGAAGAAACGCTTAAATCACTTCATGAATATAGCCAGTATAATTAAAAACAATTCCACTTTTAAAAAAACAGACTCCGAAACGAGTCTGTTTTTTTATGCTTGTATTTTACTATAATTTTTTTGTTAGAAACTACTTACAGATAATCGTGTTTTATATGTTTTACGTCGGATAAATCAGTCAAAACATTAAAAAAAGATGCATTTCATCGAAAAAAATGGTATTTCATAGGATTATTTAACATATTTGGGCATCTTGAAAATCAGATAATTAAAATTCGAAAGAAGTTAAAGATTTTATCATGAAAAAAATTACCCAAATTGCCATGACAATCTGCTTCGCACTTAATCTATCATTTGCGCAGCAAGAAAAAGGTATTACCGGAGAAACCAATTGGTTAGATAATTGGACCAGCTTTAAAAAAGAGAAAGCAGATTATGGTGAGCCTACCCACATTTTAACTGGTACCATTACGGAAGATACCCACTTGGAGAAAAAGCATGTCTATATGCTCGTAGGTAACGTATTTGTTGCAGACAGTTCAGCACTAACTATTGATGCTGGTACAGTTATTATTGGCGATTTTAACTCTAGAGCATCACTGGTGATTACCAAGGGCTCAAAAATTATTGCTGAAGGCACAGATACGGACCCAATAATTTTTACGTCCAATCGCAGTAGAAAGCGAGAAGGCGACTGGGGAGGTATCGTTATTCTTGGAGATGGACCAACCAATAGATTTGGTAACAGCTCCGTAGCGAACTTATTCCCGAATCTTTCTGCCGCGTTTTATGAGCATCTAAATTTTGGTGGCGATAATTCAGACGACAATTCTGGTGTTTTAAAATATGTAAGGATTGAATATGCAGGTAAACGGATTGGCACTGGCACCTATTTTAATGGGTTGACATTAGCTGGTGTTGGTAATGCAACAACTATTAGCAACATTATGGTAAGTTATTCTGGTGGAAACTCTTTTGAGTTTTGGGGTGGTGATTTACGCCTAGACCAACTTGTATCCTTTAATGCCAGTAGCATAGATTTTGAATTCAATTACGGTACCCTCAGTAGTATCAACAACTCATTGGCTGTTAGGTCGCCTTATGCATCTGGTAATAATGGCTCTAGATGTATGCAGGTTTTATCCTTTGATGATAAGGAAGAGGTAGACTTCTCTAAACCAGCAACAAATGTTACAGCTCAAAATATAACACTTATTAATCGTACTGACGATTTAAATGGTGCCATTGAGAAAGGACTTGTTAAAGAAGCACTTTATGTTGGGGAGAACGCCTCATTAGATATGAATAAAAGTGTGATTTCAGGATTCAATCCAGCCGTGAAATTTGCGGAAGGCGTTAAAATCAATCAAGAAAATTTAGAACGCATAAAGTTTTCCGAAATGTATTTCAATAATTGCAACGGAAATATCTATGTAGACAACAATCCAAATAACGAAGACTTGGAAAACTGGTACGGTAACAGTGCCTTTTTCAACGTATACTCCAAAGGATTTGACGCCGAAACGTTTATCGGTGTTTTCGATGCCAAGAAGCCAGACTTCAGACTTCGTATTAATAAAATCATAGCCACTAATGACGTTGGTGATAATGACTAGAGGTTAATAGCCTTGCTTTAAATTTTTGCCCAAACCCCACTAGACTTATGTACAAAACTACGCGTGTCTTATTAGTATTGATTTTCTTTGTGGCTTCGCAACTTGAAGCACAGATGGTCATTGGTACGCCCAATTTAGGGTTCAGTCAGGCTTGCGCAAGTCCATCGTTTAACACTTATAATCTTAGCTTTTCGTTTTCTCCAGAAAGTGGTGTAGAGGCTTCTAATCAGTTTTTTGTTGAATTATCCGATGCCGAAGGAAGTTTTGATAGTCCTGAGGTATTATTTACCTCTAACGCAGGAGCTATAACCACCACACCGGCAAACATCAACTTTTCATTTCCTGAAACAGTTTCAGGTGATGGCTATAAAATCCGAATTAAAAGTACAGCGCCGAACGCCACGAGTACACCTTCGGTTGTTTTTCCGGCATATTACCGTATTCAAGATGAACCGTTCACTATAAACAACTTTATCGAAACCGCCATCTACTGTAATGGTGATAGTTATTTATTGACGATTGATAATCCCGGAGGACCAGAAAATAATTCGCCCTTGCAATATCCGTCATTGACCTATAACTGGTATTTAGAAACTAGTGACACCACATCTGAATTTATCTCGCAAGGCGAGACTTTGTTGGTTAATACACCAGGCACGTATTTCGTGGAGACAAACTACGGAAGTTGTTCTTCTCAGTCCTTTTCAAATCGTGTGACGGTTTCTGAAGCGACATCAAGTTCCGAAGCCGGTATCAACTCTAGTAAAGGTAATCCCTATTGTTCATCAGAAGGTGCTACAACTTTAAGTACCATCAATGCCGTAAGTTACCAATGGTATAAAGATGGTGAACTTATTGAAGGTGCTACAAATCAAATGTACGTTACTGAGGAATCCGGAAACTATTCTGTGTCATTGGATTTAGGCGATTGTACAACTACAGCGGGTATCGATTTAGATGGTGCTGGATTTGAAAGCAGTATTGACGTACCTGAAACCAATATGCTCGAAGATGGCGAAAGCTTTTGGGCCACCGTAACTACGGATGCGACTAATCCAGAAATCAAGTGGTACAAAAATGGAACATTGGTCGCTGAAAACACAACCACTTACGAAGTGTCCGAAACCGGAAGCTATACTGTAGAAATCAGTCAAACCATGGGCTGTGTGGCTTCAAGAACATTTCAATTCTCGGCTACGGAAGTGTTTCCGGATGTCAACGAAATTCCTAATTTAATTAGTCCTAATGGCGATGGTATCAACGATACTTGGGTTATTCCACAAGCCTATGTCAGTGGAACAAACACTGAAGTAAAAATATTAAGTGCTCAAGGGAAAGTGGTTTTTGAAACCAACGATTACCTTAATAATTGGCCACAGAACCTATCCGAAATTGCTACTGTAAACCCAGTGTATTTCTACGTGATTACACCGCAAGACGGCGAGGAGCAAAAAGGAACCATAACCGTAATAAAATAGTATGATAAGACAACTACTCTACATACTAGCAGTTTTTATGGTGATGCCTTTGCAGGCACAAGAAACGCCTGTGGTGTCTTTTAATCTTCCGGTTAGGAACTCCATGAAATTTAACCGTCACTTGCTGAACCCAACGTTTAACTATGTTCGTGAGGCGAACCGACACATCAGTTTTACCAACAAAAGACAATGGGTGCAATTTAACGATGCACCGACGTCTTATTTCGGAACTTATGGCGGACGTTTAAACGAAAATATGGGTATTGGTGTGAGTGTCTTCCAGCAGACTTTTGGTGTATTTACCAATTTTGGTGGAGTTTTAAACTATGCTTATAACGTACCAATCAATAGAGATAGTAACCTTACGTTTGGGGCAAACCTTGGTGTGTATTCCAACGGAATTAATGAAAGCAATGTAGTTGTCAACACACCAGACCCCGCATTGAATGATTTACCTTCAAATGTTTTAATGACTTTAAATCCGGGTATCAACTACGGTACGGAATTCTGGGATTTTGGTTTGGCACTGAACAATTTTGCCTTATATAATTTGAATACTTCAGAATTGGTTAAAGACGATTCAGAAAAAGGTATTCAAGCGCACATCATGTATACGGGTTACATCCAAAGCTTCGGGTTTTTAGATGATGCTAAGTTTTCAGGTTTGGTGCGTTCAGAATTCAACAATGAAAATACTGTTGTTTCGGGCTTGCTTCATATGATGAGTCCAAAAGGCATTTGGGGTCAGGTAGGTTATAATAGCTTATATGGAGCTTCCGCCGGACTTGGTATCCACCTGACTAAATCAATCGGTTTAGAATACAATTACGAACGTGCTATGGGCACTTTTGGCGATTTCGGTCCTTCGCATGAAATCACACTGGCCTACAGATTCGAAAACAACAAACGTTTTGATTATAGTGACGAAGATGAAGTCGCTTCAATCTTCCCGCAAAAGCGAAAAGTAAAAGTCAATAAAACAGACGAAGCTACACGAGCACGAATTGCCCAAAGAGCTGAAGCCAGAAAAGCGGATCGTGAAATTACTGAAGTCGCTAAAGCAGAGCCTGCGGTTGATGAGGTTGCTGAACAAGCCAAGAGAGAAGAAGAGGCTATTGCTAAGCAGGAAGCTGAAGCCAAAGCAAAAGCAGAGCGTGATGCTAGGCTAGAGGCAGAACGAATAGAGCGCGAGCGTTTGGCTGAACAAGCTAGAATCCGTGCTGAAGAACTCGCCAAGGCGAAAGCTGAAGAGGAAGCAAAATTAGCTGAACAACGTAGATTACAGGCAGAACGTGCAGAAAAAGCCCGATTGGAAGCCGAGCGTTTAAAGAAAGAACAACAAGCCGAAGAAGCTAGAATTGCTGAAGAAAATAGAATCAAGACTCAAAAAGAGGAAGAAGAGCGTATTGCTACAGAACGTTTAGCGCAGATTGAATTGGAAGCCAAACGTAAAGCTGAAGAGCAAGCCAAAGCTGAAGCTGAAGCGAAGGCACAAGCGGAGGAAGAGGCTCGAATAGAAACTGAACGTTTAGCCCAAATTGAATTAGAAGCCAAACGTAAAGCCGAAGAAAAGGCGAAGGAGGAAGAAGCCATTTCTAAAGAAACATTGGATGCTAAAACGCTTCAAGATGATTTATTGGAGCAGTTAAAAGAAACTGTAGCCTCTAGAGCACAAGATTTGGCAGACCTTAAAGAAGAAAATGACTTAAGTGAAAAAGGTATTTACAAAGCACCAAAACCATTTAAGAGTATCTCGGCCGAAAACGCAAAATTAGAGTCGTTAAAGAATCAATTGGATGCTGTTATTGCGGAGCAAGATGATAAGTTGACCACGCTTCAGAAATCTTATGACGATAGAGTTAAAGCAACGTCTGAAGAAGACTCAATAGCAACTATTTATTTAAAGGAAATCTTATTGATTCAATCGTCAAAATCTAAAGCCGAGCGTGAAAAGGCGCAATTGGTTTCAGAATTGGCTTTAATTAAAGAAGCGACCGATTTTGAACGTAAGCGACGTATCAAACGCGCCGCGTTTGATAATGATTCGGAGCGATATGCGAAGGATAGAAGTACGCTAAATCAAATTAAGGCGAGTACGGACATTGGTTCTGGTATTGTGGCAGAAGAAGATTTAGACTTCGGAGATATTGAAGCGAATAAAGTAACGATACTTAAGAATATTCAGAATGTAGACGAAGGTGTTTATATGGTACTTGCCGTACATAAAGATGTGGAGAAGCGCGATAAATTCTTGAAGGATGCGATGAAATCCGGTTTAGGAAATATCGACTTCTTCTTCGATATAAATACTAGTAAATACTATATCTATCATAAAAAGCATGAAAACTTAGAAATGGCCAACAGAGCATTGAATTCCAAGGAAGACAAGCCATACAACGCCAAAATGTCAATGATTAAAATTGAAAAATAAAAGTAATTAAGTCAACCATAGTTTTTGAATTTTCCCAAATCATTCAAAAACTATATCCAAAATAGGAGCGTTATGAATATAAAAAACTACTTAACCTACATCCTAATCGCGCTGAGTGTCACCATTAGCATACCAGCGTTTGCACAAAATTATGTGCCGTTTACACCACGATTTAACCAAGACCTAAAAGGTGATATTGTACTCATTGGTAACAATATCCTTGGTCCAGATAATAACGCATTCAATGACAATGGGGTATACAACCACAACGTCAACATGCAATACATTGATATAGATAATGACAACTCTACCTACAGTTCGTCTAGTGCGGATTTAGTGATAGATAATCCTAACTGTTACCGAATTATTCATGCAGGTTTATATTGGGGTGCTGTAACCAACGGTGATGAATCCATTACGGACGTAAAATTAAAAGGCCCTGTTGGTGACTATGTTGATATTACTGGGACAATCATACACGAAGCTGGAACCAATTCCGTTGACGGTGGAAACAGTTTTTCCTATGCATGTTATGCGGATGTTACAGGAATGGTAACGGGTTTATCTAATAATTTAGGAACCTACACCATGGCAAACGTTTCGAGTGCCGAAGGTGAAACTGGGACGTTTGACCCGTTTAATGGTACGGGATATTCAGCCGGATGGTCCTTATTTATTGTATATGAAGACCCAACACTTCCAGGGAAATCCATTACCAGTTTTGATGGATTTAGTGCTATTAGCGTTGCTGGTGGCAATCCGGAGTTAGATATTCCAGTATCAGGCTTTAGAACAGTACCTGCACCTGCGCCCGTACGCGCCAATTTTGCTTTTGCTACGTTAGAAGGGGATAAGCCAATCCTTGGTGACCGCATGTTATTAAACGGAGTGCCATTGTCTGCAACAGATAGACCAGTTGACAACTTCTTTAATAGTTCGGTAACACGATTGGATGCAACACCTGTGAATAATAGAGTGCCAAATAGTACCAATACATTGGGGTTTGATACCGGTGTAATGGTTGTGCCTAATCCAAGCAACTCAGTCATTGCGAATGATGCAACTTCGGCAACCGTACGATTGGAAACTAGTGGCGATACGTATTTCCAATACTTTTTCGCGCTAGCGGTAGATATTATTGAACCCAACATTGTTCTTACAAAAATTGTTGAAGACACCGCTGGAAATGATATCGGTGGACAGCTTGTAGATTTAGGCGATGAATTGTTTTACGTCATTGGCTTTCAGAATACAGGAAATGACGATGCCACCAATTTGATTATTAGAGATATCCTTCCAATAAATATTGTTTTCAATTATCCTGAAGACATTATCGACTTACCACCAGGCGTTTCAGTTCAGAGTTATGACCCTGTAACACGAGAGATAATCTTTGCAGTTGATAATTCAGTAGTTGAAGAGAATGACCCAATGTTGGAAATAAGATTCCGAGTGACTGTAGTACAAGACTGTAGTTTGTTGAATGATGCTTGTTCAAACTTAATTAGTAATCAGGCATTTTCAACGTATCAAGGAACTTTAAATCCTACTTTCACAATATCGGATGACCCAAGTATTGCAACGAATACGGGCTGTTTATTAAACCCAGGAGCGACCAACTTCTTGGCAGATATCGATTGTGATTTTATAGAACAAGTAATTTTATGTGGAGCGAGTACGACCTTAACTTCGGGTAATGGTTATGACTCGTACTCGTGGTCCACTAATCCTAACGGTAATCCAGTTATCGGAACAGGGCAATCCATTACCGTTACGGAAACAGGTACTTATTATGTTGAGAATACGGCAGAAGCACCGTGTCAATCGACAAGTCAGACGTTCAACGTAGTCACCTTTGGTGCAGATGTTGAAAACCCTGTAATTCCGTATGCAGATGAGGTTGTAACCTGTCCAAATGACGGGGAATTATTGCCTAATATCTTTTTATGTGGTGCGAATGATTCGGTATACATTCAAACAGGAATTACCGACACAACCTCTATCATCTGGGAAGTTTTAGATGAAAGTAGCTGTCCTGCGGTGACTGAAGAAGACTGTGCCAATACAGACCCGAATTGCGTTTGGAATCAAGTTGAAACTGGACCGAACTTTTTAGCAGATACTGCTGGTCAATACCGATTAACCTTGAATTACGAAGGTGGTTGTTTCAACCAGTTCTATTTCAATGTATATGAAAACCTTTTGGTACCTAACGTCACGTCTGAAGATATCTACTGTGATACCTTAGGGTCAATTACGGTTGGTGGAGTACCAAGTGGCTACGAGTTTAGTATTGATGGTGTCAACTATCAAACCAGCAATACGTTTTCAATTGATACTGCTGGGTCTTATATGGTATACATTAGACAGATTGGTGTATCACCTAACCCTTGTATTTTCTCTGTACCAGATGTTCAGATTAGAGACCGTGATTTTACGGGTGAAGTCATTGTGACCCAACCTTACTGTAACGGTGGACTTGGAAGTGTTACTGTATCTGCAAACGATGTTCGTCCACAATATTATTTTGAAATCACCAGCGGAGGTACAACTGTTAATGAGGTTGGTCCAATCGATGAGAATACCTATGCCTTTGAAGATTTAAATCCAGGTAACTACACGGTAGCCGTAACTACAGACGATGGTTGCGTCTATACAGAAGACATTGAAATCATTGACCCGCCGTTACTTACGGTGAGTGTGGCTTTAACGACGCCATTGACTTGTGAGGATGGTGAAATCACTATTTATCCTGAAGGCGGAACACCGCCGTATTTCTACTTTATCAATAGTGCTACGGATTTTCAAACCATTCCGACGTATACGGTAACTGCGCCTGGCACTTTCGATATTAGAGTGGTAGACTCAAATAATTGTGAAGCGGAAGCCACGATTACAGTTGAAGCCTTTGATGGTCCAGATTTTACCGTAAACGTGGATAATATTGCCTGTAACGGGAATCAAAATGGACGCATTGTTATCAATGTTAACGATGCCAACGGTACTAGTTTATCTTATAGTATTGACGGTGGGGTAACTTTCCAGAATTCTAGAATATTCAATAACCTTCCAGCCGGAACTTATGATGTTGTGGTTCAATACGAAATAGGCACAGATGTCTGTACCGTGGACCCACAACAAGTAACCATTACAGAGTCTGATGGCTTAACAGGAACAGCCGAATTAGCATCAGGAATTACTTGTGATAATAACGCAACGATTACTGTGACTGGAGTTTCTGGAGGAACAGCGCCTTATACTTACAGTTTAGATGGTATCAACTTTCAGAATAGTCCAACCTTTTCAGGATTAACTGCAGGGACATACACTGTGGTAATCGAAGACGCCAGCGGATGTTCTTTCGCTACAGCAAGTATTGTGGTGGACCCATTGTCGCCACCTTCAGATTTAGATTTTTCGCATACGGCATTGAGCTGTCCAGCTAATACCACAAGCGTTACTGTGACAGTCACGGATGGAACGGCACCTTACGAATATCAAATCGTAGCGCCAGCAGGGGATGCTACCGCTTACCAAACGTCAAATTTATTTGATGGTTTAGTACCAGGAACATATACCTTCCAAATTAGGGATGCCAATAACTGTACTTATGTTGAGAGTTATACCATTCCACCGCTACCAGAATTGTTATTGAGTACGGTTTTAACCAAAGGATTGGATTGTACGGCAACACCAGATGCGGAGATTACTGGACTTATCTCAGGAGGAACTGCGCCATTTACTTACGCGGTTTCTATAAATGGCGGTACATACACGGATTTAGGTGGTACTACAAGTCCGTTTTCATACACGACACCTAATGATGGCACCTATCAATTCCAAGTGACGGATGCTAACGGTTGTATTGCAGAATCTTCAGAACAAGTTGTTTCAGCATTAGTAACCGTAACGGCAAGTGCAACAAATACAGATCCAACCTGTAATGGTGATGCCGATGGAACAATTACGTTGGAAGGCTTAACGGGTCAAGCGCCATTTACCTATAGTATTGATAACGGTGGAACTTTTGTGTCCACGTCAACTTTCGGTGGATTGACAGCCGGAACTTACAATTATGTGGTGCGTGATGCTTTGCAATGTGAAACTACAGGAAGTATTTCATTAATCAATCCTGACCCTATTGTAGCGTCTTTTATTACCAATCCTATTCAGTGTAATTCCAATATTCCTGGAAGTATCGATGCAACGATTGATTCTGGAGGCGTAGCACCATTTACGTTTGCTATTTTCGATAATACCTTTACACAAATTGGTACGGATGTCACACAAACAGGAACGACTTACACCTTCAATGGTCTAAGCTATGGTGACTATTTTGTAACAATAGTCGATGCCAATGGTTGTGAATTTAATAGTGACGCACTTCGAATTGAAACACCTCCGAACATTAACTTATTAAGTAATGTAACTACAGGTTCTTGTGCTACGGGAGCAACAGTAGAAATTGAAGTCGTTTCAGGAACAGGACCATTTACCTATTCTATTTTTGGTCAGCCAGCAACGGCATTTGGGCCAACGCCATCAACCACACATACCTTCGTGAATTTAAATCATGGACAAACGTATCAGTTTGAAGTTGTAGATGCTGGAGGCTGTTCTTCGGTTATCGAAGTAACAACACCGACTTTGTCTGCGATTAATATTTCTGCGTTGACGGCATCTGACGTCAATTGTAATGGTGATACCGATGGAACAGTAGATTTTACAGTATCGGATTATGATGCTTCAGTAACAACGTTATATTACGAAGTTTTGGATGCTCTTACAAATCTACCAATAACTCCAGCGGTTAATGGAACTTTTACTGGATTAACAGGGGCGCCAGCAAGCGGAACCTTAACAGGATTATCTGCAGGAACGTATAAATTATTTGTTCGAGAAGTGGATGGAACCTTGTGTACAACCTCGAGTCCGTTTGAAATCCGTCAACCATCACAGCCATTAGTGTCTGCGGTGTCTGATGCAACAAACGCAAACTGTAATGATGGTGCACAAATTACTATCACAACTTCAGGTGGAACAGGACCTTATGAATATGCTTTAGGAGTACCTGGATTTACGCCAGTGCCTTCAGATTTTAATTCGAATAACGTTATAACTATTGATTATGCCTTGGGCACCAACTGGGATATTGTAGTTCAAGATGCCAATGGATGTACCGTACGATTAAACGAAACTATAGATATTGACCCAGAGCCAGAGATTACGGCAACGGTTAACAATACTTGTACGGCGACCGAAGGTGATTTTGAAGTGGATATCGCTTTGATTACTACTGGAATTCCACCGTATACGTATAGCATTGATGGTGGTGCTTTTCAAACACTAACAGCACCATTTACAATAACTGGATTAAGTTCTGGAGCACACAGTTTCGAAATTCAAGATGCCAACGGTTGTGGCAATTCTGTGTCTTTAACGATTGAAGCGACTTTGGCCATTATCCCAGAAATTACTGCAAATGCGAGTTGTGCCAATGACGATGGGCAAATCACGATTAATAGTTCTGGAGGTTCAGGAACGTTTACTTATGCCATTTCTCCAAGTCCAGCGGGTGTATTACTAACAGGAAACACCTTCACGGGAGTACCATCAGGAACTTACGTCTTAACCATTACGGATACCTTAACAGGTTGTGATGATACGGCTGAAATTCTTATCCCTGAAAGCTTAGCACCGACGGTAACAACAGTGCCTACGGGTGTGACGTGTTTTGGAGATAATTCTGGAGCTTTCGATTTGAATATTCAAGGCTATTCTGGGGCTTATGACTATGATGTTTTAGACAGTTCGAATGTATCCGTATTTGGAGTGCAATCGGCCAATACGTCGACGAATCCGATTACGGTGTCAGGATTAGTTTCGGGAACTTATACCGTTAACATTACAGAAACCGAATTCCCATTCTGTACGGCGACAACAACGGTAATTATTGATTCGCCATTAGAGCCTTTAGATTTGGTATTGGAAGAATCAAGTTTAGTAACCTGTGATAATGATGGTGGCACCATTACAGCAACTGCTACAGGAGGAACAGCGCCTTATGAGTTTGAATTGACTGGTGATGCTACCGTAGCTTATTCAAGTACAGCGTCATTCGATAATTTATCTGCTGGAAGCTATACTGTAAATGTGAGAGATGCCCTTGGTTGTGTCGTTTCAGAAGCTATTGTTTTGGATGCACCAAATCCAATCACGGCTGATATCTCTGCAACGCCAACGACATTATTGTGTTTTGGAGATAACAATGCTACAATCACAGTGAGTAATACCGCTGGTGGACAAGGTGAAAATTATACCTACACCTTAAATATTATTTCTCCAGTTGTGGCGTCATCAGGGCCACAGACCAATCCTGTATTTACGGATTTGGGGCCAGGAACGTACACAGTGACTGTAGAAGATGGTCTTAACTGTAGCTTTACAACACCTCAAGTGATTATAGATGAACCAGACCAGATATTGGCCAGTTTAGTTTTAGAAACTTCGCCAACCTGCACAACAGGTTCTAGTTTAACTTTAAGTGCATCGGGTGGAACAGGAAGCTACGAGTATAGCAACACTGCATCTTTTGCTACAGTTATCGGAAGTTTTACAACCTCAGTAACCTTTGATGTAACGCCTGGGACGTACAACTACTACGTACGTGATGCCAATGCGTGTATATCCATGGTTTCCAATAGTATTTCGGTAGAACCATTACAAGATTTAACTCTGACGATTGACGCTATGAACGCGACCATCAATTGTACTGGAGACAATTCAGGATTCATAGTGGCCGTCGCTTCAGGTGGATTAGGGAATTATGTGTATACGCTTCAAGATAGTGCGGGTAATGATATTGCAGATGCTGTTCAGAATTCGCCAGGTGTATTTTCAGATTTACCAGCAGGAAACTACCAAGTGTATGTAGAAAGTGGTGATTGTGATGATACCTTGGCTGTCATTCCTATTACGGAACCAAGCACGAGCTTAACAGCTGACTTTAGCGTCAATAACGTGACCTGTAATGGTAACGAAGACGGAATTATTACCGTAACTGCTTCAGGTGGAACGGGAATCATTAAATATGCTATTTCGCCTCAATTAGACCAATTTTTTGATGAACCTGTTTTTGATGAATTAGGTCCAGGTGACTATCAGATTGTTGTCCAGGATGAATTGGGTTGTTTCGTGATATTGGATGCCACGGTTGAAGAACCAAGCCTTGTTTTATTGACCATTGTTCCAAATAGCCTTATGCCAGAAGTCTGTGCAGGCGATATGGATGGTGAATTCAGTATTGAATTAAGCGGTGGGACACTGCCGTACAGCGTCAGTTTAGATAATCCTGATGGCCCTTACACAACAGGAACGGATACTCAAACCATTTTCGATTTCACCAATCTTGGTGGCGATGACCACATCGTTTACGTCCGAGATGCCGAAGGCTGTAACACGGAATGGAATATTACTTTCCCTCCATCAGTGGATTTAGCGCCAGTACTTGAAATTGAATACACCTGCGAAAACAACCAACAGACCAATTCGGTGACTGTACTTGTCGATGAAGATATGGACCCCGCAGATTTGGATTATTCTATGGATGGCGGACCGTTTCAAGCAAGTAATGTCTTTACCAATGTTCCAGCAGGAACAGGACATTATGTAAATGTAAGACACACAAATGGTTGTGAAAGAACCACAGAACTCTTCGATATTGAAGCTTATGACCCTGTTGAAATTCGATTAATCGAAGGTAACATCAACGAAATCATAGCTGAAGGTGTTGGCGGTACAGGTATTTACGAATACAGTCTAAACGATGGGCCTTTCGGCACGGAAAATACATTCCTCATTTATGAGTCGGGCGATTACACCGTAACTGTTATGGATAGTAACGGGTGTACGGCTTCGGTGACTGCATTCTTTGAATATATCGATGTATGTATTCCAAATTACTTTACGCCAAATGGCGATGGTGTTTTGGATGGCTGGGGTCCTGGATGCGCTCAGCAGTATAGAAACTTAACCTTCGACATTTTTGACCGCTACGGCCGTAAAATTGCGACCCTTAACGTGGACCAAAAATGGGATGGAAAATATAAAGGAAAAGAACTGCCAACAGGAGACTATTGGTATGTTGTTAAACTGAATGATAGTGTAGACGACCGCGATTTTGTGGGCCACTTCACCCTTTATAGATAATATTAAAATTACCCAAAGATGATAAAACTCAACCTAAAACACCTCAGTATTGGCTTGGCCATGCTCTCTGCATCGTTTTGCAGTGTGAGAGCGCAGGAGCTGAACCTACCAGTGTGGACCCAATATTTGGCCGACAATGCCTTTGTGGTATCGCCAACTTTTGCCGGGATTGGAGACAACCTTAAGATTAGAGCTAACGGACTTACCCAATGGGTAGGTATAAAAGGTGCACCAGACAATCAGTCTTTGTATGCTGATATTCGGATTGCAGACCGCTCCGGACTTGGTTTTTCGGTCTATAACGATAGAAACGGAAATACCATACAAACAGGAGGGAAGCTGTCCTTTGCGCATCACTTGATTTTAGACCGAACGTCTGAACAGTACCTGTCTTTCGGGTTGTCCTATAATATTAATAACTTCAGAATTGACATCAACAATTTTAATACAACAGTTGAGAATCCAACGATAGACCCATTTGTAACGGACGACAGACGAACCACGAACAGTAATTTTGATGCTGGTGTCTTATACCGAAACCGAGGGTTTTGGTTAAGTATGAATGCCAATAACATCCTTAGAAAGAAGATTGACGAGGATGAACGAATTTTTGAACCGAATTTGCTTTTCAATCTTCAAACGTATGCAGGCTATACTTATGGCGACCGTCGTAAGGGAGGATTGGAGTATGAACCGTCAGTGTTCTTTCAGTATTTTGCCAGTGACAGCCGTTCGGCGACGGATATCAACTTTAAAGTCCGAAAGTACGGCAGGGACGACAATTACTTTTGGGGTGGAATTTCATACCGTTTCCTAAACGACCAAGTCTTGAAACCTTTGAATGTTGGTCCAATGGTAGGTTTTTCTCAATCTATATTTTACTTTGGGTATGCGTATCAAATTACGACTAATGATTTGGCGGGCTACAACTCCGGAACGCATGTGGTGACGATTGGTTTAAATCTCATTAGGGATATCAGTAACTGTCCGTGTACGCGAAGCCGTGTGAGTTACCGAAGAACGAATTAAAAATATATTTAAGTCAGATTGACCTTCAAAAGTACCAAGATTTAACGCTTTTAAAGAATATCCGTGTTTATACGTTGCTTCAAGATGTATATATGATTTCAAAGCTGTAAGTTCATTTCAAAATTAAAATGCTATGAAATTTCTATACGCCATTATTGGCTTATTACTTATCACATCCTGTGTATCTTCAAAAGGATTGGACTATAAAGAAGGGTCGGACAACGTTTACGAGAATGATGTAAAAAATGTTTTGGACCATAGTGACTGGGATACACTTCTCAAAAAACACGTCAATGCCTCAGGTCTTGTCGACTATCAAGGATTTATTGATGATACATCTAAACTTCAAACTTATATAGATTATTTAGGACAAAACACACCGACCAACTCTTGGAGTTACCAGGAGCAATTGGCCTATTATATTAATGTCTACAATGCCAATACCATTAAACTTATTGTCGATAATTATCCAGTAAAAAGCATTAAGGATGTCGATGCTACGATTTCTCCGTTTCTAAAATCATTTATCAATTTAGGTGGAAAAGAACTGTCTTTGGCGGATGTTGAAAAGGGTATTCTTCAAAAAATGAACGAGCCTCGTATTCACTTTGCAATTAACTGCGCGTCGATTTCGTGTCCAAAATTAATGCGTGATGCCTACACGGCTGAAAACGTTGATGCCTTGATGGAGCAAGCGGGAAAGGAGTTCGTCAACTCAAAAGAAAACGAGATTTCGTCGAATACGGTTCGTTTGTCTGAAATTTTCAAATGGTACAAGAATGATTTTCTAACGGATGCCAATTCAATTTTAGAATACGTGAACCGCTACAGCGACGCAAAAATCAACCCGAATGCTACAGTAGAATACATTGAGTACAACTGGAATCTTAATGATACCAAGTAGTGACTTGTCAGGTTGAGCATTACTTGAGAAGAAACGACAGTTTCAGCGAAAGTACCTTACTCAGTAAGTCGAAACCTTGTTAATGACGAAAAATATGAAATGTTATACTTGTGAGGTTCTAATCTCGAAGTATCGGGACTTTCAGGAATACTAATCCTCAATTATCAACTGACCAGTATATAAGACCTCCACATCGATAATCGGTGGCGTGTTCGTTAAAATAAGATTTCCCGTACTCAACAATTGTCCAACTACAGATTGTTGCGCATTCAGGTAAATATTGTTTGTGCCTCGATGATAAATTTCCGCATTTTGAACGGTAAGCTCACGGCCTTCAAATCGGGCGTCACCAAAGATAAAGTCGAGATTGAGATTGGTCACATTTCCTGTTAAAAAGAAATTGCTGAGGTTATTTTGAATGATAGTCAAATTGGCTACATCCAAATCCAGAATAAAATCGCCGTTGGTATGAAAAGCGTCTTCCTCTTCCAAATCTTCAGAACGAAGCGTAAGATTAGGGAAGCCCAATGCACCCTCACTTTGAACCGCCAATCCTGAACTGTTTCGGATTTCAGTTAATGTCGGTGTTGATACATAAATTTTCGTGATGCCATAATCCCTAACGAGATTGCAGGCATTTCCGTTTTCGATAATCAATTCGCCATTAGCTACCGTTACAGAAATATCATTGTTGAGGTTTTCGCCAGATTCCAAAACGACGGATTTCGGCCCTTCTGAAATAATAAGCTGTGTGCGTTCAAACACCGTGATTTTCGAAAAATCTTCAAGCTCGTACGACACTTGAATGATATCGCCCGCCGTTTGTAGGCAGTCTAAACTCTTTTTCGAACTGCAATTCAGAATAAAAATACATATCCAAAGTAGTTTTAATTGCTTCATAATCGTAATCCTATTCCAAATTCAACAGCTTCAGCTTTTGCGCCGTGCGAGTGTACGTTAACCACTGCAAATACCTTATCCGAGACATAGCGTTTTATGCCCAAACGGTTGTAGAGTCGATTTTCAAACTCTACAGGATAATAGACATAATAGCCCAAATGTGTAATAAATGCGATTTTGTTAAAACGCAATTCGTGCCCTACAAAAAGTCCCAAACGTTTATAATCCTCTTTGCCAGTGACTCCAGATTCTGGAAAAGCGATTGACTGATGCCTCACAAATTCTTTTAAAAATTGAGCAACAAATAACTCCGTACCTGCCAAAATGGTGCTTTTGTGATTGATGCGTTTATCTACAAAGGCGGAAATAGTATAAAACGGAAAACGTCCACTGCCCACAATATCACTCTCGTTAACACCACCTCTCAGAACAAGATTATATTTAAATGGCTCAGAATATTTGGTGCGCTCACCTTCGGGAATGTAGTCTGGCTGGTTCTCATGGTCAAAACGATAATTGGCGCCGACGGTAAAAGCAAAGGTATTTGTGCTGTTATTGGGTGCCTTAACATTGGCATTGGAGTAGTGGATGATATTAAACCCAGCCTGAACGCCAAAACCATCAAAAATATCTTCCTTTATGTAGTTAAACATAAGGTAGGTAGAACTCAGCAAATGCGAGCCGTAGGCATTATTGATAAAGTTGTCGTTACGGTCGTAAGGCTTGTTGGCGTAAGCAATGCCTTGCCCAATACGGAAGACCAGACTTCGGTTAAGCATGTAAAAATTGAAATGCCCATAAACACCAATATTCTCTCCGAGGTATTGGTTTTTCATATCCTGATAACTAAGGGAAAATCCCCAATCTGGATAATTATAACGACGTTCCCATTCGTTGAATCCGTAGGTTTTACGGTTGTAACTTAATATGAAACCTGTGGGATGGTCCGTAATGAGATGCGCGATGTCTGGATTATGCTCCATGATGGTGCCGTAGAATGGCATAGCATCTAATGAAAAGGGCTTTTTTTCAACATCTTGTGCGGATGACAAGAAGTTTGCAAGGATAATAAAGGCAAAGGATAAAAAATGTTTCATAGCGATACGTGCCGTGAATGTAACCAATTTGAAAAACCTTAATCAACTTTTTAAAAAATTTCTGTAACAAAATTATTTTATCGGCGTCCAATAAGTATGGAATCAAATTATTACACCTTAAAACGAGAAGATAACACTTTATTGGTTATCACGCATTTAGCACAATTGTTAACGGCCTTCACGGGTTTTGGAGGTCTTATAGTGCCATTGATTATTTGGGCAACACAAAAAGACAGAGTGGAAGACATGGACGCCCATGGCAAAGCCATCATCAACTTTCAGTTAAGCCTTATAGTATACAGTATCATCTGTATTCCTTTAATTTTATTATTAGGATTGGGCTTAGTAGGCTTACTACTACTTTGCTTTATCTCATTTATATTCCCAATAATCAACGCCATCAAGGCAAGCAACCGAGAATTGCCAAAATACCCCTTATCTCTTAATTTTGTTAGTTAGTTATTTTATTAAAGAGGTAAAGAAAAACGCTCATCTGGTCGATGGGCGTTTTTGGTTTTAGGGGGTATTTACTATTAGTTATTTTTCATTCAATTATTCTCTACTAATACGGATTTTGTAGTTAGTTCATCTCCCCAGCATCCACATCCTTAATAAAATCAATCAGACCAGGGAAGAAATGTTCTTGGTCATCATATTGTGAGAGATGGCTACCGTTAGGGCAGTGGAGGTAGCGACCGTTTTGTACTTCGCTGGCCATCCATTCCATATGTTTGGGGTCCATGGTATCGTACTGAGCACCAATGGTTAGGGTTGGGACTTTAATTTCTTTCAATCGGTCTTGAACATCCCAATTTTTGAGTGTGGCGTCGCCTTTAATCCCGAATTCGCTTGGGCCTTGCATAGTTACATACACATCTGGGTTTAAATGATTGAATCCACGATTGATGGAGTTCGGCCACTCGTCCACAGGCATTCTTATGACATGTTTTACGTAGTAATTATTGACGATAAGCTCTAAATAACGTGGATTACTGTAGTCTTCTTTTTCTTCATAAGTCATAATCTCGTCCAAGACATCTTTCGGTAATTGAGGCGCCAAAACTTCGTCTGAATATTTCTGATACTCAGGAATGGACGATACCATATTAGAGATTATCAGTCCCTTTAAATTATCTTGATATTTTAAGGCATACTGCATTCCTAAAATCCCACCCCAAGATTGCCCAAAAAGGTAGAAATTATCCTTATCTAGGTCTAAAGCTACACGCACTTGCTCTACTTCCTCAACAAAACGGTCTAAATCCCAAAGCGATAAGTCTTTTGGCTGGTCACTGTAATGTGAGCCGAGTTGGTCGTAATAGATATATTCTATGCCTTCTTGCGGGAAGTAACCGTCAAAGGACTCATAGATTTCGTGTGTCATTCCGGGGCCACCGTGTAATAACAGTACTTTCATTTTGGGATTGTTGCCTATACGTTTTGTCCACACATTGAAAGTGCCTTTTGGCGTTTCTATCGGGATGAGCTTAATTCCACCCGTGAATTGGTCGTCCTTATTTTCAAAACTGTGATAGTCTTGAAGCGAAACTTCAGTAGCTTCAGTTTCGGGATGTGTTGTTTCGTTTTTAGGTGTTTCTGCACATGAGAAAACGATTGCTAATAATAGGAATGGGATGAGGGTTTTCATGATTTAAATTTTAAAAATGAAATGGTCTGAAAACCAATGTTTTGTCAATCAGTCCCAAAGTTTCAGGATGGTTTCAGAATCTTATATAATTCATATTAGAATTTGTGTAGATTCTGAAATAAATTCAGTATAACAGATAATTGAGAGTTTTCAGGCCACCTAAATTATTTCTTACCACCAAGCAAACTCGCTAGTAGCGCTACGACACCAAGTCCGATAGTAATATAGGCATTGGTATTGTCTTGTGCTTCTACGCTTAATGGGCCGACGCTCATAGAGGCTTCTGGTACAACCATGGTGTAGATGCCATAGCCTAATAATACGACACCTGCGACGAGTAATACGGTTTTTACTGTTTTGTTCATTGTATTGGTTTTTTAGTTAGTTGATTAAAGATAGATAAAAAAGAATAGAGTGGTAATTATACAATTTATGTCATTGCAAATTTTTTATTTACATAGGACAAAAGCTATGACTGGGTGGTTTCGCTCCTAGTAATGATGCTTTATTTTTTAATTATCCTTAAGTATAATAAGAGTCATTGCGAATCTCGCCATAGCGAGATGTGGCAATCTGTTAAATATTTGGTATAATTTGAAGAGATTACCACGTCGCTTTGCTCCTCGTAATGACATAACAAAAAAAGTCCAGACATTTATCGTCTGGACTTTACTTTAAATTTTGTTCAAAATGGTTTTATCCATTAAGCATCACTGGCATAACCAACATGGTTACTTCTTCGCCTTCATCTAAACCGTCGATTGGCGTTAGAATCCCAGCACGATTTGGCAAGCTCATTTCTAACTGCACATTATCAGAGCTAAGATTGTTAATCATCTCGGTTAGGAAACGTGAATTGAAGCCAATTTGCATATCATCACCTTGGTAATCACAGCTTAAACGCTCTTCGGCTTTGTTGCTGTAGTCGATGTCTTCTGCTGAAATATTTAATTCAGCACCAGCGATTTTCAATCGGATTTGGTGTGTAGTTTTATTCGAGAAGATACTCACACGACGGACTGAATTTAAGAACTGCGTGCGGTCTATCGTTAATTTATTAGGATTTTCCTTTGGAATAACAGCTTCGTAATTCGGGTACTTACCATCGATTAAACGGCAAATCAATTCAGAATTATTAAACACGAACTTCGCATTGGAATCATTATATTCAATAAGAACATCGTCCTCACTTCCCGCTAAAATGCCTTTCAACAGATTCAAAGGCTTCTTTGGCATAATGAATTCTGCCGTTTCGTTGGCAGTCACATCTGTTCTAGAATATTTTACCAACTTATGCGCATCGGTAGCCACAAAAGTTAAGTTGTCAGCAGAAAACTGAAAGAACACGCCACTCATAACGGGTCTTAAATCATCATTGCCTGCGGCAAAGATGGTTTTAGAAATAGCATTCGCTAAAATATCGCCCATTACCGTCGTTCGGCTTGGGTCTTCTAAAGCCACTGCTTTTGGAAACTCAGCACCATCAGCATACGCCAAGGCATATTTACCATGGTTAGAACTGATTTCAACTGTATTGTTCTCTTCTACAACAAAGGTTAATGGTTGCTCTGGAAAGGTTTTTAATGTATCCAATAACAAACGTGCTGGCAGGGCTATAGACCCTTCAGAATCACTCTCAACATCAATAGTCGACGCCATTGTGGTTTCCAAATCACTAGCCGAAACTGTTAATTTAGATTGGTTTAATTCAAATAAAAAATTATCGAGAATTGGAAGCGTGTTGCTGTTGTTAATGACACCACCTAAAACCTGCAATTGCTTCAGTAGATAGGTGCTTGATACTATAAATTTCATACGTTATTATCAGAATATTAAGTCTTACAAATATATCTTAAACCTTAGGTTTTATAAAACAAACTTATCAACAAATCTTACGATAAAATTACCGTGTTTATCGGGCGTATTTCCGTTTTCTAATACGATTGAAAAGGAAGCCAAACAATCCTAAAATAAGTAAAGGCAACACTATATTAACCAATTGCCAAGTTGATTTTTCGTCTTCAATACGTTCGCTATCCATAAACGCGACCTCAATGGATTTGCTTCTAATGTTTATAAGTCCGGAGTCGTCCAGCAAATAATTAACAGCATTCAGCAGGAATTCCTTGTTGCCAAAAGTCCGGCCCGTAAAGCGGTCAAAACCGAGTTGTAACGGTCTGTTGAGTGAGACTTCATTCCTGATGACATCGCCATCGCCAACTACGATTATTTTTGAAGGTTTTCCGTCGGAAAGATAGCCAGGCAATTGAAACGGGAGCACTCTATTTTTGTACACACTGTTAAATTCACCTTCTAATAAAACGGCCAAATTTTGAATGCCAGCGTTATAATTGGCTTCATCCAAATCCTGACCAGGACCAGGCAAGGAAACGGTTTGCAAAGCACCTTGTAACTGTGTTTTTGTGGATGATTTTAAGAGTACGGTTTTTGTAATACCATTTTTTAGCGTATCGATTTGACTTGCAAAATCGAACTTTACCAAATTGATATTATTTGAAATCGGATGAATGGTATCTGCATTAGCCAATGGCGAATAGGTCCATTGCACAGGTTGAAACTGTGTGTTATTGCCTTCACCAAACGCCAGAGGAATAGGTGCAGAGTAAAGGTCTTTTACTAAATTTTGATTCACACGAACGCCGTATTTAAAGAAGAAATCATTCAGGTTTAAATCGCGCGCAATGGTCACGGCATTGCCATTGTCGTTCATGAGGCTGTCCTTTTCCATAATTATGGATTCGGTAAACCAAATGCTTTTTCCGCCTTGCATGGTATATTGGTCTAGCACCAATTTTTCTTCTTCGGTAAAAGGCTCGGTTGGTTTTGCGGAAAGGATTAAATCGAAATTTGAAAGCGCTTTTAAAGTCCCTACCGGATTGGTCGCCACAGAATCTAAAGTAAATTCTGCCAGATTATAATTGGCTCCCAGGGCCGTTAATGCATCGGCCGTTTCAATATCCCGAAGTTGCCCGTTACCTTTAAGCACGGCGATTTTCTTCTCTTTTGCTTTCAAAATGGTATTAAAGGCATCAGCAAAGGCAAATTCCAAATTTTGAACGGAATTCGTGATTTGGTCTTGCTCACCATCCGTAAGGTTTCGTTTTAGTAAAGGTACTTTGGTGGTTTCCAAATCATAACTCGCAAAAGCCCAGGGAAACAACAATTCTTGACTCACTTTCCCACTTTCCTTACTGCTCAATACATAAGGTTCCAAACCGCTTTTAGTTAATTCTGAAATATAGTAGTCTCTTTTGGCTTCATCTTCCAAAGGGTCAATATAATTGACTTTAATCAGCGGATTTATGGATTGAAATTCTTCAATTAAGGATTTTGTTTCAGATTGAAGTATTCTGAATTCGGATGGTAGATTGCCTTCCAAAAAAACATCAATAATTAGCGGAACATCGGCTTGTTCTATGAGCTCGATAGTCGTTTCAGATAAGGTGTAGCGACCATCTTTGGTCAAATCGAAACGTTTGTAGAGACTACCACTTGCAACATTGATAAGTATAATTGCAATGAGACTAACGGCTAATATGACGAGTTTGTTATTCTTCACGCGTTTCAAATTCAATGGGTTGTTGATAGATGTTTAGGCTCGCGACCTTATTGTCTTTAAATGTAATTTCCACATTTTCTTTTTCAGACGTAAAAGCCCCAGGTTCTATGCCCAATCCGTAGTTCCATTTGTTATTGTCATGAGCTTTTTTTGCGTCATCCCAAGTCAGCCATTCTGCTTTACCCAAAAGACCTTCAATCTGTTGTTTTGAAAGGTTAATAAGCGTGTCGCTTTCCACGGTATGGTCAATCATTTCATAACGAAGTGCAGGGTCTTCGGACCATGCTTCAGCATCAAAATATTTTTGATGATGGTAAGAGCTCACAATATTGACAAAGGGATAAAAGACATAGAAATAAACAATGGGAGTAAGGACCACACTAATTAAAAAGACCAGCCATTTTCGTTGGTCTACCGTTTTTAAAAACAAATAAAGCAGGACAAAAACCAGCAACATGAATATGACCAAAAAAGGTGTAATTATCATTTTGCGCTATGTTTAATGTTTAGGGTTGTCCAAATCAGGAAAAATACTGTCACACTCAGAAAATATAATAAATCCCGCGTATCTAAAACCCCTCGACTCATGCTTTTAAAATGGCTTTCCATGCCGAAGGCTTCTATAGAAAAGTCTGTGATATTTGATAGTGCATCAAACCCGAAATAGAAAAAGAAACAGATAAAAATGGCAATCAAAAAAGCCACAATCTGATTGTCAGAAATCGTTGAGGAAAATACACCGATGGATGTGTAAGCTGATGCTAAGAACAACAGCCCGAAATAGCTTCCCAAGGTACTGCCCATATCTAAATTACCAATAGGATTCCCTAATTGGTAAACCGTGTAAACATAGAGTAGTGTTGGTATTAAAGCAATAAGAATCAAAACAAGAGCCCCAAAATATTTTCCAAGTACAATCTGAAAATGGGAGATAGGCTTCGTTAATAATAACTCTAAAGTGCCTTGCTTTTTTTCATCACTAAAGCTTCGCATCGTAACCGCTGGAACGAGGAAAATCAGAATCCAAGGCGCCAATAGAAAGAAAGTAGATAAATCTGCGTAACCATTATCCAGAATATTAAATTCGTTCTTAAAAACCCATAAAAAAAGACCGTTGAGTATAAGGAACACGGCAATCACCAAATAACCGATTGGCGATGCAAAAAAGGTGTTTATCTCTTTTTTAAGTATGGCAAACATTAATCTAATATTGCTTTTTGACGTACACTCCAAGCCTCTGGCTTAGCGTTGAACAAAGGTTTTGTTTTAGACCAAACGTTTTTAAATAATTCAGATTGTCTGTAATTATTTAGAGCGTCTTCCGAAACCCAATGGCTGTAAGTAAAAAATTGGTTAGACTTGTATTCGTCCTGCCAAAGCTCTAAATGCTCACAGCCTTCAAAATTTCGGATTTTATCTTTATTGGTTTCAAAATTAGCTAAGAATGTCTCAATGTCTTCAGGTTTAAAACTCAGTTTTACAACTCTTACTAACAACTTCTTCTCGCGCAAGCGGGAAACTTCTTCATTTCTATCTGTTTCTCGGTCGCGCTTCTCCATCACACCTTATTAAATGTTACTGTAACCGTATCCATAGCTTTTAATCCCATTAGGGAAGAAGCACTACCGACACTATCGCAGTTACTTTTATAAACAGCGATTTCTAAATGGCCAGACGCGCTAAATACGACCAAGCCACGACCTTCATCGTCTCGTTTTTCAATCGGGATATCAAAATTCACCAAATCGCTATACTTTCTATATATTTTCTTGAACTTATAATTACGAGCCGAAATCTCAAACGAACGTGTTTTTTGTATCGTTTCGAAAAACTTCTTTTTGATGTTGGTCACCACATTGCCATAATTGTCGATGTAAATTACAGAACCAATAATTTGGTTTTGCTCATCGTTAACAAAAGGCTCTAAATTTTTGATGGGCTTTATGGTGTTGATAACTTTTCCGATGACTTCGAGCGTACCACCACGAGCAATATGACAGGCTACTTTTACAAACACATCCAAAACCGGGAAACTAGATTCCACCTTATCATGAATGTTGATTTCCACAATCTTGGTCGGTGCAATTTCTTGACAAATCATACTCATAATACCGTTGTTGGCACATATAAAGTAATGGTCATCTAAAAGTACTGCAATATGCTTATTTTCAGGATTTAACTCAGAATCAATACCTATAACATGAATGGTGCCTTTTGGAAAACTAGCGTAAGCATTCAAGATAATGTAAGAGGCCTCAGCGATGTTAAAAGGCGATACAGAATGTGAAATATCTACAATTTTGACGTCGGGTAATTCGCTATAAATTGCCCCTTTAGTAGCGCCAGCAAAGTGGTCTTTTTCTCCAAAATCGGTCGTTAAAGTTATGATGGGCATTGGCTACTTTGTTGATATTTTTTTAAGTGAGCGTCTTTTAAAATTGTTAGATTTGTTTAGACACAAAACTAAGAAAACTTATCACTAAATCAGTTTAGCTTTTGAACGAAATCATCCTAGAACTTGAAGAAATCTCCCCGAAGGAATTCTTCGGCGCGCAGAACGCCAATATTGAACTTATAAAAAAGTATTTCCCTAAACTTAAAATCGTAGCAAGAGGCAACAAAATAAAGGCCTATGGCGATGAAGACCTGCTCGAGGAATTTGACCGCCGAATGGAAATGCTAATGACGCATTTTGGTAAATACAACAAATTGGATGAGAATTCCATTGAGCGTGTGTTGACTAGCCAAAGTTCTGATGATTACACCACATCCAAGCAAAGTGGTGAAGTGATTGTGCATGGCGTCGGAGGTAAATTAATTAAAGCCCAAACCGCCAATCAACGCAAGTTGGTAGAAAGTATGCGTAAAAACGATATGGTTTTTGCTATCGGTCCTGCGGGAACGGGAAAAACCTATACAGGTGTGGCTTTGGCGGTAAGAGCGCTTAAGAATAAAGAAGTCAAACGTATTATTTTAACGCGTCCTGCGGTAGAAGCTGGAGAGAACCTTGGTTTTTTACCAGGTGATTTAAAGGAAAAGCTAGACCCCTACATGCAACCCTTGTATGATGCGTTGCGTGATATGATTCCACCCGAAAAGTTGGAAAATTATATTGAAAACGGCACCATTCAAATTGCGCCATTGGCCTTCATGCGTGGACGAACCTTGGACAATGCCTTTGTTATATTGGATGAAGGCCAAAACACCACACACGCCCAAATGAAGATGTTTTTAACTCGAATGGGAAAGAACGCCAAGTTCCTATTGACAGGTGACCCAGGCCAGATTGATTTGCCAAGACGAACGATTTCAGGATTGAAGGAAGCCTTACTTATTTTGAAAAATACCGAAGGCGTTGGGATTATCTTTTTGGATGATAAGGATGTGATTCGTCATAAGCTGGTTAAGAAAATTATTGAGGCTTATAAGAGTATTGAGAATAGGGAATAAACGAGAAGCCCCATTGTCCTGCGGACATTTAGTTACACTGAATCCGAAGGATTTCCCCGAAGGGGAAAATGAGCTCGATTCTCAATTAATCTTGATGGTAAAGACAAATAAACAAATCAACAGATAAACGACAATCTTGAAACTAAAAACCATAACCGATACCAATTTCAATTTTCCTAACCAAAAAAGCGTTTACAAGGGAAAAGTTAGGGAAGTCTATAACATCAATGACGAGCAGTTAGTGATGATTGCCACGGATAGGCTCAGTGCTTTTGATGTGGTGATGCCAAAAGGAATTCCTTATAAAGGTCAAATCCTCAACCAGATTGCAACAAAGATGATGAAGGATACCGAAGACATTGTCCCAAATTGGTTGGTCGCAACACCAGACCCAAACGTGGCTGTTGGTGATTTATGCGAACCTTTTAAAGTTGAAATGGTGATACGTGGGTACATGTCTGGTCATGCGTCACGGGAATATAAAGCCGGAAAACGTATGCTTTGCGGAGTGCCGATGCCAGAAGGGATGCAAGAAAACGATAAGTTTCCTGAACCGATTATTACGCCAGCAACAAAAGCTGAAAAAGGTGACCATGATGAAGATATCTCACGCGAGGATATTTTAAAGCGTGGTGTTGTGTCTGAAGAAGACTATGTAATTTTAGAAGATTACACTAGAAAGTTATTTCAGCGCGGAACGGAAATCGCATCCAAGCGCGGTCTGATTTTGGTAGATACCAAATATGAATTCGGGAAGACCAAAGACGGTAAAATCGTTCTGATAGATGAAATCCATACACCAGATTCATCGCGATATTTCTATGCAGACGGCTATCAAGAACGCCAAGATAGGGGCGAAGCGCAAAAGCAACTCTCCAAGGAATTTGTACGTCAATGGTTGATTGCAAATGGCTTTCAAGGTTTAGAAGGACAGACCGTACCCCACATGACTGATGATTATATTGAATCCGTAAGCGAGCGCTATATAGAACTCTACGAGAATATTACGGGAGAGACTTTTGTGAAGGCTGATGTGTCAGATATTCAATCGAGGATAGAAGCGAATGTTTTGGAATATCTAGCGCCCTAATTATTCAGGCGCAAGAGGCCCAGGCACCGCATTCTCAATGGCCGGAATAGATTTCAAATAGTTAAAAATCGCTTCTAAATCAGCATCTGTTAAACTTGCATAAGATTCCCAAGGCATTGGAGGCAACAGCATTCGACTGCCTTCCAAACCTTTAAACTTTCCTTGTGTCATCGCGATTTTAAATTGTTCTAAACTCCAAGTGCCCATTCCTGTATCGTCTGGAGTTAAATTCCCCGTAAATGATATACCCCAAGGCCCCATAGTTGCCGTTAAATCCGGATGCGGAAACAAAACGCCTTGTTTGGTGACTTCCGAATCAAATTGTGGTAAGGGCCTGTTTTCAGGATAGCCAGAAAGCATTCTAGACATATCGAATTTCGGGCCTTGCTCTGTCATGACCTTTGGCGTATGGCAGGTATTGCAGTCCATTAACGTTACCAAATACTTTCCATGTTCTATGGATGTATCTGCTTTAGTGACCGATACCGTTTCTTCGTAGTTTTCGGTGGATTTCTTGTTGTTTTCGCAATTAAACAAGAAAGCGCATAGCAAAATAAAAATGTAGTTGGTTTTCATAATGACTAGAGTTTACTCGGCAATAACCCGAATTTTTCCTTAAAGCTTTTCGTAAAATAAGAGAGGTTGGTATAGCCGACGCTGTATGCAATTTCAGAAACGCTACCTTTCTTTTGGATGAGCATTTCATGGGCTTTATTCAAACGCATTTCTACAACAATCTGATTTGCGGATTTATTAGTTAAGGCCTTCAATTTTCGGTGTAATTGCGAGCGACTAAAGCCAACGGCAGACGCCAAGTCCTCAATTGAAAAGGTTTCATTATCTAAATTCTCGCTAATACTATGGGCGACTTTCTGTAAAAAAGTATTATCTAATTGCGCCAAATCCACAGCATCTAGACTTATTAAGTCTGAATTTTGAAACTGCTCCCAAACCTTACGTCTGTTAGCAATAAGATTGCTGGCGCGTACGAGAAGCTCCTCAGGTTGAAATGGCTTAACCACATAAGCATCCGCTCCTTGAGACAGCCCTTCCATTTTATTGGATTGCCCTGCCTTAGCTGTGAGCATCACAATAGGGATATGACTGGTTTTACTATTATTTTTTAAAGCGTTACAAAGTTCGAAACCATCTTTTTTTGGCATCATAACGTCCGTAAAAATGATATCCGGAATATGTTCCATAGCCATCCGCTCGCCTTGTAAACCGTTTTCGGCATTGAGTAATCTGTAATGCGGTTTTAAGATTTGCGATATAAAGGCATTGAGGTCGCTATTGTCTTCAACGATAAGGGCTAGAGGCTTATTGACATCTGAAGGACTTTCAGTTTTTGTTTCTTCGGATGTAATTTCAGGAAGAATATCATTTATCGTTGTTTCAGAATAATCAACCGTTTTTTCGTTATTGACAACGGAAATGGCTTCTGGCAAGTGATTTAAGGTAAACGGTAATCGCACTTTAAAAGTTGTGCCTTCACCCAATCGGCTATCCACACTAATTTGGCCGTTATAAATATCAACCAACTCCTTGGTCAAGGCCAGGCCGATGCCAGACCCTTTGGTTTCCGAGCCTTCAACACGATAAAAACGGTCGAAAATACGTGCTATATCTTTTTCTGAAATTCCATTACCAGTGTCCGTAATCTTTAGGGTTAGGTGACTTTTACTTACGCCTACGGCGACAGTAACCATGCCTCCATTGTTGGAATACTTAAAAGCATTAGAGAGCAGATTGCTCACAATTTTTTCGAGTTTATCACGGTCGTAAAAGGCTTGGTGTTGTTCTTCAGGAAAGCTGGTATTCAATCCAATATTCAAACGTTCAGACATACTTTCAAACGAAAAAATGATGGATTTTAAAAATTGAATGAGACCACCTTGTTTCAAATTTAAATGCACCTTTCCGCTTTCCAATCGGGATAATTCCAATAATTGATCAATCAAATCCTGAAGACGTTCCACATTGTTAGAAATAACGTCATATGATTTACGGCTTATGGTAACGTCTTGCTGTTGTTCAGATTGATTCCGTTTTGAAAAATGGAGCGGACCGGAAATGAGGGATAACGGCGTTCGTAATTCATGACTGATATTGGCAAAAAATTTCGATTTTACATCGTCTAAATCCTTCACACGTTGCATCTCGGCATAAGTTTTCTGGGCGTTGAGTTTGTCTGTTTCATTAGTTTTATTGATGACTTGTCGCCTGTATGCAATGCCAAAGGAGTAAATAATAATCTGAAGAAAAACACCTACAGCAAACGGGTCGAAATACCGAATAAGGTTAAGAACACCTAACGACCACAGGGTTCCAATAATAAGAAATGTAGAGGCGATGATAGAGCCGAAGCCAAAGTAACGGGCAAATTTATCTTGTCTTGTGAAAAAATAAATCGAAAGGCCAAGACTCGCAAAAGAGTATAGATTCATTATAAAATAGTGAAGCTTGAACCCTAAAAAATGTGGCTTGTAATCTGTTATTATTGGAAGAAGCGCAAGGATAAAAACCTCAAGAAAAACAAAGATGGCCAAGCCGAGCATGATTTTATCTGCCTTCGGGAATTTCGTTTTAGAGTTGATAAATGCGCGACCGAAAAACCACCAAGAGTAAAAAATACCGTGAGCAATCAAAGCCCAAAATGTAAAACGATTAGAGCTGATGGTTCCCAAAATAAGACCTATGGTCATGGCCTGGGTCAAGGTACAGAAGCCCAACCAAATGGTAAACCAAAGGAAAACTTTGTCTTTAAAATAAATGTACTGTAAGACGTGGTAAAGAAATATGATAAAGGCAACCCCAAATAAAAACATATTAAAACTACGCTGAAAGCCAAATAACTCATGGTAAAATGGTTGCTCCGGACTTCTGGCCGTTAAATTGAAATACGCCGGATAGCCCATTTTATTACTTTGAACTTTTATGATGATAGTAACAACGTCGTTTGTAGGCAAATTACTAAGGCTTACTTGATTTAGAGCCCAGTGAGCTTTAGTATCACGTTCTGATTTTGAATATTCCACCCCCGATTTTTTATGAAATATCTGTTGGCCATCCACAAAGCCGTAAACATCAATTTTTCCATTGCTTTTAGTCCATGCTGGCGGACCAATGTGTCGGTCTTCAAAATGAAGCGCCCAATCTTTAAGTTGTTCTGTGGCTTTAAGATTAATCTTTCCCCAATATGTCGTGTGCCTTTCTAAATAAAACGGCACCTCATCTCCTGCGATGCTCTTTAAACTAGAGTCGTTGAGTAATTTGTCTATAGTTAAATTAGCCGTAGAATCCTTATAAATTCTTAAATGTGAACTTAAATCATGAACAGGATATCTTGCATCAATTTCATAAACCTCTTGGGCAAAAGCATTTAGATTTAATATGAAAATGAATAGGATGGAAACAAGCTGTTTCATGTTGCTGGCTTTCTATTGTTAAAAGATAATAATTATTGCAATTGGTTCTTTTACAAATATTTGAAAAATATAAAAAGGGCGTTGACACTTATGTTTCATGCATTAACTGTAGGGTTGCAATTGATACTATTAGTGGGATTACGGGATGAATTTGTTAAATCTTGCAACAGGTCTTTTGATGCTGGGGTCTTAGAATCTTCAAATTTGAACATCTTAAAAAATCAAAGCCTTATGAAAATATTTTCTCGACTATTAACCTTATTTATTTCTACATTTTTCCTCTTCGGATGTTCTAACGATGATGACAATACACCTATGCCAGAAGCTTGGGAGTTGGAGGTCAATCAGGTTGCTCAGGTTACCGAATCTTATTCAAATGTAAACGTTGCTACAAACGAAGGTCGATTCGATGCTTCGGGATATGTGCCGAATATGGGACACCACTATATTAATCCGGCGATAATCGATACTACGTTCGATTTACTAAATCCAGAAGTCATTCTCTACGTCCCAGATGATAACGGCGTAATGCAAATGGTAGCTGTAGAGTATGCCGTTTTACCAGAAGACCCTGACAATCCAGGTAATCCACCTGAAGGTTTTACTGGCTCAGAAGATGAGTGGCACTGGCGCGAGGACTTAGGCCAATGGCAGTTGCACGTGTGGACGGTTTTGGAAAATCCAGATGGAGTTTTCGCCATGTTTAATCCAGCGATTGGCGATTAAAATATTAAAGAAGCTATTAATCATGTTGAATGAAGCCGGTACGTTGTAATGACTGCTGGCTTTATTTTTATATAAATTTTGAAATAACGTCATTTCAAAAAAAAGTATATCGGAATCAAGTTCAATTATTGATGATTTGCAGAAATTATTAAAATTAACCACCTCCCTTTCACCCGCTTATTGGCGTATGAAAGTACTCCTCCTTTTAAAGGAGGAGAATAAGAGATTATTTGGTTAAAATTTTTAATGAGAGTAAATTCCTTCCCTTTTTTAGGGAAGGTGGATTCATCGCGCCTAAACGTGATCAAGACGGAAGGGTTGAATTTAAAGCCCAATAACGCGCTCCGTCTGCCGATTGCTTTTTTGTAAGACGTCATAATAAAGGAAGTCGGTGACTTCAGCAATACAGCGACGCATCGGTAAGCCAGACCAGCTGTGCGTTCCACCGTTGATGGAGAATAAGAAATACGATTTTCCTAAACCTTTTAGTTTGTCGGCTATAGCGCGAGACCCATATAGCATCATATAACCCTTATCATCTGGACTACAATAATGATGCGAAGCAATATGATAGGGAACCAAATTGTCATTGGTACCATGAAACAGTTGGGTTGGGATAGCCGTTTCAGTATTAAGATTTTCTAAACCAATAATAGCACCAGCCATACCAATAACGCCAGCAAATTGAAATTTCCGTGGTAAATCCGTCTTTTGTTTTACGTAAACCAAATGCAATACAGCTTCTGCACCAGCACTTGTTCCGGCTAAGACAATTTGGTCTTTGTTGATATTGAAAACTTTATCTTCCTTTAAAATGTAATTTATGGCAGAAACAATATCATCTGCAACACTATCAAAGGCTTCAATCTTTTTTTCGGTTTTTGTATCGCATCCAAAGCCTAATTTTTTCATGGTCAATTCGTACGACATAGAAATGACTGCATAACCTTTCTTCGCCATTTTGGTGGCAAACTCTACAGAATTGGGGTCGTCTCGTTGTCCGCCCGAAAAACCACCACCGTGTACGTAAAGCAACAAAGGTAATTTTTCAGAAGTCGTTTTAGGTCTATAGAAATCGAGTTGAAAGCTATCTTTTTTCTTTTTTTGGTAGGTATGCGTGGATACTTCAATTTCGCTAAATGAATCATCGAGATATAGAGTTTGCGCTGAAACAAAAGGTGCTAAAAGTAAGAGTAGTGTAAGTTGGAAAAATTTCATGCTTAGTCTGTCGATTTTTCAGGCAGACCTTTCAGTTTATCCCAGAGTCGCCGTACATGCGAATATACGAAGGCATTTGTTTTTACATAGTGAAACGATATGGTACACACTGTAACGAGAAAAAGAATGGCGCCAAGTACTGCTTCGTATGGTTCTAAGGTCTTTCCGATGAGTCTATTGAGCCCAAATCCTGTAAAACTTCCATAAATAATAATGAAATGAATCACGTAAATAGATAATGTCTTTTGGCCAATTTTTAGAATAAGGGTTTTCTTCAGGAAACGTTCCAACCCATAAAACAAGCCAAAATAAATAAAGACATTACCCAATCTGGTAAAGAGATAATTATAGTTAGCGGATTTTTGAAACAGCTCAATCTCTGTAGCATAATAGAGTTTATTCAAACCGTAAGACGACCACTCCATTAAGAGATAGCCGACAACCAAAAAGCTAATTACAGTAACGGGTTTGAATTTCGATTTTTCGATATGTCGATAAAAGGCTGTCGCCAAATATCCGCCAAATGCCATATAGCCAAACCATGGAATAATGGTAAAAATAGAACCGTTTTCTTTCGAAATATAGTTTGAAAACACCAAAGGAATTCCATCGATATTCAAATTGCGATAGAGCGGTTCAGACAGGAAAATTAAAATGCCTAAGACGAAACATAAGATAGAAAACACCAAAATATTCCGAAGACACAGAACGTACAATACAATAATGAGAATCAATGATAAGCCAATGCATTGCAACACATCTACGACTAAAAAATAGGTGTTGAATTCGCCAATAAACCACTGCAAAAAAGGAATCCTGAGCAGATATCCAATGGCAATTAGCATAAGTCCGCGTTGTAAACCTTTTCTAATCCTAAGGCTTTCTTGTCCTTTTTCCTTCGCACGAATCAATAAATATGTGAAAATCAATCCTGAAATGGTAAAAAACGTCGGCGCTGTAATCCCCCTGAAGTACGACCATGTATTATAGACAAGGCTATTGGTGTCTCTATATTCGGGCGCCAAAAGTGTGTCAACAAAATGACCCTGCAACATCATTAGGATGGCAAATGCGCGGACGGCATCTATAAAATAAAGACGTTTGGTTTGCAAAAGTTAGTACTTGGTCAGCGCAATTTAAGATTATTTTAAGAAAAGGTTCAAATAGGTTTTAAGTATGAATTATATTTATGGCATAAACTAGCTAATTTGGAAGCATTAAACCAAGCCATGTCTGACTTTTCAGGGTTTGCATGGGGACTGCATTTACTGATTTTATTGATAGGTGGCGGATTGTATTTATTGATTCGTTCTAAATTTTTAAGCTTTCGCTATTTGGGTCACGCCTTGAACGTGCTCCGCGGAAAGTATGACAACCCAAATGACCCAGGGGAGATTTCTCATTTTCAAGCCTTAAGTACAGCGTTAGCCTCAACTATTGGTATGGGGAATATTGCAGGCGTTGCTTTAGCAATTTCAGTTGGAGGTCCTGGTGCTATGTTCTGGATGTGGATAAGCGCTATTGTTGGTATGTCTACAAAGTTTTTCACATCCACCTTGGCAGTATTGTACCGTGGTAAGGACAGTGAAGGCAAAATACAAGGCGGGCCTATGTATTTTATTGTGGAAGGTCTTGGGAAAAACTGGAAGCCTTTGGCCGTGATGTTTAGTGTATTTGGGATGATGGGCGCATTGCCGGTTGTTAATGTCAATCAATTAAAACAAGCCATAAATGATATTGTATTAATCCCGAATGGTGTCGATGTCAGTTTAAAAACCAATTTAATTATTGCAGGTATTCTGGTTGTAGTAACCACTATTGTTATTGTTGGCGGTTTGAATCGTATCAGCAAAATCGCAAGTAAAATGGTGCCGTCTATGGTGGCTCTGTATTTTATTTTGGTTTTGGTGATTTTGGGATTACATATTGAAGAGGTGCCAAAATATTTCATGCTCATATTTACAGATGCCTTTTCAGCCAATTTTTATGAAGGAGATGCTTTTCTTGGAGGCGTTTTAGGCGGTTTGATTTTATTGGGTATTCGTAGAGGAGCATTCTCTAACGAAGCTGGTATTGGTACGGCACCAATGGCGCATGGCGCCGCTAAAACCGACGAACCTGTGCGAGAAGGTTTAGTCGCCATGCTAGGACCAGCTATTGATACTTTAATCGTTTGTACACTGACAGCTTTGGCTATTTTAGTGACAGGTGTTTGGGAAAGTACAGCGGATAATGGTGTTACCTTAACTGCTTCTGCCTTTGACTCGGCCATGCCTGGCTACGGTAAGTACTTGCTGATGATTTGCGTGTTTGTGTTTAGCGTCTCGTCTTTATTTTCCTATTCGTATTACGGAACAAAATGTATGTCATTCATATTCGGGGTGAAGCGTCAAAAATGGTATAATGTATTTTACATCGGGAGTATTATCATTGCTTCAACGACGGATTTCGATGCTATGATTAATTTTATCGATGGTGTTTTCGCTTTTATGGCCATTCCAACGATGATTGCCACATTGATTTTAGCGCCTAAAGTGCTTGAAGCATCAAAAACCTATTTTACCAAATTGAAGAACAAAAACGACCTCTAATTATGAGTCAATACCATATTAAAAATTTTGAAGAGTACTTTCAAGTTTATAAAAAGTCCATAAATCAACCTGAAATCTTTTGGGAAGAAATCGCAGAGGAACATTTTGTCTGGCATAAGAAATGGGATTCCGTTTTAGAATGGGATTTCTCAAAACCCGAAGTCAAGTGGTTTGAAGGCGCTCAACTCAACATCACAGAAAACTGTTTGGATAGGCATTTGGCCAACCGTGGCATTAAAACGGCTATTTTATTTGAGCCAAACGACCCAAATGAAGATGCAGAGCACATTACCTACAAACAGCTTCATGCTCGTGTTTGCAAATTCGCGAATGTCTTAAAAGACCAAGGCATACAAAAAGGGGATAGGGTTTGTATTTACTTACCGATGATACCCGAATTGACTGTTTCCGTTTTGGCCTGCGCACGGATTGGAGCTATACATTCTGTGGTTTTTGCAGGGTTTTCTTCGTCTGCACTCTCATCCCGAATTAATGACTGCGATGCCAAAATGGTCATTACTTCAGACGGTGCATACCGTGGCGCAAAAACCATTGATTTAAAAGGCATTGTGGATGAGGCATTGGAGGATTGTGAGTCTGTAAAAACTGTACTCGTGGCGAAACGCATTCAATCCGACATCAATATGAAAGCGGGTAGAGACCAGTGGTTACAACCACTTTTAGATGAAGCCTACCAAGATTTTAAGGCAGAGGTGATGGAAGCGGAAGACCCTTTGTTCATATTATATACATCCGGTTCAACAGGAAAGCCAAAGGGCATGTTACATACAACGGCAGGGTATATGATTTATACGGCCTACACCTTCAAAAATGTGTTTCAATATACCGAAGACGATATATATTGGTGTACAGCAGATATAGGCTGGATTACAGGCCATAGCTATATCGTCTACGGACCATTGGCCAATGGTGCTACGAGTGTTATGTTTGAAGGTGTTCCAAGTCATCCTGATTACGGTCGATTTTGGGATATCGTTCAAAAACATAAAGTCAATCAGTTTTACACGGCACCAACAGCAATTAGGGCTTTGGCAAAACAAGGAACTTCTTGGTTAAAGGATTATGATTTATCAACCCTAAAAATTTTGGGAACTGTTGGTGAACCTATCAATGAAGAAGCTTGGCATTGGTATAATGATAATGTTGGGAACAATAAGAGTCCTATCGTAGATACCTGGTGGCAAACCGAAACAGGAGGCATAATGATAACTCCTATACCATATGCAACGCCAACAAAGCCAACTTATGCCACTTTGCCGTTTATTGGTATTCAACCAGCATTGATGGATGAAAATTCAAAGGAACTAACTGAGAATCAAGTTCAGGGTCGCTTGTGTATAAAATTCCCATGGCCGTCTATGGCTAGGACCATTTGGGGAAATCATGAGCGGTATCGTGACACATACTTTTCAGCATTTAAAAACATGTACTTTACGGGTGATGGTGCCTTGCGTGATGAAGTAGGGTATTACAGAATTACCGGTCGTGTTGATGATGTAATTATTGTATCTGGGCATAATTTAGGAACCGCCCCTATTGAAGATGCCATAAACGAGCACCAAGCTGTGGCAGAATCGGCAATTGTCGGTTTTCCGCATGATATAAAAGGTAATGCCTTGTATGGTTATGTGACATTAAAAGATTCAGGCGAAAGCAGAAATCATGATAATTTGCGTAAAGAAATCAATCAATTGATTACCGATAGAATTGGCCCGATTGCAAAGTTGGAAAAAATCCAGTTTTCTGCAGGTTTGCCTAAAACACGGTCTGGTAAAATCATGCGACGTATACTCCGAAAAATTGCCTGCCAAGAGACCGACCAATTGGGGGATATCAGTACGCTTCTCAATCCTGAAGTCGTGGAAAGCATCATTGAGGAATCCAAAGCTATTCTTTGAAACCGATGCTAAAGACCGTTATTTTTGATATGGATGGGGTGATCGTTAATACTGAGCCCTTGCACCATAAGGCTTATTACAAAATGTTTGCTGATGTGAATATTAACGTATCCAATGAACTCTACGAATCATTCACAGGACAGTCCACAATAAATATTTGCCGACGTTTGGTAGACCATTTTAATTTGAAAGAACATCCTGAAACCTTAGTGAAACTGAAGCGCCAACACTTTAAATACTTGTTTGAAAACGACGAAAGCTTAGCTCTGATTAATGGCGTTTTAGATGCTATAAAAGAGTATCATAACAAAGGACTCACTTTAGTCTTAGCCTCTTCGGCCTCTATGCCCAATATCAATCGGATTTTTGAACGCTTTAAACTCAACCCATATTTCATTTCAAAATTCAGTGGTGCTGATTTGGCGCAGTCCAAGCCACATCCTGAAATCTTCCTAAAAGCTGTTGAGGCCTCAGGGAACTTAGCTTCAGAATGTATTGTTATTGAAGATTCTACCAATGGCATGAAAGCGTCGAACGAGGCTAATGTCTTCTGTGTCGGCTATCATGGTGATTCAAATTCTAAACAAAATTTTGGTTTATGTGATTATGAGGCTTTTAGTTTTTCGGAATTGACTTTTCAGAAATTGTCTAGTCTCTTAGCTTAATCTGGTCTGTTGAATACCATTTCAATCAATTTTATTAGCTTTTGAATTAAACCTTAGATTCTTAAAGTCTGAAAAAATCAGTATCTTTTGTCTGAACTTTAAAAAATGAAAAAATGGCAAAATTTGAAATGTATAAGGATGCCAGCGGACAGTTTAGATTTAGACTAAAGGCTGGAAATGGACAAAACATATTAAGTAGCGAAGCTTACACAAGTAAAGCTGAGTGCGAAAACGGAATTGAATCCGTAAAAAAGAATTCCAGTGACGACGCGCGTTTTGAACGCTTAGAAGGTAAAAGTGGCAAACCTTATTTTAACTTAAAATCTACAAATGGACAGGTTATAGGTACAAGTCAGCAGTATGCATCTACATCCTCTATGGAAGCTGGAATTGCTTCTGTTATGAATAATGCATCTGGTGCGGATGTTGAAGATATGAGTTAAGCACTAATACCTAGATAGACTAAAAAGAGCAACATATTTGTTGCTCTTTTTTTATCCTTTATCATCCTTTTTCCGGCGTTTTTTCTTTTTCTTCTTTTTGACTTCATTTTCATTGAAATCACCCTTAATCATCTCTTTAATTTTTAGCATGTCTTTTTCTGAGATGAGAGTTTCTAGTTCTTTAAAATGGGTGTCGTCTAGTTGCTTAATAGCATCTTGTCGCTGTATGGAGCGTTCAAACGGAAGCTTGTAAATGGCTATTTTCTTTTCAAAATAACTATTAAGATTTTGCTTAATAATCTCCTTTTGAAAATCGTCTGCCTCTAAAGTTGTAATGAAGTTGGCAAGGTATTCTTCTTGGCGCTCTTTCATTTTGCGCGCATATTCTTCCTTTTGCTCCTCCGTTGGCTCTTGGGGTTGCTGAGGGATTCTACTCTGTCTTAATGGGTCGCCACCGCGTCTCATCTGTGCGTCTACGCTTGTACCAAATCCGATAAGGAGGAGTAAAACAAGTATCTTCTTCATAGCTCTTAATTATATCAATTCTAAAATACGTTCCGTTGGTCTACCAATAACCGCTTTGTCATCGACGACAACTATAGGACGCTCAACCAATTTGGGATAGTTTACCATGGCGTCAATAATGTCATCGTCCGTAAGGTCTTTTCCTTTATAATCGGCTTTCCAGATAGCTTCATTCTTACGCACCAAATCAATAGGAGGGATGTCCAATTTCTCAATAATAGCCTTTAGTTCGCTTTTTATAAGTTTGTCATCCAAATATTTTACGACGGTAAAATCAACACCTTGTTGTTCTAGTAAAGCAACACCTTGTCTAGACTTGGTGCATCTTGGGTTATGGTAAATCTCAATCATCTGTCCGTTTTATAGCAATTAGAGTGCCAAAAATATGGGAATTTTTTGAGTCCTAGAAATATGGTTAGAGCCAATGCGGTATTGACATGTTAAACTGCAAATATCTTCTTCTATGTCCTTAAGTTAGAATGGCGCATTTTCATCGACCTTGGTAAGTAGCCAATGTACATCCTCTTCGTTAATTTCTTTTACATCGTTAAATTTTAGTCGCTTGGCGTGTTTGCCTTTGCCACTAAATTTCAATCTTTCGTGGTCTATACTATCAATATGATGAACATAGAGCAAGCAAGATGCAGCGCAACTTTCTTGTATACCACAAAGCACATTGTTCTTTCCATCCCTAGAATATAGCGCCAATTTCACTTTTGCGCCACCATAAATTTGCTCTTCAATAGTGTTGAAATGAGTATTAATGATTTTTTTCAGCCTAAGGCCCATCTCTTTTGATTTTGGATTTTTGAAAATTTCATTGAAGGAGCTCATCTAATGATTTGTTTTAGTTTTATGAAGACCGTATTGAATTTAGAGAATTCTCAAAAGAACTATTCAACTTATGGATTAGAGCGAAGAATTATCTACACTGTCCTTTTGCCCCATCATCATTAAATAGGCCTTTAAAAATGGTTCAATATCACCATCCATCACTGCGTCTACATTTCCGGTTTCGTGCGCGGAGCGGACATCTTTCACCAATTTATAAGGATGCATCACGTAGTTTCTAATTTGGCTTCCCCATTCAATCTTCATTTTGCCTGCTTCGATATCCTCGCGTTGCGCCATTTGCTTTTGCAATTCTATCTCATATAATTGTGATTTTAGCATCTGCATTGCACGCGCTCGGTTATCATGTTGGGAACGGGTTTCTGAACAGGAAATTTGAATCCCCGTAGGTTTGTGATTCAGTTGTACTTTGGTTTCCACCTTATTAACGTTCTGTCCACCAGCACCAGAAGAACGCGCTGTTGTAATTTCAATATCAGCAGGGTTGATATCTATTTCAAGGGTGTCATCTACCAGCGGATACACATACACCGAGGCAAAACTGGTATGGCGTTTGGCGTTAGAATCGAACGGCGAAATACGTACCAATCGATGTACGCCGTTTTCGCCCTTAAGCCAACCAAAGGCAAAATCGCCTTCAATCTCTAAAGTAACGGTTTTAATGCCAGCCACATCACCATCTTGCAGGTTGAGTTCCTTTACTTTAAAGCCACTCTTTTCGGCATACATTAAATACATACGCATCAGCATGCTGGCCCAGTCGCAACTTTCGGTACCACCAGCACCGGCCGTAATTTGTAAAACAGCGCTGAGGCTGTCGCCTTCTTCGGAAAGCATGTTTTTAAACTCCAATTTTTCAATGGCATTGACCGCCGTTTCGTAGCGGGCTTCCACATTTTCCATTGGTGCTTCGTCTTCCTTAAAGAATTCATACAGCACTTCCAAGTCTTCGTAAAGGGTTTGGGCGTTTTCGTAATCGTTTATCCAGCTCTTTTTCTCCCGAAGCGATTTCATCACCTTTTCGGCTTCCTTGGGGTCATTCCAAAAGTTGGGGTCAAAGGTTTGCTCTTCTTCGTTGGCGATTTCTATGCGTTTGGCATCTAAGTCAAAGATAGTGCCTAAGTGCGTCTAGGCGGGTATTGAGGTCTTTAATCTGGTCTTGTGTAATCATGCTAACTTCCCGCGAAAGCGGGAATCTCTTTATATTAATACTGAAGGACAAATATAACACCTCCCAACAATTTAAGACCGAATAGCAACCCCAATTTTTAGAATTTCCTTAGTTTTATGTTTCAATACTAAAGCATGAAAAAATCTAGCCTCTCCCTCATTTTACTTTTTTTAACCTTTACCGTTTCAGCGCAAATCCTGAATAAGAAAAATCTGAAATCATATTCAGGGTATTTCGACTTTTATTATGATGAATCTGAAGATAAAATATATCTGGAAGTCGACCGTTTGAATGACGATTTTCTCTACGTTAATTCTTTGGCATCAGGCGTCGGAAGCAATGATATCGGGCTCGACCGTGGTAAGCTCGGTAGTCAGCGATTGGTGTATTTTAAGAAAGCTGGAAACAAACTGCTACTTGTACAACCAAACTTAAGTTACCGCGCGAACTCTGATAATGAATTAGAACGAAAAAGTATCGAACAAGCCTTTGCACAATCGGTATTATTCGGATTTCCTATTAAATCTGAAGAGAACGGCACATACATCATCGACCTTACGCCGTTTTTAATGCAAGACGCTCAAAATGTCGCTGGTACCTTAAAGCGAAACAAAGAAGGCACGTATAAAGTCGACAAATCCAAAAGTGCCTTGGCCTTGGAACGGACTAAAGCTTTCCCCGAGAATGTAGAGTTTGAAGCTTTGTTAACCTTTGCGGGAGAACCTACGGGACGAAACCTCAGAAGCGTTACACCAACAGCCTCTTTGGTATCCGTGATTCAGCATCATTCTTTTGTAAAACTTCCGGATAGCAATTACGAGCCTAGAGTATTCGACCCACGTAGTGGTGCAATTTCAGGCTCATATTTAGATTACGCGACTCCAGTACAGGAACAAATCCGAAAACGTTTTATCGTTCGTCATAGACTTGAAAAGAAAAACCCTAACGCTAAAGTTAGCGAAGCCAAAGAGCCGATTATCTATTATTTAGACCCTGGTACACCAGAGCCCGTCCGTTCTGCATTATTAGACGGTGCGCGTTGGTGGAATGAAGCCTACGAAACTATTGGTTTTAAAGATGCCTTTCAGGTTAAAATGTTACCGAAGGATGCCGACCCAATGGATTGTCGGTATAATGTCATTCAATGGGTTCACCGTTCCACACGAGGTTGGAGTTATGGCGCCAGCGTGGTCGACCCGCGTACAGGAGAAATCATTAAAGGCCATGTCAGTTTAGGAAGTCTACGTATCCGACAAGATTTTATGATAGCCCAAGCGCTGATGAATAAACCTTTTGCAGTAAATGATGATAATTATCAGCCCATGCTCGATTTGGCTTTAGCCCGAATCCGACAGCTCAGCGCACACGAAGTAGGACACACCATCGGTTTTGCGCACAACTTCTCGGCAAGTACTAGTGACCGCGCATCTGTGATGGATTATCCGCATCCGCAATTCGAATTAAAAAATGGAAACATCGACTTCAGCAATGCTTATGATGTTGGTATAGGCGAGTGGGACAAAGTCACTGTGGCTTACAGTTATTCTGAATTTGATAAAAATGCTAATGAACGCGAAGAACTCAATAAAATTCTAGAAAATGCAACGAAGTCCGGACTACGGTTTATTTCTGATTCCGACGCTAGAGCACAAGGTGGAGCTCATGGCTTAGCGCATTTGTGGGACAATGGAAAATCAGCATCCGAAGAATTGGAAAATGTCTTAAACGTTAGAGCGAAAGCCATGTCCCAATTTTCCAAAGACAATATTAAAACCAATGAACCTTACACGGTTTTGGAAGATGTTTTTGTGCCTTTATATTTCTTCCACCGTTACCAAACCGAGGCTACTATAAAGCTCGTTGGCGGAATGGATTATAACTATGCTATAAAGGGCGATGGGCAAAAAATAACTGAATATTTGGATAGGACATTGCAGGAGGATGCTTTAAATGCAATACTAAAAACGCTAGACCCAAAAGAGTTAGCCATTCCCAAGAACCTCTTGGATTTGTTTCCGCCAAGAGCTTTTGCCTACGGACGAACGCGAGAATCCTTCAAAGGGAAAACTGGTGTGGCCTTTGACCCCATAAGTGCATCGTCCACGGCTAGCGATATGACCTTGAAGTTATTGCTTCATCCTCAACGCGCTAATCGATTGGTGTTGCAGTCTAGTTTGGATGAAAACCAACTTACCCTGAAAGAGGTCCTAGACGAACTCGTCTCTAACACGATTTTAAAGGAGAATTCTAGCGCATATCACAAGTCCATTCAACATGAAGTCAATGTGAATGTTTTAAAATACATCATGAATTTGGCAACGAAAGACCAAAGCTATTTTGAAGTAAAGGCCATTGCCAATCAGGCATTAACGGACTTAACCAAAAGTCAAATACGAGATGCTATGTCTTCAGCGACGGGCATGCAATATTTGCGTATGATTACGGAATTCATGAAAGAACCAGAAAAGTTTAAAATAGAAACTGTACCACAAATCCCAGATGGTTCGCCAATTGGGATGGATATGTGTAGTTATAATGAATAAAAGTAGACACAAATAAAAGGCGTCATTGCGAATCACGCCGGAGCGGGATGTGGCAATCTCATCAATCACAGTTTCGATTGAAACTTTACGAAACTTATCTCCGCGAAAACTCCGTGTTGGCTCCGAGAAACTCTGCGTAATTATTTACACGAAAATACACAGAGAATTCACAGAGATACACGAAGACATGCGTGAATCCCGATGCTTCGGGAGTGAAATGCGTATCTAAAAAGATAGTAATAAATATGAAAATAGACCTAAGAAGCGACACCGTCACCAAACCAACAAAAGGTATGCTAGAAGCCATACTTTCCGCAAATGTTGGTGATGACGTATATAAAGAAGACCCAACTGTTAATGAGCTAGAAGAGCGTTTGGCCAATATGTTCGGGATGGACCAAGCCTTGTTTTTCCCAAGTGGCAGTATGGCTAACCAAGCCGGACTAAAGCTCCACACCAATCCTGGGGAACAAGTGATATGCGATAAATATGCCCACATCTATAATTATGAAGGTGGCGGTGCATCCTTTAATTCCGGAATTTCCTGTAAGCTGGTTGATGGGCATAGAGGTATGTTTACAGCCGAACAGGCAAAAGCATCTATAAATCCACCCGATTTCTACCATAGTCCTCTGACGTCCTTGATTGCTATAGAAAATACAACAAACAAAGGTGGTGGCGCGTGCTGGGATTTTGAAGAATTAAAACGCATCAAAGCTGTTGCTAATGAGCATAATTTAGGGTATCACCTAGATGGCGCGAGACTTTGGAACGCTTTGGTCGCTAAAAATGAAAGCCCAAAGCAATATGGGGAACTATTTGATACTATTTCAGTGTGTTTAAGTAAAGGTTTAGGTTGCCCCATTGGCTCTGTATTATTAGGGAATTCAGAATTGATGAAAGGCGCTATACGGGTAAGGAAAATTTTAGGAGGCGGAATGCGACAAGTCGGATTTTTAGCTTCAGCAGGATTGTACGCTCTGGATAATCACATCGACCGATTGGCTGAAGACCACAAAAAAGCCATTGAAATTGGCGCTATGCTCTCGCAATTAAATGCTGTTAAAGTCGTGGAACCCATAGAAACCAACATCATTATTTTCGAGTTAGAATCACACATCGATGCAACCGAATTCACTCAAAAATTGGCAGATAACGACATTCACATCATCGGAATGGGAAGTAACAAACTTAGAATCGTCACGCATCTGGATTATACCGATGCTATGCATGAGCGGGTTATGGATGTTTTTAGTGGGTTAGTGTAGAGTGTGAAGTTTTCAGTCGCAGTCGCAGTTTGCAGTATTTTAGTCCGCAGTTGGCAGTAAGTTAGGATATTTTCAAAATTCAGTGTTTACACTACAGCTTTGCGTCTTTGCGTCTTTGCGAGAGTTTTATGAAGCAAACAGTTTTCCCCTTCGGGGAATTAAAGGGGCTTTTTTACAACCCCGGAATATTCGGCATCCCCTCCTTAGCCACCGCAGACAACTCAGCTTCATTAACCGCCGTTGCGCGTTCAATGGCTTTATTAAGGGTAAGAATAAGGTAATCTTCGAGCATGTCCTTGTCAGACAATAAATCGTCATCAATCTCAAGCGATTTTATGGTTCTATTCGCCGTAATTGTAACTTTTAACTTTCCGTCGTTACTGGCTTCATCGAGTAAAACGGTATGCAGTCGTTCTTTCGTTTCTTCAACTTTTTTCTGGGCTTCTTTCAGCTTATTCATCATACCCATCATATCTCCAAACATAATTCAATCTTTAAAATTTATACGTTGCAAAATTAGTAAATTGCACCCTTTTTGAGAAACAAATGCAGAAGACTTCAAACGTTACCGCGCCAAAGGCGAAAAAGATTCCGAAGGAATTAACCATCCACAACGATACTAGAATAGATAATTATTTCTGGATGAACAATCGGGAAGACCCAGAAGTCATTGCACATCTCGAAGCCGAAAACGCCTATCTCGAAGCTGAAATGTCTCATACAAAAGACTTTCAAGAACAATTGTTTTTAGAAATGAAAGGCAGAATAAAGGAAGATGATTCCTCGGTGCCCTACAAATACAATGGCTATTGGTACATCACACGCTACGAAAAAGGCAAGGATTACCCCATCTATGCGCGAAAAAAAGAGAGTCTAGACAATCCTGAAGAAATTCTATTCGACTGTAATGTCATGGCAGAAGGTCAATCCTACTTTAGGATGGTAGGTCTTAGTGTAAGCCCAGACAACACAAAAATTGCATTCGGGGTAGATTACACTGGAAGACGAAACTACACGATTAAAGTGAAGAATCTGGTCACGGGTAACTTAGAATCCGACGTTATCGAAAACACCACTGGCTCTTCAAGCTGGGCAAATGACAATCAGACGTTGTTTTACACCAAAAAAGATGAGGAAACGCTTAGGGCCTTTCAGATTTATAAACATCAATTAGGAGAAACTGAGGATGATTTAATCTTTCAAGAAGCCGATGATACTTTTGGTGTGGCGGTCTACAAATCCAAATCCAGAAAATACATTATCATCGCTTGCTACAGCACATTGACCAATGAATATCATATTCTGAATGCCGATACTCCTGATGGGAAATTCAAAGTCTTCCAACCGCGAATCAGAGGTTTGGAATACAGCATTTCGCATTATGACAATCACTTTTACATTCTTACGAATAAAGATAAGGCAACCAATTTCAAACTGATGAAAACGCCTGAAAACGACACAGGTATTGACCATTGGGAGGAAGTTATTGCCCACCGAGATGATACACTGCTAGAGGATATCGATATTTTTAAGGATTATTTGGTGATTGGTGAGCGCCATAATGGTTTAAATCTCATCCGCGTGAAACGATGGGATAATTCTTCAGATTACTACATAGACTTTGCAGACGAAACTTATACGGCGTTTACCGGAACTAATGTGGAATTTGACACGGAAGTACTGCGCTATGGCTATAATTCCTTGACGACCCCGTCTTCGGTTATAGAATTCAATATGAAAACCAAAAGGCAAACCGTGCTGAAAGAGCAGGAGGTACTCGGTGGCCAATTTGATAAAGACAATTACCAATCTGAACGCATTTGGGCCACGGCAGAAGACGGCACTAAAATCCCAATGTCTGTGGTTTATAAAAAAGGGATGGAGCTTAATGGTGAAAATCCGCTATTACAATATGCCTACGGAAGTTATGGTTCAACCGTTGACCCTTATTTTTCAACGATTCGTTTGAGTTTGTTGGACAGAGGTTTCATCTATGTGATTTGCCATATTAGAGGTGGAGAATATCTCGGAAGACCTTGGTATGAAGACGGAAAGTTACTTAATAAAAAGAACACGTTTTCAGATTTTATTGCCTGCTCTATTCACTTAATAAGAGAAAAGTACACCTCGTCCAAACACTTGTATGCCATGGGTGGAAGTGCTGGTGGTTTGCTGATGGGCGCTATTATTAACGATGCGCCAGAATTGTACAATGGTATTATTTCGGCAGTGCCTTTTGTGGATGTAATGACAACCATGTTAGATGATACTATTCCTTTAACGACTGGTGAATATGACGAATGGGGGAATCCAAACGATAAACTCTATTACGAGTATATGAAATCCTATTCGCCATACGATAATGTCGAGGCTAAAGACTATCCAAATATGTTAGTAACTTCTGGACTTCACGATTCGCAAGTGCAATATTGGGAACCCACAAAATGGGTGGCGAAATTGCGCGAATTGAAGACAGATAAAAATAAATTGTATCTTAAAACCAATATGGACGCTGGTCATGGAGGAGCTTCAGGTCGATTTGAAGCGTTAAAAGAAGATGCGCTGGAGTTTGCCTTCTTGTTTGACTTAGAGGGGATTACCGCATAGTCGTAAAAATTTTGTACCTTTGCACGGTTTGAAAACAAGCGACAGTTTGTATTGAATTAATAGCATTTATGAGAACAGACAAAAAAGTGTATAATAACGTTTTGGAATTGGTGGGCAGTACGCCGTTAATCCGTTTAAATTCGGTCACTAAAGATTTTCAAGGCGAGTATTTTGCAAAGGTCGAGGCCTTTAATCCAGGGCATTCTGCAAAAGACCGAATCGCATTACACATTATAGAAGAGGCTGAACGTCAAGGCATACTAAAACAAGGCGACACCATTATTGAAACGACATCTGGTAACACCGGATTTAGTATTGCTATGGTGAGTATCATTAAAGGGTATCGTTGCATTTTGGCCGTAAGTTCAAAATCTTCGCCAGACAAGATAGACATGTTGAAATCCATGGGTGCCGAAGTGTATGTTTGTCCAGCCAACGTAAAGGCAGATGACCCAAGGTCGTATTACGAAGTTGCCAAGCGTTTACATACCGAAATTGAAGGTTCGGTATATATCAACCAGTATTTCAACAAACTGAATCTCGATGCGCATTACAAATCGACTGGCCCAGAAATTTGGGAACAGACCGATGGAGAAATCACGCATTTAGTGGCTTGTAGTGGCACTGGAGGTACCATTTCTGGTATCGCTAAATATTTGAAAGAGCAATCCCGAAAAGTCGGGACCAATGTAAAAGTCATCGGAGTTGATGCATACGGTTCTGTCTTAAAGAAATATCACGAAACCCGTGAATTCGACGAGAAAGAAATCTACCCATACAGAATAGAAGGCTTAGGAAAGAACTTAATTCCTACAGCTACAGATTTCGATTTAATTGATAAGTTTGAAAAAGTTGCAGATGCCGAAAGCGCACACTCTGCACGAGAAATTTCCAATAAAGAAGGTTTGTTTGTCGGCTACACCAGTGGTGCCGCATTACAGGCCATCAGACAATTAAACGACGCTGGGGAATTTAAATCTTCTGATAAGATTGTAGTTGTCTTTCCAGACCATGGTTCACGTTACATGGGCAAGGTCTATAATGACCAATGGATGGAAGCCCAAGGCTTTTTTGATGAACTTCCAAAATCACAAAAGGCGATAAATTACGTCAAATAAAAAAGGCTTAAAGAGTCCGTTGAATTCTATTCTAACGGGCTTTTTTATGTTCAAAACTTAGTGAATATATTGCTGAAATAAATTATGCTTTCCTAATATTATTAGCTAATTTTGCCCCAACTGACTAAATTATTTTAACAAAACATTAATAAAATCTGAAGCAGATTAATCACCTGTTAAAGACGGAATGAGAAGCGCTTAGAGCATGAAGGATTTATTTGAAAAGATTTACAGAGACAAAGGACCATTAGGAAAATGGGCGGCACAGGCAGAAGGTTATTTTGTGTTCCCAAAGCTCGAAGGTCAGATTTCCAATAGAATGCAATTTCAAGGAAAGAATGTCATTACCTGGAGTATTAATGATTATTTAGGCTTGGCGAACCATCCTGAAGTCCGCAAAGTTGACGCTGAAGCGGCGGCAGCTTACGGTTCTGCTTATCCAATGGGTGCGCGTATGATGTCTGGTCATACCTCTTTGCATGAGCAACTTCAGAATGAATTAGCTGATTTTGTCCAAAAAGAAGCCGCTTATTTATTAAACTTCGGTTATCAAGGTATGGTATCCACGGTAGATGCTTTGGTCTCTAAGGATGATATTATTGTTTACGATGTAGATGCTCACGCTTGTATTATTGATGGAGTAAGATTGCATCACGGCAAGCGTTTTACATACAAGCATAACGACATTGAAAGTTTAGAAAAGAACTTAGAGCGTGCTACTAAAATGGCAGAGCAGACCGGTGGTGGTATTTTGGTGATTTCTGAAGGCGTTTTCGGAATGCGAGGAGAGCAGGGACGTTTAAAGGAAATCGTTGCGCTTAAGAAAAAATTCAATTTTAGATTGTTTGTTGATGATGCCCATGGATTCGGAACCTTAGGAAAAACAGGGGCTGGAGCAGGTGAGGAGCAAGGTGTGCAAGACGACATCGACGTGTATTTCGCGACCTTTGCTAAGTCCTTGGCAAGTACAGGTGCTTTTATTGCGGCAGATAAAGAAATCATAGATTATTTAAAATACAACTTACGTTCTCAAATGTTCGCTAAGTCACTACAGATGCAACTGGTGGTTGGTGCTTTAAAACGTTTGGAAATGCTAAAAACCATGCCAGAGCTTAAAGAGAAACTTTGGGAAAATACCAATGCTCTACAATCTGGTTTAAAGGAGCGTGGTTTTGATATAGGGACTACACAGAGTTGTGTAACACCAGTGTATTTAAAGGGAAGCATTCCTGAAGCTATGGCTTTGGTGAAAGATCTTAGGGAAAATTATGGAATCTTCTGTTCTATAGTAGTTTACCCTGTGATACCTAAAGGGATGATTTTATTACGTTTAATTCCAACAGCTACACACACTTTAGAAGATGTTAGTGAAACCTTAGATGCGTTTGAAGCCATCCGTTCCCGATTAGAAAATGGAACCTACAAGCGTATGTCTGCAGCTTTAATGGCGGCAATGGGAGAATCTTAAAGAGATATTATTTATTGAATATTAAAGCCGTTCTATTATGAACGGCTTTTTTATTAGATATCGTTTGTTGTCATTTGTACACGCTTGTTTTGGTTTAAAAGCAGATATCTTGCTCTCTATCAATCATCTATCCTAAAATTAGTGGTGTTTGGGGTATTGCGTATATTTGGGTGTTAGCTGTAAGTTATAAAAAATGAAAATAGGAAGAAATGAAAAATGCCCATGTGGAAGTGGTAAAAAATACAAATCCTGTTGTATAAATAATGACGACATTGTTAGTATTCCTATAACCAAAGAGATAAGAGAAATATTAGACCGCGAAAATGAAAGGTTTAAGTCAATTATGGGTAGAGATATTACTGGAGACGACCCATTAATTCCATCAACAATACAAGTTTCTGAAGAAGTTTATATTGAAAATTCTGTTTTAATGCTTGAAGAAGTTGGGATTAGACCAGAAATTATTTATGCATTTAAAAAATTAGGTTATTGTGTCGGAGAAAGTCAGTTACATCTTTATTCTAAAGAACAACTTCAAGATTGGGAAGAAGCAGTAGATGAATATTTTCTAATTGAATCTGGTGAAATAGAAATATCAGAAAGTAAGCTTTCTATAATTTTAAGTGAACTATATGATTTATTTGATAAATTAAAATATGTCTATGCACTAATAATTGCTAAACATTCTAATGAAGATGAACAGATAGTTCTAATGGGTAATTTAAACATAGACCATTATATTTTATTTTGTCTTACTAAGAACTTAAAAACAATTGAAGCTATCGGAGTTCTCCTAGATAATCATTTTGGGGAAGACTCTTTAAATTTAACTAGGACTAATTATGAAAATTATTTGGAAATTTTATATGCTAAATATAATTCTAAGTCTTTAAAGGAATATGTTATTGCCAAAGAAGGCATTTTCAATAATACCCATATATATAAAAGAGGTCATATAGTTGATAAGAAAACAGAAGAGAAATTTAAATCCTTAAATAATTATGAAAAATCAAAATTGAATACTAAATACGAATCTATCGATATTGAAATTTATAAATATTTGTACGACCATTTATCTTCTTTTACTCACTTAGATTTAAGAACAGCTGGAAACTATATTGTAGATAGAAGAGGTTTTTCTCACTTGGCAAGAAATATGCTTCCTGATACTGTTATAATTTTATTAGTAATTAATGTAATGATACTGGAAGAAATAAAGGTTCTTTCAATTTTCAAAACCTCAAAAAAGGATGTTGAAAAACTAGTTACCGAATTAGGAAGTTGTTTATTAAAATTATTTAAAGAAGATAAAGTCAACATACATTTTTCAATTAATGATAGAATACATGAAATAATGAAAACCTACAGCTAACAATGGCTATAAGTAATTGCTTGTTCTCGCCTACTTTGGAAATTACTGCGAAATTTCCAACTTGGTGTCTACTTGTAAAGTTAAGTGCTAACCCACACAACTACTCATAGCCGAGACCGTCACAGCACATATTAAACCAAGATTATGAAAAGAATATATTTAATTTTATCTATTATATTAATTACAGTAAGTTGTTCTTCTGATGATGTTGATTATAAAATTGTCAATGGGAAAGTTGAACGAACAATTAATGGAGACGGAATTGCAGACCAATTAGTAACTGTAATGACAAGAAAATCTAGTGGTTCAGGCTTATTTTCAACTACAAAAGTGTTGGATAGTGCAAAAGTAATTACAGATGCAAATGGGTATTTTTCAGTTACATTAGCAAATGAAGTAGATGCATTTGTTACAATTGTTCATCAAGGAGACGAAAATTATTCGGGTTCAGGTATATGGAGAGACTATCCAATTGATGAACCTGTAATAATAAAGATAGATAAGTTTATTAAGTTTAAAATATTAGTGAATAATACTAATCCAATAGACGAAAATGATTTTATTCACATTGATTTTTTTGCAGGACTTTCTAATGTAATAAGAACTCGTATAGAAAATTTTGGTGTAGATAACACATATCATCCAGAAGAGCCACTTCCTGGTGGTGCAATTGGTGCCTATGAAGAAACTTCTTGGACAGGAGCTGATGTTAATTCCATAGTATATTATAGTGTACCTGAGACTGCTGAAGACTTTAAAGTTCGATGGTTTATGAAAAAAAATGGTGTTGAAACTGACGGGTTTACAGAAGATATTCCTTATAATTTGAATCAAATCAATCCATACTCATTTGAATATTAATAATTAGAAAAAAATACGTGCTGTAACAATAGCTATAAATAATTGATTATTCTCATCTACTCCTGAATCCCGCATCGTCGGGACTTTCGTATTTTCGCCTTGGTGTGTATATGACAGCAGGCGGGCTTGTAATGTTAACAGCCAAACCGTGCATGATTCATAGCCGCTACTATTAACTTCAACCCATTAAGTTTAGCTTTATAAAAAGTGTCAACCTATTTTAAGGCGACTCAGAGATTTATTTAAAAACGCTTACAGGGTTTTCCTAAACGTTTTCCGTCGCTTATATATCTCAGGGCTGAAGTGCTTCCAGATTTTGTGTATGGCTTCATTATCCTCTAATTCTGGCGTACGATAACACATTTGTATCCCTTTTTTGGTGAAGGTTTCGTAATATTCATTAAAAATTACGGCGTGGACACCTTTATTCTGGTATTCCGGGTGAATACCAATAAGGTAGAACACGACATCCTTACTATTCTTTTTCGCATTTAAAATATGTGTAAATCCAAATGGGAAGAGTTTTCCTTTTGCTTTTTGTAAGGCATGAGCAAAGAAGGGCATCACTATCGCAAAGCCAATCAATTTGTCTTCCTTATCAGTTACAAAGTTGATGTATTCAGGATTTACAAATTTGATGAACTTCTCTTTAAAATAGGCTTTTTGGTCATCTGTGATTGCTACAAAGGAGGACAACGAGGAATAGGATTCGTTGAACAAATCAAACATCTGATCGGCATATGGCATCACATCTTCTGTTTTTGTAAAAGTCAACGCTTTTAGTCCATAGCGCCGTTTGATTAATTCCTGCGCTTTCTTAAAGGCTTCTGGTTTGACATTGGCAAACGGAAAACGGCTTTCAGAATAATGTTTTTCTGGCGTAAAACCGTGAGCTTCGTAATGCGCCACATAATAAGGGTGATTGTACCAGGTAATCATCGGTGCGATTTTATCAAAACCTTCGGTCATCACACCAACTTTGTCTAGGTTAGAAAATCCTACTGGGCCTTCTGCATATTCCAAATTATTGGCTCTTCCAATGTCTTCAATCTTTTCCAATAGGGCTTTACTAACCGCTTTGTCGTCTATAAAATCAAACCAGCCAAAACGCATCTTTTTAAGCCCTTGACCTTTAATTTCTAGCCAATTGATAATGGCGGCCACACGACCAACGAGTTTACCGTCTTTATAGGCCAAGAAAAATCGGGCTTCTGCATCCTTAAATATTGGATTCTTGTCTTTATTAAATGTTTCAAGCTCTTGCTTAATGATGGGCGGTACCCAATATGGAGAGTCTTTATAAAGTTGGAAAGGGAACTTAACAAATGCTTTTAAGTCCTTTTTAGAAAGCGCTTCAGTAATTTCAATCATTCAATTCGTCAGTTAGTTGTCGAAATCATTTTGTTTGTTTCGTCTTTTGTTGGCTTGTCGTTTCGCCTCATCTTTAGCATCACCACCATTGTCAATTTTCTTATCCTTGTGAAAATCCAATCGATAAGAAGCACCAAAAGCTAAGCTAAAGACAGATGGTGTGTCTTTAGTGTTGAATGTAATATTGGCATCCAATTGAAAGTCTTTAGACCATAAATATGCCCCACCAAACCGTAAAAGGTTATCCGCGTAAAAATCACTTTTAATGCCTTGGGTTTCGCCAAATATCACCCATTGCGGGCTAAACGAATGTGTCAATGTTAGAATGTATTGGAAATCCGACTGGTCTGTTCCGATTCTATCTTTAATAAAATTAGTTACAAATACCCAACCACCTGCAAAATTGTTCTGTGTTGCAACCATGATTTTCGGGCTAAAGCCCTCAATACCAAAAGCCGTATAGGGATTATCTTTTGTATCAAAATTGGCACCAGCGTAAACAGCTACTGCCGGAATCAATGATTTCCATTTAAACTGTCTATTGGCGTGATAGCTGTAGAGATTTGGTTTTTCCTCTTCGGCATTTTTGTAAGGGTCGTAAACTAAATATTTTGCACCAAGGGTAAAGTTTCTAAAATTGGCTCGTGGGTCTTCCGACGAAGGATTAGAGTTTAGATTGGTAAATGTATCATTCTGATATTCGCCATTAACCAATATTTCAAGCTGTTCAAACAATAAACCATATCTCACAGCGAAATTTATTCCATATCCAGAGACCTCATAATTTAAAGGGGTATGCTCTTCCTTTACTGTAAAAGCGCCCAGTTCTAACTGCGCCACATTGGTTCCTACAGCAAATGCACTTTGCGAAACACCTGGTCTATTAGAGTTGATGACCTCCGTATATTGCGCAAAACTAAATTGACAACAGCACAAAAACAGCAGTATAATAAGGGGGCTTTGAGTCTTCATTTGGTTGTGGTTTGTGTTCAAATATATCATTTTTAAACTTTTTTTAAGGAATAAGAACGGAATATAAATGCAGTTAATTGTATTTTTGAAGTCGTTTAATACACTTATGATTCATACAGCTTCAGTATACGGTTTTGTTAGAACCATCCTTATTATTCTCCTCATTTATTTTGGGGTGAAAATTCTAGCACGACTGTTTGCTCCAATTCTTTTGAAATTTGCGGCCAAAAAAGTCGAAAAACGTTTTGGACAACAGTTTGAAGGCTTCAAACAACAGCAACAGCGCCAACAACAACCAAAAACAAAGGTAGGAGAGACGGTTATTGATAAAGTGCCACAGCAAAAATCTTCAAGTACTAAAAATGTTGGCGAGTATATCGATTACGAAGAAATCGACTAGGTATTTTTAATAACTAAACTTTATTTTCTTAGAACTGCACTATAAATTTGAGTATTTTTCAAGTCTATTGATTTAATTTGAATTTATGGCATTCTCCTTTAAGAAGATTCTTCCGCACCTCTTGGTTGTTCTGGGATTTGTAGTATTATCCTTGGCATATTTTAGTCCGGTTTTAAAAGGCAAAAAGATTTTTCAGAGTGATATTATGCACTACATCGGTATGGCGCAACAGCAGAAAGCGTTTAGTGCTACCGAAAATGAAGAAACCTATTGGACCAACAGCGCATTTGGAGGAATGCCAACCTATCAATTAGGTGCAAAATATCCTCATAATTATATTAAAAAGTTAGATTTAGGTCTTCGATTCTTACCAAGACCTGCGGACTATCTTTTCCTTTATTTTATAGGGTTTTATATACTTCTGCTAAGTTTGAAGGTTGATTATAAGTTATCGGCCCTAGGTGCTCTGGCTTTTGGGTTTTCTACCTATCTCATAATTATACTTGGTGTTGGTCACAACGCTAAAGCACACGCCATTGCTTACATGCCATTAGTGTTGAGTGGTATTATTCTGGTATTCCGACAAAAATATATATTGGGTTTTTTACTCACCATAATTGCGATGGGGCTAGAAATTGTAGCAAATCACTTTCAGATGACCTATTACCTATTGCTTTTGGTATTGGTTCTGGGATTGGCGTATCTCATAGACGCTTATCGAAGAAAGATGCTACCTCATTTCTTTAAATCGATTGGGATTTTAGTTGTCGCCGTCATTATTTCTATTGGATTGAATGCCACAAATATTTTGGCCACACAAGAATATGTAAAGGAAAGTACACGTGGACAAAGTGAGTTGACGATTAACGCCGATGGAAGCCCGAAAGTGCAAACTGATGGATTGAGCCGAGAGTACATTACCGAGTATAGCTACGGATTATTGGAAACCTTCAATTTGTACATTCCAAGATTTATGGGCGGTGGAAGTACTGAGGATGTCGGTAAAGATTCTGAAACCTATAAAGCCTATATCAATCTGGGTGTCTCGCCGATAGACGCTTTAGATGGCTCAAAAAATGCATATACTTATTGGGGCGACCAAACTATTGTTGAAGCGCCGGCATATGTAGGTGCCGTTATATTATTTCTTTTTGTATTGGCTTTGTTTTTGGTAAAAGGGCGTTTAAAATGGTGGCTGGTTGGTGGCACTTTTCTTTCTTGGTTATTATCATTAGGAAAGAATTGGTTTTTTGTAACAAATCCTCAGCCTGATAGTAATCCTATAACTAACTTTTTCATTGATTACGTTCCTCTGTACGACAAGTTTAGAGCGGTGAGCTCTATTCAGGTGCTTTTGGAATTGTGCATACCAGTTCTTGGAATTTTCGCCTTAGTTCGCATTTTCAATGAATTTGAAAAGAACGAAGAAAAACTGAAGGCTCTAAAATACGCTGTAGCGATTACCGCAGGACTGGCCCTTATATTTTTATTATTCGGCTCAAGTCTGTTCGATTTTGTTGGTGCTCGTGACGGACAGCTTCGTGAAATTTACGGGCAACCTTTTGTGGATGCTTTAATTGAAGATCGAAAAAGTCTATTTACCTCCGACAGTATTAGAACTTTGGTTTTAGTGCTATTATCGGCAGGTACTATATTTATGTATCTAAAAGAAAAATGGAATGAAAAAGTAGTCATTCTGGTCTTTGCGGGACTGTTATTGTTTGATTTGGTCGGTGTGAACAGAAATTATGTCAACTCCGATGATTTTGTTTCTGCGAGACAAGTGGATAAACCTTACCAAGCCACAACAGCTGACCAAGAGATTTTAAAAGACGATGGGCATTTTAGAGTTTTGGACGCGTCACCCGAAGGCCGGCAGAAACCAGCAAGAGCGGCCTATTTTCACAATTCGTTAAGCGGGTATCATGCGGCCAAATTAGGTCGATTTGATGAGCTGTTCGATTTTCATATCGCGAAGAACAATGTTGAAGTCCTGAATATGCTCAATACCAAATATGTCATTCTCGGTGATGAATCTGGTAGAACAGCTGCGTCTACTGAGTATTTTCAACCAAATGGCAATGCATGGTATGTTTCAAAATTGAAATCTGCGCCGACAGCAAATGATGAAATTTTGGCTTTAGATAGTTTAAAAACAAAAACGGAAGCTATTATCAATCAAACCGCTTTTGTGGATTATAATCTGGACAGGGATTATGAGGTAGATAGTTTAGCACAAATCAAGCTAATTGAGGCCAAACCCAATTATTTAAAATACGAATCCAATTCTTCCAATAAAGGCTATGCTGTTTTTTCAGAGATTTATTACAGCAACGGATGGATTTCTAAAATTGATGGAAAAGAAGTGCCTCACCAGCGCGTTAACTATGCGTTGCGAGGCATGGAAATTCCGGCAGGTAAGCATACCATAGAATTCAGTTTTGAACCTCAAGTTGTTAAAACAGGAAGCAGTATCGCTTTAGCCAGTTCCATTCTGGTAATGCTGTTGGTTTTAGGTGGTTTGTTTTATTCATTCAGAAACAAAACGAGTGAAGACTAAGGTCCTCATAATAACATACTATTGGCCACCAGCAGGAGGTCCAGGCGTGCAACGTTGGTTGAAATTTGTAAAATATCTCCCTCAGTTTGGTGTTCAGCCCATAGTCTATTGCCCAGAAAACCCTAGCTATCCAATTACCGATAGAAGTTTGTTGGATGAAATCCCTGAAAATACAATTGTAGTTAAGCGACCGATAAAGGAGCCTTATCGTTTGGCGAAATTCTTATCTAAAAAAGATACTTCTAAGATAAGCTCAGGAGTCATTCCAGAGAAGAAAAAACAGTCTTTCATTCAGCGTTTGTTGCTCTATGTGAGAGGAAATTATTTTATACCAGATGCCCGTGTTGGTTGGGTAAAACCGTCTGTGTCTTTTCTTTCAAATTATATAAAAGAAAACGCTATAGATACCATTATTACTACGGGACCACCGCATAGTATGCATTTGATTGGTCTAGGGCTCAAACAGAAATTAGGTGTAAGATGGTTGGCAGATTTCCGTGACCCTTGGACAACCATTGGTTACCACAAAGCCTTAAAACTGTCCAAATCTGCATCTCAAAAGCATCTCAATTTGGAAACCAAAGTATTGCAATCAGCCGACCAATTGATAGTCACAAGCAGAAATACAGCAAAGGAATTTCAAGAGAAAACAGAAGCACCCATTTCAGTAATCACGAATGGTTATGACGAGCATGACGTTTCAAGCCAAGCAAAAGATTCAAAATTTTCATTATCGCATATAGGTTCTTTATTGTCCGAACGTAACCCAGAATTACTATGGCAAAGTCTTTCAGAATTAATCGACGAAGAGCGCGATTTTGCTTCTGACCTTAAACTGAATTTATTTGGTGTGGTCAGCGATGCGGTACTAGATTCAATTATAACATATGGACTTAAAGACTATCTCAAAAATCACGGTTATGTGAATCATGATGAAGCGATAAAAGCCCAATTGTCATCGCAACTGTTGCTCTTAATCGAGATTAATTCCAAAGATACCAAAGCCATCATTCCAGGGAAACTCTTTGAGTATTTACATTCCAAAACACCGATTTTAGCTTTGGGACCTGAGGATTCCGATGTTCAGAAGATTATTCAAGATGCTAAAGCTGGCGCTTATTTTAATTATGAGCAAAAGGATTTTCTAAAAGCCTATTTGGTTCAGCAATATAGAGCTTATAAATCTGGCGGTATTTCTAGCAATACCAGTAATATTGAACAGTACAGCCGAAAGGCACTCACGGAACAATTAGCAGAACTAATCCATCAAAAATCTTAGTTTTGTGCTATGGGTATCGTAATTCGCCAATCATTTAAAAACACCATCAGTACCTATCTTGGTTTTGGTATTGGGGCGATAAATACGCTTTTTCTATACACCTATTTTCTTTCGGACACGTATTATGGTTTGGTAGGCTTTATCCTTTCAACCGCAAATATTATGTTGCCTTTTATGGCATTCGGCGTTCATAATGCGCTGATTAAATTTTATTCAAAATATAAAACGAAGAACAGCCTCAATAGCTTTTTAACGCTGATGCTCTTTCTGCCGTTGCTCATTATAATTCCGACTGGTATTATTGGTGTGTTTTGTTATGAAATGATTGCTTCGGTGCTCGCTTCCGAGAACGCCATTATCTACGATTATGTCTGGTACATTTTTATCGTTGCGATTAGCATGGCTTATTTTGAAGTCTTTTTTGCATGGTCGAAAACCCAACTTAAAACGGTTTATGGCAATACGATGAAGGAAGTCTTTCACCGTGCATGTGTGACGCTTTTATTGGTAGCTGTGTATTTTGATGTCTTGACGGTGCAACAGTTTATAACTGCTCTGGTTTTGGTGTATGTCGCTAGAATGTTATTAATGATGGCCTACGCATTTTCCGTAAGATTGCCGGTTCTGAAATTTTATAAGCTCGACGATTTATCGAGCATTATAAAATACGCCTTGCTGATTATCGTCGCAGGTTCGGTGGCAATGTTTATTCTGGATATCGATAAGTTTATGATAGGGCAGATGCTAAAAATTGAAAATGTGGCCTATTACAATGTGGCTATATTTATTGCAACTGTGATTGCCGTTCCGCACCGTGCTATGCATCAGATTATGATGCCTTTAACAGCTCAATTTTTGAACGGAAATCAAAACGACGATTTAAAGGATTTGTATCAACGTAGTTCTATCAACCTATTGGTGTTGGGCGGTTTAATTTTTCTTCTGATTGTCCTGAACATCAATGAACTTTACGCGCTTTTACAGGAACAGTTTAGAGGTGGTGTCTTTGTTGTTTTTATCATCGGCTTGGCCAAGCTATTTGATAGTAGCTTGGGCAATAACAACGCCATTTTATTCAATAGTGATTACTACAGAATGGTTTTGGTATTTGGTGTTGTTTTAGCGATTATGGCTGTGGTGCTGAATATATTGTTAATTCCTATTTATGGCTTGGAAGGTTCAGCCTTAGCAACGTTTTTGGCATTGGTATTCTACAACATCATAAAGCTGGTTTTTGTAAATAGAAAGTTTCGTATGCAACCGTATTCTAGAAAATCCCTTCAAGTTATTGGAATTATTGGTTTGTTAATCGCGTCTTTTTATTATCTGGAATTCCCATTTCACCCTATCTTAAATATTATTCTAAAGTCGCTTTTACTTGTAGTGATTTATCTTGTGCTGATTTACCGTTTTAATCTTTCGGAAGACTTAAAACTTCAGATGAAGAAATATCTCGAGCTATAATTCTTGTGTTTTTTAAATCTTTGAAAAAACCTTCAGTTCTGGTTATTATAGATCTAAAATGTTCCCTTTACTGCATAACCTAAATAATTCGACTATCTATAATTTTCAAACTTTTTTAATTTGCTGAAACTTAATTCTCTAATTTTTCTAATTCAAGAATTTTAAAACTAATTCCTTTTAATAACCGTGTATCGATTTTTTTTGTCGCAATGGTTGAATAATCAATTTCAAATTTTAGAACAATTTCACCATTTTTAATTGAATAGGTTCCTTTTCCATTTTCCTCTAAAATGTAGCCAATAGTTCCACACATTCTTTTAGTTTCGTTTTTCCGCTTTTCCTTTATTGTATATGGCGAGTATCCTTTGTATGCAGTATACTTAAACTGAAAATGATCTTTAATAGTTATATATTTTAATTTGTCAGAACTCAAGTAAATTCCATTCTCTAGTTTTTCCTGACAGTTAATTGAAAAAGAAAGTATTATGAAACTTAATAGTATTATCAATCTCATCATTTATTAGAGTTTTGTCAAATGTAAATTCAAATTTTTATTTATTTAAGATGGAATGATTCAAAGTTTCGTTTTATGAAGTAAAAGTAGACTTTGAATGAGTTAATCTAATATAGAACAAAAAAATATCCCGACTTGTGCTTTAGGGCGCACACTATCGGGATATTCCACTAACCAACCAAAAAAAAATTATCTTATCCTCTTGAGCGTCTGCTTCTTGAAGATCCTGTCGTCGTATTTTTAGACGATCGTGATGATCTTTGAACGTTAGACGATTTACTCTGTCTCTGTTGTGTCGAACGCTGTTTTACAGCTGGTCGACTGTTTCTCTGCGTAGAACGTTGTTGTACCTGCGGTCTACTAGTTCTCGCTTGTGTAGAACGCTGTCCCACATTTGGTCTACTGCTTCTAGTTTGTGTAGAACGTTGCTTAACAGTTCTCTGGCTATTACTAGCTTGCGTGTTTCTACTTCTAGATTGCGACCTACCTTCATTATAAGTACGAGAATTTGCAGTGTTCGGTTTTCTAACCGTGCTTCTGTTTTGTCCTCTTGTATTATTAGACACAGCAGAACGTTGTTTGGTCACATTTCTACCAGAATTATTTCCAAGAGTTCGGGTGTTACGACCTGATTGTGAACGTACTGTACTATTGTTCTGTCTATTTTGCCCTCTAGTTGCAGTACTGTTTTGACGGGATCTAGTTCCTTCATTATTTCTAGCGATTGCACCAGATCGGTTTCTAGAGCTTTGCGCTCTTGAATTCTCATTCTGTCTTGCGTTGCCTCTCGTTGCAGAACTGTTACGACCCGTAGATCTAGAATTCTGTACACGATCTCTACCAGAACGTTGTGTTGCAGAAGTGTTATAACGTCTTCCCGTATCTGCACTGGCCAATCTATTATTTCGGCTTCTGCTAGTTCTGTTATCGGCAATTCTTGAATAACGTCTTTCCGTACGTCTCTGTATATCTCTATCTCTTTGTGTTCTTGGCGACTGTGCGTAGCGATCAAAATATCTCGCTTCACTTCGGCGTCCTAACTGTGAGTACGCTCTTCTGTTAAAGTCGCGCGAAAAACGATAGTTGTTATAGTAAGGTCTGTAGTATACATGTCTTACCGGTACATAATATTGTCTGTAAGGAATGGTATTCACCAAGCAGAAATTTGCCTGCGGAATAGCATAGAACCTGTGCCAAGGTCTATAAATGTAACCTCTATTGTATACATTGATGAATCCTGTAAAGTGCGAAAATACACGGTTACGGTAAAATACATTTAAGCCTCCAATAACGCTTACACGACCAAAATTGTTGTAGTTGATAAAGATGTCTCCAATTTGTGATACACGTCCGTAGTAGTCATAAAAGATTGGTGTATTTTCAATTTGAATGACTGCTCCAAAACTATCATACTGCACATATGGGTTGTAATCATATCCAGTATTGAAACTAAACGCAAACGGACCAGACTGAATACCAACACTCACGTTAGGCCCAAAAGACTGAGCATAAAAATCGAACTGGCCGTCTGGAAAAACTGAAAACTCAACGCCATCTTCAACAAAGATGAACGAATTTCCGTATCCGCGGTAGTTTGGCGACATGATATCCGCCGTGGTGGTGGTTTCTGCTGTAACAGGTCCTGCCGATAAGAGCAAGCCTGTAATGATTAATAAAATCCGTTTCATTTTTTAAGGTTTTAATTGTTCAAGTAGTTAAAATCAAACAGCGTGCCAAAACTTAATCTACATCGTTTTCGTTCGGAAGTTTGCAAAGCAAAGCCCCTAAATTTGCATTTAGGGGCTTGCACCAATTTAAGTAGATTTAGTTAAGGGCAATCATTAGTCATCATCTCGCTTAAATCTTCGTTGCTTAAGCTTTTTATGCTTCTTCACTTTACCATCTTGTTTAAAATAGTAGAAGTTATCGTCTCTGTCATCATCGAAGCGATCATCGTCATCCCAACCATTCTGTAACTGAATGTTGCAGTGCTGATTATTAAAGTTTACAAATCCTCTAGTATGGATAAGACGTCCTCGTCTGTTATATTGAAGTGTTAAACCTCCAACTTGTCTTAGGTATCCATGTCTGTAACTCATATAGACATTACCGATACGACTTACACGGCCCCATCTGTCATAGTTCACAAAAAAATTCCCCACACGTCTTACGCGACCTAGTCTGTCGTGTGTAATTAATACACCTCTAGATCCAAAATGGCTATTGACGTGTCCTGGGGCACCCAAGGTAACGTTGACTTGACTTCGCCTTGTATTACGAAGAAAGTAAAGTCCTGTTGAACGTCTTGGTGAATTGTAGATTAGATCTGTATTAAAATCAAAGCTACCATCAGCAAAGATTAGGAATTCTACACCACGTTCAACAAACGTTACAGGTTGGGTATAACGATAGCGTGATGTAAGATCTAAATCTTTTTTAAGTGTTGCAGAAGTTTTCTCTGCGCCTGCTACAGAAGTTAATGTTATTAACATTGCTGTAAAAAGTAAAACTATTTTTTTCATAGTATTTAAATTTAGATTGTGCCTACTCGTATTTTAGCTTTTCGGCTTACGCTATTTGCTGATTGAAAAACCAATGACCGTGCCAAGATTGTAAACCATTGATAAACAGTGGTGTTTTCGTTGAATTCTGAATACAGATTTTGAATCTATTTTGAAATAGAATTTAGAATACTCATAATTCAGCTTTATTTCGAAGGACTTAAAATTCAATTTTGTAAATTCGAAAATCATTCAACCAACTCCAATGAGCGATACTAAACCCAAATGCGCCAATTGCGAAAAACCTTTTGAAGAAGGCTTTGAATTCTGCCCGCATTGTGGACAAAAAACCAATGAAGAATTGACCATTGGTGTTTTGTTTTACAATACCATTAGCAATTATTTCTCGTTTGATGCACGTTTCTTGAAGAGTTTTGTGCCATTAATGTTTAAACCAGGGAGTTTGGCCAAACGCTTTTTAGAGGGCAAGCGCTTAATGTATTTGCATCCGGCTCAGATGTACTTATTTGTTTCGGTCATTTTCTTTTTTATACTCTCATTCAGCACCCGGGAATGGGTAGCGGAAGCGAATAAAATTAATTCTGAAGTCATTAGTGCTAAAGCCATTGATTCATCCGCGATTAGGCAACAGGTTTTAGATTCTATTGTCATGGCCTCAGAAGAACGTTTTAAGGGTGTTAATTTAAAGATTAAAGGACTTCCAGAAGTTTCTAATGAGATAGATTCTGTAGTTGCCGATACCAAAAAAAGTCAAAAAAACATGAATGTTATTGGGTATACTTTTAATGAAACCGAAGTAGATTCAATGCTCGCAATTGGGGCTTCAGATGAAGAAATCTATAAGGTTATGGGCCTTAAAAAAGACGACGGATTCTTTAAGCGACGCATATTCGCTACTTCATTAAGTATTATGAAAGGTTCTGGAGCAGGCACATTTATTCAAAAAATGTTTGACACTATTCCAATTTCAATGTTCTTTCTTATGCCTTTATTTGCGTTGCTTTTAAAGGTGTTTTATTTCAATAAAGGGCGCTACGCACATCATTTGGTCTTTAGCTTTTACTTCTTTTCCTTTTTATTCACCGTGTTTAGTATTTTATTCGGAATAAGTTATTTGAAATTTGGTATACCAGACTGGATTTATTGGCTTGCTGTACTCTCAACCTTTATCTATTTTTTAATAGCCGTGCACCGTTTTTACGGACAACACTGGTTATTGAGCTTTATTAAGAGTAGTACCATCACCTTTATTTTCATGTTGATGATTTTGCCTATGGCCTTTGTAGTAATTGCCTTGCTCTCTTTGGTGATTTAAAATAAGGATTGGTAATAATTGAAGGCCTTGTGAATAAGTGTATTTTCAACTTCGCAATCTAATTTGGGTTTCCCGATAGCTTCCAGCAATACAAATTTCACCTTGCCGTGACTGTTCTTTTTGTCGTGCTTCAAAAGGTCAATGATGTAATCGATTTCTTTTTCATTGAAGTTGACACCAGAATAGGTTTTCAAGAATGTAGAACTAATCAGCTCCAAATCGGCTTTCGAAAAATCCAGTAATTCTGAAGATAAATAGGTTTCCAACATCATCCCAATGGCAATGGCTTCACCATGGAGCAAAGTGTCTCTCATATCTGATTCCAAACAATAAGATTCTATAGCATGACCAAGCGTATGACCGAAATTCAATATTTTCCGAAGCCCTTTTTCTGAAGGGTCTTCCGACACCACATTGTTTTTGATTACGACGGACTCGTAAATTAATTGGTCTAAATCGTCGAGCGTCAATTGGCTTAAATCTGAAAGTCTTTCAAAATAACTTCTATCCCTGATTAAACCATGTTTAAGCATTTCAGCATAGCCAGAAACCATTTGATTCTGTGGTAAAGTTGATAAAAATGAGGTGTCAATTAAAACCATATCGCCTTCAGAAATTACGCCGACTTGGTTTTTCAATACGCCTAAATCAACCCCGGTTTTACCACCAACAGAGGCGTCAACCATAGCCAAAAGTGAAGTAGGCACGTTGATGTAGTTGATGCCACGCATGTACGTAGAGGCCACAAATCCGCCCAAATCTGTTACTACGCCACCACCTAAATTAATGAGTAAACTCTGTCGGTCAGCGCCGTACTCCGACATGGCTTCCCAAACACCCATACAGATATCTATGGTCTTGTGTTCCTCGCCGTCAGGCATTTCCATGACCTCAACAGGGATGTCGCCCGAGTTCATGTGACTCAAAAACTGAGGCAGGCAGTCTTCATGCGTGTTCATGTCAACCAATACAAATATCATGGACGGGTTTTTGGTCTGTAGATAGGTTTCTAATTCTTGATAAATTACCGAATTAAAATGAACAACAGACGCTTTAGTTTTTATAGATATCATAAGGAACTAATACGTTTTAAGGTTGTGAAATTACTCAGATTTTGAATAAAACTAACACTATAAATCTATATTTTTGTACCACTAAATTTTAGCCGATGCCGTCGTCTTCCTTATTTGAAAATACTGAAACCGCCTTTAAACTTAAGTCCGATTCTGAATTAGAGCGTGCTTATTTTCTGTTTAAAATGATTTCGCATCAGCCTTTGGTACGTATCGGAACGGCGGCGACCAATTTTGCCCTTAAAGCCAATCTGCCTGTTGAAGGCTTGATTCGTTCTACAGTGTTCGACCATTTTTGCGGTGGCGTTAATGAAGAGGACTGTTTACCTGTGATTGATAAGATGTTTGAGCATGGTGTCAGTTCCGTTTTGGATTATTCTGTAGAAGGGAAGGAGACTGAAGAACAGTTTGATGCGGCGATGGAAAAAACCTTAAAGATTATCCGTTTTTCGGATGACCGAAAGGCGATGCCAATTTCTGTTTTTAAACCTACGGGATTTGGACGTTTTTATCTCTATGAGAAGAAGTCTAAAGGCGAATATTTTACATCTGAAGAGCAGTCGGAATGGGATAGGGTTGTTGAACGTTACCATAAAGTCTGTCAACTCGCCAAAGAGAAAGACGTGGAAGTTTTGATTGATGGCGAAGAAAGCTGGATGCAAACCGCGGCGGATGATTTGGTAGAGGAGATGATGCGTATTTATAATACGGATAAACCGATAGTCTATAATACGCTACAATGCTACCGATGGGACCGCTTGGATTATCTTAAAGGCTTGCATGAGCGGGCAAAGGCCAGCGGATTTAAAATCGGGATGAAGATTGTGCGGGGTGCATACATGGAGAAAGAGCGTGATCGTGCTACGGAAATGGGCTATGAGTCTCCTATCTGTGCGAACAAAAAAGCAACAGATGATAATTTTAATGCATCATTAACGTATATCCTTCAGAATTTGGGCGACATCTCCATCTTCATTGGCACCCATAACGAACACAGTAGTCTGTTGGCACTAAAATATATGGATGACTTCGGTATTGCCAAAGATGATAACAATGTCTGGTTTGGACAATTATACGGCATGAGCGACCACATCAGTTTTAACTTGGCAAAATTGGGCTATAACGTCGCTAAATATGTGCCTTTTGGCCCAGTTAAGGATGTGATGCCTTATTTGATTCGCCGTGCTGAAGAAAATACCTCTGTCGCTGGACAGACCAATAGGGAACTGGAATTGATTAAGACGGAACGAAAACGCAGGAAGGTTGAATAGTTTTTTCCAGATAAATCACTTTATTCAGGCTACACGCTTGAGTACTGGATTAAGAATTTAAGTTACAGAAATTCAAGCCCCAAATCAATTTAAAGAATTGAACGTTAAAATTCAGTAATAAAGAGCGAAGGAATGAAGATGCGAAGCGAAGCTTCAAGCACGTAATTCCGAGAGCGAATGGTGCTTTAGCAATTCCCTATATTTTGACAGTGATTTTTTGGTTCGTTTTGCATCAAGGCAAAATGAACAGAATAAAAATTAATCCTAGTATGTTCAAAAGGATGAAGTTTCAAACTGTTGGCAGCTATGATGCTCGGTTACGCTTAACAATAAATTATTTAAACATCATCTTCAAAACCGTAGCTATAGAATCACAATTTTCAACCTTCAAAATTACAGGAATATCTTTATACGAATTTTCGATATGATAGACCTTACAAGAGTCCCTTTCGGTTTCACTCTCTGAAAAATCCACATCACCGTAGCGTATTAATTGCTTCGCAATGATGGTATCAATGTCTCGATTGTTCATCGTTATTGCTACATCTTCAGAATATTTGAGTGTTTTTGAAGCGATATTTTTTGTGGTTCTGGCATTTGGCCCATAATCACAGGAGGCATCTTTTCCGTTTAAAAAAAACATAAGAATGATGAGTCCTATGGCGAAGCCTCCTAAATAATAGCCTAAGCGGTGTATGAATTTCATATCATATGATAAAGAGACAAAAATAAAACACTATAGAATGGAATCCATAATTTTAAACGAAAGAATAAAATTCTTTTTGAAAAATGTTTCATTCGGAGAGGACAAAGCGAAGAGGAATGTAATAATATTGAATTAGGGATGAGATTTCTCTCTACGATCGAAATGACTTGGTTATTCCAATTAAAAAATAAGCAAATTAGCATCGCTAAAGTCAAGACCGAACCACTCGGCAACTGACCTGTTAGTTAAAATACCATGATAGAGGTAGAGCCCACTTCGCAAGCCCTTATCGAATCGTAAGGTATTTTCAATCCCACCATTTTCGCCTATTTCCAAAAGATAGGGTGTAAAAATATTACTAATGGATACAGATGCTGAACGCGAATAGCGCGCAGGAATATTAGGCACACAGTAATGGGTGACGCCATTGTAATCAAAGGTTGGATGGTCGTGCGTCGTGACTTCACTAGTCTCAAAACAACCGCCCATATCAATACTGACATCGATGACGACAGAGCCACTTTTCATATTATCGACCATGTCTTGCGTAACGACTACTGGCGAACGATTATTCCCTCGAATAGCACCAATCGCGACATCACAGCGTTTTAAGGCTTTCAATAAATTTTTTGGTTGCATGGTAGAGGTATAAATAGTCCGATGGATGTTAGCTTGTAAGCAACGTAGTTTGGTAATGGAATTATCGAACACCTTTACATTGGCACCAAGTCCTAAAGCGGAACGTGTAGCAAACTCACCTACAGTTCCTGCACCTAAAATAACCACTTCCGTTGGTGGTACACCATTGATATTACCCATCATTAAGCCGTTGCCACCGTTGACGTTAGACAGTAATTCCGAAGCAATTAAAATGGAAGCCGTTCCTGCAATCTCACTCAGGGAACGTACTGCGGGGTAGGCACCGTCTTCGTCTTTAATAAATTCGAAAGCAATTGCTGTAATTCGTTTTTTGGCTAAGGCTTCAAAATAGACTTTGTTTTGCGTTTTAAGTTGTAGCGCCGAAATGAGTATGGTTTGTGGATTGATGAGTTTAATCTCATCCATAGAAGGCGGCTCAACTTTCAGTAGAATAGGGCAGGAGAATACTTTTGCGGTATCCTTGGTCACTTCAGCACCAGCCTCACTAAAATCCTTGTCTTTAAAATTAGCACCTTTCCCTGCGCCAGACTCAATCATTACACGGTGACCGTTGGCCGTTAAGGCTGAAACCGCATCTGGTGTTAAACATACACGTTTTTCCTGAAATGAGGTTTCTTTGGGAATCCCAATAAACAAGTCTCCCTTTTTTTTGAGAATCTCAAGAGTTTCTTCCTGTGGCAATAATTGTGCTTTGGTAAATGGCGATTTGCTCATAAGTGATTGGCGATTTAGAAACGCACTGTTGGTTGAATTTTCAAATTACGAATTATTTGGGATTTTGAAATAGAATTGGTAATTATCTATGACTTGATAATTCACTTTTAGTTTAACTTTCATGATTAAATAAAGTTTATCTTAGAATCTGAAATTTAAAAATTATAATTTATGAAATTATTTTTTGCCCCTATAGCATTGCTTTTTATTATTCAACTCAATGCGCAGGATTTGAATTATTTAGATATTGAAAATCGAAAAGGACAAGTCTTTTTTAAAATTGGTACGGAGTATAGAATAACACCTTTGCCATACGATGCTGAAACTGTTTACCCCGTGCAAGTTGATAAGCAAAATTCTGGTCTTGCATTTTCAGGGGCTTTAGATTATTTTATATCAAAAAACTTGAGCTTGGGGTTTGGTAATTCAATTAGATACGATTATCTCGGTGGCTTTAATTCATCTCCTAATGGTGATTTTGATATTCAGACTTCCAATAGAGGTTTAATATTTGGTTTTCATTTATATGTGGATTATAATTTCAAAATTTTTAAAGAGAGTGAAATATATTTACGAGTCGGTAGATCATTATTAAATAGAGGTACTCAATTAGACATTAAAGAAACTTTTTTTGATAATGACGGTAATGAGCTGTTTACATCATTTGGTGTAACAGATGCATCTTATGAACCTTGGAATTTTGGATTGGGATGGAAAAAGCGAAAAATAGAACTGCTTGCAGGGATTTACACTTCTAATATTACTGAGTATTTCTTGGTTAATGAGTCATTCGTCGTGCCGTATTTAAAATTTAGCTATAATTTAGGTCGTCTATGATACTATTAATGCTTGTGTTTTGTAATTCTCTTTTGTTTAGCCAATCATCTGATAGTATTTTGGTGAGCAGAGGTTTATTTTAGAAAACACTGAGCTACAGTATTCAAATAGATTCTTCATTTCAACTACAAACGGGAATGTATTTATATTTTAGAGGTGATTATAATACGTTGAACATTCCGGTTTCACTAAAATTTAAACCTTCTAATTGCGACTACTTTTATTCCTTCGGTAGTCAAATTTCTACAATTTCAAATTCAAATAATTTAGAGTTGTCAACTGACGATTTTCAGACATTTAATTTTTATCTATATGGTGAAACCAGGTATAAATTCAAGTCAGGCATTCAAACGTTTTTATCCTTACAGAATGAAATTTATAAAACTGGTAATTATAAGAATTTAAATAGTTTACAAAATAAGCCTCTTAATTTCTACTTTGGAATAAAATTTTAAACCTCAAAAAAGCGTTTTTCATTTTTTGTACAATGAATTTCACCTTTGCACTTATATTCGCTCTCGCTTTAGTGTTGACTTTATTACTTGTTGTCAACGAAATCTTCAATTACAAACTCCTTAAACACCAATTTTTTCAATTCCCCAAGCGTAAACTCGCACGTATCGGATTTTATTTATGTGCCATTGCAGTTTTGACCTTTGCCATACTCAATAGGTTAGAGCTTTGGGGATTTTAAAGCAAAAAGCCAAGAGGTATCTCTTGGCTTTCTTTATAGCTGAAGTTGGTTTTAAAAATACTGTTTGATTTTTCCCCAAATAGAATCGGGTTTTATCATAAACTCTTCCTCCAATTCCTCTAAAGTTTTATCAGCATAATTAATTTTATTAAACATTTTTGCCCTGATGAGATAGATCGAAGGAATTATGACTGCCATAAAGGGTAAAAGCCATATAATGTGAAGCTCATCCATAAAACGTACATCATAATTTAGAGCGCTTACACATTGAAATGAGAACATGGCTATTGGAATTAACAAAACATGATACCACCAATGGCGACAAGTAAAAAACCATATTAATGAAAGTAATAGTGGAATGACTTTCATCATTAATACCCAGATGCCTACATTCGCGCTTCCATATTCGGCACTTTCATAGACTCCAAACCAGGTATGCCAACGTTCAGCGTCGGGAACGTATTCATATATATAAAACAAAAAGGGAGTCGCTGCAATAAAAGTTGCAACAATACTCCCAATTAAAATCTTTCGATTATAAGTACTCTTATCCGTGTGTAGGGATTTTGAGTTTTCTCTTATCGACTTTGTTAATTGCTTGCTCATTTAAATCAATGATGTTAGTTGCTGAAACAGTAAATAACATTCCACCGAAAATGGCAATGGCTAAAATTAATTTTTTGCTTTTCATAATTCAAGGGATTAATTAATTAATACTACAAATGTAAAGGGTCGCTAAGCCTTCATAAAATGAAGCAATGTTAAAATCCGATGAATTTTGAAGTTTCAATTACGGTTTTTCCGTAATAGGCTATCTCGGTAATTAGAATGTCCACTAGGAAATCCTAGTGTTTACGGGCTGTTTTCGGCATATAGTTCGGTTAATGTATTAGTACTTATAGTTAATTTGAGGGTTCTTGTTTTATCATCATTTATAGCAATATCTATAGTATGATAGGTGTCTGGCAACAACTCTTCAATGCGGTCTGGCCATTCCATAAATAGCCAAGCATCACTATCTAAATAGTCTTCAATGCCAAAATCATAGGCTTCGTCTATGCTTTCAATGCGATAAAAATCGAAATGAAAAAGCCTGTCATTGGGTAATTGGTATTCATTGACAATAGAAAACGTAGGGCTTGATACATCATCATTAGAGCCCAAAGCGTTTACCAAGGCTTTAATCATGGTGGTTTTCCCCGAGCCCATCGCTCCATTGAACAACACGGTTTTGGTTTTAAACTGTGTTATCAGCTGACGAGCTACCTGCTCTAAGTCTTCTAATCGATATGTATATGTTGCGGTTATCAATCGAATACTGAATTAATTACAGGGCAATTATAACTAGAAAAAATGGAAAATCCTAGAAAAAAGTGTATTTCGTCGGATTTTTATGCTTTTTATGGAATTTTGTTGTGTTGTTATGAAGCGCAGAGCGATGTAGTCATCTTTCTAATTTTAACTCTAATTAAGCAGATTGCCACATCACGCTCTAGCGTGATTCGCAATGACGGTGTAATTATGGTATATAGTATGTGACGTCTAAGTGAGCGTTCCTCCCCTTGGGGGAGGCTAGGTGGGGCTCCCGAGTAAGAGTTCCTCCCCTTAGGGGGTCCCGACGCTTCGGGAAGGTGGGGCTTTGGCTTTTCTACTTCGGCTCCATAACCACAAAAGGAATTATCATCTCCTCCAAAGACACACCGCCATGCTGGTACGTATTCCTATAATAACTCACATAATGGTTGAAGTTATTCGGGTAGGCCAAGAACAAATCACCTTTAGCAAATATGAATGAACTACTCATACTTAATGCCGGTAAATGGATATCCTTTGGGTCTTTAATGGCATAAACATCCCGGTCTTCATAAGTTAAGCTACGCCCGGTTTTATAACGCAGGTTAAGGCTCGTGTCTCTATCACCAATAACTTTGGTTGGCGATTTTACATTAATAGTACCGTGGTCGGTAGTTAAAATCAATTTAAAACCGAGTTGCTGTGATAATTGAATCATTTCCAGCAAGGGTGAATTTTTAAACCAACTCACCGTCAAGGAACGATAGGCCTTATCATTAGACGCTAATTCCTTAACGACTTCCATTTCCGTTTTGGAGTGTGAGAGCATATCCACAAAATTGTAGACGATTACATTAAGGTCGTTGTTCTTCAAACTTCTGAAATTCTCAACGAGCTTTTTACCGTTTCGTAGGTTGGTGATTTTATGGTATTCATAATCGATATGATGTAATCCCAAACGCTTTAACTGCGCTTTCAGAAAATCATCTTCGTGCATGTTTTTTCCGCCTTCATCGGTATCATTCTTCCAAAACTGTGGAAATAACTTTTCCATGTCCGATGGCATCAATCCTGAAAAAATAGCATTGCGCGCATACTGTGTCGCGGTTGGGAGGATACTATAGAAAGAGGTTTCTGACTGTTTTTTATAATAATTATTGACGATGGGCTCAAAGGCTTTCCATTGGTCGTAACGTAAATTATCTATAACAATGAGTACGGTCGGTTGTTTGTCGCTTAATTCTGGCACCACCTTTTCTTTAAACAATTGGTGCGACATCAATGGCGCATCTGCACCCGGCGAGAACCAATCCGTATAATTTTTCTCAATAAACTTCCCGAATTGTAGATTGGCTTCCACCTTTTGGGATTCCAAAATTTCCGTCATGCCTACATCTTCAATATCTTCAAGCTGAAGTTCCCAGAATATCAATTTCTGATATAAGTCCGCCCACTCTTCATAAGTATTGACCATAGACAAATCCATGGCTATTTTTCGGAATTCCTGCTGGTAATTAGAGGTGGTTTTTTCGGACACTAATCGAGAATGGTCCAAATTCTTCTTCAGACTTAATAATATCTGATTCGGGTTAACGGGTTTAATCAAATAATCCGCAATCTTACTGCCAATGGCTTCTTCCATGATGTATTCCTCTTCGCTCTTGGTAATCATTACCACAGGAAGATTGGCACGGCGTTCCTTAATTTCATTCAAGGTTTCCAAACCTGTAAGTCCGGGCATGTTTTCGTCTAGAAAAACAATATCAAAATTGGTGTCGTCTAAAATTTCTAAAGCCTCGGTACCACTTTGGCAGGTGGTTACTTTATACTGTTTTTGTTCCAGAAAAATAATGTGAGGTTTCAATAAATCTATTTCATCATCGACCCAAAGGATATTGATTTCGTTCATGTATATTTGTTTATGTCTAAATTAAAGGATGTAGGCTTGTCAGTAAAAAACAAACTCAAAATATTTAACGACCCAATTTACGGCTTTATTGTCATTCCTAATGCGCTGATTTTTGATTTAATTCAGCATCCGTATTTTCAAAGATTGCGACGCATAAGCCAAATGGGATTATCATATTTGGTCTATCCAGGCGCACATCACACACGTTTTCATCATGCTTTAGGTTCAATGCATTTAATGCAAAAAGCAGTGAGTGTCCTTCGTTTTAAAGGGATTGCAATTTCTGAAGATGAAGAATCGGCATTGTATATCGCCATTTTATTGCACGATATTGGTCACGGCCCGTTTTCTCATGCCATGGAGCACAGCATTGTAAGTGGCATCTCGCACGAAGAGATTTCGCTCCATTTTATGGAAGAACTCAACACCGAATTTAACGGAAGATTAACTTTGGCCATTCAGATATTTAAGGGTGAATATGTTCGAAAGTTCATGAATCAACTCGTGTCAAGTCAATTAGACATGGACCGTGCCGACTACCTAAAGCGCGATAGTTTCTATACAGGCGTTGCCGAAGGAAACATTAATAGTGAACGTTTAATTACAATGTTGAATGTTAAGGATGATGCCATTGTTATAGAAGAAAAAGGCATTTATAGTGTAGAGAAATTTTTGGTAGCGCGCCGTTTAATGTATTGGCAGGTGTATTTGCACAAAACGGGTTTGGTAGCAGAGCAGTTATTGACCCGTGTTTTAAAACGTGCGAAGGAATTGGTGGAGCAGGGGGTAACGCTACAGGCTAGTAAGCCTTTGATGTACTTTCTTGAAAATACCATCGATGCTTCAAACTTTAAGTCCGAAGCCTTATCGACCTTCTCAAAATTGGATGATTACGATATTGTTTCAGCCATGAAAGATTGGCAATACCATTCGGATTTTGTCTTGAAGAATCTTTGCGAGATGATTATTAATCGGGAATTGCTGAAAATAAAGCTGAAGAATAAGCCTATCGATAAAAGTGAAGTAAAAAAGCACAAGTCGGCATTGATGGAAAAATATGGTATTTCTGAAGAGGAAGCTTCTTATTTTGTGTTTTCAGGAAGCATTTCAAACCAAGCGTATAAGTCAGGTAAACAGGATATCAATATTCTTCTAAAAAATGGCAAAACCAAAGATATCGTAAAGGCATCAGACCAATTAAATCTTAAGGCATTGAGCAAACCCGTGACCAAACATTATATATGTTATCCCAAAAACAGAATGTGATATGTTTTTTCTATTTTTGCATGACCAATCAATAGACTTAAACAAAAACATTTGAAGTTTACAGCACAGCAAATTGCAGGTATTTTAGAAGGCGACGTCGTTGGTGACGGTGAAGTTGAAGTATCGCAATTGTCAAAAATAGAGGAGGGCGAAGAAGGCTCTTTAACGTTTTTAGCCAATCCAAAATACAAACCTTATATATATACCACAAACGCATCCATTGCTATTGTGGGTAAAGATTTTGAACCAGAGCAGGCCATTTCCACGACTTTGATTAAGGTTGATGATGCCTACAAGGCGTTTTCAAAATTGCTGGAATATTATAACCAGATTAAATTGAATAAATCAGGGATTGAGCAACCTAGCTTTATTTCTGAAGATGCCAAATACGGCGAAAATATCTATGTTGGCGCTTTTAGCTACATCGGAAGCAATGTAAAAATTGGTGATAATGTGAAGATATTCCCCAATGCATACATTGGTGACAACGTTACAATAGGTGATAATTCTATTCTATTTGCTGGGTCTCAGGTTTACAGTGATTGCGTGATTGGCGATTCTTGCGTGATTAATTCTGGAGCCATAATTGGTGCCGACGGATTTGGATTTACACCAAACGAAAAAGGAGAATATTCAAAAGTGCCTCAAATAGGAAATGTGATTCTCGAAGACTTTGTTGACGTAGGCGCAGGCACAACGATTGATAGAGCGACTTTGGGGTCAACGGTCATTAGACGAGGCGTGAAGTTGGATAATCAAATTCAGATAGCCCATAATGTAGAGATTGGACAAAATACGGTCATTGCCGCTCAAACAGGCATCGCTGGTTCAACCAAAATAGGTAAGAACTGCCAGATTGGTGGGCAAGTCGGAATTGTTGGTCATATCACTATTGGAGATAATGTCCGTATACAAGCGCAATCAGGTATTGGTCGCAATGTAAAAGATAATGAAACCCTGCAAGGCTCACCAGCATTGAATTATGGGGACTATAATAAATCGTACGTTCATTTTAAGAACTTACCAAAACTAGTTAAATCCATTAACGATATTGAAAAAAAAGTAAATGGCAATAGTTAAGACAGAACAGAATCAAAAAACTATAGAAACTGAAGTTTCATTACAGGGTGTAGGACTACATACCGGAAAAGATGTAACCATTACCTTTAAACCTGCACCAGCCAATTCAGGTTTTTCTTTTAAACGTGTAGATTTAGAAGGTGAGCCTAATATTGAGGCAGATGCTAATTATGTAACCAATACCCAACGCGGTACCTGTTTGGAAAAGAATGGTGTGACCATACAAACTTGTGAACACGTTTTGGCCGCATTGGTAGGGTTAGATGTTGATAATGCTATTATTGAATTGAATGCTTCTGAGCCACCAATTATGGATGGCTCGTCCAAGTTCTTTGTAGAAGCCCTTGAAAAAGGAAAGATTGTAGAACAAGATGCTAAACGCGAAGTATTTGTGGTACATGAAAATGTCACCTATTTAGATGAAGAAACTGGAAGCGAAATTATCCTCATGCCAGCCAATGAGTATCAAATAACAACTATGGTTGATTTTGGCACTAAGGTATTGGGGACTCAGAATGCGACACTGAATGATATTTCGGACTTTAAAAGAGATATTGCTGACTCTAGAACTTTTAGTTTTTTGCATGAATTGGAAACACTTTTAGAACATGGCCTGATAAAAGGAGGAGACCTTAATAATGCAATTGTTTATGTAGACAAGGAAATTTCAGAATCGACGATTGAAAAATTGAAAGTGGCCTTCAACAAAGACAATATTGCGGTGAAGCCAAACGGTATTTTAGATAACCTAACGTTGCATCACCCTAATGAAGCCGCACGCCATAAATTACTTGATGTTTTGGGGGATTTGGCTTTGATTGGTACACGAATTCAAGGTAAGGTAATTGCCAATAAACCTGGTCACTACATCAACACCCAGTTCGCCAAAAAATTATCCAAAATAATCAAGAACGAACGTAGAAACCATGTACCAGTTGTAGATTTGCATGCGGCGCCAGTCAAGGATGTTAATCAGATTATGGAGATGTTGCCACACCGACCACCGTTCTTATTGGTGGATAAGATAATGGAGCTTTCACAGGAGCATGTTATTGGTGTAAAATGCGTTACCATGAATGAACCCTTCTTCGTAGGTCATTTTCCTGGTGCGCCAGTGATGCCAGGTGTTCTTCAAATTGAAGCGATGGCACAAACAGGAGGCATTTTGGTATTGAGCACAGTACCAGACCCTGAAAATTATCTCACATACTTATTAAAGATTGATAACGTGAGGTATAAACATCAAGTAGTTCCAGGCGATACCTTAATTTTCAAATTGGATTTAATGACGCCAATTAGACGTGGTATTTGTCAAATGCAAGGTCGTGCTTATGCCAATGGACGTTTAGTTTCAGAAGCAGAAATCATGGCACAAATCGTAAAAGTAAAATAACATGAATCAACCTTTAGCATACGTTCATCCGGGAGCAAAAATCGCCAAAAATGTGGTGATTGAACCTTTTACAACAATCCACAACAATGTGGTGATTGGTGAAGGGACTTGGATAGGTAGCAACGTTACCATTATGGAGGGCGCTCGGATTGGAAAAAATTGCAATATTTTTCCAGGAGCAGTTATTTCGGCGGTGCCACAAGATTTAAAATATAACGATGAAGACACTACCGTTGAGATTGGTGATAATGTCACTATCCGAGAATGTGTGACTATTAACAGAGGAACGACGGACAAGATGAAAACGGTTGTAGGCAACAACTGTCTAATAATGGCATACTGCCACATTGCGCATGATTGTATTGTGGGTAATAATTGTATTTTTTCGAATAATAGTACTCTAGCAGGACATATTAATATTGGTGACTATGTGGTTTTGGCGGGGATGACAGCTGTGCATCAATTTTGTTCTATTGGAAATCACGCATTTGTAACCGGAGGTTCTTTGGTGCGTAAAGATGTACCACCTTATGTAAAAGCTGCTCGGGAGCCTTTGTCTTATGTCGGAATTAATTCGGTTGGCTTAAGACGTCGCGGGTATTCTACGGAGAAGATTCGTGAGATTCAAGACATATACAGAATGCTCTATCAGAAAAACTATAACAACTCTCAGGCTTCAGACTTAATTGAAGCCGAAATGGAAGCTACGCCAGAGCGTGATGAGATTCTTCAATTTATAAAGAATAGTCATCGTGGTATCATGAAGGGCTATTTTAAATCAAATTAAAAAACAACTAAACGACAAACGACTTAACAACAAATGGCAAGTACTTCAGATATAAGAAACGGACTGTGTATTAAATACAACAACGACATTTATAAAATCATTGAATTTTTACACGTAAAACCTGGTAAAGGCCCAGCATTTGTGCGTACAAAATTGAAAAGTGTTACTACAGGGAAAGTGTTGGATAACACCTTTTCTGCAGGTCATAAGATTGAAGAAATTCGTGTTGAAACTCATAAGTTTCAGTATTTATACAACGATGGTGAATTCTACCATTTTATGAATGAAGCCGATTACACGCAAATCCGTTTATTGGAATCTGCCTTAGATCGACCTGATTTAATGAAGGAAGGTGAAATTGTGACCATACAGATTAATACTGAAGACAACATGCCATTATCAGTGGATATGCCTGCAACTGTAATTCTAGAAGTTACCCATACAGAACCTGGTGTTAAAGGTAATACGGCAACAAATGCTACCAAGCCTGCGACTGTTGAGACTGGAGCAGAGGTTAATGTTCCATTATTCATTAATGAAGGGGATAAAATAAAAATTGAAACAGATAAAGGCACGTACAAAGAGCGTGTAAAGGAATAAGTGAAGTTTCCTAAACCACATACCTTAGAGCAAGTAGCCGAACTGATTGATTCAGAATTTATAGGCGACGCCAATTTTGAGGTTTTAGGTATGAATGAAATTCATGTTGTAGAACCTGGCGATATTGTTTTTGTAGATCACCCGAAGTATTATGACAAGGCTTTAAATTCAGAAGCGACGATTATCCTTATAAATAAAAAAGTAGACTGCCCAGATGGTAAAGCTCTATTGATTTCTGATGATCCGTTTAGAGATTTCAATAAGTTAACCAATCATTTTAAGCCATTTCGTCCTTCAAACGTTTCTGTAGCTGAATCTGCTCAAATAGGTGAGGGGACCATTATTCAACCTAATTGTTTTATTGGGAATAACGTTGCGATTGGAAAAAACTGTGTCATTCATAGCAATGTTAGTATTTATGATGATGCTGTTATCGGGGATAATGTCGTCATACATGCGGGTTCTATTTTAGGTGCAAGTGCTTTCTATTACAAAAAACGACCCGAAGGCTTTGACCAATTAAAATCTGGTGGCCGTGTTGTGATAAAAGATAACGTTCATATAGGGGCTTTATGTACCATTGACCGAGGTGTTACCGCAGATACCACCATTGGAGAAGGTACTATGCTCGATAATCAGATACAAGTTGGGCACGATACTGTAATTGGCAAAAAATGCTTGATTGCATCCCAAGTGGGGATTGCTGGTTGCGTGGTAATTAAAGATGAGGTTACTATTTGGGGGCAGGTAGGCATTACCAGTGGCATCACAATTGGTGAGAAAGTTGTTATTTCAGCTCAATCTGGAGTTAGTAAATCCTTAGAAGCCAATAAGCATTATTTTGGAACCCCAGCTGAGGATTTTAGGACCAAATACAAGGAGATTGCTTCGATTAAGCAAATCCCTGAAATCATAGAAAAATTAAAAACATTATAATGACAGCGAAAGAGGTAGTTAAATCATTTTACAATGCAGACTTAGCCAATGACGCTTCTATTGTTCAGCGTTTTTTTCATAAAGACTGTGAATTGCATTGGAATAGTAGTAGAGGCTTCACAATTTTAAATTACGATGATATTGTTGATTTTTTTGTTGGCACTAGAGACGCCTACAATAGTCTGAGATTTCAATTTAGTCATATATTGGTTGATGGCAACTTTGTTACAACTCGACACTCGTTGTACGCCATTACTATTGAACAACCAGAAGATGAGGAGTTATTGGCACATTTTACATCAATTTGGGAAGTAAAAGATCATAAATTATACCGTTGTTACGAAATCAGTCAATTGGCGGACGAGAAAACCATTTCGTCAAATTCTTTCAAAGAAATAAAAGTGTAAAGCACTCGAAAATACGTGTCAATTCTCGTATTTTTGCAACGTTTTAAAAACAAAATATAAGCACAAATTTATGAGCGTTTTAGTTAATAAAGATTCAAAGATTATAGTTCAAGGTTTTACAGGTAGTGAAGGAACTTTTCACGCCGGCCAGATGATTGAATATGGTACTAATGTTGTTGGTGGTGTTACTCCAGGTAAAGGCGGACAAACCCATTTAGATCGTCCTGTATTTAATACTGTTGACGAAGCTGTTGCCAAAGTAGGAGCTGATACGTCGATTATTTTTGTACCACCAGCATTTGCTACGGATGCCATTATGGAAGCGGCTGAAGCAGGTATAAAAGTAATTATTTGTATTACTGAAGGTATTCCTGTCGCTGATATGATAAAAGCTGCAGATTACATAAAAGATAGAGATTGTCGATTAATCGGGCCAAATTGCCCTGGCGTTATTACACCTGAAGAAGCCAAAGTAGGTATCATGCCAGGTTTCGTCTTTAAGAAAGGAAAAGTTGGTATTGTTTCAAAATCAGGTACATTAACGTACGAAGCCGCAGACCAAGTTGTAAAACAAGGTTTGGGAATTACTACGGCGATTGGTATTGGTGGTGACCCAATTATCGGAACCACCACAAAGCAAGCTGTTGAGATGTTGATCAATGATCCAGAAACCGAAGCGGTTGTGATGATCGGTGAAATCGGTGGTCAGCTAGAAGCTGATGCGGCCAATTGGTACAAGGCTAGTGGTAGTAAAAAACCAGTAGTTGGTTTTATCGCAGGTGAAACTGCACCAGCTGGACGTACCATGGGACACGCAGGTGCTATCGTTGGAGGATCTGACGATACGGCTCAAGCCAAAAAGAAAATCATGAGAGCCTGTGGTATTCATGTTGTGGATTCCCCAGCGGAGATTGGAAAGAAAGTCGCTGAAGTTTTAGGATAGGCTTTGACAAAAAGGTAATTAGATGTCCAATTAAATTGGACACAAGCTGTTAAAAACCTCGCAAAATCTTGTGAGGTTTTTTTTATTGATGCAACTTGTAATTAATATCTTTGAAAGACATGTCAAATTTGATTTTGTCGTCTTAAAAAATGTATCGAATAAACCAACTAACATTATAAATTATGCAACTATTAGAAGGAAAAACAGCAATCATCACAGGTGCCAGTCGTGGTATTGGAAAAGGTATTGCTGAAGTATTTGCAGACCATGGCGCCAATGTGGCGTTTACATACAGCTCATCGGTAGATGCGGCAAAAGCTTTAGAAGATGTACTTAATGCCAAAGGGGTTAAGGCAAAAGGCTACCAAAGTAATGCGGCCGATTTTGATGAATCCCAGAAATTGGCTGAAGATGTTTTGGCCGAATTTGGAAGCATAGATATCTTGGTAAACAATGCCGGAATCACAAAAGATAATCTCCTAATGCGTATGGCAGAGGAGGATTTTGATAAAGTCATTGAAGTCAACCTGAAGTCCGTTTTTAACATGACCAAAGCCGTACAGCGTACCATGCTAAAGCAACGTAAAGGCTCTATTATCAATATGAGTTCTGTTGTTGGTGTTAAAGGCAATGCCGGACAAACCAATTATGCGGCGTCTAAGGCTGGTATTATTGGATTTTCGAAGTCCGTAGCATTAGAGTTAGGCTCTAGAAATATTCGGTCTAATGTCATTGCTCCAGGGTTTATTGAAACGGAAATGACCGCCAAATTAGACGAAGAAACCGTAAAAGGTTGGCGAAATGCCATTCCATTAAAACGTGGTGGCACACCAGAAGATATTGCCAATGCCTGTGTGTATTTGGCGAGTGATTTGAGTGCCTATGTCACCGGACAAACCTTGAATGTGGACGGTGGTATGCTAACCTAACTGAATGCAAACAGCAACGATTTTCTACATCATCCTCGCAGGTATCATAGCGCTTTCATTAGCGCTATTGCAGTATAAATACAAATCAAAAGCCAGTGGTCGCCGTTCGCAACTATTGGCTTTATTGCGTTTCCTTACCTTGTTTGCAGTTGGCTTACTCATCATTAACCCGAAGTTTGAATCGGTCACCTATTTTGATGAAAAGCCAAACCTCATTTTAGCCATTGACAATTCTGAATCGATATCGTATTTGAAACAGAATGAAAATGCTTCTCGTATTTTGAATCAACTTAAAAACGACGATAATCTAAAAGAGCAATTCACGATTGAAACCTATAGCTTCGGAAGTGATTTTAACACGTTTGAAACGTTGACTTTTGAAGACAAACAAACCAATATCAATCGCGTCTTTAAAAACATAGAAGACATTTATTCTGAAAATACGGCGCCAATCATTCTAATATCGGATGGGAACCAAACTTATGGTGCCGACTATCAATTCTACGGTAGTAAGTCTAAACAAGCTGTGTTTCCAGTAGTATTGGGCGATACCATTCAGTATTCAGATTTACGGATAGAACGTTTGAATGTCAATCGGTTTGCCTATCTAAAGAATCGCTTTCCAGTTGAGATATTTGTCAATTATACGGGCGATGAATCGGTGAATTCGCAACTACGCATCTTATCTGGTAACGCAACAGTATTCTCGCAAAACCTCAATTTCGATTCCAACTCAGGCTCACAACTCATCAATACAACGTTACCTGCAAATAGCGTTGGTGTGAAATCCTACACGGTTGAAATCGTGCCTTTGGAGTCAGAACGCAACAAGGTGAACAATAGAAAGCGATTTGCGGTTGAAGTGATTGACCAAAAGAACAATGTGGCGATTGTAGCGGAAGGCCCACATCCCGATTTAGGCGCTTTTAAAAAAGCTATTGAATCCAATGAGCAACGCCGTGCAACGATTTTAAAGCCACGAGATTATATTTCTAAAAAAGATGATTTTCAATTGGTTATCCTGTACCAGCCAAATAATAGCTTTAGCACTGTGCTAAAGTCTATTTCTGACGATAAACGCAATGTTTTTTTTGTAGCAGGTCCAGCAACCAGTTGGGATTTATTGAATAAAAATCAGGAGTTTTTTAGTCAGACGATAACCAATCAATCCGAAGATTATCAACCCAGTCTCAACCTTAATTACAACACATTCATTATTGACAATCTTAATTTTGACAATTATCCTCCATTAAAGTCAGAATTCGGAAAGCTTGAATTTAAAGTCCCAGAACAAACCATTCTCTTCAAAACTATAAATGGTACAGCAACGAGCAGGCCTTTATTGTCCTCTTTTGAGTTTAACAACAACAAATACGCCTTGCTCAACGGGGAAGGCATTTGGCGCTGGCGAGCCCAAAATTACTTGGACACCAACAGCTTTCAGGATTTCGATAATTTTATGGGGAAACTCGTTCAATATTTAAGTTCCAACCAAAAACGACGTAGAATGAATGTAGATTACCGTTCATTCTATAACGGTAATGAAAGCTTAATCATAAGCGCACAATTTTTCAATAAGAGTTATGAGTTTGATGCCGATGCTAATCTGGTCATCCGACTTAAGAATGAAACAGACGATACACGGCGAGAGATTCCCTTGTTATTGGATAATTCAAGCTACAGCATAGATTTGAGCGGTATTGCCCCGGGCGACTACAGCTTTACTGTCTTAAATACTAATGAACCAATTTCAGCTTCAGGCCAATTCAAAGTCTTGGAATATAACGTAGAACAGCAATTTTTAAATGCGGATATCAGTAAGCTCAAAGCCGTAGCAGAAGGTTCAGGTGGAAAAACTTATTTTTCAAACCAAGTTGAGCAGTTGGTGAATGACCTTCAAAATGATTCGAGATTCGCCATCGTACAACGTAGTTCAAAAGATATTGTTCCGTTAATTGATTGGAAATATCTATTGGCGTTCCTTGCTTTAACCTTATCTTTGGAGTGGTTTATAAGAAAATATAACGGACTCATTTAATTCAAAATAAAAATGGAAAAATTACCAAAAATCGGACTGCCAATCATTATTGGTGTCCTTGCTTTAATTGTTATCCTCGCTAAATCGGCAGTAACTATAGACTCTGGTCATGCCGGTGTTTTATATGAAACTTTAGGCGATGGTGTAGACCCAGAAAAACCAGCTTTGGGCCCTGGGTTCCATGTGGTAGCACCTTGGAACAGAGTGATTGATTACGAAACACGTCAGCAAGAAGTACCAGAAAAAATGGCCGTGTTGTCATCAAATGGTCTAGACATTAAATTAGATGCTTCGGTTTTATACGAGCCAGATTTAGCCAATTTAGGACGTTTGCACAACCAAAAAGGGGTGGATTATTTAAACAGGGTATTACAACCTGCGGTGCGAAGTGCGGCCAGAAGCGTCGTTGGACGTTATACGCCAGAGCAATTATACTCTAGTAAGCGGGATGCTATACAGGAAGAAATCTTTGAAGAAACAAAAAAAATTGTTGGACCTCAGTTCATAATTCTGAAAGACATCTTAATTAGAGACGTAACATTGCCACCTACAATTAAGGAAGCGATTGAGCGTAAATTAAAGCAAGAACAGGAGTCTTTGGAATACGAATTCCGTTTGGTAACTGCCGAAAAGGAAGCTCAAAAAGTAAGAATTGAAGCTCAAGGTAAAGCAGATGCTAACCGTATTTTAAGTGCTTCTTTGACGGATAAAATCCTTCAGGATAAAGGTATTGAAGCAACAATTAAATTATCAGAATCGCCTAATTCTAAAGTGATTGTGATAGGTTCTGGAGATTCAGGAATGCCGATTATTTTAGGGAATCAATAAAATTCTCTTAAAAACTTGGAATTGTAATTAAATTTTTGGAAACTTTGTTTTCACAAAAAGCATAATGAACAACACACATTTACATTATCATTTACATTCTGGCTGTCGAGCGAGTTGTTAGTGTATGACGTAAATTTTAAATCATATATAAAAACCCGTTTGAGAAGTCAAATGGGTTTTTTGTTTTTAAAAGATTCCTATTCTCAAACACAAAAAAGATTTCCATTAGGAAAATGTTATGAGTAAACTAAAAATTGCAGTACAAAAGTCGGGTCGTCTTCACGACGATTCCTTAAAAATCTTAAAAGAAATCGGTATTTCCATCGATAATGGTAAAGACCAATTAAAAGCTTCAGCGCGGAATTTTCCTTTAGAAATATTCTATCTGAGAAATGGCGATATCCCTCAATACCTTAGAGATGGTGTAGTCGACGCGGCCATAATTGGCGAGAATGTTTTGATTGAAAAAGGAGGCGATATCAGCATCGTTGAACGCTTGGGCTTTTCAAAATGTAAAGTATCCATTGCTGTTCCTAAATCTTCCAAAGCATCGTCCTTAAAGGATTTAGATGGTAAGCGCATTGCGACATCGTATCCGAACACTGTTAATCAGTTTTTAGAACAAGAAGGCATTTCAGCACAGCTACACATCATCAATGGTTCTGTTGAAATCGCCCCGAATATTGGTTTGGCTGATGGTATTTGTGACATTGTATCTAGCGGGAGTACCTTATTTAAAAATGGCTTGAAAGAAATTCAAGTCCTTCTTCAATCTGAAGCCGTTTTAGCGACATCACCTGCAATTTCAGAAGAGAATAAGGCCTTGATAGATAAAATTCAATTCCGTCTTAAATCGGTTCTTAGAGGTCGAGAAAACAAGTATGTTTTGCTCAATGCGCCAAATGATAAGTTAGAAGCCATAGTTAATATTCTGCCTGGGATGAACAGTCCTACGATTTTGCCTTTGGCTAAGGAAGGCTGGAGTTCGCTTCATTCCGTTATTAACAAAAATGATTTTTGGAGTGTCATCGACGAGTTGAAAGCCAATGGTGCCGAAGGTATTTTGGTATGTCCAATTGAAAATATGGTACTCTAATGAAAACAATTGTAAACCCTCAACGAGCAGACTGGACATCAATTTTGGCGAGACCAACCCAAACGGTAAATGATATTGAAGATACGGTCAATCAAATTTTTGATGACGTACAAAAAAATAGGGACAAGGCTATTTTTAAATACACTGAAATGTTCGATGGTGTAATTTTAGAAGACAATCTGGTTTCTGAATCTGAAATTCAAACAGCTTCTGATGCCGTTTCAGATGAATTAAAATCAGCCATTAAAACTGCCAAAGCGAATATTGAAACCTTTCATAAAGCGCAGAAGACCGAACGTATTTCTGTCGAAACCACGAACGGTGTAGAGTGTTGGCAGGAAAAACGAGCTATTGAAAAAGTGGGTCTGTACATCCCTGGAGGGACAGCGCCATTATTTTCCACGGTGTTGATGTTGGCAGTTCCTGCGACTATTGCAGGATGCAAAGAATTGGTGTTGTGTTCCCCGCCCAATAAAGAGGGCAAAATTGCAAATGAAATTTTATACACCGCCAATCTTTGTGGTGTAACCAAGATTTTTAAAGTCGGTGGAATTCAAGCTATCGCCGGATTAACCTTTGGAACAGAATCCATCCCACAAGTGTATAAAATCTTCGGACCAGGAAACCAGTTTGTAACGGTTGCGAAACAACTAGCCACAAAATATGGTGTAGCCATCGATATGCCCGCTGGCCCCAGCGAATTATTGGTCATGGCAGATGACTCAGCCAATGCTAGTTACGTAGCTTCCGATTTATTGAGTCAAGCCGAGCATGGCACGGATAGTCAAGTGATTTTGGTGTCTACTTCGAAAGATTTGATTTCTGAGGTTGAAGAGCAAATTGAACTTCAGATTGAAGCATTACCCCGGAAAGCAATGGCTAAGCAGGCCATTGAAAATTCCAAATTGATTTATGTCGAAGATGATGAAACAGCGTTGGATTTAATTAATGCTTATGGCCCAGAACATTTCATTGTATGTTCTAAAAATGAAGGGTTATTTATAAATCGTATTGTTAACGCAGGTTCCGTGTTCATCGGAAACTACACGCCTGAAAGTGCTGGCGATTATGCGTCGGGAACCAATCATACCTTACCGACTAATGGTTTTTCAAAAGCTTATTCAGGAGTGAATTTAGATAGTTTCAACAAGAGCATCACCTTTCAACGGATTTCACAAGAAGGTCTTTTAAACCTTGGATACACGATTGAATTAATGGCCGAAGCTGAAGGCTTACAAGCCCACAAAAATGCAGTATCCATCAGATTGAAAGATTTAAAAAGCTAATTATGGAGTCATTTAATCTTAACAATCTTGTCCGAGATAATATCAAAAGCTTGAAACCTTATTCTTCAGCACGTGACGAGTTTAGTGGTGTACCAGCAGATATGGTGTTTTTAGATGCTAATGAAAATCCGTTTGAAAACGGTGTTAATCGCTATCCAGACCCACAGCAACGTAGCGTAAAGTCGCTTTTAGGTGAAATTAAAGGCATAAAGTCAGAAAACATCTTGTTGGGTAATGGAAGCGATGAAGTGTTGGATTTGATTTTCAGGGTCTTTTGTGAACCTAAAATTGATAATGTTATCACCCTGCCACCAACCTATGGCATGTATGAGGTTTTAGCAAACACAAATGATATTGAGGTCAAAAAGGTCTATCTCAAACTAGATTTTCAGATTGATGTTGACCAAATTTTAGTTCAACAAAATGACAGGTCTAAATTATTGTTTTTGTGTTCTCCGAATAACCCGTCAGGAAATCATCTTAATAATAAGGATATAGAACGACTGTTAAATTATTTCAATGGATTGGTTGTTTTAGATGAGGCTTATATCGATTTTTCAGAACAGGAAAGCTGGTTAACGCGATTGGAAGAATTTCCAAATCTCATTGTAACACAAACCTTGTCAAAAGCTTACGGCATGGCAGGAATACGCTTGGGTGTCTGCTACGCATCGTCAGATATTATTTCGATTCTAAATCAAATTAAGCCTCCGTATAATGTTAACGAACTCACGCAGAAAAAAGCAATTGAACGCCTGATTAACAAAGAAGCAGTTCAAACAGAAATCGACACTATTTTGCGAGAGCGAGGCACATTGACGCATGCATTGACTGAGATTCCATTTATATCTAAGGTTTACCACTCTGACGCTAATTTTGTGTTGGCGAAAGTAGATGATGCATCAAAGCGCTATAACCAACTGATTGAAAAAGGCATCGTTGTACGGAACAGAACAACTCAGCCGTTATGTGAAAATTGCCTACGATTTACGGTCGGCGCACAAGATGAAAATAAAAAGCTGATAGACGCTTTAAAACAATTATAAACTAATTAAAAAGTCCTCTCCTTAGGAGAGGATTTAGGAGAGGAATGAAAAGAGTATTATTTATAGACCGAGATGGAACACTGATTAAAGAGCCAGCAGATGAACAGATTGATTCGTTTGAAAAGTTGGTGTTCTATCCCAAAGTGTTTCAATATTTGGGACGGATTGCCAAGGAGTTGAATTACGAAATCGTGATGATAACCAATCAAGATGGTTTGGGCACAGAAGTATATCCAGAAGACACTTTTTGGCCAGTTCATAATTTTATCTTGGACACCTTTAAAGCAGAAGGCATTGAGTTCAAGGAGCAATTCATTGATAGAACCTTTGCCAAGGACAATGCACCAACTAGAAAACCAAACACGGGATTGTTAACCCAATATTTTTCCGAAGACTATGATTTGACGAATTCCTATGTCATTGGTGATAGACTAACGGATATTGAATTGGCAAAAAACCTCGGAAGCAAAGGCATTTTCATCAATGATGAAACCAACTTGGGAACCGACGAAATTACTGTAAAGCGTGAAGAGTTAGATGCTTTTATTACGCTTGAAACTAATGATTGGGAAAAAATCTATTCTTTATTAAAAGTTGAAGAGCGAACAGGTTCTATAGAAAGAAATACCAATGAAACAAAGATTAAAATCGACCTAAATCTTGATGGTACCGGAAAAAGTAACATTTCAACAGGACTCGCATTTTTTGACCACATGCTCGACCAAATTGCTCGGCATGGGCAACTGGATTTAGACATCCAAGTAAATAGCGATTTAGAAGTCGATGAACACCACACTATCGAAGATACGGCAATTGCCTTGGGAGAGGTGTTTGCAACGACCTTAGGCAATAAATTAGGTATAGAACGCTACGGTTTCTGTTTACCAATGGACGATTGTTTGGCGCAAGTCGCTATTGACTTCGGTGGACGCAATTGGTTAGTCTGGGATGCTGATTTTAAGCGCGAAATGATTGGAAAAATGCCAACAGAAATGTTTTTCCATTTCTTTAAATCATTTACCGATGGCGCTAAATGTAACTTAAACATCAAGGCCGAAGGTACCAATGAGCATCATAAGATTGAAGCCATATTCAAAGCCTTTGCTAAAGCAATTAAAATGGCCGTTAAACGAGACGTTGAGAAAATGATTTTGCCATCAACAAAAGGGATGCTGTAATCCCATCTCTCTTGACGCGTTGGGATTCCCAAAGCGAAGGAGCTGATATAAAAATATATGAACACTAAGAAACTAGATTTGTCAAGTCCGAGTAAGAGTTCTTCCCCTTTGGGGAAGCTAGATGGGGCTTCCATTATAATTATCGATTACGGCGCCGGAAACATCAAGAGCATACAATTCGCCTTTCAGCGGTTAGGTGTTGAAGCTATTTTGTCGAGTAACCCTGAAGATATAAAGAGTGCAAACAAAGTTATTTTCCCAGGAGTAGGTGAAGCCAGTTCGGCAATGCAGAAGCTGAGAGAAAGTGGGTTAGATACGATGATTTCCGAATTGAAGCAACCTGTTTTAGGGATTTGTTTAGGCATGCAACTGATGTGCAATGGCAGTGAAGAAGGTGACACCAAAGGTTTAGGGATATTTGATGTTGATGTGAAACGTTTTTCAGACAAGGTGAAAGTGCCACAGATGGGATGGAATACAATTTCAGAATATCAATCTGAATTATTCAATGGTATTGATGAAAAAGAATATATGTATTTAGTCCATAGCTATTATGCTGAATTGTGCAACGAGACCATTGCGACTTCTGAATACGATTTAAAATACTCTAGCGCCTTACAGAAAGACAATTTTTACGGCGTTCAGTTTCATCCTGAAAAGAGTAGTGAAGCAGGAGCGCGCTTGTTGAAGAATTTTTTGGAAATTTAACTAATAATGAATTGATATGTCAAACTGAGCTTGTCGAAATGTAATGTGATAGTTTGAAAGCACATAATATAAAGTATATAATAGTTTAAAAAGAGATTCCCGCTCAAGCGGGAAGTAAGCATGAGAATAATACCAGCCATAGATATCATAGACGGAAAGTGCGTGCGCCTCACTAAAGGTGATTACGACACTAAGAAGATATATAATGAAAATCCTGTTGAAGTCGCGAAACAGTTTGAAGACGCAGGCATTCAGTATTTGCACGTTGTGGATTTAGACGGTGCTAAAGCCAAGCACATTGTCAATTACAAAGTTTTAGAACGCATTGCATCTAAAACCAATCTCAAAATTGATTTTGGAGGCGGTTTAAAGTCCAACGAAGACTTAAAGATAGCTTTCGAGTCCGGCGCACAACAAATTACTGGTGGAAGTATTGCGGTTAAAAATCCAGAAACTTTTGAAAGTTGGATAAATACCTATGGTGTTGAAAAAATCATTCTAGGTGCCGATTGCAATAATGAAAAGATTGCGACAGATGGGTGGCTGGAAGAAAGCGAATTAAACGTCATTCCTTTTATTCAAAATTATCAGGATAAAGGCATAGAATACGTCATCTGTACCGACATTTCCAAAGACGGTATGTTGCAAGGCCCTTCATTTGATTTGTATTCTAGAATTTTAAAGGAGTGTCACACTGAGGATTCCCTAAGCATCACGGGAAGTGGATTAAAACTCATTGCTTCAGGAGGAATTTCAAAATTTGATGAACTGCCACAGCTCAACGACATGGGTTGCGATGGTGTCATCATCGGGAAAGCGATTTACGAAAATAAGATTAGCTTAAAACAGCTAGAACAATTCATTATTAACCAATAATAGTTCCTTCCCTTAGGGAAGGTTAGGATGGGATTATGCTAGCAAAACGAATCATACCTTGTTTAGATATAAAAAATGGTCGAACCGTTAAAGGGGTCAACTTTGTCAATTTGAGAGACGCGGGAGACCCAGTAGAATTAGCGAAACAATATGCCGAAATAGGGGCAGATGAACTAGTATTCCTAGACATAGCGGCCACGCTTGAAAACCGTAAGACCATGCACAATATGGTCTTGCGTGTTGCAGAGCAAGTCAATATTCCATTTACAGTAGGTGGCGGTATTTCTTCCGTCGAAGATGTTGATGCTTTACTAAAGTGTGGTGCGGACAAGATATCCATTAACTCGTCGGCCGTAAAACGACCAGAACTGGTTAATGAACTGGCCGATAAATTTGGAAGTCAATGTGTCGTAGTGGCCATTGATGCAAAACAAATTAATGGCGATTGGTTCGTGCATTTGGCGGGTGGTACCATTCCGACGGATATAAAACTATTCGATTGGGCAAAAGAGGTCGAAGAGCGCGGTGCTGGGGAGATTTTATTTACCTCGATGGACCATGATGGCACCAAAGCGGGATTCGCAAATGAGGCCTTAGCAAAACTTTCAGACTTGGTTAATATACCAATCATTGCTTCTGGTGGCGCAGGTAGTATTCAGGATTTTGCGGATACCTTCAAAAATGGAAAAGCGGATGCGGCCTTGGCGGCGAGCGTGTTTCATTTTGGTGAGATTCCCATTCCGACATTAAAAAAAGAATTAAAACGACAGAACATTGAAGTACGACTTTAAGATGACAGATATAAAATATAATTCAGATGGGCTGATTCCAGCTATCATTCAAGATACAACAACAAAAAAGGTATTGATGTTGGGTTATATGAATGCTGAGGCAATTCAAAAAACAAATGACACAAAATTGGTGACTTTTTTCAGTCGGAGTAAGCAACGCTTATGGACCAAAGGCGAGGAAAGTGGAAATACTTTGACACTCATCAGTATTAAAAATGACTGTGACAATGATACACTTTTAATTGAAGCCAAACCCGCTGGACCAACTTGCCATAGAGGTACGGACACCTGTTGGGGAGACATTAATAATGAAAGTTTTGGGTTTATTTCAAAATTGGAAAGTACCATTGAAGACCGTGTAAAAAATGCTTCAGGCGAATCCTCTTATGTAGCGTCTTTGTTTGAAAAAGGCATCAACAAAATTGCGCAGAAAGTGGGAGAGGAGGCCGTTGAAGTGGTTATTGAGGCTAAAGATAATAACGATGACTTATTCTTAAATGAGAGTGCCGATTTGTTATTTCACTATTTAATGTTGCTTCAGGCTAAGGGTTATAAACTGAATGATGTTGTTAGTGTTTTAAAATCTAGGGAAAAATAAAACTGCCGAACTCAAATGAGAACGACAGTTTTTTCGCATTGATGTAAAGAAAGTTTAATCATTCGCGAGTTTTACCGTAAGATTTGGATATTTAGATTTAAGCTCTTCTTCTAGACCAATAACGTGTGATGCCCCGACAATAACAATATGTCGTTTTCCATCAGACTCAATAACCTGCTCAGCAATATTTTTTGCCATACGCATATTGCGTTCGTCCCAATATTTATTTCCGTCAATACACCCTGGTGTTTCAACTTTAGCATATTCAAAAGAGCTCATTTCGTGGAGCATTTCCAATGATTTTCTCTTATTGGTATGCTTTCCCAAACCTCTGAAAATAGCAGGTAGAATGGAGGAGTTATAGCTTTTCTTATTCAGTTTGGTATTTATCTGATTATTGCCATTGGTTCTTCCTTCTATGGAACATTTCTTCCACGCCTCATGGAACAAACCGTTAGTTTGCTGGTCATCCATGGATGTGAGCAGTTTTATGTTTTGGGACAAGGCTAGTTTAAAAGTAAGGTCGCCATCTTCATGTCGCGTTGGTTTTTTTGAACCTTGTACGCCGTATTTTTTGATGTACGTATAAAATTCGTAATTAGCATTGTCTGTCCTATAAGCAAAGGTTGTGATAAGGTAATCCAAATCGCTTTCGCTCATATCGACAAATGATTTTTTTAAAGTACGATTGAATTTTTCAGGATTGGGATTAAATGTCTTTTGAATGGAGTCAGACAAATAATAAAACGCCTTATAACTTTTAGACCAACCGTCTTTTAAATAGTCCCAACTTAAAGAGTCATCCCCTCGAGGACTTTCCACATAGATTGCATCTGGATTATATTTTTCTGCTCGACGAAGCATCGGCTTATAACTGTTCTTTACGATTTTTGGAACCGTATGCATTGTGCCAATAATTAAAACTTCTTTTTGCTCGGTTTGACAGAATGTAAAAGCAAATACGACACTAAAAATAAAACTGAAAACTGATTTTGAAACCATGATAAATAGATTTTGATGTTAAACTTTCTTGACACAAATCTATTTCTTGACTATCAATATATTCAATAATAATAAGGCTTTGGGGCGAAATGCTATCCTCTTGTGGCGGAATTGATATGAGTGCTGATGCTATCTTGATAGGTTTTGGAAACTGGCAATAAAATATTATGACTCATTTGGGCAAAACGCTTGCCATTTTCTGTTTTCCATTGTTGAAAATGAAGTGGATTAATAAGGTAGGAGCGATGCGTCCTAAGGATATCTTCAAATTCTTCATCGATTTTAGATAGTTTGTTTCTGATGAGTGTTTTCTTCAGAAGTGTTCCTGATTGGTAAAATACTTCAATATAATTATCCGACGATTTTATGCATATTAAATCATCCTGAAAAAGTTTCAAGCCTTCGTATTGTCCCTCGCCTTTTATTTCAATTTTGGTGGCTTCCAATTTCTTGTTTTTATACTTTCCAAAGGCATAACGTGCGATGATTATAATCGGAAGAATTGTCGTTAACGCCGGAAGGTAAATTGAAGATAGCATATAACCCAAGGTATACGGATTAATATCATTTGCCATAATGACTGTTAAATAATAGATTCTTGAAACTGTAATGGCAAAAACACAAAAACACAGTAGGAATATAGCTTCTTGCCACAGAAACCATTGTGGCTTAGTGCGTTTATACAAAAAATATTGAAAGGGTAGAAAAACCAAATAGCAAACCCCGCCAATTAAACCGTAACCTGGAAGGTAGAGTAGCTTTTCACTTTGGCTAAATACGCTAACGTCCAAAGGTTCCGTAAAATAGAGAAAGGCAAATATCCATAAGGCCAATCCTAAACCGATAAGGAGATGATGTTTTAATTTTGGGTCAAAAGGATAGGCCATTAATAGCTGTAGAATTAAGGTTTAAAAATACAGATTGCTTTTGAAAGCATCAATAAAATAACGTTCTTGCTTTTATGTTTAAAAAGACATTCTATTATTTGGTTAAGGTTCAATATTTAGGCTATCGGTTTCATGGTTGGCAGAAACAACCGAATCTTAAAACGGTGCATCATATGATTGACCGTACTTTAAAATATGTTTTAGTTGACCAACGTTTTAAGACGCTTGGTGCGGGACGGACAGATGCGATGGTTTCTGCAAACGAAGCGGCCTTTGAGCTGTTTATCTATGATGAAGACCTATCGGATTTAGAAGAGTTCATCAAAACCTTTAATGAAAATTTACCTCAGGATATTAGAGCATTGTCTATAGTGCCAGTGGATAAAACATTTAATGTTATCCAAGATTCTAAAATCAAAGAATACCATTATTTGTTTTCGCAAGGTGCTAAAAATCACCCGTTTTGTGCTTCCATAATGACGGGAATTCAACAAGAATTGGATATCGATTTAATGAAAAAAGGGGCGAAATTGTACGAAGGAACTCACAATTTTAAGTCCTATTGCTATAAACCGTCAGAAACTGGTCTTTTTGAAAGGCATTTAGAGCTTTCAGAAATTGTGGATAACGATATTTATTCGGCTAGTTTCTTTCCTGAAACGTCTTATGTGTTTAGAGTCAGAGGGAAAGGTTTTATGCGCAATCAAATCCGGCTGATGATTGGCACATTAATCAACTTAGGCAAAGGGGATTTAACTTTAGACGATATAGCTAATTCACTCAAAGCAGATTCCCAGTGGCAAATGAATTTTGTGGCGCCAGCTTCAGGTCTTATCTTACACAGTGTTAAGTTTGAAGAGGCATTAAAAAAGGCATCAATTCTACATTGATGCCTCTTAAGGTTTGGTTGGTCTAATATTACTACAGCCTAACTTGCTACGTGTAACACCGGATCTTTCTCTACGAACTTTCCATTGACTGATTCACCTAGAATCAATACTTCCTTAGAACGCTCGTACATTTTAATAGCGCGGTGCATCTGTAATTTGTCTTGGCTGTAAAGTTTAACTCCTGATTTTGATCCTTTGTTGCGGATCTCAATATAATAACCATCTTTCAACTTAGTTGGTCTTGTTGCTGGTCTACCCATTTGACTTAATTTATTTTAAAAAGTTTTGCATTATAGTGAAAATTCTGTCAATACGCAAAAAAATCCGACAATCCATTGGTTCTTCAATCTTAATGTTCCATAAAGAAGCCTTTAAAATCTTATAATTATATACAAATCAATTGAAATTGTGTAATACATAAAGTACTCTTATTCCCGACCTTGTGGGACATAAATAATATAAATAGAATCAAAATATGAAGGAACAATTTAATGTAGCATGGTCAAATCTTATAGAAAAATTGCAAGGATGGTTTAACGCCATTATTGAAAGTCTTCCAAATTTCATTCTTGCGATTTTAGTCATGATTGTGGCTTATTATGCGGCGAGATACATTAATAAATTTGTCACAAAAGCGGTAGGAAAAAAAGTAAATCAACCGTCAATAAGTAAAACAATAGGTCGCATCTCTGCGGTCGTTGTAGTGCTTGCCGGTCTCTTTCTTTGTTTAGGAATTCTTGATTTAGGTAAAACACTAACCTCATTACTGGCCGGTGCAGGAGTCGTTGGATTAGCCATTGGTTTGGCACTTCAGGGAACTTTAGCAAACACCTTTGCTGGAGTCATTCTATCATTCCGAAAGAAAATTCAAGTAGGGCATTGGATTGAAACTTCAGGCTTTGAAGGTGAAGTTATGGATATCAATTTAAAAGATTTTACATTAAAAGAGGCTGATAACAATATGGTCATTATTCCAAATAAAACCATTTTGGAAAACCCAATGAAGAACTATTCATTGACACAAAAAATGCGCATTTTCTTAGAATGTGGCGTGGGTTATGAGTCCGATTTAGAGTTGGTTCAAAAATTGACCAAAGAAGCGATGGCAGACACTTTTGATACTGTGGATTCATCTGATGATGTTGAATTCTACTATAAGGAATTTGGTGGAAGTTCAATCAATTTCCTCTGTAGATTTTGGGTTAATGGCGAAAAAGCCATCGATAGATTAAGAGCTACAAATAAAGCAATCATAGCACTTAAAAAGACCTTCGATGCTAATGATATTAATATTCCTTTCCCAATACGAACGCTACAGTTTGACAATAAATTGAATATCAATCAATCTATAAATCAAGAAGAGGGAGTATAGCCGAATTAAACATGGAAATGAGTTATTATACAGGGCGATTGAAATAAGCTAAGCCCTTTAAAATTAAGATATTTGTACTATAAATTATTAAACACTAAAAACAAAAATACATTATGAAAAGATTAGTCTTTGTATTCTTTATGATATTCGGACTGATGACAACCTCCGCTTGTAGAGAACAAAAAAAAGAATTGACTCCAGAAGAAAAAGTAGAACGCGCTTATGATTCTTTGGAACAAGATTTGGAAAAAGCAGGCAATAACGCTAAAGATGCTGTCGAAGACTTAGAAGAAGAAGTTGAGAAAGCAGACGAACGATTAAAATAAAGAACACAACACAACAATTATAAGTATTAATTTAAAAAAAAAATGATGAAAAAAGTAATATTAGCCTTGGCCGTATGTTCATTTATAGGACTTAATGCCCAAGAAACACCAAAAGAAGTAACAGAAGAAACGAGAACCAAAATCATTAAGGTAAAAGTTAATGGGGAAGTGAAAGAGCGTAAAATTGAAATGATTAAAACGCGAGAGACAACACCTGTAAAGTTAGATCCTAGAGATGCAGGTAAAGACAAACAAGACCGTGTTATGGCACCAACTAAAGTTGATAAGACCGTAATGGTAAAGGATACTGACAATAACGGATTTGATAATTACGCTAATTATAACTATACACGTTTTGATGGACAAGTCTATAATATGACGCCAAATCCATCAGGTTTTACAATAATGACGGATGAAGGAGATGTACTTTTAGCAAATGCAAGATTGTCTACCGAGAATAACATGTATCTGGTTACAACTGATGAATATTCAGGAATTGGATTCTTTAGAGGAAACAAATTTATAGTTGAATATTATGATGATGAAGCAGATATGTTGGTTATGGAAGAGTATAACCGTAATAACATGAAGAAAACAAAGACAATGATGAAAAAGAAGTAATATTCTTTAGATTCAATTTGAAAAATGCCACGCTATTGCGTGGCATTTTTTATTTTTAATGAAATTTTGAATCCATGAGTCAGCAAATACCTAAAGGTCTATTTCCGTTTTTTAATAAATTAAAGAAAAACAACAATCGGGAATGGTTCACAGAACATAAGCCGGAGTTTAAAGCGTTAGAATCTGAAGTGAAAGCGGTGTATAATTATTTGGGCTCACTGATGAATGAGCATGACCAGATTGAAAAAACTAAAATATTCAGAATTTATCGTGATGTGCGTTTTTCAAAAAATAAGACACCATATAAAACCCATTTTGGGGGTTCTTTTGCCAGACGAAAACCAGAATTGAGAGGAGGCTATTACTTGCATCTTCAGCCTAATAACGAATCGTTTATTGCCACCGGATTTTGGGAACCAAGCAAAGAGGATTTACTAAGAATAAGAAAAGAGTTTGAAATGGACGACTCAGAAATGAGAGGCATCCTCAATAATAGAGCCTTCAATTCCGTTTGGGGAGGATTTGTTGGTGATGAATTAAAAACGGCACCAAAAGGATTTGATAAGGAACATCCTGCTATAGATTTAATCAGAAGAAAACAATTCATCTTCACCAAATCCTTTACAGACAAGGAAGTTATGGCCGATGGATTTATCAATCAAGTCAATAGCGACTTTAAAGCCATACGACCGTTTTTCGATTATATGAGTGATGTACTAACCACTAATCTCAATGGTGAGTCTTTATTATAAAGAAAACCCGAGTTTCCTTAAGGGATACTCGGGTTTTTTAATAGTCCGTATAAGTTCGCTTATACTTGCACCATGCCACCATCAATCTGTATTTCGTGCCCCGTAATAAAACTACTTTCATCACTTGCTAAAAATAATACGGTATCCGCAATTTCTTTAGCTTCACCAAATCTATTCATTGGTACTTGAGACAAAATTTGAGATGCCATTTGTTCCTGTTGTTCTTCTGGTACTCCAGCTTCGTTAAAAAAGTTAGTGCCAATCGGTCCAGGACTCACTGCGTTTACTCTGATGTTTCTATCTTTTAATTCGTTGGCGAAACTTTTATTCAAATATTTAACGGCACTCTTTGCGGCTCCGTAAACACTTGCGCCAGGCATAGCAATATCTGTAACAACGCTTGTATTAAAAATCACCGTTCCACCATCGGGAATCATGCTTTCTAATTGCTGTACAGTAAAATAGCCACCTTTAACCAAGGTGTTGAATTGACTGTCAAATTCGTATTCAGTGGTTTCCGCTAGTGAATTGAATTTCCCAAAACCAGCATTGACGAAGAGCACATCGACATTGTCTGTATGTTTAGATACTTCAGATTTAAGATTCCATAAATCTTTTGTACTTCCGGCGTCGCTTACTATACCTTTAGCATATGAGCCTAATTCCTTTTCGGTTTTTTCAACGTTCTCTTGACTTCGACTTGTAAAGATAACTTTTGCACCATGGGCAATGAATTGTTTGGCGGTCGCTAAACCGATGCCACTTGTGCCTCCGGTAATTACTACTGTTTTGTTTTTGAATTTACTCATGTTATATATGGTTTTTATTTGAAACAACCGTTTCAAATTGATTAAAAAAAATTTACATTAATGTGGACAATATATTTTGCACTATGGTTTGTAATTTTGCTCTGTCGGAAATTAATATGCCCGTCATTCGCAATCCCTGTAGTGACGAAAACAAATAAAGTGCATAGTCTTTAGCACTTCTAGAAGTGTTGATATCATCTTTTGCTTGGCCAAGGATGACTACATCCTCCAAAAAAGCCAACGTGTCATTTTGATGTGCAATCAAGAAATTGTTTATCGCCTTATCCTTATTGGCCATTTCTGACTTACAATTCACTATAAGACAGCCTTTTCCATCTTTATCATTACAAATTTCTTGAATATATAGATTAAAAATGCTCTCTATAACCTTAATGGTTGATGCGTTTGATAACGTGGATTGGACATTGGCCCTAGTATAACGGCCACTATAATTTTTAAGACAAAGCAAGAATAGACTTTGCTTATTCTCAAAGGAATTGTATATACTAGACCGATTTAAGCCTGTGGCATCCACTAAATCCTGCATTGAAGTTGCATGGTATCCTTTACGATGGAATACCTCGGTGGCTTGGTCTATAACAATCTGTCTATTAAAAATTTCAGTTTTTGGCATTTTATTTGAAATGTTCGTTTCAAATGTAATGAAAATTTCTCTTTGGACTGTTAAATGTATGATAAAGTCAAACGGCTTTTTTAATAGGAGGAAGGGCTAATACCTGAATGCTATTGATTAAGCGCTCTTTCACAATATTCATCATACGCTTATTTAAAGCTGAAGAATTTTCAATATAAAGCGCATACTCTTCAACAGTGAACTGCCCGATAATCATGCCTTTTATGGAGTTTCTGAATTTCATGTCCTTGTGGATGGCATTTTCAATATAATCTAACTGTTTTTCAAGCGACAATTCAAAGAATACATTCTTGTGCTTTTTGCTGTAATTTCTGAATACGGCGATGAATAAATCGTGTTGCATCTTAATCACAGGCCGTAAGGTTTTATTCTGAAAAGACTCTTCGGAACTCATGGAATCATAAACTTTAGCTGAAGAAATAATAGGTCTAATAGAAAGCAAATTAGATGTGCGCGTGGACATGGTTAGGGATTTTAGTTCAACTTGGAATTAAATTTACACATATAGATGCAGGAGCTAAGTAATCGGACGGATTCTTGTTAACGTGGTTATTAACAATACTTCAAATTTTCTTACAAAACCCACGGACTTCTTATCTTAGTTGAAAATTTTGAATTATGAAATTCGGAAGCGTAGATAATCCTGAAGATATTGACTTCACTTTACCTAAAGACCATCCTGATACGAAACGCGTTCTGACGCCAAATCCTAATGATGATTTTAAGATTTATGTGGGCTGTGCCAAATGGAACAAGGCCGACCTCAAAGGATTCTATCCAAGGGGTACTAAGGACGAATTGGCCTATTATTCCAGTCAATTCAATTCCATAGAACTAAATGCGACATTTTACAGGATTTTCCCTTCTGAACAGTTTGAAAAATGGTACGATAAAACACCCGAAACATTTAGGTTCTTTCCAAAATTGAATCAGGAAATTAGCCATTGGAAACGTTTAAGCGACGAAAGCCAGCAAGTCGTTGACCGCTATTTATACAGTGCGATAAATTTGAAAGAAAAGCTGGGCTGTCTATTCCTTCAGATGCACAATAATTTTGCGCCTAAGGATTTCGACCGCGTTAAGGCATTTATGGACTCATGGCCGAAGGAAATTCCATTGGCCGTAGAATTTCGTCATACGGATTGGTATAATGATGCCGATATTTCTAATGTGCTTTACCAGCTATTGGAAGAAAACAATATCTCTAACATCATTGTCGACACCGCTGGCCGTCGTGACCTGATGCATATGCGATTGACCAATGACAGGGCGTTTGTTCGCTATGTTGGTGCTAATCATGATAGTGATTATACACGGTTGGATGATTGGGTAGAACGCCTAAAAACTTGGAAAGACTACGGCATTAGGGAAGTGGATTTTTTCGTTCATCAAAACATTGAAAAAGAATCGCCCTTACTTTCCGCTTATTTCATCAAACAACTGAATGAAAAATTAGGCACAAGATTAAAAGTTCCTAATGAAGACGATGAGCAAAGGTCATTATTTTAAGGCTAGTATATAAGAGTTAAATTCATCTAAACATCTAAACATCTAAACAACAATCGACTAACGACTAACCACTAACATATGAGATTCCATACCAGAAAATGGGTTAAACCCGAAGACTTAAATCCAAACGCCACATTATTCGGAGGGCAATTACTGGCGTGGATTGATGAAGAGGCCGCATTATATACCATCATTCAATTAGAGAATAGTAAGATTGTCACCAAATACATTTCCGAAATCAATTTTATGGCGTCGGCAAAACAAGGTGATATTGTAGAAATCGGTATTGAAGTACTCAACTTCGGGAAATCCTCTATCACATTAAAATGTGAAGCCCGAAACAAAATGACTCGCGAGACCATTCTCACCGTCGATAAAATAATAATGGTCAATCTAGGTGACGACGGAAAGCCAGCACCTCACGGTAAAACAAAAGTAGAATTTGTTAAAGACCGACTTAAGTCTTAGCCATACTCATTACGGGGTACAACTCAAATACCTCTAAATCAAAATAGGGAACGGCCGCCAAAACGTGGTCAAAGATTTCACCCATAATGTGCTCGTAATTTTCCCAACGCTGGTCTTTACTAAAAGCATAGATTTCCATCGGGATGCCTTGTGGTGTGGGCTCTAATTGGCGGACCATCATGGTCATGTCTTTGTTTATGGCTGAGTGATTTTCAATATACGTATTCAGGTATTTTCTGAAGACTCCAAAATTCGTCAGGTTTCGTCCATTAATCAAGACCGATTTATCAATATTTTGAGAACTATTGTGCGAATTGATTTCAGCTTCCTTATTCGAAATGTAATTCGAAACGAGTTGAATCTTCTTAAACTTCGATAAGTCTTCAGGCTGTAAAAATCGAATGGTTGAGGCTTTAATAATAACAGAACGTTTTATGCGCCGACCACCAGAAGCCTTCATACCACGCCAGTTTTTAAACGAGTCTGATATCAATGCATAGGTTGGGATAGTGGTAATGGTCATATCCCAATTCTGAACTTTTACTGTCGCCAAATTGATTTCAATCACATCACCGTCGGCCCCATATTTTTCAAATGTAATCCAGTCACCAATGCGCACCATGTCATTTATTGAAACCTGAATACTCGCTACAAAACCTAGAATGGTATCCTTAAAAATAAGAATGATAATGGCCGAAGCCGCACCGAGAGTCCCAGCGAACTTTATAAATGACAGACCCGTAATAATTGCCAACGCAGCGAAAACACCAATCAGCCAAGCAAATATCATAAAGACCTGAATGTAACTGTCAATCGGTTTGTCCCTAAAATTGTCAGACTGCTTTAAATAGTCCTTTATGGAATTAAGAATACTTCTAACAATCCAAAGCGTAAGCATTATTCCGAATATGGTGAGCGTCGTTTTCATGATAGTTGACGCTCTTTCAAAATCCCTAAAAATTATAGGGATCAGTTGCGAAAAGAGAAGGACTGGTATAATATGCGCTACATTCCTAGGCAATTTATTGGCGATTAGAATGTCATCAAAACTCGATTTGGTCCGATTGGCAATGTTGGCCGACACCTGTCTTAAAACCCTTCGAATTAAAGCATCTATAAGAAAAACGGCTACCAAAGAGATAACCAACAGTGTCAACATATTGAGATATGTTGCAGTACTTTCGGAAACACCCCAATCCAGGAACATGTCGTAAAATAAACAGTCTAGTGTTTGCATCTTAAGCCTTTAGGAATTTCTTATCTACGTAAAACGTCCCGAATGGGATGATAGAAGCGATCAGTACGGTTATGAAGGTACGTTGATTCCATTTGTATTTAGGTTTGAGCCAAATGGCTAAAACAATATAGGCCATAAACAAAATACCATGTGGCATGCCCAAAAGTTTCACGTACTGTGGGTCACCATTCAAATATTTTATAGGTGTTGCTACAAATAGCAAGAGAATGTAAGACACACCTTCGAGCAATGCGATAAGTCTAAAAAATGCCTTCATATTAAGGGGCTTTAAATTTTTGCAAAAGTAGGTTAGAAAATAGGATTAACCATATCATTTTAACAGCTTTTAAGATATGGGCGTCATTCATAATTGTATTAATTATCTTTAGCATCGATTAACCAAAAACCATAGTTCATTATAATGCATTTACGCCAAATTCCCCTTCTCATTTTAGGTCTGTCATTAGTCTTTAGTTGCAGTACAACTAAAGCCCAAGCTAAAAAGCCCCAATCAGCGTCAACAGCCACTAGCGCCAAAGCGCCGGCCTCAAAATCAAAAGGTAAAATAAAGCCTTATGATAAAGTAATTACTAAAGATGCCGTAACGGATGAAGGTCTGTTTCATGTCCATAAAGTAGGGGACAACTATTTCTATGAAATTCCTAAAGACTATTTAGATACAGACATGCTTTTGGTGAGTCGATTTGCTAAATTACCATCCAATTTGGGTGGTGGCTACGTCAATGCTGGCTCTAAAACCAATACGCGGTTGGTGCAATGGCAACGCTTTCAGGATAAGATTTTAATCAAGGAAAAATCCTATAGTGCCGTCGCTGAAGATAGTTTACCGATAAATATTTCAGTGCAAGCCAACAATTATGAACCTACGCTCTATGCTTTCGATATAAAAGCGTTTTCTAAAGACTCAAGCAATATCGTTGTAGATGTCACGAAATTTTACAATTCAGACGTAAAAGCCTTGAGTGGTTTGTCTTCAAGAGCAAGAACGCAATATAAAGTACGGAATTTAGATGCCTCACGAAGCTTTATTAATAGTATGAAGAGCTTTCCAGAGAACATAGAAGTGATTCAAGATTTCACCTTTAATGCCAATGAACCTCCAGTAAATACGGGCGATGGAACAATAAGCATTCAAATGAATCAGTCCATGATTCTGTTGCCAAAAGATAAGATGCAACCACGCTATTTCGACCCAAGAGTCGGTTGGTTTACCTTAAGTAAATACGATTACGGTAGCGATGAATTAAAGGCAGATAGAAAAACCTATATCCGTCGTTGGCGATTAGTTCCTAAAGATATTGAGGCCTACAAACGTGGGGTATTGGTGGAGCCAATAAAACCGATTGTGTATTACTTAGATCCTGCGACGCCAATGAAGTTCCGATCATATATGAAAGAAGGAATTGAGCTTTGGCAAAAGGCCTTTGAAGCTGCCGGATTTAAAAACGCAATCATCGCTAAAGACCCACCGACAAAGGCCGAAGATCCTGATTTTAGTCCAGAAGACATCCGTTATTCTGTTGTGCGTTACGTGGCGAGTACCACCCGAAATGCTACTGGGCCAAGTGTATCTGACCCAAGAACCGGTGAGATTATAGAAAGTGATATTATATGGTATCATAACCATTTGCGTTCCTACAGAAACCGTTATTTATTGGAAACCGGGGCCGCCAATCCGTCTGCCAGAACGCTTAACACCCCAGACGAAGAAATAGGAGAGATGATGAAGATGGTGATTGCCCATGAAGTTGGTCATACCTTAGGTTTACCACATAATATGGCGGCCAGTTACGCCTATGATGTAGAGAATTATCGTGATGGTGATTTTACGCAAAAATATGGTATTGCATCAACTATTATGGATTATGCGAGATACAACTACATTGCACAGCCAGGTGATGAAAACATCAGGTTTGTAAGACAATTAGGGCCTTATGATGATTACGCGATCAATTACGGTTACCGCTATATTCACGAAGCTAACTCTGCAGAGGCAGAGCGTAAAACTTTGGACCAATGGGTGTCTGAAAAAGGAGGTGATCCAATTTACAAATTTGGAAGCCAGGGCAGTCGTTTTGACCCGCGTTCACAAACAGAGGATATTGGTAACAATAGTATAAAAGCAAGTACTTACGGCTTAAAAAATCTTAAATATGTAGCTGCTAATCTCCCAAATTGGACCAGTGATGTCACCAATAATTATGATGATCTCAATGAATTATACGGCGAGTTGCTCGGCGTCTGGAGCCGTTATGTTGGTCATGTAGTTACGCATGTCGGTGGCGTTTACGAAGACACCAAAAACCCGTCTCAGGAAGGGACTGTTTATACCGCTGTTCCAAAAGACCAGCAAAAAGCGGCGATGAATTGGTTACAAGACAATGCGTTTACAACACCAACGTGGTTGATAGACACTTCTATTTTAAAGAATGTGAATCACGCCGGATATACCGACCGTTTAAGAGGGCTCCAAGCGAGACACCTCAACAGTCTTTTGGATTTTGGACGTTTGGGCAGGCTTATTGATCATCACGCATTAGATTCTGATAATTATTCTCCATTGCAAATGTTGCGCGATGTAAGACGCGGTATTTGGTCCGAATCGCAATCGCGTTCAAACGTATCCGTTTACAGACGAAATCTGCAACGTGCTTATATAGATCGAATGGCTTATTTAATGACAGAAAACATGAATAGCCGTTTTTCAAGAACAGCTTATAATGTCAACCAATCTGATGTGAGGGCTTTAGTCCGTGGCGAATTAACAACCTTAGCCAGTACATTGCAAAGTGCGTCTAGAGCTGGAGTCAATACTGAAACGCGTTACCATTATCAAGATATTTTGAAACGTATTGAGATGGCATTGAATCCTAAATAGTCACTAATGAATCGGGAAGGCTACAAGATACACATCATTGGTGCAGGCATAAGTGGCCTTTTGGCCGCCAAGACTTTGGAAGCTAAAGGCTACCGTCCCATAGTTATTGAAGCTACGGATCGGGTTGGCGGTCGGGTTAAGACCGATATTGTGGAGGGCTATCAATTAGACCACGGCTTTCAGGTGTTGCTCAGCGCCTATCCTAAGGCCATGGAGCATCTTGATTTTGAAGCGCTAAATTTACAAGAGTTCTTACCGGGAGCCACCATATTTAAAAATGGCACGTCAACGACCATTGGTGACCCATTACGTCATCTCTCTCTGTTGTTACCAACATTGACATCTTCGGTAGGATCGCTGTCTGATAAACTTAAAATTCTGAAGTTGAATCTCTCGTTAAAGCGAAAATCTATAGATGCTATTTTTAAAAGCGAAACAACCACAACGCTGGCATATCTCGAAAACAAAGGATTTTCCAATGAGATGATCAATCATTTTTTCAGACCTTTTTTCTCTGGAATTTTTTTGGAGCCCGATTTAAGAACGTCAAGCCGAATGTTTGAGTTTGTTTATAAAATGTTCGGTGAAGGTTTAGCCACCCTGCCAAAAGAGGGTATAGGCGCCATTCCCTCACAATTAAAGTCACAATTAAAGACCACGGAATTCAAATTTAATACTGAAGTCGAAGCAGTAGAAGATGATCGCGTCATTTTCAAAGACGGATCAGAAGCTGCAACACACTTTACCATAGTTACTGCTAATACCAGCAAACTAATTTCCAATTTAAACAATCAAGAGGTTTCGTGGAAATCTTGTCAAAATCTTTATTTTGAAGTCGCTTCAAGATCTATAAAAAAACCTCTAATTGGCCTCATTTCAGATAAGGATGCCTTAATCAATAATATCTTTTTTCATAATAGTCTAAGCGCCTCATCAAAAGGTAGTTACGAATTATTATCTGTTACCGTGGTTAAAACTCATAATTATTCCGAAGATCAGTTGCTAGACATTGTTATTGAGGAACTACAATTTAGATGTGGGATCGAAATTATGAGACATTTAAAGACCTATGATATTTCTAAAGCATTACCAGATATGGATCATCTTCACTGTGATATGTCGCCAACGGAAACCCTTTTAAAACCCACCATTGTATTGGCTGGTGATTATTTATTAAACGGCTCTTTAAACGCTGCGATGATTTCAGGAGAAAGAGCTGCACAAGGTGTCATTGCACAACTTGAAGATGGCTTGAGTATTGAAAACTTGTCCTCTGAGTACGTCTGAATTAAATTACAAGTTGGACAAACGCCAAATCAAAGCAAAAAACTAGCGTAATTCCGTATGCAAAAACCATCATTTAAAGAAGCACTTAGATTCTGGACCAAACTGGGGTTTATCAGTTTTGGAGGTCCTGCTGGGCAGATTGCGATAATGCACGAGTATGTGGTTGAAAAGAAGAAGTGGGTCAGTGACAGTAAATTTTTACACGCTTTAAATTATTCCATGATTTTACCCGGTCCGGAAGCGCAACAATTGGCGACCTATATCGGTTGGATGCTTCACGGCACTCTGGGCGGCCTCACCGCAGGAATTTTATTTGTGCTTCCTTCCATGTTCATTCTTCTTGGTCTAAGCGCCATATATGTGTCTTTCGGTAACATGCCTTGGGTTTTTGCCTTATTTACTGGCCTCAAGCCCGCTGTCATTGCCATTGTTATTCTTGCTCTTATCAAAATCGGTAAAAAATCATTGATTACACCGTTTCACGCATTTGTTGCACTGGCTGCGTTTATTTGTATATTCTTTTTCAATATATCGTTCCCCTTGATTATCATTGGAGCTATTATTTTGGCAAGTTTTTGTAGACAGGTTTTTCCAGTATTTTTCAAATCTAACAGCAGCAAAAGCGCAAATGAAAACGATGATGAGAAGGGATTTTACATCAATAAGCACACTGTATCACCGCATAGTGGTTTTAAGCCATCACGATTTTGGAAACAAATAGGGACTAGTGCGTTGCTCTGGTCAATGCCTCTTGTTGGTTTTTACTTTCTAACCAGTGATTTCGAATTTTGGAAAGACCTATCCGTTTTTTTTACCAAAGCCGCCTTCGTTACATTTGGCGGGGCTTACGCAGTGCTACCATATGTGGCGCAGGTCAGTGTTGAACAATTTGGTTGGCTGACAGAATTACAAATGATTGACGGACTTGCATTGGGCGAGACAACACCAGGGCCTTTAGTTATGGTTTTGGTATTTGTAGGTTTTATGGCAGGTCATAATCATTTTGGTGGTTCATTAGCCATGGGGGCGCTTGGACTAATAACGACGACATTCTATACCTTTCTTCCCTGTTTTCTGTTCATTCTTGTTGGAGGCCCCATCATTGAAAGGACGCAAGAAAACAAATGGGTTAAAGAAATCTTATCGTTGGTTACCGCAGCAGTTGTTGGTGTAATTCTCAACCTTACGATTTACTTAGGAAAGGCCGTACTCTTCCCAGCGGAAATATCATTTGCCACCCTTGATTATATTACATTTGGTTGGATTATAGTATCGCTTATCGCGTTATATCGATTTAAAATAAATATGATAATTTGGATAGGTATTAGTGCACTTTTTGGATTGGTCAATTATCTTATAATGTCATAACAAGAGCATCCCACGGACTACTAAAAGATCTACAATCACAATATGAAAAAAGAAAAGAAACCAGATTTAGTCGTTTATGATGAGGAAAAAGGCCAATATAATGCGGCCTTTTTACCCTTCGCTACGAGTGTTGGTGCACCTCAAATTACGTTACCCAATAACTCTACATGGAAGAAAACACAGGTCTACAAGGCTAATAAGCATTTAAAAGCGCGCTTTGAAGCCATTAAAGCAGAATATGATGCCATATTAGAAGTGATGGCCTATAACGAATTGGTGAATTCAGCAAAATTTAGTTTTACGCCTTTAGTCGGCGAGATTTATCATCTGTATAATAATACAAAACAAGAACCTTTCCTGTCTATAATTACACCCGACACCTGTGAATTTGAACACCTCGGTAGTTTTAGGCTTACAATTGATCATCTTTGGGAGAAAATTGACTGACTCTATATGATACTAAAACATCCAGTAAGTGACTTACTGGATGTTCTATTTTCAGGCTTCAGCCACTAAAGGCAACTAAACTAAATATCTGAAACCTGATGTTAATTCTTGGCAAACGTCAATGTGTCAACACTTCCATCGCCACCACTGACGTCGCGAAGCTGTATCTGAGTAGAACTATTGGCAATAAGATCCCAATCATCATTTAGGTCATCAAAATCATCAGATTCTGGGACGCTAAATGCAATATTAAAATCCACATCATTGTCGTCATTGCTGTCATCACTAGAATTACTGCTGTCAGTTACTGACCATGTTCCAGACTTTGTGGTTGTACCGTTCGTTGCGGTTAAAGTGCCATTGGCGCTGAATGTAAAGTCATAACCATTAAAATCATTGGTTTCATCGACTCCAGAATCGATATAACTTGTGACGCGCCAAGTTCCGGATTGAACATCAGCTGTGACTTGCGCAATGAGCATAGCATTGTCATTTGGGCTACCGTCATCATCATCTTCAGAACAGGTGGTAGATAGCAAGCAAAGACTAAAAAACACAAGCATAGGTTTAAAAAAAGACGCTTTCATAATTGAGGGTTTTAGGGGTTATACTATAGATATAACAGTCTTGATGTAAAAACCCCTACCTTGAATAATGTTAAAATTAGGGTTGCAAGTTGTCTGCGTTTCGAAGTATTTGGAACACTAATGCTTTGGTCAGTTCGCGTCCATTGGCTTTCTCCCGAAGCACATCATACGAAAACCGAAAGTCACAACCCACTTTGTAGTCCGAACAGCCATAAGCCGTTTTTCCTTTAATAACCTGACCTTTATTACATTTTGGACATAAGTTTGAAGGCGCTTCAGAAGTCTTGGCGACCTTTGTTTTTGGTTCAAATTTTAGTTTGAAGTTCTCATCAAAGCGCAACAACCCTTCTTGGGTTTTTCCATCGATTTTGAAGCCTTTAAGATTTACCGTAGAGCCTTTATCTAATAAACGTTTGAATTGATTTTCAGAAATCGATTTATTTTCAAATTTGAAGGGCAACAGGAAGTCACACGTTTTTCCATAGAGCGAACAACCGTAGGCCGATTTCCCTTTTACCAACTGACCCGATTGGCATTTTGGGCATGTACTACCAACCAACCCTTTATTCGATTTCGAGTTATTATTTGACTTCGATTTTGAATTGGGTTTATTATTAACAGCGGAAATTCGGTTCACGACTTTTTCGGTTCGTACTTCGTAGACCAAAGCATCAACCATGCGTTTCATGCCTTTTATGAATTGACTCGCCGAAAATTCCCCTTTTTCAATATCCTTGAGTTGCTTCTCCCACTGACCTGTTAATTCCGCAGATTTCAATAAGTCATTTTGTATGGTGTCTATCAACTGAATACCCGTGACAGTCGGTAGAATCTGCTTTTTGTTTCGTTTAATGTATTTACGCCGGAATAAGGTTTCAATGATATTTGCACGTGTCGAAGGACGGCCGATACCATTTTCTTTCATCAGTTCTCGCATTTCATCGTCATCCACCTGCTTTCCTGCCGTTTCCATGGCGCGTAGGAGGGAAGCTTCGGTAAACTGGTTTGGTGGTTTAGTTTGTTTTTCTAAAAAGGATGGTTCGTGTGGGCCTTTTTCGCCTTTTTCAAATTTGGGTAAGAGTTGGTCTTTATTCGATTTGCTCTTAAACAAGACACGCCATCCAGGCTCCACAATTTCCTTACCAGTCGTTTTGAATTTGACTTCAGATGCTTGCCCGATGACCGTAGTGTTGGAGACCTTACAATCAGGATAAAAGACGGCAATGAAACGTCTCGTAATAATATCGTAAACCTGCTGTTCCCGAGGTTGTAATGGAATTTCTATTCCGGTGGGAATAAGGGCATGATGGTCCGTTACTTTTTTATCATTAAAGACTTTGGCAGATTTCTTCAATTTCTGACCGAGAAGCGATTCCGTAAATTTTGAATACTTGGTCAACTTACGAAGAATGCCCGCTGATTTCGGATAAATATCATTGGGAAGAAAGGTGGTGTCAACCCTAGGATAGGTCACCACTTTCATTTCGTACAGTTTTTGTGCTGTCTTTAAGGTTTCATCCGCCGACATCCCAAATTTTGTATTGCAATACACCTGTAATCCGGTTAAATCGAACAGTTTCGGAGGGTATTCTGTGCCTTTCTTTTTGGTAATGGACGTAACTTCAAAATCGTCGGCTTTCACTTTATTGGCCAGCACTTCGCCATCTTCCATCTTTAAAAAACGGCCATCTTCATAATGAAAAAGGGTATCTCGATATAGCGTTTGTAGTTCCCAATAAGGTTGAGGCTTAAAGTTTTCAATCTCCTTAAAACGATTCACTAGCATCGCCAAAGTTGGTGTCTGTACACGCCCAACCGATAGAACTTGCTTGTAACCGCCGTGTTTTACGGTGTACAACCGTGTAGCATTAATGCCCAATAACCAGTCCCCGATAGCGCGAGAGAAGCCTGCGTAATACAAATTATCAAAATCTTCAGAGGGCATTAAGTTTTTAAATCCATCTTGAATCGCTTCGGTCGTTAAACTCGAAATCCAAAGGCGTTTTACCGTTCCGGAATAACCCGCTTCGTTCATCACCCAGCGCTGTATCAATTCCCCTTCCTGCCCAGCATCCCCGCAGTTGATGATTTCTGAAGCTTTTTGAAACAACGACTTTACAATGTTGAATTGCTTTTTAATCCCATCATTGTCTGAAACCTTGACTTCAAATTTATCAGGAAGCATCGGGAGATTATTTAAATCCCAACTTTTCCAGTAGGGTTTATAGTCTGCAGGTTCCTTCAAGGTGCATAAATGCCCAAAGGTATAGGTGACGGCATAACCGTTGCCTTCAAAGTAACCATCGCGCTTGGTATTGGCACCAAGAACGGAGGCAATTTCTCGAGCAACACTGGGTTTTTCGGCGATACAGACTTTCAAAATAAAGGAAAATTTAAAGGGTGTAAAATAAGAAAATTATGGTGTTAACTGATGTGGGTTTAAGTCCGAATAGCAATTCTTTTTCAACTTATTTTTAAAATTAGTGTAACATATAAGACAAGGTATCTACTAATGGTATAAGACTAAATAATTGTTTATTAGGTTATTACCCTTTTATGACCTATTTTTAATCAATTATTCCCCATTTTCTTCATGATTCAACCAAAGCCCTTTTGGTAATTGGAATAGCTGTATTTAAATAACTACAAATGCCTGTTGTGGCCTATTTACCCGCAACAAACTATGTCTATTAACCAATTAAATATTTAAATTATGAGTAATCAACCAGACCCAATTAACATTACAGTGACCGTAGATACGGAGAACATTACGGAAGCGAACAAAAAACTTATGGTCGTCTTTTCCCAAGGCTTAGGTGGTCCTGTAGAAGACCCAGGACATCCTGAAAACTACACCTCTGAGGTACAGAAAAACCAGAAACTGACATGGACTGCCGTAGCCAAAAACGGTCAGACACCTGTGTTTTTTCAGAATGTAAAGCACGAAGATGGTAAATCCATTATGAAAGAAATTAAACGTGGTAATGGCCACAACGTGTATGTCGCTAAAGTACGTAACGACAATTCAGTTAACAACAACGATGAAGAAGAGTATAGCATCATGATTGGTATGGCAGGCTATGAAGGTATTTCGGGCAGTAATGAAAATGGTCCAATTGTCTATTTAGGCAACCAAGTGGCGTATATGGATAGCTATCAAAATAATATATGGCATATTGTACCCAATGCGCCTTTTGAAATTGAAGGGATTGCTGGCTATAATACAACTGGAGTTATAGCCTATAGTGGCAACCAGGTAGCGTATATGGATGATTATAGTAGTGGGCAATGGCATATGCTCAGCAATGCACCGTTTACTATTGAAGGAATTTCAGGAGAAAATTCAAGAGGTGCTATAATCTACTCAGGCAATCAAGTTGCTTACATGAACAGTAATGCTAATAATGTATGGACGCCACTTGCCAATGCTCCATTTAGTATTGAAGGTATTACCGGAAGAAACTCAGATGGTGTATTGGCTTATGCTGGCAACCAAGTGGCTTATATGCCTAACTACAGTAACAACCAATGGATTTCAGCAACAAACGCACCATTTGATATTGAAGGTATTAGTGGTAGTAATACCAATGGCACAGTTATTTATGCTGGCAATAGAGTCTGTAGGTCTAATAATGGCGTATGGACCGAAGTGGCCAATGCACCGTTTATCATCGAAGGTATTGCAGGTAATTCCACAAGAGGCCCAATTGTATTTTCTGGACCACAAGTACAGTATATGAGCAATTATACTGAAAATGCGTGGCATGCTGTTGCTAATATGCCTTTTGATACGAGGAGTTTTACTATTGATCCTAGATTGAAATTAAAAATCGATGGGTCTAGATAAATTTTTAATAGTTGATAAGACATTTTATCTAACAATAATTATATTAATTTTAGATGTTTTTAGCTTAATTTCTCAAAACCAGAAAAAGGCTGACAGTCTAAAGGATATTTATAAGTCAGGTAAATATGAAACAACTGAATTTAGAATATTAAATAAAATAATAGAATCAGAAACAAATCAAGATTCTATACTATATTATGCAGAGAGGATTCTAAATAAAGCGCCTAATATAATTCCTAACGATTCTTCAACTTTAGCATATGAAATGGGTTATTTAGCTAAAGGCAACGCCTATCTTTATAAGGGAGATAATTTAAAGGCGGTTGATGCTTTTCTCAATGGCCTTAAATATGCAAAAAAAATAAAAGATGATAGAGTTGTTGGGATAATTCAGATTTCCATAGCAGATACATACTCAGTTATGGAAAATAATCAGTTTGCTGAATTATATTATAGAGATGGTATAGAAACCTTAAGAAAGGTTTCTGATTCAACCAACTTAGCATCAGCTCTGTTAAATGCCGGTGATTGGTCTTTAAATACCAAACAGTATGATAAAGCACTAGAATATTTTGAAGAATCGAGCATCATTTTTAAGAAAAAAGATTATACACTAGGAACAGCCTATAATTTGGGAAATATAGGTATAGTCTATGCAGAACAAAACAAGAACGACTTAGCAGAAGATAACATCAATGAAGCTATTCTTATTTTAGAAGAGCTAAAGGATTATTACCCTATATCTGTGTATCTAACATATTTAGCCGATATATATGCAGACAAAGGCAACTATGAATTGGCCTTTAAATACGCCAACAGAAGTTTAGAACTTGCTAAGGATTATGGTTTAAAAGAACAAATAAGAGATGCCAATTTAAAGCTTTCTGAATTAAGTAAGAGTGGTGGGGATTACAAGTCTTCACTGAACTATTTTGAGGATTATATAGAATATAGAGATAGTATTAGAAATATAGATGAAGTGCAAAAAATAGGTAATGCAATGACTCAGCAAGCTTTAACGGAAAAAGAACTTTCTGAACAAAAACGCAAAACCCAACGCATCATACTCTTCGCTATTGCAGGTGTCTTATTCTTAATCGGTTTGCTGGCTTATGGATTATTTAGGCGCAACAAATTCGTACAAAAAACCAATAAAATCATTGCTAAGGAAAAAGAACGTTCAGATCATTTATTGTTAAATATTTTACCAGAAGATACCGCCCAAGAACTAAAAGACAAGGGTCGGGTAGAAGCGAAGAAGTATCCTTCCGTCACAGTGTTGTTTTCCGACTTTAAAGGGTTTACGAGTTACTCTGAGCATCTATCGCCAGAGGAAGTGGTACAAACGATAGACCACTACTTTACCAAGTTCGATAATATTATGGACAAATACGGTTTGGAAAAGATCAAAACCATTGGTGATGCCTACATGGCTGTTGGTGGTTTGAGTTTTGACAATGTCGACCAAGCCAAGGAAATGGTTTTGGCGGCCAAGGAAATGAATGATTTTGTTACCCAAGCCAAAACCGATACGCATACCTCGGCAACTTTTGATATACGGATTGGGATTAATACAGGCCCCGTCGTTGCTGGTGTGGTTGGCACCAAGAAATTCGCTTATGACATTTGGGGTGATACGGTAAATATCGCTTCACGTATGGAAAGTAATTCTGAAGCAGGGCACATCAATATATCAGAAGCGACCTATAATGTGGTGAAATCAGATTTTCATTGCGAATACCGGGGCGAGCTGGCGGTAAAGAATCATGGAAACATGAAAATGTATTTCGTGAGCTAGACATGTTTTAGAGCAAAAGCAAAATAGAATACAGTCAAGCAAAACAGTTATAAGGCCTTATCTTGAAAATAAAAAATCATGAGAACACTTATAATATTATGTATCGTATTATTTACCTTCAATGCCAATGCACAAGACCCTATGCTTCAATTTAATAACGAAGCTTTAGAAGAAGTGGCTTACGATGTCACCACAGCGTATAATAAGCATTTAGGCATGGACGGACGCCAAGTCACCTTATTTCAAAAGAAAGTAGAAGAATTCTTGATTCGAGAGGAGAAAATCCATCAGAATTACACCGGAAAAGAAAAACTAGATCTTATTGCCGAACTCAGAAAGGCAGAAACTATGGAAATGTGGAATATCCTCACACAGCCACAGATGGAGGTCTATAAAAAATGGAAACCCACGATTCAACCGATTGCTAAAGTAAAATCGGATAAAGACTAAATTAAGAAGCAACGCAAAAGCGTTGCTTTTTTTGTTGCACAGCTTTCAAACCGATTGTCATGTCGAACGCAGTGAGACATCACACCACAATTAAGATGAATAGAGTAAGATTCCTCGTAGTACAACGCCTTCGGAATGACTTAAATCTAAGACAATTATCCCGCCAAGCGTTCTTTTTCTCTAATCGTGCGTTTTAAATGCAATAGGTGATTGGCAATCGAGGCCAATTCAAAATTGAGTAAACGATCGTCTTTTTTACTGAAGTTTTCAATATGATGCTTGTAAATAGACTCCAAGCCATCTTTAATTGAAATAAAGTAACTGTCGTCCGTAGCGTCTAGAGTAACGGAGCTTTTGTAGTTACTCTCTTTTAACAACCAATAAGATAGGCTGTTAATCTGATTGAATAATGCTAAATTCTCATCCATAATAGTAGGTTTTAATAGGTTTGAGGGCGGTAACAGTATGCAAGATAAACTTGACGAATTTGGAGAGGTCCGATAAACAGTTGAGTGGTTAATATTTTCGATATGAAGGTGTTATATGTTCAATTGTTTCGATGAACGACGCTTATTGGTTAGGCATGGTATTCACAATCAAGCCAATATGTGTAAAGTAATTCATGGCACCAAACAGAAGGAAAATGACACCCAAAGTATAGATCAGCTTATACGTGACTTTCACCAGGGGCGTTTGCCCACGCTTGCCATTGGCAAAGCGTTCAAAAACAAAAGGACAGAGAATAGCCGCAATACCCGTAAAAGCCCATAAACCCGAAATAAATAAAGCCTCAACAATAGGATATTCAGCAAATTCTCCAGCTATCGGTTCTTCCGGTGGTGCGGCGAATAATTTATAACGTACACCCGCAATGGCAACACCTATAAGGGCAAGACCCATTCCGTATAAAATATACTTAAAATGTCTCAAGTCCTGAGCAACGCTCATCATCGGTGATTGTGCTGTTTTTATACTTTCTCTATTCTTCCACATATAGAACGCGATACCCAAAAGTAAAGTTCCCAACACCAATGAGGGCTCACCAAAAACGATATTATCAAAGGGATAGTATTTAGCTAATGGCCAAGTGACCGTCATATGCAAACCAGTGAGAAACAAAATCATTCCTAATACTGCAAAATTGAGTGACCACCCTTGGGGATTTAACTTGGTTTTAAAGCATAAGTGTTGCGCTACTTTTGCCATAGAGCAGAGCGCGGCACCTGTTGCAACGGCCATTACGGTGTTATAAACGGGCATGTTTGCCCAATCTATAATAAGATCGCTTTGAGACATAAGAGGTTGTTTGGGAGCTCAATATGCAAAAATTAGGCACTCAGATTGCCGTTTGTAAAGGATTGCATAAAAGATTTATGTTATGAAGCACATTAGTAGATGCCATTGACTGAATTGATATTCTGTATTAACAAAATCAATCCGGCAAGTCACGCTTTATCCGATAGATTAAAATACCTTTACTCAGAAATTAATGGAGTGAAGTCATCCAAACTACTTATCATCCTGGCCTTTTTCTCCATTTATGTCTTTTGGGGATCCACCTATTTGCTGAATAAACTCGCGGTTTCAGAATTACCGCCGCTATTTCTGGCATCCTTAAGATTCACGGTGGCAGGTGTATTCATCTTGGTTTTGGCGCTAGCTTTAGGAAAGTCACTCAAATTATCTTGGAAACAACTTCGGAATTGCAGTATCGCCGGATTTCTCTTCCTCGCCTACGGAAACGGTGTCTTTGTTTGGGCCTTAAAATTTGTGGATAGTGGTTTTGCGGCGCTCGAAGCGTCCATCAATCCCTTAATCATACTCATCCTAATGCGTGTGTACCATAAGAAACCCATTAAACTGAAGTCCATTATCGGCATCGTCTTGGGTGTTGTTGGGATGTATGTTTTGGTAAGTCAGGATAGTTTAAACTTGGAAGAGGGGAGTGCTATTGGCATCCTACTCATATTCACCTGTGTGCTCAGTTGGAGTATCGGTTCTGTTTTTGTGGCGCAGGCCGAATTACCGAAGAATTTTTTTATTTCTACAGGCTATCAAATGCTGATTGCAGGACTCATGCTTTGTGTGGCAAGTTTTTTATTCAATGAAACCTGGAGCATGCCGACGCAATGGACAGACCAAACACAGTTGGCGATGCTGGGCTTGATTCTCTTCGGAAGTATTGCCGCATTCACCTCATTCAACTACTTATTAAAGGTGGTTTCTACGGAAAAAGTTGCGACCTCTGGCTACGTGAATCCTGTAATTGCGCTGTTGTTGGGCTGGTATTTTCTAGGCGAACTGATTACCATACAGACGATTATAGCCGCAGTCTTATTATTACTAGGCGTTTATTTTATCAATTCGAAGAAAGATTAACTAATAGATTAGTTTAAACTAAATATTTAGTTATATTTGAAATTGAATCATGAGTTTCTATGTCATATATGCGAATTAAATCGGTTGTCATTACCATAGGTCTTTTCTTTAGTATGGCTTGTACATCACAAGCGCAACATGAAGATCCCAATTTACAAGCCGCTTATCAGGCGCATGGATCGCTTCAACTTAAAGAAGCGACAGACTTATTTCAGAAAGTTGCAGATAATGAAAGTGCTACAGTCAAAGACCGTTGCGAAGCCTTGCGTGAAATTGGTGTCATTAGTTGGAAATTCCATCAATCTCCGGAAAATGCCAAAGCTTATTTGATGAAAGCCGATAGTCTTGGCGATTACAGATCCGAAACCTGGTTGAAATTCTTACGAATTGAAGAGGAGCAGGGGCATTATTCTGAAGCTGTTGAGGCTGGAAAAAAAGCGCTGGCCGTAGCAGAATCGGATGCCGACCGAAATTATGCACGTTATCGAACAGCCAAAGTCATTTTGAAAGACGCCGTGCATCAGTTGGAACAAGGGCAATCCATCTTGACTTCAAAACTCAACGAGGCTTTGGTCTTAGTGGAAACCGTTTTACAAGAGAACCCAACCAATACCAATGCCTCAGACGTGTTATTGGGCATTGCTTTAGTGCAAAACGATGCAACAAAAGCTTTAGGAGCGTGGTTGGGCTATTACCGATTTGCAGATACCGAGAGTGCTTATGACTATCTAAAACCTGCGGCACAACAATTAGAAGCCCTGTTATCCAAATGGGCAACGAAAGAGCTTGACACCTCGGAAAAAACACAACTAATCAAAGCATTAGGCGCATCCCGATTTTACGATTACGCGAAACTATTGGCCCAAAAATGGGACATTAAGAGTGAAGCCGTTACATCGCTTATTGACTATGCCGATTATAAAGAGAAGATACGCCAAATCACGAACGAATTCTACCGCAAATCGGCCCTGGGAGACTCTGATTCCGGAGCTTACATTGAAGCCATTGGTAACTTGAATCGGGACTTATATGCAATCCTTTCTAAAACTGATGAGACTTTTAGTGGCGCGAACTTCCAGGATTTGATACGCGAGCAATTTGGTACCGTATTTATAATTTCCAGTAGTAGCGCTTCACGAAATACAGGCTTGGTCTTTGGGCACATCGTTAATGAACGTCTTAGAACCATAGAACAATACGGCCACAAAGCAGATTTTACCTTTACGGAATTAGATATGATGGTCTCCAACGGCTTTCCCAGCTGGTTTTGGGAAGATAGAGGTGCCGGCGGTTATGCCTTATCTGGCGGTTTTCTGCGGATTAAAACCATGTTCAAATTTTTGGCGATTAATGCCTGGGAAAAAGTCACGGACTCGGTAAGACGCCAAAAGATTGAAGACGACATACAAGCGAATCTATTTCAATCTGACCAAAACACGGACATCAAAACAGTACGCGCCGCCTTATCCCAAAAATTGGAATTAGACGCTTTAGACGAACTTTTACAAAACCTTAAAGCCAAAGGCTATACCGACAAAACGCTACAGCTAAAATTTATAGAAGCCTACGAAGCCTTACGCGACAATGCGACCATGTTTGCCCATGAAGGCCGTCATTCCATAGACCGTGTGGTCTTAGGAAGCGAGTACAGAGCTTTAGGATCTGCCATAATTGAATACCGAGGCCGATTATCACAAATTGCCTTTAGCGATTCTCCAAAACTCGAAATCGCCAATATGCTCTTCGGTATTGGTCAAACACCAACAGGACAATCCAATAAAATGATTCTCGATGTCTATGAGAATTGGCTAAACGAAAATAAATCTCGGATTCCTGGCTATGACGCCAACAAATGGCCATTAGCAAATCTCTATAAATTAAAGGACCAACAACTACGAGAGATTATACGTGCTGTAGATCCGTTTTATACGGAGTAGAACTCGTTAATAGAATTTATAAGGTATGGTGATGTGGTTATGGAGGTGTGGATGACGATATTTCTTATTTTACATAATGTAAATTATAGGACATAAATTGATAAGTTTAAGTTGTTTAATACTATAAATATTATGGACTTATTTTAAATTCCAATCTTTGACATTGTTTGGTAAAGCAGGTACACCAACTCTTCCAATATATGAAAGATATCTTTGTCTTACTTGTTGAATAAAAGGAGAATTAATTTTAAACGGTCTCTCTAATTTGTTTACTGTTGAGCTTGTAATTCTTTTAGCTGATAATCTAAAATCGATAACCATTGTAGTGTTAAAACCATCAGTTATGGGTAAACAGGGTAAAAAGTGTAACCTTGGCTCGTTTTGATTAAAATATTTCCTAAGAGTATCTTGCTTATTTGATTCTAAATCTTCGTAAGTCGGTTCACTTTTACTAAAAAAGCTTCTTACCCTATTTTGAAACGCCCCTTTCTTAAAAGTAAGTAATTCAAATTCATAATTTGGTTTATTTTTTATTATTCTAATATCACATTCTGGTGTGATTATAATTCCAAATGTTTCTTGATCAATTACACATACATCTCCTGTCATTAGAGGCGCATCAGATGTCAGATTAGAATAACTCAAAATACTAAACAACCTACTTATTGATTTATCATAATCACTTTTATCAGCCAGTTCATAATCTGTCTCACTATTACCTTCATCTCTAATTGTCTTTATTAATTGTCGGTCTTGAAGTAAATTTTCTGCTAATAGTAGTTGCATGAGTTCAATAACAAATAGCTCTGGATCAACTCCATCTCCATCTGCAGAAGCGTAAATATGCTTTAGCCAATTGTCTGAAGCACTTGACAACTCTTTAAAAACTTTCTGAATAGCTATATTTATTGCTTCACTCCATTTTATTGGTGCGGAAAGGTTTCGATTTTGAGTTTCCCAGTCATTAATTTCCTTAAGGATTTGAGTTTTTATAATTGATATATTAGCAGAGGTAAAATCAGCATCCTTAATTTTAAATCGAATTCTGTCGCCAAACTTTTCTTTTAAAGCCTCACCTTGCGGACTATTTTCAACATGTTCTTGGGAAAAAATATAAATGAGTGAGTAAAAATCATTCTCATTTAAAAAAGTAAATGTCTCATTCTCTTTGACAGATCCTTGGGTAATGGGATTTGGAATTCCTATCTCTTTTTCTATATCTTCAAAAGATTCTTCTGGTTCATCATTACCGAATTGCCAATCAAGAATTACAGCCTTAAATGCTCCAATAGACTTGGTAGATTCTTCAACGAATTTTAAATTTTCTATTCCAAGTACTGGAAGATCTTTTCTCAATTCATTATAAAGAAAATTTTCAGGTCTATTATCAGAATAAATATGATCATCTGCATACAATATTACTCCCGCCATATTTATTCTGATTTAAATGAAATTTTAAAGTTTGCCCCTGGTAATATTTTTTCATTGTTATCAGTTACTAAGCTAATTTCAGCATCAATTCTATCTAACAGCTCCTTTACTATATAGAGGCCCAAACCTCTTCCATCAGCCTTTGAGCTATAAAATTCTTTGAATATAATATTTTTTCTTTCTCGTTCGATACCTATACCTGAATCAGCAAATATCACTGTCTTTTCAAGACTATCAATTTTTATATTTATTCTCTTATCTTCATTTTGTTGATCAAGCCAATAAATAGAATTATCCATCAGATTTAAAATAACTTGTAAAATAAGACCTGTATTGGTCTTAATAATTAAATCATCATCACCAGAAACAATCTTAAAATCAATTTTATCCTTCAATTCTTTCCTGAAGTATTTTGATATGCGTACAGCCGTATTTTTAAAGCTAACATCTTTAGTGACTTTTCTGGCTCTCCTGAATAAAGGTTGCAAGACTTGAAGTTCTTGATAAAGAAAATCGATATTTTCTTTTAAGTTGTTCAAAAACTCCTCTAATTCTTTTGATTGAATTTGATTTTTTTTAAACCTTCTTATGAAATCAGAGGTATTCTCTTTCAACCTAACCAATAATGACATTGTATCGTGAGTAGCCTTTTCAACTACCATTCCTGTACCTGCTAAATCTTGTGTAATGGTTAATTCTTCCTTAATATCTTTTACATAAGCATTTGTTGTTTCAAAGAAAGTTTTAGACTTGTCTAATAATGATTTGTCATTCAGCTTGAGAATATAATTTTTCAACTTATTAAATGCATCCCTATATGATTTTGCGGCACTTTTTTCAGCCTCTTCCTTTTTTAATTTAGTTTTTTGTTTATCTTCTTCTACTTCATCTTTCATTATTTTTAATGCAGCCTGTAAAATTGCAACGAACTCATCTTTGGCTCCATCTGTGTTCATAAGACCTTCTCTGTCAGCAGCATCTCGTAAAATTGGATTCTCATCTTGGCTAATAAATATAAATCCTATTAAATCATTATAGCTAAAGTAATTACCAGCTCTATCCTCGGATCTAAATTTACTCAACTGCAACCAGTCATCACCAATCTCACCATATGGATAGACTCTTATGTTATCTCTATATAGATAGACTGAAGTTTCTTTTAAAAAATTTTTTTCTACCTGAGTTAAGCTTTCAGACGGATTTCTCAAATCAAAACCATAAAAGAAGAACATAAAAGATCCTATTTTGGGTTTTCTTATAAATGAATTATTATCCTCATTCAAAAATATATCCCGAAAAAGCTTCAACTTTTTGATATCATACTTTAATAATGTTGCATTTTCCAAATCAAATAAGTCGAACTTAATGGGCACAACTTTTTTATTGTGTGTATAAGTAGCATCAATAAAACCTTTGTCGTCTATACTACCTTCAAAATAAAATGGAGCCATTTCTGACATCTCATCAAATGAGAGTAATTTAGTTTCATACTTCTTATCCTCCCAAAACAGAATGACATCAAAGTCTTTGCTTATATTTAAATTTGGAAGTTCAGGAGGCATCATCCTAAAAAAGGCATTTGAAAGTTTCTTTAAATCAGGTTGCTTCCAATTGTTTCTAGGCGAAGAAATTCTTATTAAAGTTCCTTGCTCTTTATTGTTTAAAATTTTAGTTGGAACTTCATTTCGTTCCCATTTATTTAAAATTTGGTTTAAGAACTTGTCCTGATGATTACTTTCTATAAATTTATCATCTGCATAAGAAGTGAAATCGAGTGTTAATTTTATTTCTTGCTCATCTTTCTTTTTCGTATACACTTCAACATAATCACCTAATTTATAAACGGCAAATCGCCCAACGCCTTTGTCTCCTTGCATCATTCTTCCTTTCTCAGTTCGCCTTACCTTTTCATTTTGAGACTTCTTTTTATTTAGTTTGTTGGGTGTTGCAGGTTTCATCCAAACATTAAGAACTGTATCCAAATCCATTCCTACACCATCATCTTCAATTTCTATAATACCTGTTATCGGATCAGAATCAACTTTAAAATCTTGAAACCTCACCTTTACTTCCTCTGCATCGGCATCATAAGAGTTCTTTACAATTTCAATCAAACCAACCCATTTATCACTTATAAGTTGATCACCTAAAATACTAATTAAGCGTGCATAAGGTTCGAAAGCTACTTCACCTGATTTTTCGTTATCATCAATGTTAATGATTCCCATTTTCCTTTTTTGCTATTATTATATACTCCTCAGGATAAATCTGCTTACTATTTTTATTATTGATAGTAGTAAACTTACCAGTTTTTTTATCTCTTATAGTTGGTATTAATTTATGAGGTATAGACCTTTTTATAACATCCTCAATTTCAAATCCACTTAAGTCTAACAATTCTGCAAAAATTTCTGCGGATTGTATCTTGACATCTTTAAAAGTAGTATTACCAATTACGACGAACGATTTTCCACCATCTTTTAAAATTCGGTACATTTCGTTGGCAACATCATGCATGTCACTAAAATAGTTAGCTACTTCCCTTGCTGTTCTTAAATTTTTGTCTTTTAAATCATTAATTGCCCGTTGAGCAATTGCAGAGTGTGAGTCTAGACTTTCACCATATGAATAAAACGTACCAATAAAGTTCTTTCTAAATTCACGTAAATTATTTAAATAATCGAACCAATATCCTGTTAATTGATGTAAATCAGCATATTCATATGAAGTAACGTAAGGTGGAGATGTAATTATTGCATTAATTGTAGCTGACTTTATTGATGTTTTACGAGCATCTTCAAGTACTAATTTTGATTCTATATTTGTAAATTTTAAATCCTCTAATGCTTCAAAAAACAATTGGTTTTTTTTTAGCATAGATTTAACTTGTTTATTAAAAGTTTTAAAAACATCCGTTGGTACTTTATCTGGGTCAACTTGTGGCTTTGTACTAGATTGCAACCATTTGGAACAATTCTTTAGAATATTAGATAAAGCGACTAAAAAGAAATTTTTGACTTTTTTAGTTGTTTGCAACTCAGTAATTATTTGGTAAAGAAAAGCAATTTTATACTTTTCATTTGGATAAAACCAATAATCAATTCGATCATGTTTCTCAATCTGCTGGAAATCTTCAGGTCTGAAACTTTCAATCTCAGCTAAAATAATTTTATATTTTGAAATCAATAAGTTTTCTCGGATTGGATTTGTTTTAACATCCGTAATTAGTTGAGCAACAGGATTTATATCAACACCCACTGATTTTCTACCATGTATTTTTGATTCAACAAGAGTAGTCCCGCAACCAGCAAATAGATCTGCTATAGTATCACCCTGGTCAGTATAATCTTCAATTATTTTCTTAACTAAATTTGGTAGGAATTTTGCGGGATATCTGTGATAACCATGTGTCCACTGCTGTGTAGATTTTACGTTTTTGAAGACCCATTCTTCACTAACTGGTATATTTTCAAAGGGAAATGTAATGCTCATTTAGTTTCATTAGTTGGATAATCAAATATAGAATAAAAAAAATTATTTTAATTACATCTCAAATATCTGTAATACAGGTATTTATATATAATTGAGTTCTGTTTATAGTATTGTTTTTCATCTTCTAAAAAAGATCAAGATAGCAACTCATTTGAGTCTTCGTTACTTTATAAAAAGTAGAATCTTAATTATCTTTCACTAACTTTAAAAACTAATCCAACCAAACCATCATATGAGACTAAAGTTCACCACCCTCGCAACCCTTCTTGTTTTTCTATGTTTAGCTATACCGGTTAATGGCCAAAGTAAAACCACCAAGGACGACACCAACCCTTTTGACGGCCTAGAACTGAGAAATATTGGCCCTGCCTTTATGAGTGGGCGTATTGCAGATATTGCCATTCATCCTAATAATGAACATACCTGGTATGTCGCCGTGGGGTCTGGCGGTGTCTGGAAAACCACTAATGCCGGTACCACATGGACACCCATTTTTGATGAGGAGTCCGTCTACTCTATCGGCGCAGTGTCCATAGATCCTAATCGCCCAGAAACCATTTGGGTCGGCACAGGTGAAGATGTTGGTGGGCGTCATGTTAGTTTTGGCGATGGCGTGTATCGCAGTGATAACGGTGGAAAATCGTGGACGCATATGGGCCTAAAAGATTCCCAACATATTTCTAGAGTGGTCATTCATCCAGAAAACAGTGATGTTATTTATGTCACGGCGCAAGGCCCACTTTGGAGTAAAGGCGGTGACCGTGGTTTGTATAAAAGTACAGATGGCGGTAAAACCTGGAATAAAACCTTGGGTGATGACCAATGGACCGGCGTTACAGAATTGGTTTACGATCCTAGAAACCCAGATAGAATGTATGCCGCCACTTGGCAACGCCATAGAACGGTTGCGGCCTATATGGGTAATGGTCCTGGTTCGGCCTTATACCGTAGCAATGATGCGGGTGATACCTGGGAAAAGCTGAGCAACGGCTTACCGGAAACGGCACTTGGTAAAACGGGTTTGACCATTTCGCCTCATAATCCAGATGTGTTGTACGCCGCTTTGGAATTAGACCGCAGGCAAGGCGCTGTATACCGTTCTGAAGATGGCGGTAGTTCCTGGGAAAAACAATCCAATACCATTTCTGGCGGTACTGGTCCACATTATTATCAAGAGCTTTATGCCTCACCACATCAAGAAGGGCGTCTATACCTCATGGATAATAACATGCAGATTTCTGAGGATGGCGGTAAAACCTTCTATCGTATGAATAGTAAGAACAAACACGGGGACAATCACGCAATTGCTTTTAAAGCCAACGACCCTAATTATCTCTTAGTAGGAACTGATGGTGGTCTTTATGAATCATTCGATTTAACCAAAAGCTGGAAATATATTGAAAACCTACCCGTCACCCAATTTTACAAAATCGCTGTGGATGATGCCACACCGTTTTATAATATCTATGGTGGTACGCAGGATAATAGTACGGAAGGTGGCCCATCGCGTACCGATAATATCCACGGCATACAAAATAGCGATTGGCGCGTGGTGTTAGATTGGGATGGTCATCAGCCCGCTACAGAACCGGGTAATCCTAATATCGTTTATGCTGAACGTCAGGAAGGCACCTTATCCCGACTCGATATGAAAACGGGTGAATCTATGGATATCCAACCCCAGCCAACCGACCCTAATGCCATCATGCGATTTAATTGGGACGCTCCTATTTTGGTTAGTCCACATAAACCAACTACCATTTATTTTGCGGCCCAACAGGTTTGGAAATCGGAAAACCGTGGGGATTCTTGGACGGCCATTTCAGACGATTTAACAAAGAATGAAGAGCGCTTGGCACTGCCGATTATGGGACGTCAGCAGTCTTGGGATAACGCTTGGGATGTGTATGCCATGTCTAATTACAATACCATAACCTCATTGTCCGAATCGCCAAAACAGCAAGGGCTTATTTACGCAGGTACGGATGACGGTTTAATCAATATTTCTGAAAATGATGGCGCTAATTGGCGACAGGTGAATGTTGTTCAACTTCCTGATGTTCCGTCTACCGCTTTTGTTAACGATATAAAAGCAGACCTTCATGATGCCAACACGGTCTATGTGGCTCTAGACAATCACAAATATGGTGATTTTAAACCCTATTTATACAAAAGCACCGATAAGGGCAAGTCGTGGACCTCGCTCTCCTCTACCCTTCCGGATAAGCATTTGGTATGGCGCATCGTTCAAGATCATGTCGCGCCAAATTTGTTGTTTGTCGGTACAGAGTTTGGGTTGTTTGTGTCTACAAATTCAGGACAATCATGGACGGAGCTTCAGGGGAATGTGCCAACAATTTCATTTCGGGATTTAGCCATTCAGAAACGCGAGAATGATTTGGTGGCGGGCTCCTTTGGTCGTGGTATTTTCATATTGGATGATTATACGGCCTTTCGGGAACTGGCAGGTAATGGATCGGATGAGAGTTCGAAGTTATTTCCAATTCGTGATGCTTGGTGGTATATTCAACGTGGACATCTCGGTTTTGATGCTGATAAAGGCAGTCAGGGTGATGATCATTTTGTGGCACCTAATCCAGAATTTGGAGCACTGATAACCTATTATTTGAAAGACATCCCGAAAACCAATGCCGCATCTCGAAAAGAACGCGAAGAGAAAACAAAGACGGATTTACCATTTCCAGGATGGAACACTTTAGAACTTGAAAAACTTGAAGACAAACCACAAGTCGTAGTTGTTATAAAGAATGAGACTGGTGACATCGTAAGAACAATATACAAGGAAGCCAAACCTGGCATGAATCGTATGGCTTGGGATTTGCGCTACCCTAATTTTATGCCTGTACTTTTGGGTAGAGATACACCTATGGATTATGTGCCACCACAAGGACTTTTGGCGCCTCCAGGCAACTACTCGGCAACATTATATTTGTCGGCAAATAATACTGTCACACAGATTGATGAACCAAGAACATTCACTGTAAAACCGTTACATAAAAATACACTTGAAGGCTCTAATATTGAAGAGGCCTCTGCGTTTTGGCGAAGCTATGAGTCTACAGCAAGAGCCACCAACGAAATTGACTTAAGCATCGCTAAGTTCGATAAGAAACTTATGGCACTTCAAAAGGCCGTAATGAACAGTCAAATGTCGCCGGAAGAAGGCTTAAAAGCTATCAACGCCATTAAGACAAAATTAAACACGTTAAAGTCCACCTACTATGGGAACCAAGCCAAGCTGGAAGTTGGCGAGAAAAACCCAAAGACGGTCAACGATATGTTGTTTACCTTATACCTCAGTTTAGGAAGATCAACCTACGGACCTACAGAAACCAACAAAGCACAACTTGATATGATTGAAGGTAAATTGATGAGCGCAAAACAAAGCGTAAATGCCATAAACGCTGCTATTCAAGACTTGGCGTCTACGATAAAAGCTAATGGCGGTCCTTATATTGAAGATTAGTTATGAACACGTTTAAAGGTGAAACACTATTTTTTCATTAACTCCTTTGAAAATTGAGCATAAAAAAAGCCCATCACAGAATGATGGGCTTTGTACTTTTATAAGGGGTGTAATTAGCTTACTTTTACGTTTACTGCATTCAATCCTTTGTTACCTTCTTGAAGGTCAAAAGTTACTTCATCACCTTCTCTAATCTCATCGATTAATCCAGAAAAATGTACGAAGTGGTCTTTTCCAACGCCTTCTTCAGTGATGAATCCGTAGCCTTTGCTGTCGTTGAAAAATTTTACTGTTCCTTTACTCATTGTAATTGTATTAAATTATTTATTTACTAAGTGCAAAGGTGGTGCCATTAATTGAATTGTCACTGATTTAATTCACTTATTTTCATGAAATTAGAAACTATTAGCGCTATCACTCGTTTAAAACCCTATTCGTAATTCCAAAATTTTGTTAAAATCGAAGGAATTCAAGCTGTTTTCAAGCATTCAAATGGAATAAAAGACCTCCAAAACGTCAAATTCACCTCATGCGTTACTTTATTACCAAATTTTAATCCGCTCCTCCTCTGTTCTATAATTAGCTTCACCTTCATTAACATCGAAGGCGTTGTAAAATGGTGTAAAGTTCATCAACGGACCATTGACACGCCATTGTGGTGGTGAATGTGGGTCAGTAGCCACATAGTTTCTTAAAAATTCATCACGCATCTTTACCCGCCAAATATTGGCAATAGATAAAAAGAAGCGTTGGTCTGGCGTGTAGCCATCAATCTTAGTGCTATCCTGCCCTTGTTCTGTTAATTTGAAAGCGTCATAAGCAATAGCTATACCGCCGTTGTCAGCGGTATTTTCGCCAACAGTCAATGCGCCTTTAAGTTTTACAGAATCTAAAACGGTAAACTGTCCATACTGTTCAATAATCTGATTAGTTTTTGCTTTAAATTTTTCATAGTCTTCTTCCGTCCACCAATTGGTCACATTTCCATCTTTATCATACTGTGCGCCTTGGTCATCAAAGGCATGCGTAAATTCGTGACCGATTACCATACCAATACCACCGTAATTCACGGCATCATCGGCATATAAATCAAAATATGGTGCTTGTAGAATCCCAGCAGGAAATACAATTTCATTTAACGACGGATTATAATAGGCCGTTACCGTAGAAGGCGTTGTCCCCCACTCGTCTCTGTTTGGGGCTTTACCGAGCTGTTGCAGTTCGTATTCGTAGTCATTTTTACGAAGTGCGACGACGTTTTCAAAGAATTGGTCGCGCAAAATATCAACATCGTACTCACGCCACACATCCGGATAACCTATCTTTTTATTAATCGCCCATAGTTTTTCTTTGGCTTTTACTTTGGTGCTATCGCTCATCCAAGTAAGATTCCCGATGCGCTTATCCAACGTCTTCTGAAAATTCTCCACCAAATCCAACGCACGTTTTTTGGCATCTTCTTTAAAATGGCGTTTAACATACAATTGACCAAGGGCAAAACCTAATTGACGGTCTACTCGCCTTGCCATCTGCTGTGCGCGCGACTGTTGTTCGGATTGACCCGATAAGACTTTGGAATATTCAAAGGCCACATCTTGCAACTCCTGACTCAGAATCCCATCATGAGAACCGATACTGTTGGCTTTAAGATAGAGTTTCCAATCGTCTAAAGGCACCGAAGTTATCATGCCATTCAAAGCATCATAATACGCAGGTTGTCTCACATCAATAGAATCCACATCAGTTTTTAAAATGCTTAACATCGTTGTCCAATCTAGATTTGGCTGACGCTCAGTTAAATCTGAAACAGCCATTTTATTGTAATTTTCTTTAACATTGCGTCGCTCAATTCGCGTTTTATGGGACTTAGCGAGTTGTTCTTCAATACTGTAAACCGTTTCCGCTTTTGCAGATGCATTCTCCTCGCCTGCCATTTCAAAAATTTTGGTCAAGTAGGTTTTATAGGCATTTTGAATCTCAGTCACAGCAGGATTATCACTAAAATAGTAGTCACGGTCTGGCAAGCCCAAGCCCGTTTGTACCACATGCAGAATATTTAATTGGCTATTCTTTTGGTCTGGAGAGATATATGGTCCAATCATGGAGCCGTCACCAGCAGTCAATTGTTCAGCCACAAAATTCATCATGGACGCTGTATTGTCAATGGCATCAATTCGATTTAAAATAGGTTGGATTGGCGTCATCCCTCTTTTATTGATACTTATGGTGTCCATACCAGAAGCGTAAAATTCGCCAACGAGTTGCTCAACTGAACCTTTGTCATGCTCACTTTGAGAAACCTCTTCCAATATATTTTGAAGTAGCTTTTGCTGTGGAATATTTAAAAACCGATAAGCTCCTACACCGACTTGGTCATCGGCAATAACGGCTTCTTCAAACCATTGTTTGTTGACGTGGTTAAAGAAATCATCACCAGGCTTTATGGACTCGGTAATGCCTGTGAATTTTGGCGGGTCTAATTCTAGTGTAGCTGTATCAGACGGCGACGTCTCATTTTTACAGCAGAAACAAAAGGCAATGAGGGCCGATAAAAGGATTGATTTTTTCATGATGACTTAGATTTATCATCAAATATAAGCGAAAATTTAATTGAAAAAATTTAGTGCCAAAAGCAAGACAAAAGTACTATACATAAAAATTAGAAACCACTCTAAGCGATATTTTTTAATGTTCAAAATTATTGCTTTAATCAACTTATTGAAATTTAAAACGCATGCATAGATTGACTGTTTGAAAATGTCGTTCAATGATCTTTGGAAATGCACGAGCAAAAATTACAATTAGAATGGTTACAAATAAAATAAACTTAATGAAAGCCTAGATTTTTTTAGTGAATACTAGGACGTTAAAAAGAAAAATAACGAATCTTTAGTTGATTTCCAACTTATACCCAACACCATGGATATTCCTTATTTTAATGGACGGGTCAGTACTCAGTTTTTTCCGAAGTTTTGCGATATAGGTATCCAAACTTCGGCCTACTACAACACCGTGGTCTTCCCAAACGCGTTTTACCAATTCTTCTCGCTTTACAATGCTATTGACGGACTCAGATAGAATATTAAGTAATTCCACCTCTTTATTGGATAATTGAATTTCCTGTGCTTCACGAATGAGCTTATTTTCATTCTGAAAATTGAGGAACTCACCTAAATAGAAACTTTAGTCTTCATCGACGCTGTGTTGTCTAAGGCATCACTGCAGTTTATTATGTTTTTATAAGATAGTATAATCAAGAAAACAAAAATCATATACGGCAATAATCATATATAATGCGCTAATAAAGATCTTATAGTAAAAGTAACTTTGATAAAAACAAAAAAATATGAATGAGAATTTAAAAAACCGATCAATTTTAATTACAGGTGCTTCTAGCGGCATTGGCAAGGCAACTGCTAAAAAATTGTCTAGCCATGGGGCTAATGTTACCTTAATGGCTCGGAGCGAAGACGAACTTAACACACTAAAAGGTGAGATAGAAAAATCAGGGGGACATGCTATAGTCGCCATTGGAGATGTCACTAAAAGAGAAGATTTTAAGTCTGCTGTAGATAAAGCGGTAGATACATTTGGAAAAGTAGATGGATTGATTAATAATGCTGGATTAATGCCATTATCCTTTGTGGAAAAACTTAAGACCGATGAATGGGATAAAATGGTGGATGTAAACATTAAAGGTGTGTTAAATGGTGTTTCTGCTGTACTACCCGAACTTAAAAAATATGATGACGGAGATATAATTAATGTGTCGTCTATGGCTGCACATAGATACTTCCCAGGAGGCGCAGTTTATTGTGCTACTAAATCTGCTGTTAAAATGTTTTCTGAAGGCTTGCGTCAGGAATTGGCCCCTAAATATAATATTAACGTCACATCCATTGAGCCTGGTGCAGTAGATACGAATCTCATGAGCACTATTACGGATGAAGATATTAAAGAGCAATTATCAGAAATGAAAGAAATGACAATGTTACAATCCGAAGATATTGCTGAGGCTATATATTATGCGTTATCGCAACCGAGACGGGTAAATATTAATGATGTGTACATCGTTCCTAGCGAACAAAAATAAAATTAAAAATATGGAAACTGAAACTAAAAAGGACAGTATTAAAACGGTAAATCCAAGGAATGGAGAAACTATTAGTGAATACCACTATATGACGGATAATAAAGTCGATGCGATTTTAAATAAATCTCATGAAGCATATTTACAATGGCGATTTAAAACCCCTGAGGAAAGAGGAGAGATTATTAGAGCCATTGGTAGAGAACTTAAAAACTATAAAAAAGAGCTCGCGCAACTCATGACTGACGAAATGGGTAAACTTATAAAACAAAGTCATCATGAGGTGGAATTGTGTGTAGCCATTTGCAATTATTCAGCAGATAAAGCGGTAGAAAGTTTAAAGGATGAAGAACGAGAATTGGAAGATGGTTCAAAAGGAATTATATCTTTCAGGCCTATTGGCATTGTCTATGGCATACAGCCATGGAATTATCCATCATACCAAGTCATAAGATATGCTATTACCAACCTTATGGCTGGGAATAGTGTCCTTTTAAAACATGCATCTAATGTAACAGGGACAGCAAAACTATTAGAATCTATTTTTAAAGTAGCAGGTCTCCCCGATGGTCTATTTACCACATTGGTTATCACCCATGAGCAGTCTGATGAAATCATAAAGCACAAACACGTTAGGGGCATTACATTTACAGGAAGTTCTGACGCCGGCCGAGGAATTGGCGAAAAAGCAGGTAAAGCTCTCAAAAAAACCGTTTTAGAACTTGGAAGTAATGATGCCTATCTCATTTTGGAAGATGCTAATCTAGAAGAAGCTATTAAAAAATGTGTACAAGGTAGAATATATAATAATGGTGAAACTTGCATTGCGGCCAAGCGGTTCATTGCAGTAGAAGCTATCTACGATGAATTTAGGGACGGATTTGTCAAAGCTATGAAAGATTTAACCCTAGGTGATCCAAATAAAGACGATACAGATTTAGGGCCGATGGCTAGAAAAGATCTGCTTGAAACTCTAGATGAGCAAGTTAAAGAGAGTGTAAAAAAGGGAGCTAGAATTGCCTGTGGTGGAGAACCACGATCTGGTGATGGATTTTATTATCCTGCCACTGTATTAGAAAATGTTACTCCAGGACAACCAGCTTATGAGGATGAGCTTTTTGGTCCCGTAGCTTCTCTAATTAAAGCAAAAGACGAAAATGACGCCATCCGCATTGCTAATGATAGTAGATTTGGATTAGGTGGTGGAATCTTTACTGAAAATATTGAAAGAGCAAAAGATATTGCTAAGAATCATTTTGATACTGGTATGATATTTATAAACTCCTTTGGTCTAGCAAAACCTAATATGCCCTTTGGAGGCGTAAAAAATTCTGGCTATGGCCGTGAACATGGTGGTTTTGGATTAAAAGAATTTGTAAATATAAAATCTACTTTAATCGGTTAATTCCTTACTTAATTCAATATAAGAACCACAACTTCTGTTGTGGTTTTTTTATGAAATTTCCAGCTTATACCCGACCCCATGCACATTGGAAATCTTAATGGAAGGGTCTGTACTCAGTTTTTTTCTAAGTTTTGAAATATAGGTGTCCAAACTTCGACCTACCACAACACCGTGGTCTTCCCAAACTCGTTTTACCAATTCTTCGCGCTTTACAATGCTATTGATAGACTCAGTAAAAATATTCAGCAGTTCTACCTCTTTATTGGACAATTGAATTTCCTGTGCTTCACGAATAAGCTTGTTTTCATTAGGAAGAAACATGAATTCACCCAAATAGAAACTTTCGTCATCATGATGGTGGTGATTATGGCGATCTAAATAACGACTGATATACACAAAGGCCAAGAAACCGATTTGCAGTAGCACCAAAATATAGAACCAGATAGTGTCTGATGCTTTCTCCATTGAACCCTGAAACAAAACCTGAATGGTATAGCAGGCTTTCGGCACAATGCGACCACCGCAAGGCACTATATTTTCAGAGGTTTCTGCCTTTATTAGGAAGCTATAGGCGATGATATCCGTATCGCACTCCACAACTTCGAGCAGATAATCTTGCGGTACATTGCTTTTTGAAATGACTGAGCTTGCAATGGTTTCAAGATTCGCCGGGTCAAAGGCCAAAGAGTTTTCAAATTGAATTTCAAACCTCGTATCGGTAAGTTGTACTACTTCTTTAACTCTGGAAATACTGTCATTTTCAGATAACAACAGCTCATGCCCTACTTGCCGAAGGACTACTTTTGCAGTTGGTGCGTCTACAAAGGATTCAGATGATTTGGCACAGCCCACGACAAGGCCTATAAGTATTGAACAGACGAAAATTTTAAACTTCAAGTGATTCGGATTTATGAACTACAAAGAAGCACTAATTTACTGAGATTTTACAGCCCTTGACAGTTCTTTTACATTCTTTTGACACTTTTAAAAGTTTCAGATTCTAGTTTTATCAAAAAATCTAAAATCATGAAAACATTATTGTATTGCCTCACATTTCTATGCAGTTTATCGGTCATTGACGCACAGACTAATTCTGACGAAACAACAAAAACCTACACGCTTAATTTAGATAAAAGTGTCATTAATTGGCGCGGATACTATCTCTTTCAAGTGGGAGAACACAAAGGGACTGTCAATTTTTCCAAAGGTGAACTTACTGCAAAAAATGGTAAAATTACTGGCGGAAGATTTACCATTGATATGACCAGTATCACCAATCCTGATTATGAGAAAAGTGGAAACGGCCCTGTTGCTCACTTAAAAAATGCGGACTTCTTTGACGTGGAAACACACCATACAGCTAACTTAGTTATTACTAAAGTGGTGTACCATCCTAATGAAAATCTACATCAGTGTTTTGCAGACCTCACCATTAAAGGCGTAACACTACAGACTGAATTTTGGGCGAATGCAAATTCGAAAACTAAAACCATGACAACAGATTTCAAAATTGACCGCACACGCTGGGGCATTGTTTATAATAACAAGGCAAAAGACCACGCCATATCTGATGGAATTGACTTTAATGTCATTTTAAAGTTCGATTAAATTGAGGCAAAAAGAAACCCACAAGTGTTAGGGACTTGTGGGTTTTTCTCGTCTTAGTAGTAAGATTGTTATTGCCTTGCTGAAGGCAAAATAATATTTTGTTGTGCCTCCAACACATCACCTTTCAATTCAGGCTTTAAAATGGAGTTGTAGTTTTTCTTCATCAAACGTTTTTTGCAACGCTTGGTCATATTTGGGTCACCTTCAAACAAAAAGCTATCGTAATCATAGGCAAAGTCATCAGACTCCACTATGACAGGATGAATGTGCTTTAGGCCTCTATCACGAGGATTTAATTCTTTTTCCGCAGGCCCAGGTACAAATGTATACAAGGTATAGTTTCCGTTAGCGTCGGTTTTTACCCAAGCGCGGTGATAGATTTCGTCATCTCTATCTTTATTAGGACGCAAAATTTTACCGGTTTCATCAGCTTGGTCAAAATAAACAATAACACCATCTGCAGGTGTGACGCCGTCCGCTTCATAAACCGTCCCGCTGATTTTTAATTTTTCTGGCTTGGATTCGTAATCCGGAATGTAAGCCGTACTACTTAAATTAGCTTCGTTATAATCGAAAATAGGATGTTGGTCTTCGTTCTGCGCGTAACCTAAAAAGCTACTACTTAAAAAAGCGAGAAGAACTGCTGTGTGAATAATCTGTTTCATGGGGCGTCATTTAAACTGAGTTAAAGTTAATTTCACTAAGCGCTTGATTCACAAAAAACTATATAAACCGAATTGTTTTTCCGACAAAACGATGAGCAATGCAAAAATCTTGGATAAACAACGGCAACGAAGAAGGTCCAAACAGAGTTTGAGCCTTTCAAAACAAATATTATATGAAGGTTAAGCTTCTCCTCTAGCAGGATACTCTTCTTTAAGTATATAATCTATTCCTGCCAATATATCGCTAAACCCAGGCCTTGCAAACGGCATGCTTTGCAATGACACCCAATATAAAGCCTGCTCTGGCGTGATTAGAAATAAACCCGGCTCCGCAAAATGGTCAGGCTCTTCTTTAATGCCTTCAGAAATGTAAAGTCCCCAATTTCTGGCTTCTTCTATGGACAAGCCATATCCGACAGGAATATCAGAAATGTCCCATTCATCGTAAGTTGCTTTCGCTACAGCTTCAGTATCTGTACTTACGGCAATAACGTTGACGCCTCGCTCTGTGAATTTGTGTAATTGCTTCTGAAGACTTTCCAATTGCTTTTTGCATAATGGACAATGCTTACCGCGATACACCAGAAGCATGGTAAAATGCTCTGGACTTTGCTCACTGAGTGTCCATTGGGTATCGTTGACTAGGTTTATGTTAAAGTCTGGTGTTTTTTCTCTTGGTTTCATGTTTTTAATTTTTTAAGCTTTCCATATCAATCACAAAACGATACTTTACATCGTTATCAGTGACACGGTCGAAAGCGTCGTTTATCTCTTGCATTTTTATCATTTCTACATCGCAGGTGATATTATTTTCCCCACAAAAATGAAGCATCTCCTGTGTTTCTTTAATACCTCCAATTAAGGAACCTGCAACGCGTTTTCTGCCCATAATAATATTACCACCGTTCATGGGCTCTAAAGGTTCAATGGCACCAACCATACACATTGTGGCATCACGTTTTAATAACTGTAAATAGGGATTTATATCGTGTTTTACTGGGACAGTATTCAGAAGAAAATCAAAAGACCCAGTATGTTCTTTCATAGCGTCTTCGTCTTTGGAAATAAGCACAGAATCCGCACCAAGGCGTTTGGCATCTTCTGCCTTACCTGGCGATGTAGTTATCATTACTGTTTCAGCGCCCATCACATGCGCAAACTTAATACCCATATGACCTAATCCGCCCAAGCCTATGACACCAACTTTGTCACCTTTTTTTACATTCCAGTGATTTAAAGGTGAAAATGTAGTGATTCCTGCACATAATAATGGTGCAACTGCTTTGGTTTCCAAATTTTCTGGAATTCGAAGCACAAAGTTTTCTGTGACTACAATTTCGGTACTGTAACCACCATAAGTAGTTTTTCCTAAATCTTTGTCTTTACTATTATAGGTCGCGGTCATACCTTTTTCACAGAATTGTTCTAAATCCTCATCGCAAGCAGAACAGGTTTGGCAAGAATCAACCATACATCCCACGCCAACTAAGTCGCCTTTACTGAATTTGGAAACTCCATCACCAACAGCTGTGACTTTTCCGACAATCTCATGACCTGGCACTAAAGGGTATTTAGCATTGCCCCAATCGTTTCTGGCGGCATGGATATCACTGTGGCAAACACCACAATATAATATATCGATTTGCACATCATTTTCTTTTAAATCCCTACGCTCAATATCTAGTTGTTCTAATTTGGCATCGGCCGCTTCGGTTCCGAATGCCTTTATGGTTTTTGTCATAATATTTTTTTTGAGTGAATTCAAAATTAAGGCGAAACAGTTCCAAAATTGACCCGATACGATTTGATTATTGATGGCATCGCACAAGACCTAAAAGCAATAATGTTTTCAGATAATGATTGAAGCATATCCGTCAACAGAACCGCACCTATTATCCTAATTTTATATCAAACAAATTATTATGAAAGACAAAAAAGAAAAATACAACCCTGAAGTTACAATGGATGATGTCAATGATTTGGGTGACCGAATTATTAATCAGAAAGAGGATGGTCAAGGAGACGATTCACAACTACAAAACAGAGTTCACGACGTAGATTTTACAGGAAAAGATTTAGATGTTCCTGGGCGCGATTTACCGAAAAACAGAACGGCACAACAACTTAAAGACGAAGAAAACCAACTTTATAGTCAAGGAAGCGGTCACAATGACCATCTTGAAGATGCAGAAAACCATTCAAAATAACAGCTATGCCATTTTTAACAAACGAAACTAAAGATCAAAATATAGACCTCTATTTTCAAGACTATGGTGAAGGTCAGCCTGTGATTTTAATTCACGGATGGCCATTGAGTCATAAAGCTTGGGAACAGCAAGTTTGGGCCATTGTTCAGGCGGGATATCGCTGTATTTCTTATGACAGACGCGGTTTTGGAGATTCTTCCGCACCATATAGGTCATATGATTACTCAGCTTTGGCATCGGATTTAAATGCTATTATAGACCAATTAGAGTTGAAAGATGTAGTACTCGTAGGATTTTCAATGGGCGGTGGAGAAATTGTTCGCTACTGTACCGATTACGGCACTAGTAACCTAGATAAGGTTGCTTTGGTGAGTTCTATAATTCCTCTAGTCGCTAAGAAGGACGACAATCCAGATGGCGTGCCTCAAGAAGATTTACAAGATATAATGGATGCTCTTGAAACAGACCGTGTTGGATTTTTACAAAATTTCCATAAGAACTTCTATAATTATAGTGAAGACAATAAAACGGTTAGCGACGCACAACTGCATTACGATTGGAGTATTGCCTCTTGGGCCTCTCCTATTGCCACGATTCAGGCGGCCAAGGCTTGGGCGGAAACAGATTTTCGACCAGAATTAAAAAATGTTGACATTCCTACATTGATTGTTCACGGGGATGCTGATAATATTGTACCCAAAGAGACATCTGGTGACCAGGCTTCGGAAGGTATAAAGCATTCAACTTATAAAGTTATTGCCAATGGACCTCATGGGTTGAATATCACCCATGCTAAAGAATTTAATGAAATTCTATTGGATTTTCTCAAATCCTAATAGAGTGTTTGATTGATTGATGAGAGAAAGCGATGCGAAAGTGTCGCTTTTTTTATGCAAATACAAGCCAGGTTACAATGATGAGAATAACAAACATAAAACTCAAGGCAAAAAACTGAATGGATTTTTGTACGCTTTTAAATTTACCATCAATAATCTTGCTTTCTGCATGAATCTGCTCGGCCAATTGTTCGTACAAAGCTTGCTCAGAACCGCAAATGGATATAAGATGTTTTACATAGTCTTCTACTGAACCAAAATCACGAGAGGCATTTCTAAAGAAAAAGACATTTGGTTTGTATTTCATTTCAATTTGTGGTTGAAAGCACTTAAAGCAGAAGTAAATAGAAATTAGCACAGAAATTAACCAGGAACTCAGTAATACCATTAACGCAGCGTTACCTAAGAAAATATCCTTGAAATTTTCAAGCCTATCAATAAAGAGACCTAAGATTAAACTATGGAAGGAAAACACTACCCCGGCTTTAAGTTCGGAAGCACGAATGAGTTTTTCGAGCCGTTCTAGTTGCTCCCAATAATTATTAGGATCTTGTCGCATGTATAGTTGGTTTTGTCTCAGCAATTTACAAAATTCAAATTAAGACCAAATAAAAAAGGATGCTCAAAAATGAACAACCTTTTTATATTTTCAAACTATTCAATTCTAATAATCGATATACCCTTTTGGTCCGGGTGTATAAAATAAGTCTGGATTAGGCGCTGTTAAATCCGCACCTTTCTTAAGCTTCTCTACCAAATCTGGGTTGGAGATAAAAGGTCGCCCTATATATGCTAAGTCAAACCCATCATCTATGACTTGCTCTCCTTTCTCTTTGCTATCAATATCACCACCTGTAATTACGGTTCCGACAAAAGCTCCTTTTATTGTGGCTTTAATATCTGTCTTAAATTCTGGTGCACCCATGGAACCCGTATGGTCTACGATATGAATGTAAGCAATGCCCAATTCTTTCAATTTTAAAGCGAGATAAGCATACATTTCCACTAAATCGTCATAATTATGCGACACGTCATTCATAGCACCGTATGGCGAAATTCTTATACCCACCTTACCGCTACCAACTGCATCGACGACTTTTTCAGCAGTTTCCAAAACAAATCGGGCTCTGTTTTCAAAGTTACCTCCGTATTCATCCTCACGTAAGTTTGAATTCGGATTTAGAAACTGATCCAATAAGTAACCATTTGCTGCATGAAGCTCCACACCGTCTACATTGGCATTGATAAGTAAACGTGCAGCGTTTACGAATTCATCCTGAGCTAAATCCAAATCACCTCTTGTCATTGCTCTTGGAGTCACGTGCGGTTGCATGCCATTTTCATCAGTGTACATTTCACCAGATGCCTGAGCCACACTTGGGGCAACAACTTCACCTCCATCAGGAAGGTTTTCGGCTGCGGCAATTCGTCCACAATGCATCAGCTGTACAAAAAGTAAACCATCATTTTCATGAACTTTATTCGCAATTTGTCGCCAGCCTACAATCTGCGCCGGACTATAAGCCCCAGGAATTCTGGCATAGCCAATACCATTGACCGAAGGTGAAGTGCCTTCAGAAATGATAAGTCCAGCTCCAGCGCGTTGCGCGTAATACTCTTCCATAAGTTCGTTGGGAATATTATCAATGGCTCTACATCTAGTCATAGGAGCCATTACAATTCTGTTTTTGAGGGTATAATCACCCAGTACATAGGGTTTAAATAATTCCATAGTATGTCTTTTTTTTATGATTCTTGAAGGTACTGGTTTGGCATAGTATTAACGTGCTTAAAACCATTATAAATGGATGCAAAACATAGACATCCAAATGCCTAAGTATTAACGTATGTTAAAGTTGTGCTCATACACACTATTTTTAACCCAAAACCGTTTTATTTGCGTTTTATCGATTTAAATTAAATATGAAATACCCCGTAATCACAGGCTTATTATATATGCTAAGCCTTATTGGATTTGCCCAATCCACGCCTACTAAAGACTCGCTTAAAATTGAAATACCAACAACGATTTTAGACAGTAAAGTCACTAACGACGTTATTATTCCTATCGTAGAAACGGATACTGTCCCTGTAATAGACATAAAGTCTGAGCATTGGGATACTACGGTATATAATCCGTATAAGAACGATTTAAACAAGTTCCCGTTACAGATTACTTTTAAGGATACCACATACGCTTCGCCAATCAAAAAGAAAAAGGTAATCACGTCACGTTATGGTTGGCGAAGAGGTCGACCACATCAGGGCATTGATATAGACTTAGTCACTGGTGATAGCGTGGTCTCCATGTTGCCTGGAATTGTTCGTTTTGCGAAGTACAGTTCTGGTCATGGAAAAACTGTAGTTGTAAGGCATTTTAATGGTTTGGAAACGACTTATGCGCACCTCTCCGCTTACGCTGTAAAACCAAATGATACGGTTGCGAAAGGCCAATACATTGGTAAAGGTGGTAATACTGGGCGGTCAACAGGAAGTCATCTGCACCTTGTGGTTGGCTATAAAGGTCAGTACATCCATCCTGAATATTTGTTTACGTTTGATGACGATAATGCCATAAGAGGTGACGAAGTATGGATTACTAAAAAACATACAACGGCTCGATTTCATAGTGCTTATCGTTTAAGTAAGCTCGATTTACTGTTAAATGAAGACGAAGCGCTCGCCCAGCAAGTTCCAAAATTGACCTATTATGTAGTAAAGCGTGGTGATACCTTATCCCGAATTTCACAACGTAACAATGTCTCAATTGCGAGTCTCCGTAAAACGAATAAGCTAAATAAAAGTGGCCTTATAAAAGTGGGGCAGAAATTGATGATTGTCAACTAAATGGTTTTTAATTTTACTGGAATATAAAAGTCCTCCTCAGAGTCTGGATGATTATTTTTATACGCTTTTCCCATAACCTGAAAATGGGGTCTGCTCGTATCGAGTTGAAAGTTTGATGCTGGCAACCACTCGCCCATAACATAATTCATTAGCTTTTCTACGCCTGTGCCTTTTAAAAGAAAAATAGCATAGTCGCCTTCTGGAATTCTATAGTTTGAAAGACCTTCTGGTTGATTTTCAAAAGAATCCACTTCAGCCAATGCCCACATATCAAATTCTGTTGTAGGATTTTCAGGATTAGATGTACTGTAATCTTGAAGCGCTATCAGTTCGTCAGAGTTTCTCGCTTTAATGGTTTTCAGTTGAGGCATAAAACTCCCCCAAAGCTTCCCGATAGCTTCAGGACGCATTGCTGTTCGTGTTTTCATACCGACCAAACGCTTTTCAGAAATAGTTTGTATAGATTTAAACATGGTGTAAAATACACAAATCTGAATGTGTTGCGAGATAACTTCAAAATTAATTCATATTAAAAAAAGATTAACTCAAAGACTGAATTGCTCCTAAACTTCTATTAAAATATTGGAAACAGATTGGTTTGTCCGTATCTTTAAGTAAACCCAAAAAATTAATCAAATGAACAATGTAATATACGAATACCACGATGTATCGGCGAGTGAACGCTTGGAGCAATATACAGAGAAGAAACTTCAGAAAATTTTTGACAGAAATGAGTTTGTCATTAGAGCGGACGTCTTCTTTAAGACTGAAAATACTTCATCTGATGAAACCGGAATGAAATGCGGTATCCGCTTAAGTGCTCCTGGCCCACGTTTGTTTGCGGAATCATCGCACGATACTTTTGAGGAAGCTGTAGATGAAACCATAAACGAACTATCGCGTCAATTATCTAAGCGCAAGGAAAAAATGAAATCATATTAAGATGGGAGTAATAAGTAGAGACGAAAATCAAGTTAATTTAATATTTGCAGGGTCTAGCACAACAGGTGGACAACTTAAAGGATTTTCAGAATCGTTTGAAAAACCATTACTCGCTATAGATATTGAAAAAACCATGCCGAGTAGTACGCAATGGCAAGAACTAGCTACCACCCTAAATAAAAGCGTGGCAGACTTTATAAACAGGTCTGAAGTTGAAGGTGCCAACGATGATGAAAATTATGATGAAGACGATTGGCTAAAGGTGTTGGAAAATAATCCTAAGGCCATGAAAGGCGCTATTTTAATTGAAGGCGATAAAACGACGTATCTCAATTCAGCCACCGATGTGTTTAAACATTTTAATGTGGATTCTTCGGGATTGGAAAAAACCATGCATACAGAACAGCCCAATATTGAAAAAACGTCGGGCAATGACCGATTTGTTGAAGAGTAAATCTTCATCACCTAATAATCAAAAAATCACCTTCTGAAAATTCAAAAGGTGATTTTTTATGTCCAAAATTAATATCTTTTATTGTTTTATCGGAAGACGTATTTGCGAAGGGAATTCTTTAGAATGATGAACCTTATTGTGGGCCACAACGGCTTCTGACTCATCATAATTGTTACCTCCCGTATTCAGATTGCGTGCAAAACGCGGAAAATTACTGCTAGAAATCTCCACTCTAATACGATGCCCTTTTTTGAAATAATTACTAGTAGACATAGGTGTTAAATCCACTTTGTAAACTTTTCCTTCCTCCATAAAAACTTCTTTGTCATAGCCTTCTCGATAGCGCACACGCTGTATAGTCTCATCTAAGTTGTAAGCTTTTCCGTCTGGATGCACATCAATAAGTTTAATTGTGAAATCTGTATCCTTCACGTCGGATGAAACGTAGAGTGTAGATTCTATAAACCCAGAAACTTCTACTCCTTCCTCCAAAATATCACTTGTATAGACCAAAATATCATTACGGGTTTCCATAACACGCTGGTCAAAGGAACCGCCTTTAACTGCATTTCCTGTACAACAGACATTTCCGCCGTAAGAAGTTACAGGATTCATTGGGTCATAGGTAAATGCATCAGGATTATCAGAAGATGGTTTTTTCGTGGTCAAATTTCCTTTTCCGAATAGACTATTTGCATTTCCATCACTGTTTAAATAATAGGTCACCATTGATGTATTCTCTGGAGGCCAAGTTTCTGATGATTGCCAAGTATTGCTTCCCATGGTGTAATATTGAACCCGTGGCGTCTTTTCCTTAAAGTCATTGGACTCACCTTTCAACCACATATCAAACCAGTCGTAAATCTGTTCGTCATAATTTAGACGAGCATAACCAATCTCGCGCTCACCAACAATTAAATTCTCTGTTGCCCTTGTATAACCACAGTGCAACGTTGGTGCAATAACTAGATACTGATTGTCTCGGATTTCATCATCTTCAGCATTTTCACGTACATGATTGAACAACGCCAAATTTGGGCTGATGGACACATCATACCATGAGGCAAACCAAAAACTCGGTACACCAAATCCCATATCATCGTGGTAAAGTCCACCTTTATACCAATCAGGGTCATTTGGTTTTCGTCGTACCATTTTATCAAATATTTCCTTCTTTCCGTTGATGTTTTTTAAAATATCCTGAATTGGAAGATGTTGCAAGGCTTCTGACATATCCACTCTTGGATTTTCAGGTGCCAAGTCATAAAAACGGGAGATACGGATTAAATCCTCTTGTGTGGCGTCTTTTGGAATTCTTGGTTTGAATTTATCATGCTCAACACCATATAGCCATGAAAAAAACAGAAGTTGCTCTACACCACCGCGATACCAATTGCCTTGTTCCATATAATCTCCAACACGACCAACACCAGCACCGTAGCCTTGTGGCACCATAGCGGCATGTGCAGGATGGTCTAAAGCGGCAACGGCCATCTGCCATTCTGCAGTGGAAGAACATCCTAAAGTGCCTATTTTTCCATTAGACCACGATTGGTCTTTCATCCAAGAAAACGCATCATACCCGTCAGTTAAAGGTACGCCCAAAATATCCCATTCACCTTCTGAAAAATACCGTCCGCGTTCATTCTGAACCACATAGGCGTACCCGCGTTTTACGGCTTCGTAAGCACGCTGTGCTGTACGCGTGCGTTGCTCTCCATCTCCCCAAGAATTGAAATTATATGGTGTCCGGGAAAATATAATCGGAACTTTCTTATCGGTTTTTGGTCGATAAATGTCAGTTGCCAAGCGGATACCATCACGCATGGGCATCATGACCTTTTGGTCAACAATTGCGATTTCAGATAGTTTTTCAAGAATGTCATCTTGTGCAAGAGCGCCTTGTAGGGGCATTAGCAGAAGAATGATTAATAGCGCTACGACGTGTCTAGACTTCATCAGTTTCAATTGGTTTGATTAGTAATGATTAAAGGTAACTAAAATTGCTGATACATTTTAAAGTGCCATTTTTAGGAATTCCGTTGAGATACATTTAAATTCACACAGATAAACCAATTACCATGAAATATTTTTCAATTCTATTCCTGTTGTTATGTCTCTCTTGTGACTCAGAAAACCTGAATAATTCTGAAGCCGACCAATGGCAAAAGCAAGCTGAAAACATCACCATTATTCGCGATAATTTCGGTGTGCCACACATCTACGGAAAAACAGATGCTGATGCCGTATTTGGATTACTGTATGCACAATGTGAAGACGATTTTAACCGTGTAGAACAAAACTATATTTGGGCGACAGGCAGATTGGCTGAAGTTGAAGGCGAAGAGGCCATTTATAGTGACTTACGCGCTAAATTATTCATGACTGAAGAAGAGGCAAAAGCGAATTATGATAAAAGTCCGGATTGGTTAAAAAAACTATGTGATGCCTTTGCCGATGGCATTAATTACTATCTATACACACATCCTGAAGTAAAGCCAAAACTCCTCACTCGATTTGAACCTTGGATGCCCATGTACTTTTCTGAAGGGTCTATCGGTGGCGATATTGAACGTATTAGAACCAGTAAAATCAAAGCCTTTTATGAATCGGATATGGAAATCCCACAATCCGATTTGATAGAACTCCAAGAGAAAGAAGCCATGGAAGAACCACAGGGTTCCAACGGTATTGCGATTTCGGGCGAATTGACGAAGTCTGGTGCTCCTATCCTACTCATAAATCCGCATACCTCCTTTTATTTTCGTGGTGAAGTCCATGCTGTTAGCGAAGAGGGTCTTAATGCCTACGGTGCCGTAACCTGGGGGCAGTTTTTTATCTATCAAGGCTTCAATGAAAAAACGGGTTGGATGCACACCTCCACTTATACGGACATCATCGATGAGTTCAAGGAAAATATCACAAGGCTAGATGATAACATCATGTACCAATATGGTGAGGAATTACGCCCTGTGACGTCTTATGAGGTAGAGCTTAAGTACAAGGATGGCGATAGTTTAAAATCGAAATCATTCCCAGCCTACAGAACGCATCACGGCCCTATTACTCATATCGAAGATGAAATGTGGACCGCCTCAGCCATGATGTGGGACCCAGTTAAGGCTTTAGAACAATCTTTTATTAGAACAAAGCAGTCGGGTTATAAAGGCTTTCGAGATATGATGGACATCCGAACCAACTCAAGTAACAATACGGTTTATGCCGATGCGGAAGGAAATATCGCCTATTTTCACGGGAATTTTATTCCGAAGCGCGATACAAAATTCGATTATACCAAACCTGTAGATGGTTTTAATCCTGAAACCGATTGGCAAGGCCTACACACCGTTGATGAAAATATATTGGTTTTAAATCCTGAAAACGGCTGGATTCAAAATTGTAACTCTACGCCCTATACTTCGGCTATGGAATTCAGTCCGAAGCGTGAAGACTATCCAAATTACATGTCTATAGACCAAGAGAATTTTAGAGGCGTGCATGCAATTTCGCTTTTGAAAGATGGTAAAGATTATACCATTGATTCCGTTATAGAATTGGCACATGACCCATTTTTACCAGCCTTTGAATCTTTGATTCCAGGGTTGGTAAAGGCTTATGATAAGAGTACAGATAAAGATGACAAACTTTCCGAACCCATTGAAGTTTTACGAAACTGGGACTATAAAACCTCAAAAGAATCAGTAGCTATGACTTTGGCACATTATTATGGAGAAGCCATGATGCGCAACAGAAACTACCCTGATGGACTTGATTTTATGGAACGCTTTGCCTTTTTCGGTACCGATGCTCCAAATAGTGAACTCTTAAAGGAATTCTCAAAAGTAGTTGAATATTTAAACGACACTTTTGGTAGCTGGAAGCAACCATGGGGTGAAGTGAATCGCTATCAGCGTTTAAATGGTGATATCCGTCAAGAATTTGATGATGCTAAGCCTAGTATTGCTGTTGGCCTTGCTTCAGGGCGCTGGGGTGCTCTGGCCGCCTACGGCGCTAGATATAGCAGTAAGAAGGCTAATAAACTTTACGGGACACGTGGTAACAGCTTTGTAGCTGTTGTCGAATTTGGAGACAAAGTAAAAGCCAAGTCTATGTTGGCTGGAGGCCAAAGTGGTGACCCAGATTCCCCACATTTTAACGACCAAGCTCAACGTTATGCGAACGTGGAGTTTAAAGATGTGCCATATTACAAGGAAGATGTAGATAAAGTTGCTGAAGAAACCTATAAGCCAGGACAACGGAATAAATAACTAACAGAATACAACTGTAAATACAGTCGCTTTTTTTTAGTTTGAATCATCAGTTCCCTCCTCCAAAGGACTTATAGTGCCTTGGTAGGTTATCGACTGTCTATTTGTAGTATTTACCGTTAACGTTGCATAATTTAAAGACCCTACACTTAAGGTATATTGCATAAAATCATGTTTGTTGTCTGCATCAAAATTAATGATAATCATGCCTTTACGTTCCTTAAGCTTTACTTTATAGTCTTCATATTCACCTTTAAATTCAATACCATTTGCTGTTCCATAAGTACCGACGGTTCTAAACACACGACCAAAAAATGGTAAGGCCACAGATAATGAATCATCTTGCATTTTAAGATAATTAGGATTAGACGTTAAATCCACAACATTACCTTGAAACACATTATTAGGCATTAAATTAAGACGCGAGATATCATTGCCCAATGGCAGGGCACGTCTTGCAACAAATTGATAGTTTCCAGAATCTATTAGGTCTTTCAGTTCTTTAAAAGCCTTTTCTCTTTTCTCCTTTTTTAAAGCTTTGCGTTCTGATCGAGTCTGTCCCGTAGCATAATTCACACTTAATGCTAATGCAAATACTAAAATCATAATCCTTTTCATAGCTTACTTTTTTAATTATGGAATACAAATTTTATACCGAAATAAATGTGGTTTTATTAAAGATACGAAATAATAAAATGCCATTTTTTATATGGGTGTTTATGATGTTACATTGTATGATAAAATATCAAACCTTGCATGTTTAAATTTTTCAATAGTAATCGACTACTTTTGAGATTATGGATGCCAAAACACAAATTGAACATCAGTTTTCAGGATTTCTAAAAACACCAAATCTTTGGTTGAATACTGCTCCTATTGGTGTACAACCATTTATTATTGAAGATTCCAATTTAAATTTTGAAGAAGATTTAAAACCACTAAACCAGCGTTTAGGCAAACGTATAGAAGAGTTCGTAGAATTTTGCTTGAATGGGTCCGACGTTATTTCACACCTAAAAAAAAGCCTTCAAATTAAATCTGGAAAGCAGACTATTGGCGAATTGGATTTCCTGTTTATTGAAAACAATAATCCCATTCACCTTGAAGTTGCCTATAAATTCTACCTGCATGACCCTAATCTTGGTGATTTGAAGACTATCGAAAGTTGGGTCGGCCCAAATAAAAAGGACAATCTCTATTTAAAATCAGAAAAGCTAAGGCTTAAGCAGTTACCATTGCTTTATCATAAAGAGTCTGCTCGTATTCTGGAAACTTTCCAGATGAATCCATCAAATATTACACAACGTCTTTCCTTTAAGGCTCAGTTATATGTGCCATACAACTCGGAAGTCAATGATTTTGGAGTGCTCAATCCAGATTGTGTTGCAGGTTATTATCTGCATCAGCATCAACTTTCGGTTTTGCAAGATTCAAACATTTATATCCCTAAGAAGTTAAATTGGGGGTCGGAGCCTCAAGCGACTGCTGACTATCGTTCGTTTCAAATTGTAATAGAAGAATTATTGGTAATGCTACAAAGCCAACGTTCCCCTCTACTTTGGTTAAAATCAAGTAATGGAGACTATTCTAGATGTTTTGTGGTTTGGTGGTAGACTTATTCTGCGCTTGTTTTTCTGTTATTAATCTTTTTATCTTTCGGGTTTAATACCAAACCATGACTAAACCAATCTTTGCTACCATATTGCTTTTCTGTTTTATGCTGTCCGTACATGCACAGCTGAAGAAAGGAGAAACACCGAACTGGGTAGCGTTTCAAGACTATTCCAAGACTCCAGATATTGATAGTGACGATATCTCTTACGGCCTATTGCAATTGCTACGTGATGAACAATTGCACGCGCAAAGACAAGAACGCTACATACGAAGTGTCATCCATATCTTAGAACAAGTCGGTGTGCAAGATGCTTCGTCCATTTCCATCAATTATGACCCAACGTATCAGACATTGATTCTTCATGATATTACAGTAATTAGAAATGAAGAACGAATTGATAAATTAAATCTGAATGATTTTCAAACCCTAAGAAAAGAATCCAACGCCGAGAACTACATCTACGATGGAAGTTTAGACGCCATGGTTAATCTCGCTGACATCCGTAAAGGCGATATCATTGATTTTAGCTACACGATTAAAGGCTTCAACCCTATGCATGGTGGTTCGTTTTCTGGTGGTTTTTCCATGGATGAATATCAACCTTTAGGACGTATCCATGCCAGAATATTATCCCAAACACCATTGAATTATAAGCTGGTGAATTCAAAATTGGCAACTCATGAAAGCCAGGTTAACGGCATGTACGAATATGCTTGGGAAGCGACAAACGTCCCAGCAGTTAATTTCGAATTCAATACTCCGGCTTCCGATTTTGTGTATCAGAATATTTTCTTTTCTAGCTATAACAATTGGGCAGAAGTTGCCAAATGGGCAATGCCAATCTATAAACCCGTAAAGCCTGATACAAAGCTTCAAAATAAAATAAATTCTATTAAAGCCACTTATGAAGAGGATTATGACCGCGTGTCTTCAGCTTTAAAATTTGTTCAAAATGAAGTACGCTATTTGGGTCTTGAAGATGGTATTGGCAGTTACAAACCGTTTTCGCCCAATAAAGTGTTTTCACAACGTTTCGGTGATTGCAAGGATAAAAGTTATTTGCTGATTACCATGCTTAAAGGAATGGGAATTAATGCCTATCCGGTTTTAATAAATTCAACCTATGGCAAGGCCTTGGATAAGTTTTTACCAAGTCCAAGAATTTTTGACCACGTCACTGTAAAAGTCGTATTTGACGATGAAATAGAAGTTTTTTACGACCCAACTATATCCAATCAAGGTGGATTGGCAGACAATGTGTATTTCCCCGATTACGGTTATGGATTAGTCATTCAGGAGGATACCGTAGCCTTGGAGAACATTGAGAATACCAGCACTAATATGGTAGAAGTATATGACACCTTTGCGGTTGATAATATTGGTGGTGGAGGTACTTTAAACATCTATACTGTCTATCACCAACAGGAAGCAGATGCGATGAGAGCGTCTTTGCAGTCTAATAGCCTCACCTCTGTATCTGAAGAGTTTTTGAGTTTTTATAATGGACTATACGACGATGTAGAAGTTTTGGAAAAACCCACCTTTGAGGATGATACTTTAAGCAATAAAATCACGATATACGAATCCTACAAAATCGGAAAACTTTGGACACCGATGGAAAATAGCGAGAATAATATCACTATGGTATTCACGCCGTATAACATCAGTAACATTATGATGGTACCAGAGTCAGAAGACCGAAAAACCAGTTACGACTTGGTCTATCCGTCAACACGTCAACATAATATTACGGTTAAATTACCTGAGCGTTGGAGTATTAGAACTGAAGAGTCCTCTATAAATTCTAAGAGTTTTTATTACACTTTGGAAATAAAAACCAATCCTGCTAAAAACATCCTCTACCTAAATCACTATTATAAAAACCAAAATACCTCAGTAGCACCAGAAGATTTTTCGGAATATTATTCCAATATCATGCAGTTGCAAAATAACCTATCTTACTTGGTGTATATAGATAAACGCAAAGCGGATGTTACAGTCGGGGATTCATCTTCAAACACGAGTTTGGGAACGACGAAATCCAAATCATGGATTCCTATGGTCTTGGCATTGTTGATTATTGGTGCTGTGATTGGTATTTATGTGGTACGCGCCAAACGTGCTTAGGATGTCGGAGCAAAGCCACCGTCACTACAAATTTTATAAGCCATATGGCTATTTAAGTCAATTCATCAACAACCAGAATAAGCGACGCTCTAAAAAGTTGTTGTCTGATTTGATTGATTTAGAAGACGTCATGGCTGTTGGCCGATTAGACGAGAAGTCCGAAGGCTTATTGCTTTTAACCACGGATGGTAAGTTCAGTCAGAATATCACCAGTTCTAAATTTGAAAAGGAATACCATGTGATGATTGATGGATTGATTTCTGAAGATGCTTTAGTACAATTACGAAACGGTGTAGCGATTAAAGTCAATTCGAAACCTTATACTACAAAACCATGTACCGTTGCACGTTTGAAAAACACCAGTCATATCATTGACCGTTTTGTACGTGCTAAGCGTCATGGCCCTATCTCATGGATTTCAATAACACTTACAGAAGGGAAGTTTCGCCAAGTCCGTAAAATGACTGCAAAAGTGGGATTTCCCACATTGCGATTAATCCGTGTAAGAATTGGTAATTACCATTTGGAGGATTTAAAGCCTGGTCAGCATCGATTATTAACAAAAATGCCAGAGTATTAAATTACTCTGGCATTTTCAATTAATCGCTAATTGAAACTAGTCTTGTTTAATTAGTTTAAAGGTCTTATTTGCCTCGCCCTGTACAACTCTAACGATATATAAGCCTTTAGGAATGCTATTGTCTAAAGCAACAGTACTATCATTATACTTATTGCTAAAGAAAACGCGTTTTCCTAAGGTGTCATAGATTGAAATAGTATACGACAAGCCAGTAGCTAAACCGTGAATTTTGAATTGATTAGAAGCAGGGTTGGGACTGAGTGTCAAATCAATGGATGGATTTAGAGACATTTCAGCATCAATACCATTAGATTCATTTTCGTTTCTTGAAGTATTATTCTTTTTAGGTTTATGAACAATAATTTGTCCCCCGCCGATCACAGTACTCGCATCTTCGGAGTCGGAGATACCTAGTTGATTATCATAAACAAGTCCGCCACCGTTACTATCCCAAATTTTTATTCTGAAAGTATCGCCGTCCGATCCTTTGTCGTTAGCAGTTAGTATAAACTTATAATCTCCTTGATTATTTATTGTGCCATTGCCCTTGAATTGACCTTTGTTTCCGGCAACAATAAGCCAATCATAGCTTGTACTCTTAAAATTGAAATTTCCAGCATTGAACTTAAAAGTAGTATTACCATCAGGTATAGACTGGCCACGTTTGTATTTTGAAACAAACCCAAAAGTTGCCTTTCCAGATAACTGCGGTTGATCCACTAACGCGCCTTCGGGAGAGGTAATCCAGCCACCACCCGTGACAAAGCCACCATTGGGATCATAGATAACCACATACTGAAAAATTGCGCTAGACACTAACCCACATTGGTTCGTCACATCGATCCGAGCTTCATATACACCAGCTTCTGCATAGTTATGGGTGCCACTCACTTGGTTGCCATCTACATTTGCTACAGTTGTAACGCCATCACCCCAGCTAATCTCGGCAGAAAAAGTTCCAGAGGTAGAAACGGTGGCGCTTGCCATAATTACTGTATTAATATCCTGAGGCTCATTAGGTAAACTAAAGTTTGAAATGGAAGCCGCATTGAGTTCGTATTCTGGTACAAATCCATCACAATCGTTATCCAATCCATCGCAAAGTTCTGGCGCATTGGGATATACGGTGTCATTGCTGTCATCACAATCATCCGCATTTGTGACAAATCCTGATGGTACGCTACAGGCATCCTGAGTTGCATTCGGGTCTCCGAAGCCGTCACCATCGGCATCGGCATAGAATGTTGTCGTAACATCTTCGTCAACAGAACCATCACAATCATTGTCCAAACCATCGCAAAGTTCTGGCGCATTAGGATACACGGTGTCATTGCTGTCATCACAATCATCCGCGTTGGCAACAAATCCTGCCGGTTCGCTACAGGCTTCCTGTGTTACGTTTGGATCTCCGAAGCCGTCACCATCGGCATCAGCATAGAATGTGGTAGTAACATCTTCATCAGCCGAACCATCACAATTATTGTCCAAACCATCGCAAAGTTCTGGCGCATTAGGATATACGGTGTCATTGCTGTCATTACAATCATCCGCGTTTGCAACAAATCCTACCGGTTCGCTACAGGCCTCCTGACTTACATTTGGGTCTCCGAAGCCGTCGCCATCGGCATCAGCATAAAATGTGGTAGTAACATCTTCGTCAACAGAACCATCACAATCGTTATCCAATCCATCGCAAAGTTCTAGCGCATTAGGATATACAGTGTCATCGTTATCATCACAATCGCCAGCTTTATCGACAAATCCTGATGGTACGCTACAGGCCTCCTGAGTTACATTTGGGTCTCCGAAGCCGTCGCCATCGGCATCAGCATAAAATGTGGTAGTAACATCTTCATCAATCGAACCATCACAATCATTATCCAATCCATCGCAAAGTTCTGGCGCATTAGGATATACAGTGTCATCGTTATCATCACAATCGCCAGCTTTATCAACAAATCCTGATGGTACGCTACAGGCATCCTGCGTTACATTTGGGTCTCCGAAGCCGTCACCATCGCCATCGGCATAGAATGTTGTAGTGACATCTTCGTCAACAGAACCGTCACAATCATTATCCAGCCCGTCGCAAAGTTCCGGAGCATTAGGATACACGTTATCTTTACTGTCATCGCAATCATCTGCATTAGCTACAAATCCAGCAGGTGCGCTACAGTCATCCTGCGTTACATTTGGGTCTCCGAAGCCGTCACCATCGCCATCGGCATAGAATGTGGTAGTAACATTTTCGTCAACAGAACCGTCACAATCATTATCCAGCCCGTCGCAGAGTTCCGGTGCACCCGAAAATATGGATGCATCATCGTCGTCACAATCCGTAAGAGAGTTTTCGCCATCACGATCCTTATCTTCTACTCTACAGTGTTCAATACGATTGAAAAATGCATCGCGTTGAGGACCAGAGCCTGCAGTAGAATTGAACATTCTAATCTTGGATACCGACTGATCGGGGTTGAAAAATAAATCCCGCTCAATAACGGTAATGGCTTGAGTTTGCTCATTAATGATCTCAACAGAAAATGTATCGGAGTCTGTTAGGGTAAATCTCAGAAATAAGCCTTCGTCCGTAAAGGCAACTCCTGTATTGCCAGTATCCGATAAGGCGTCACCACCTTTTAAGGTATACTGCGATTCACCGCTTTTAAAAAAGAATTCAATAAGATCTTGTCCTGCATTATTTTGAAGTCCAAACCCAACAGTTCCGCCATCTATAAAACCATTATCCATCTTTATGGAAAACGAATCACCGACACTCATGGCAAAATCAAAATCGCGCGTGGCACTCACAAAATCGCCACTGTTGGCATACATTCCCCAAGAATTTCCATTACCGGCATTGATATCACCATCGTTATTGGCATCGCCATCACCATTTTGATTTGAAGTAGCCACAAAAAATCCTCCTGTAGCATCATTATTGTTTTGGCGGAAAAAGTTCCAATCTCCGAAACCATCGCCTTCAAAATTTGTGTATCCGAATTCAGCATCGGAAAATTTGCAATCAAATGTTGGGGTTTGTGCGCTGACCGATAAGCTGAAAGTCATCAGAATACCGACAATAGACGCAACTAAGTACTTGTTTTTCATAAAATTTTTTATTGAATTAATAGTATGATTTAAACAAAGTAGAAAGTAAGCAGACTGGGAATCCGTCTGAAAAATAAATATTATTTAAGGAGAATTATTAAGGGTCTAGCAACGAAAACGTTTTCGTGTTGATAAAAACTTAATTTTAAAGCCAAAATTCGATGAAATGTGAAATAGACCTGTTAATTTACTTGGTCTAATTTTGTGCCGTTTTAGGCACAATAGACACTTTTTCGTTAACGAAAACAATTGTTGCTTTAACACCAGTAAGGAGATTCCATTCCTTATTAGATACAACGTTACCTTTGTCATCATACACAATGAACTCGGCTGTATTAGGACCAGAATCCCCCTGATTTAAGGCGAGGATATCAATTTTATTGATTCCGTCAGCTAAATCAATTTGAAGGCGTCTGTACTGGCCAGACAATAACACGTTGGGATAAATTATTTTTTCGTTTACAAGAATGCGCACCCGGTCTCCATCTGGATATTCGTGATCACGACAAACGATATTCACGAATTTACTATCTATACGGTGTTCGCCTAAAAATTGGTCGGACATGGTACGGCGAATACCTATTTTATTGGCTTCTTTGTTCCAGCGCTGTTCAAAGATTTCACCAGCACTTCGCAAACCGTCAGTTTCCGTCATGTTAAATGGCTTTTCAGAATCTTTGATGACCCACTTTTTAATGCTTTCCTTTTTGCCAGATGCATTCAATGAATCTTTTTTGTCTTCAGGTTTATTCTTTGGTGCAACCTTCGTTTTTACTGGTGTGGAGTCCTTTTCTTTAGGAAATTCAATGGCAGGAATACGAATAGACTTCTTCTCCTTATCAGGCCCTTGACCAAAACTGGCTAGGCTGAAAGAAAAGCAAATAGCTATAAACAAGTATTGAACTATTTTCAAATTAAACGTATTTCTAGTTTTGCTTGAAAGAAGCAAAAACCATACCTCTTTCAAATTAAACGTATAAAAAACGAAAACCTTTCAAAAAAAAGTTAAAACTTCCCGTTGAAACTGATGCGTAAACGTCTGTTATATTCTTCAAACAACCAGTCTTTATAGTTCTGTGTGCTATTCATAATGCAATAGCAATACTGCTTGATACGATAGCCAATTTCATCTTGAAGTTCTTTAATCAACTCCCTTGCTTCAAAGACATCCTCGCAGTTTTCAATACAGATTTGCGAGTGCTGTTCAATAGAACGTTCAATTACCGTGAATGATTTTTTACCAGAATTAAGTACGTCTTTGTATTCGGCCTTAACATCAAAATCCAAAGATTCCGACTTTTTGAAACGTTTACGCAATTGGTCTGGCATTTCGTAAGTAAAGTCGCGCTCAAGGGTTTCGTCATCTAGGATATTCTCTAAATAGAAATCTGGATATTTAAAGATATGTTGCCAATCCACAGGCTGGTCCCAAGAGCCAAAACGCGCTATATTGTTACCTAAATCCACCACTGTAAACTTTTTTCTGTCCTTGTAAATTCGGGAACCACGACCAATCATCTGGAAATATAAGGTTAACGAACGTGTTGCCCTATTCAGGATAATAGTTTCCACGGAAGGTTCATCAAAACCAGTGGTTAAAATGCTTACGGATGTTAGAATAGCATCTGGCGTTTTCTTAAACCATTGCAAAGTTTCCTTCCGCTCGTCCTTACTGGCAGTATTGTCTAAATGTCGGACATCATACCCCGCTTTTTTAAAGGTGTAATACACCTCGCGAGACGTATGGATTCCGTTATTGAAAATCAAGGTCTTCTTCCCTTTTGAAATCTCCTCGTAAGCTGATAACAACTTGGTTTGCATCAAGCTGTTGGTGTATAAGGCTTCCGAAGATTTCACGGTATAATCACCGTTTATTCCGACTTTTAAGGAGGTTAATCCAACATCGTAATTGTACAAATCTGCCTTGGCCAAAAACCCGTTAGAAATCAGAGTAGATATATCGTCACCAACAATGAGTTTTTGATAGTTGTCCTTCATCGGCAACTTAATGTTACTGCTCAAAGGCGTCGCGGTAACACCAAGGATGAAGCAATGTTCAAAGAACTTAAATAGCTTCCTAAACGAATTATAATGCGCTTCATCAATAATAACTAAGCCTACATTTTTTAATTCAAAATCCTGTTCAGATAATCGATTATTCAGGGTCTCCACCATCGCCACAAAGCATTGGTAGTCGTCTTGGTCTGGCAGGTCTTTTACCTTAGAATTGATAATCTTATTCTTAACTCCAAAACCAGACAATACATTCGATGTCTGTTTGCAGAGCTCAATACGGTGCGTTAAAATCACCACTTTTTTATTGTGGCGCTCAATATAACGACGTACTATTTCAGAAAAAATCACCGTTTTTCCACCACCGGTCGGGAGTTGGTAAAGGAGATTAAAATCATCATCGGAGTTGTCCATGACTTCAAAAATGCGTTTGAGGTCCGCAATCTGATAGTCATAAAGGCGCTTCTTGGTTGATTTTTCTTCTGAAATTATGGTGTCTGTAGACATATATGATATTGACGCTAAGTTAATTTTGCAAAAATAGCATATAATACTAGTTATTAGTGCGCTTGTTAACAACATTTGAAAACTACAAGACCAGAATAGCACTTATTGAGGCACATAAACCACGATTTTTCTAAAATCTCCCTTCAAATTGCTGAGTCTTTAACTTAAATGTTAAAGCATTCTAAAAATTGGTATCGTTTTTGTGATTTCTTTAACTCACCAATACATCAAATATCATGAAAAGACGCTATTCCCCAACAGTTAATGCAGGCTCTATGGCCGACATCGCATTTTTACTTCTTATTTTCTTTTTGGTCACCACAACCATTTCGGCTGAAAAAGGCATACTGAGAAAGTTGCCTTCGGAATGTCCTCCAGGGCAAATCTGTGAAGCCGAACTCCACGAGCGTAATGTGTTGCGCATCTTTATCAATGCCAATGATGACATTATGATTGAAGATGAAGAAGTTCAGCTTGAAGATATTGCACCACTCGCTAAAGCCTTTTTGGATAATAATGGCGACGGTTCTTGTTTATATTGTTCAGGACTTCAATCGCCTGATGCTTCAGACAATCCAAAGGAAGCCGTGATTTCCCTTCAGCATGATGCTACGACGAGTTATTCACGATTTATAGAAGTTCAAGATGAATTGACCAAAGCCTATTTTGGGCTACGGGAAGTTTATGCTAGAAAGACTTTTGACAAAGCGCCTGAAAACTTAAGCGATGACGAATTGCTTCAAACTAAGAAAGCATATCCTTTTATTTTGTCTGAGGCGAAGACGAAGCGGGAGTAAGGAGCCCCTCCTTCCCGAAGTGTCGGGACTAAACCCACTTCGACTGCGCTCAGCACAAGCTTGGGGAGGGATTCTTACTCATTCTTTATAGTTTTGCTTAAATTTTATATAGAGACTCACCGAATGTCTTAATTTCACATTGAATTTTCCGTGAAAACTCTGTGTGCCTCCGCGAAACTCCGTGTAATAATTATTAGTGAATCCCAAAGCGTCAGGCGTTAATTAGGGTTTTATTGAATCCCACGGCAACTCCGTTTTGTAGCATACCTTAATTTGGCGTCTACCCCACTCGCGAGCTTTTTTTACATCGTAACCCATGTAAACATCAATAGTATTTCGGTATCGGCGATTCATTTTGTCTTTAACTATCCAAATGCTATCCAATCCTTGAACGATGACTTCTGTATTGTATTTTAATGGCCCTCTCAATAAATCGCGTGATACTGCAATATACTTGTCGCCTGGCTTTAAGCTATCGCCAAATGCTGTGATAAATGGATTAGAACTTGTTTGTGACGCCAAGGAATTGTACGCCGAGGCTTTTACATCCATGCAAGTCCAATGCTGAACCACTGGCTCGGGCTTTTTTAGTTCACAAGAAAGTGTGCAAAGGCATAGAAGAATCAGAATGGAAATCCTTAGAATCATTACTGAAAAGTACAAATTCTTCAAGCAATACTATTTCGTTAAAAGCTGTTAAATCTGAAGACATCTCGTAACATTTTAATTTTTGGGTCGTCTTTTAAGTAGTAATCAATTAAAAATCAAACAATCATGAGAACATTAGACAGCAATCAGTTAACCCGAAAAATGAACGACTGCAAAGGTGCCAGTTGGAACAGTAAAAGACGTTACCGAATTTAATTCGTCGTCTATTCATCAATCATTTAAATCAATCACATTATGAAATCTTTATCAAAAATCGTAAACACCTCCAATTCGTTGGATGATGACTTAGAAAATTTCAAATTATGACTATTAATTTAAAGTTTTTAGAAACTTGAAAACCCTGAACATAGCGTCAGGGTTTTTTTATGTTTCTTAGTTTGTCTAATTTTAAAGCAAACTAATTCAATCATGACTTTAAAAACTACTTCCATTTTAGGCTGTATGCTTATTCTATTTTCAAGCTGTAAACAAGAACTCGACAATAGTCCAGAAGCTATTGAAAAAAGGGCGCGAGACATTCATGAGCGTGTCATTACGCTAGATACGCATTGCGATATAAACGTTCAGAATTTTACCGATTCTTTAAACTATACTCAAGATTTAGACACCCAAGTCACGCTACCAAAAATGAAAGCAGGCGGTTTGGATGTGGCTTGGTTCATCGTATACACAGGTCAGGATTCGCTTAATCTCGAAGGTTTTGAGAAGGCTTACGACAATGCCATGTCTAAATTCAAAGCCATCAATAAATTGGTGACTGAGATTGCTCCCGACCAAATTGAATTGGCCACAACATCAGATGATGTAAGGCGCATCATTAAATCTGGAAAGAAAGTGGCGATGATAGGAATAGAAAATGGCTATCCCGTCGGATTGGATATTGCGAACGTAAAAAAATTCTACGATTTAGGTGGACGGTATATGTCTTTGTCGCATAATGGTCATAGCCAACTCTGTGATAGCAATACTGGTGAAGCTGATGATGAGTGGTTGCATAATGGTTTGAGTGACTTCGGAAAGCAAGTCGTTGCCGAAATGAACAGAGTCGGGATGATGATAGATGTCTCACATCCTTCCAAAGAATCCATGCGCCAGATGATAGAACTAACCCAAGCACCAATTATAGCCTCGCACTCGTCGGCACGAGCATTGTGTGACCATAGCCGTAACCTGGATGATGAGCAATTGCAATGGATGAAAGATAACGGTGGTGTTGTACAAACGGTGGCCTTCCGTTCTTATTTAAATACAGAAAAATACGAAGCCCGAAATGAAAAATCCATGGAGATACGTCGGGCTATTGCAGATTCTTTGGGTCATAAATACTACAGCTGGCGTGAGTTCAGAGTGTTGGATAAAGCCGTTCAAGATTCTATCCGAGACTTAGATTACCTCGGAAAAGTCAACGACTTGGCAAACGTAAAAATTGAAGCCATGGATGATTTTCCTGAAGGTGTGAATGTGGAAGATTTAGTCAACCATATCGATTACCTTGTCGAAAAAATGGGTATTGACCATGTAGGTATCAGTTCCGACTTTGATGGTGGTGGCGGTATTGCTGGCTGGGAAGATGCTTCAGAAACCTTTAATGTTACGCATGAGCTGGTAAAACGAGGCTATACCGAAGCACAGATAGAACAATTATGGTCTGGGAATTTACTCCGGGTATTGGATAAGGTGCAGGCAGTTGCAGAGTCTTTAAAGTAAAGTCAATTATATATTTTAATAAAACCTGGTAGAATAACAAATAAAAAAGACCAGCAAATGCTGGTCTTTTTAGTTAGCGAAATCATCGCTTAGGATACTTTAATCTGTTTTAATGGTTTCTTTTTTGCTTCATCCCGCTTTGGCAGGGTTACTGTTAGAATGCCATCATTATACTTAGCGTTAATCTTATCACGCTCAACAGTTTCTGGTAGCGAAAATGTTCTCTTAAACGAAGAATAGCCAAACTCACGTCTTGTAAAGTTTTGGTCTTCCTCATTGTGTTCCGTTTGCGTCTCTGCGGAAATCGATAATAACTGATTGTCTAAATTAATGTCAAAATCGGATTTCTTCAGACCTGGTACAGCCATTTCCACAACGTATTCTTCATCTTTGTCCAACACATTAACCGCTGGCAACGTCATGCCTGTGTTAAAGTTTGAAACAAATTCATTTCCAAATCCTGTGTTTAAAAATTCGTCCATCCAAGATGAAATACTTGGAAGACTTCTAAAGCCCAAATTTGAGCTTCGTTCTGTGCCATTTTTAGTGGCAGGAATTAAATTACTCATAGGTTTTAAATTTTAATTAAACATCTATTTATATAAGTAAGTGCAAAGACAATACCAAGGCAAAACATCTGCAATTTTTGCAGTTGAGAACTGACAAAATTTCGGGATTTACGACTGAATGTTAATGGTTTATAAAAAAAGCGTTACCATTTCTGATAACGCTTCTCATTAACACTTCAAATTAAATTATTTTAATTAGAAGTAATTGTAATTGTGACTTCTGAACGTCTGTTTTGAGCACGTCCTGCATCTGTATTATTAGAAGCTACTGGTTCTGTTTCACCTTCCGAAGTAATCGTAATTAGGTTCTCAGATAAACCTTTAGATACTAAATAATCTTTAACGGCTTGTGCACGTCTCATTCCTAATCCTTGGTTGTATGCGTTACTACCGATGCTATCTGTATGCCCTTCAACTGTAATATTATAGATAGAGTTGTCTGCCATATTAACCAACTCGTCTAGTTTTTCCTTGGCATCACCGTCTAGGTAAGACTCGTCAAAGGCAAAGGTTACAGCTTTAGTTGTTGTTCCTGCTGGAGTCGTCTCCTCAACCTCTTCTTCCTTAGCTGGGCAACCATTTTCAGTACCACTTACTGTTGGGCACTCATCGATATTGTCTGGGTAACCGTCACCATCCGTATCAGGGCATCCGTCATAGGCTTGTAATCCAGCAACTGTTGGGCACTCATCATCTTTATCAGCAACACCGTCACCATCAGAATCTGGACATCCGTTTGTAGACGCTGGTCCGGCTTCTGTTGGACATGCATCCGTCTCATCCGGTATACCGTCTCCGTCTGTATCAATGACTTCAGCTTCTTCTGGCTCATTATCTTCTTTTGGCCCACCAAATTGCACCACAATACCTAAACTGTGTTGTGCGTGAGGCGTTAAGTAGTCTTGAAAAGAGTGCTTATACATCGTCTGTAGATTCACAGCAACCGCATCGGCAAACCAATATTTAATACCAACGGTTCCGTTTACGGTACCAGCACCAACTAAGTTATCTGTACCACCTGCTGTTGAAAAGGTATTGAATTGACCCTCCTCTATCCACGTGTAACCACCACCAAGACCGATGTATGGGTCAAATTTTGTGGTATTGAATAATCCAGTAAGACTATAGTTAATCATACCGTCTACACCGATATAGGTTAAATCATCAACAGCAACACTTTCATCGCCAGGTAATTCACCCCATTTTGAAATCTTGTTGTAAGAACCTCCAACCTGAATTGAAAAGTTGTTTCCTAAATAACGTGAAACCGTTAACTTCGGGAAACCGATATTCCAATGGTCGGTTAGATTGAAAAATTCATCAAAGTAAGGGCCTTGGGGCGCGTCTTCATTGACAGGGTAAACATCAACTGCGTTTACCTCCAAGCTTATAGCCCAAGGGTCGTTTTCAGTTTGCGCATACATACTATTTGTAGAGAATGCCAATAGCAACGCTACGGTAAAAAATGTGTAAATTCTTTTCATTGTAAAGTTCTTTTTAGAGTAATTAATTTAGAGCGTGAAGACATCTTATGACCTCTTACACTTTGCAACATTACTTCTAATGTGAGGTTTGAATTAACTCAAATTCCCACATTGTTACCTCAAATAATAGAAATTTTAAAATTTAATGGATTGCACTCATTTACTGGGTTGATTGAGCGCATCAGCGAAGCTATATGCGCAAAGTTTGAAGAAAAGGCTTACGGAATAGTGAGGTTTTGATGTAGAGGGTTTTGAAAACTTTTTTAGTATTGTTAATTTGAAAAAACCAGAACTAGATACTTGAACACATTTTTAAGACCATTCCCAACATAACACAGACAAGACCAAGAAGTATTATAAATCTCAACACTTTTTTATAAGATTCAACTGCTGATTTATTTGAATTATCGAAGTTTTTATGTTTCAGTCTTAATTTTCCAACATAGAGTAGAATCATATAGTCTTTAAAAGTTAGATTCCGCTTAACTTCGGAAAGGGCTAAACTTTCAACTAGTTGTTTATGATTTACATATTCAGAACTGCTCATCTTAAAATTTGCTATTCCATTTTCCTGAATTAAATAGGTAGAAATAAAATCTTCATGAGCCGAAAACTGCTGAACATTGATATAGCTACTATAATTAGATAAATCTATCGTCTTCCCAAAAGGATGGAATAGGGATGTGAATTTCAAAGTCTTTTCTTTACTATCAATTTTAATAGTCTTAAAATCTCTCAAAACCAACAGAAATATAATGTTCAGACTAGAAAAGAAGATAGAAAACAATATACTCACCAAATCATAATTTTCATGAAGCATAAAACCCCTAATGAGATATAATATAAATAGAAGCCAGAGAACCAGCATTGCAACAAAAAAAGCGCAATTTACTTTTCCTAAATTTTGAATGAATTAGCATTTAGTAAGCCAACAATTTCTCAATTGCATCCCCCAAATCCTTCTTAGGTAAATACTGAGCTTCCAATTGACCTACAAAAGGAATCGGCGTTTCTATACTCGCCAAACGTTTTACGGGAGCATCTAAATATTCAAAACAGTCTTCCATCAACATGGCGGAAATATCACTGGCAATTCCACCAAATAAAGAATCTTCTTGAAGGATTAAAGCTTTCCCTGTTTTCTTTACGGAATTGTAAATAGCATCCTTATCTAAAGGTTGTAGGGAACGTAAGTCAATAAGGTCTGCGGATACATTAGGGTTTTCATTGAGATAATCCAAAGCCCAATGCACGCCAGCGCCATAAGTAATGATGGAAATTTCATTACCTTCTTTTAAAACTGACGCTTTCCCGAATGGTATGGTGTAATAATCTGTTGGCACTTCTTGTCGGATACTGCGATACAAGGCTTTATGTTCAAAAAACAATACCGGATTTGGGTCGATTATCGCCGTATTCAATAAGCCTTTGGCATCGCTCGGAAATGCTGGATACACCACTTTTAACCCAGGTGTCTTTGTAAACCAAGCTTCATTGGTTTGCGAATGGAACGGTCCTGCGCCAACGCCTGCGCCACAAGGCATGCGCACCACAACATCTGCCTGCTGTCCCCAACGGTAATGGGATTTGGCCAAATAATTGACAATAGGATTAAATCCAGAAGACACAAAATCCGCAAACTGCATCTCCACCACAGCTTTCATCCCAGCAATGGATAAGCCCATGCCTGCCTCCACAATCGCTGATTCACAAATTGGCGTGTTTCGGACGCGCTCTTTTCCGAAGGCGTCTACAAAACCATCTGTGATTTTAAAAACACCACCATATTCGGCAATATCCTGACCCATGATAACCAAGTCTTCGTGCCGTTCCATGGACTGTTTTAAGCCTTCAGAAATAGCGTCAATCAATCGTAGTTCTTGGTTGTTTGAATTTTCTTTAAATTCTTGGTAATCATATGGTTTATAAACATCATTTAATTCAGTAGTTAAATCGGGAATAATGTCTTCTTCGGCAAAAGCGATTTCAAGATTATCATCGATTTCGGACTTAATCTCAGCAACCATTTCAGCATCTTTTTCAGAATTTAAAAGTCCTTCTTCAATTAGATAATTGCGATAATTATCTAACGGGTCTTTTTCTTCCCAATACTGCATTAAGTCTTCAGGGACATACTTGGTGCCACTCGCTTCCTCATGACCTCGGCGTCTAAAGGTTTTAAATTCCAACAATACCGGACGAGGATTCTCACGAATACTCTCCGCCAAGGCATTCACCTTCGTGTAAACCTCAATGATATTGTTACCATCAATAATATGACTTTCCATACCATAGCCTTCGCCACGTTGTGCTAAATGCTCGCAGTTATATTGTTCAGACGTTGGTGTGGATAAGCCGTAGCCATTATTTTCAATACAAAACAGCACAGGTAATTGCCAAACAGAAGCCACATTTAAAGCTTCATGGAAGTCACCTTCACTCGTACCGCCTTCACCTGTAAATACGGCTGTGGCTTGATTATTTTTCTTTAGAAGATTCGCCAAAGCAATCCCATCAGCAACGCCCAATTGCGGGCCTAAATGCGAAATCATACCAACAATCTTATACTCTTGCGTTCCAAAATGAAAGGAACGGTCACGCCCTTTGGTAAAACCACTAGCTTTGCCTTGCCATTGCCCAAATAAACGATTTAGTGGAATCTGACGCGTGGTAAATACACCGAGATTTCTATGCATTGGCAAAATGTATTCATCATTCTGCATCGCCATAGTCACGCCTACAGAAATTGCTTCTTGACCTATGCCCGAAAACCATTTTGAAATTTTCCCCTGTCGCAATAAAATTAGCATCTTCTCCTCTATTAATCGAGGTTTCAGCATGTTGTAATACAATCGCAATAAGATGTCATCAGACAAATCAACACGATTATAACTAAGTTTTTGCGAGGTTTCGGTCGGCATAAATATGGTTTTATTTACTGTCTCAAATGTAATTAAATTTGAAAGACTACAAAGGTTGAAATATCCTTTTTGGGGTCGCATTTCCATTATTTGTTTTCCCTATAATTGCTTACTTTTGTTTAACGTTGAATCAATACAAAAACCCAATGGATAGAATACCTAGCGTAGATTTAAAAGATTTTGTCTCTGGAGACCCACATAGAAAACAGAAATTTGTAAATGATATCGGAAAAGCCTATGAAGACATAGGTTTCGTCGCCTTAAAAGGTCATTTTTTAGATGATGAATTAGTCGATAATCTTTATTCTGAAGTCAAGAATTTCTTCGACTTACCGCTTGAAACCAAAGAGAGTTATGAAATAGAAGGTATCGGTGGCCAGCGTGGATATGTCTCCTTCGGAAAAGAAAGTGCCAAAGGCAGAAAAGAAGGCGATTTAAAAGAGTTTTGGCATTTTGGGCAATACGTCGACGATGACCCAGAACGTCGTAAGGAATATCCCGAAAACGTTGAAGTCAAGGAACTACCAGAATTTAACAAGATTGGTAAAGAAACCTACCAAATGCTTGAAAAGACAGCGAAATACGTCTTAAGAGCCTTGGCCTTATATCTCGATTTGGAAGAAACCTATTTTGACAATTACATCCATAACGGCAACTCCATTTTAAGACCCATTCACTACCCGCCAATTACGCAAGAACCTAAAAATGCGGTCCGCGCAGCGGCCCACGGAGATATCAATCTCATTACTTTATTGATGGGTGCTCAAGGCCGTGGCTTACAAGTGCAAAATCATAAAGGCGACTGGATTGACGCCATTGCTGAACCAGATGAATTAATGATTAATGTGGGCGATATGTTGTCTAGACATACCAACAACAAATTGAAATCAACGATTCACCGTGTCGTTAACCCACCTCGCGAATTATGGGGAACGTCTCGCTACTCTATTCCATTCTTCATGCATCCCGTAAGCGAAATGAAGTTGGATGTTTTGGAGAGCTGTATAGATGAAGACCATCCAAAATCATACGATGATATCACCGCCGGGGAATTTTTAAATCAACGTTTAATAGAACTCGGATTGATAAAGAAATAGAAAAGCCAACTTCCCCGAAGCGTTGGGATTCTCTAGGGGAAGAAACTGTTACTCAAAAAATAGAATCTTAATGCAAATAGCAGATATTATAGGCATGAGCCTTACTGATGTTCTGGTTTGGTCTAAAATTGAAGTTAATGGACTTGATGAAGCTGAAGTTTTCATTGAATTAGACGAAAAAGTCACAATTCGTATTCCTTGGAATTTTGATTCTGACGAAATTGAACAAAAACCCAGAAAAAAATCAATCAGTATTTTCAAAGGTATGAGTGAACATAAATTACACGCAATAAGAAACCAAAAGATTATTGATTTTTTAATGCTTGAAGATTCTGACTCAGCAGGAGTTATTGAACTTGAAAATGGGTTTCTTTTGACAGAAACTTCAATGTTTTTTCATGGAACTGGATTAGCAGGGTTAAACTATTATGAGAATTTACAGGATTTTGAAAAAGATAATGGCATAGATTATCTTAGATTTCGAACATAAATAATTCAACGAACCGGTATCTCCCCCACGGGGAGACCAAGAGGGGCTTATGGATTTACAAGACCAACTAAAAAACTTATTTCCAGAACACGTATCTGAAGAACCCGAAACGGTAGAAGACACTTCCGATGGCCTTTGGTTGCAAGACGACCCCATTATTTGTAAGTACGAAAAGCGCAAAGGCAAGCCAATTACTATTTTAGAAGGCTACACTGGTGCGGATTCCGACTTTAAACAATTAGCAAAAGATATCAAGAAACAACTTAGTGTTGGCGGGAGTTTTAAGGATGATAAAATTATCATTCAGGGTGATTATCGGGATAAAATTATGGCTATTCTTAAGGCCAAAGGATTTAAGGTTAAACGCGTAGGCGGTTGAAAACAAAACGAATATTACACATCACCAACGGTCAAGTGTTGACCGATTACCTTCAATCTTTAAAGTATGAAGGCGACACCCTTACATGGCAAGAAATGCTATGTGAAGGTCCTACAATTGCAAAGATAGATTCTGATGAATTTTTAGACGTTAGAAAAGCCTTTCTTAAGGAATACTACGACATTGAAGTCAATACAGCCGAAGTAAAATCAGAAATCTCGAAACTAGATTCAGCCAATGACTATGACGAAATCGTGCTTTGGTTTGAGTATGACTTATTCTGCCATATAAATCTCATCGGCGTGATGAACCTTATTCATCAAAAGGAAATCACAACGCCCTTAAGTCTGGTCTGTAGTGGACGTGTTGACGGTAATGACCGACTTACCGCTTTGCCAGAATTGAAAGAACGTCAACTCCATCAGCATTACAAAGCGCGACGTTTACTAACTGAAGATGACATGCAATTAATGATTGCACTTTGGCGTACCTATAACAGTAAAGACCACAATATTTTTAAGATGTACATCACCGAGCGTACGGATTTTAAATATTTGAGCAATTGCTTGAAGGCACATTTAAAACGCTTCCCGGATTCAGTTTCAGGCCTTTCGACGCTAGAAACTAATATTCTCAAGTTGATTGATGAAAAACGTATTGTTTCCGAAGGTCAATTACTTGGTTATTGCCTAAATCACCAGGGTTATTACGGTTTTGGCGATTTACAATTCAAGCGTATGCTAAAATACCTGGCTTCGTATTTTGAAATGAAAGACAAATCCTATCAACTTACGGAACATGGTAAACGCGCCATTACAGGTATAACCAATGAAGCTTCAATCGTTAAAAATACTATGATTTATGGCGGTGTAAATCGATTGGATTATCATTTTGATGTGGCTCAAAACAAACTCATAAATCCCAAAGCTTAATGCCCATAAAAGAATCGGAATTGATTTTAAACCCCGATGGTAGTGTCTATCATCTCAACTTAAAACCAGAACATATTGCAAATACCATCATCACAGTTGGTGACCCCGACCGTGTTGACCAGGTGACCTCCTATTTTGAAACAATTGAATTTTCAACCCAAAAACGTGAATTTCATACCCAAACTGGGACTTACAAAAGCAAACGCTTAACTGTTATATCCACTGGAATTGGCACTGATAACATTGATATAGTTTTCAATGAGTTGGATGCTTTGGTTAATATCGATTTGAAGGCACGAGAACTGAAATCAGATTTAAGTGAACTGACCATTGTAAGGATTGGAACTTCAGGCTCTATTCAAAAGGAAATTCCTGTGGATTCGTTTTTAATTAGTGATTATGCGGTAGGCTTTGATAGTTTGATGCATTTTTATGATAGCGATTCTATCCTGCATCAGGACATATCTGAAGCTTTGATTGCCCAGACCAATTGGAATTCGAAAAAATCAGCACCTTATATTGTGCGCTGTGATTCCGATTTAATGACAAAACTAAGTTCTGAAAATACACATATTGGCTTTACTGCCACTAACGTTGGTTTTTACGGCCCTCAAGGGCGTGTGTTGCGATTAGCTGTTGAAGATTCAAAACTGAATGATAAATTGGCTAGCTTTAATTTTGAAGGAAAAGCCATCACCAATCTCGAAATGGAGACTGCCGGCATCTACGGTATGTCAAAGCTTTTGGGGCATAAGGCCCTATCTATGAATGCGATTATTGCCAACAGAGCAACAGGGCAATTCAGTACTGACCCAGCGAAAGTGGTCGATAATTTGATAAAATATACGCTTGATAAATTGGTTGAATAAACCGTTGATTTAAGACAGATGATAAAAGTAAATATTGGTGGCGTACCCGAACATTTTAACCTCGCATGGTACCTCACTTTAAAAAATGGCGAATACAAATCTGAAGGCATCAACTTGCGTTGGCATGATTACCACGGCGGTACTGGAGCCATGTGCAAAGGTCTCCGCAGTGGCGATATAGATTTGGCTGTGATTTTAACGGAAGGTATTGTAAAAGATATCATTGACGGAAATCCTTCAAAAATCGTTCAAACGTTTGTACAATCGCCTCTGGTTTGGGGCATTCATACAGCTGGTCATTCCGAGTTTAAAACTGTGGATGAGTTACGAGGAAAAAGGGTAGCCATAAGTCGTTATGGTTCGGGCTCGCATTTAATGGCCTATGTTAATGCCAAAAATGAAGGCTGGGATTTAGAAAAAGACCTGAAGTTTGAAGTTATTAAAAACCTAGACGGTGCCGTAGAAGGCTTGACGAATAACGTAGCTGATTACTTTATGTGGGAAAAATTCACCACCAAGCCCTTGGTGGATGATGGTACGTTTAATCGGGTTGGCACTTGTCCAACACCTTGGCCCTGCTTTGTGATTGCCGTGCGAAATGAATTTTTGGAAAATAATGAAACGGATGTGAAAACAATTCTAGACATCATTAACGGTACCACTGAAGAATTCAAGGATATCCCAAGCATAGACCGCACCATTGCCAATAGATATGACCAGCAGTTGGAAGATGTGCAGGAATGGTTGAGCATCACCGAATGGTCACAAGAATTGATTGATGAAAAAACCTTAAGCGCCGTTCAAAACCAGTTGTTGGACTTGGATATTATTCCTGAGAAATGGGCTTATGATAAGCTGACGAAGATATTGTAATCATCCTGTCACGCAACCTTTTTCAACATTCTGTATCTACAAGTAGAACCTAATAATCAATCAAGATGAAACCCTTTTCCATTCTGCTTATGTTAACCTTTTCCTTATGTGCAAGTTTGTGCTGTCCAGGAGAAGAAGAAGCTACACAATTCAATATTAGCAATGATAATCTTGTTCAAATTGAAAATAATGCGACTGTGTTCGCAGTAGACGATTTTCTGGTAATTGAAACCATTATCCCGAACAATCAAACCACAGTTGATGGACAAACTATTCAATTAAGCAATTTGTTTTATGACGATGTACTTTCGGAATCGTTTTTAGAACACTCCCTAAGTCTTTATCTCGAAACCCAATTTGGCACACGTTCACCGATACAATTAACCGAGGAGGTCGTTTTTGCAGATGAAGGGATGGTAAATCTATCAAATGAAATTATCCGAGTGCTTCAAGGTTATGATGAAGCATCAAATAGTTTTAGAAGTCGAATACGCATTCAACTAAAGGAATCTGGAACTCTGTTTTTAGGAGGAAGAGGCAGTTTTGCCCAGAGCAACGCCATTGAAATTTACGGCGGTATTTATGAGTTAGGTTTTGCCAATATTAGTACTACCATTAGAAATGCAAATGCCCAAGGACTTTACGAGTTTGTAGTTGAATAACTTATTTAATCGTCCAATTTATAGGCGTTTTTTTAATCGATTCTAAAAACCTATTCGTTTTACTGAAATGCTTATTCCCAAACCAATAGCCTCGGTTGGCACTCAATGGCGACGGATGTCCAGAGGTTAAAATATGATGCTTGCTACTATCTATTAATTTTGCTTTCTTTTTAGCAAAACCACCCCACAATAAAAACACCACATTTTCTTTTTGAGCGCTTATAGTTTTAATGACAGCATCCGTAAAAGTTTCCCAGCCTTTGCCTTGGTGACTTCCGGCTTGGTGTGCACGTACCGTTAAGGTGGCATTGAGCAATAATACGCCTTGATTGGCCCAAGGCATCAAATTCCCACTTTTAGGATACGGCATATTGATATCCGTCATTAGTTCCTTAAAAATATTAATCAAGGATGGCGGGTGTGTGATTCCATCATGAACAGAAAAGCACAGGCCATTCGCCTGATTAGGTCCATGATATGGGTCCTGCCCTATGATGACGACTTTTGTGTTATCAAACGATGAATGGTTAAACGCATTGAAAATATCACCTCCTTTTGGATAGCATGTATGCTTGGTGTATTCCGACTTTACGAATTCAACCAAATTTTGAAAATAGGATTTTTCAAACTGAGATTGTAAATGCGGTTTCCAAGATGGGTGAATGTCGACGTTCATAAAATAAATACGCTTTTCAAGTATAAAATACTTCATCAAAGATAAAAGATGCATCACCGATTCCACATTTTTAATACCGATTTATTACCAATCTAATGGTTAACTTTGCTTTTTTAAATTTGAAAAGAGATTCCTGCTTTTGAAGGAACTTACGATGATAAATATCCACGAAAAAACATTAAAGGATTTAGAATTCCCAACAGTTCTTGAGCAAGTTTCCGACTTGTGTGTTACACAGTTGGGTGCTTCCGAAGCTTTGTCTATTGCGCCATTTAAGGATGCTGATAAACTGAAAATTACACTTCAGTATACCAATGAATATGTAGCATCTTTTGATAACGACAATCGTATTCCCAATCACGGATTTGATGCTATTGATAGGGAAATTAAACTTCTGAATATTGATAATACATATCTAGAAGTCCAAAGTTTGAAGAAGCTTGTCAGCATGTCTTTGACTGTAAATGCAATTCTGAAGTTTTTCAAAAAGTTTAAAGATTATTATCCAAATCTTGAAGCCTTTTCCAGCCAAATTGAAGAGACCAAAGTTATCATTGAAACGGTTGATGCTGTTGTGGATAGATTCGATGATATCAAAGATGATGCGACGCCTGAGCTGGCCTCAATCCGGCAAGGCATCAATAAACTAAAGTCAAAAATCAATACCAGTTTCAGTTCCGCTTTAAACACCTATCACAATCTAGATTATTTGGACGACATCCGAGAGTCTGTAATGGATAATCGCCGTGTATTGGCCGTAAAAGCCATGTATCGCCGAAAGGTGAAAGGTGCCATTATGGGCGGAAGCAAGACGGGAAGCATAGTTTATATAGAGCCTGAAACGACGCTGAATTACACGCGAGAACTCAACAATCTTGAGTACGAAGAGAAAGAGGAAGTCATCAAAATCTTGAAACAGGTCACTGATGTGATGCGTCAGTTTTTACCGCTTTTAAAGCAGTATCAGGATTTTTTAATTCAGATTGATGTCATTTCAGCCAAGGCAAAATACGCCCGAAGCATGAATGCCATTCTTCCAGAACTGACGGAAGAACGGGAAATGTACCTTAAAGATGCCTATCATCCCCTGCTCTATCTTAATAATCAGGAACTCAAAGAAATAACTTATCCACAAAGTATCGGTTTGGACGAGGACAGTAGAATCATAGTCATTTCTGGGCCAAACGCTGGTGGAAAAAGTATCACCTTAAAGACGGTAGGATTACTTCAAGTGATGTTGCAATCTGGTTTTCTCATTCCGGTGCATGAACGTAGCAAAGTTTGTTTATTCGAACGGATTTTGAGTGATATCGGCGATAACCAATCCATAGAAAATCATCTGAGTACCTACAGCTACCGTTTAAAGCAGATGAATTACTTTTTAAAGAAGTGTAATTCTAAAACGCTTTTTCTGATTGACGAGTTTGGAACAGGCAGTGACCCTGAACTCGGTGGTGCTTTGGCAGAAACCTTTTTAGAGATTTTCTACGACCGAAAAGCCTTCGGGATAATTACTACCCACTACTCCAACCTTAAGCTCTTGGCCAACGAATTGCCGTACATGAAGAATGCCAATATGCTCTTTAACGAAAAGACCTTGGAACCAATGTACAAGTTAGTTGTAGGGCAAGCTGGAAGCTCTTTCACCTTTGAAGTCGCCCAGAAAAATGGCATTCCGTATAGTCTCATCAATAAATCGAAAAAGAAGATTGAACGCGGTAAAGTGCGGTTTGATGCAACGATTGCAAAGCTTCAAAAAGAACGAAGCAAATTAGAGCGTACCGAACGCTCGCTTAAAGAAAACGAAAAGAAAAAACAATCTGAAGCTGATAAGCTCGAAGAAACAAATCAAAAAGTTCAAAAGAAATTAGAGAATTATCAGGAGTTGTATGATAGCAACCAACGTCTCATCTACCTCGGACAGAAAGTGAATGACTTGGCCGAAAAGTTCCAAGAGAATAAGCGCAAACGTGAGTTGATGGGCGAACTCTTCAAATTAGTTCAGATAGAAAATTCCAAACGGAAAAAAGTATCTACTAAACAAAAGCGCGCCGAAAAGGCCAAAGAGAAACAGATACAACAAGAGGCTGAAAAAAAAGTTGAAGCCATCCGAAAAAAGAAAAAGCAAGCCAAACAAAGAGAAAAAGAGAAGCCTGCACCACCAAAACCTGTTTTAAAAGTCGGCGACCGTGTCCGCATGCACGACGGACGTGCCGTAGGTTCTATCGATACTATAGAAAAAAACAAAGCCATAGTGAACTACGGCTTGTTTACGACTAACGTAAGTGTGGATTTGTTGGAGTTGGTGGAGGCTAAGAAAAAGAAATAATCACTTTTATAAGTCTTATCTTTGTTAGGTGATAGAACAAGTTCCAAAAAACAAACAACTCATTCTTTTCGACGGTGTCTGCAACCTTTGCAACAGTTCCGTGACCAAGGTTATAAAAAACGACCCAAACCAACACTTCCTATTTGCGCCATTGCAAAGCAAGGTGGGACAAGCAATTATCGCTAAATACAACATAAATACCGAACAAACTGATTCAATAATACTTTATAGTGCAGACTCTGGGATAAAAACCAAATCATCAGCCGCTCTTCATGTCGCCAAAAAGATGGCTTTTCCTTATAATATGGCCATAGTGTTTTTTATTGTTCCGCCATTCATCCGAAATTGGGTGTATGATTACGTAGCAAAACATCGCTACAAATGGTATGGAAAAAAAGAGTCGTGTATGATTCCTACGCCTGAGTTGAAGGCTCGGTTTTTAGATTAATAGGTTTACTCACGCAAAAGCTAGGTTAACGTCTAAAAGTATCTACTTCACTCACTATCAATTTTAAAAAATAATACTAAAACTTACTTTAGATAAACGTTTTAGAGTTGATGGTTTTAATACGTTCAAAACCTCAAAGCAAGATTATGATAGTTTGAGCCCAGCTTCTGTTAGTTGGGAATGACTCAAATTCTTACACGGCGCATGTCTAACGCTTGGTAAGTGTCAATGATGATGAAAGATTGATAATGTCGCGCTTTGAGGTTTTTCTATAAGGTCGCCAATTGTGCATTCTCTAAGTAATCCCCATACATTTGACGATATGCCACTTTCTTTTCAATAGCTTCAATGACTGGCAAAAAGAAGTCCTCATCATACATTTGTGTTGATACATTTAATCCGCCTGGACTGAAGACATTAATTTCCATAAGTTTATCACCTACAATATCAATACCTACAAGGAACATCCCATCCTGTACTAATTTAGGACGAACGATCTCTGCCAATTTCATAATCTGGTCGGTCATTTTAACAGCCTCTGGTCGACCACCAGCATGTATGTTACTGCGGATATCATTTGAAGCATTGACCCGTTGCATCATCGCATATTTTCCGTTGGCCATCAGTGGTTTTCCGTTCATTAAAAATAAACGTGTGTCGCCTTTGGTCGCCTCGGTAAGATACTCTTGCGCAATAACATAACCATCTCTTGCTATGGCTTCAACGGTTTGAGATAAATTGTGCTCATTCTTTTTGTCCATCATAAAAACGTTGGTGCCTCCTGAACCTTGCAAAGGTTTCAGAATCATTTTTTGCTTCTGCTTACTAAAAAATTCTTTAATTTCATCTAAATCCCGTGATACAATAGTTTTCGGCCTTACGATTTCCGGAAAATGCTGAAAGTACATTTTATTGATAGCGCCCGCCAAACTAGACGGATGATTTAAAACCAAGACGCCATTTCGCATGGCAATTTCACCAAAAATAAAGGCGGCGTTCTGTGCCCAATCGCGCGAACCAATTTCGTCGGCTGGATTATTCCTTAAGAACAAAACGTCTAATTCTTGCGACGTAATTCTAGTGAATTCTTCGTTTTGTACAGCTTTAAAATAAGTCTCTTGTGAGTTGAATTTTTTACCAGAAATAGTTTTACATCGTACCGACAGATGCCCCTTTGACGCATAAGACAATTCGCCAACACCTATAAAATAGACGTCATGGTCGCGCTTATAAGCGCTATGTCCCAATCCTGGAGTCGTATAATTGGGTTTTTCGGTGGCGTGGTCGTTAATGATAAAGGCAATTTTCATGTGCTTGGTTTAATTTTCTGTAAGATACCTGCACATAAAAGTCTCTGTTGTCCTATTCCATTAATTTATTAACTCTGTTATGTCAATTCCCTTGCGAAGTTTCTTTAATCGCTTCTGGACATCTTTCCGTTCTAAAAAACGAGGTAATTCTGCTTTCACCAATACACCGCGATACAATAGTTCCTCTACCAATTCAATATGATTTACATTGAACTTACCCGTATAGAGGTAGTCTAGCTTTCCTCCTTTTTCAATATACTCCAAAACATCCATCAAGCCTGCGAGATAAACAGCATCCTTTGTAAGACCTCCCCCACGATAAACACGCATGGAGATATAATAAGCAATTCGTTCCGAAAAATTATAACGTCTCCTTAATAGCTGAAAGGTTTCAATAAAATCCGCACCATCCGACATAGATTTTACAGCAATGACGCGAGTGGCCAACAAGCGCATACGGTTCACAGTAAGGCCACCAACCAAGTATTCCGCAATAACGGCAAGACCTTCCTGTAATTGGTCATAGCCTTCAAAGCCTTCATACATTTGGCAAAGTGGTTGTCTACGTCCATTACAATAAGTTAAAATATGTGTTCCAACTTCATGTTGAATTAAGGCGTCGGCACGTCTTTCATCAAACGACACTTCATCGTTAATGAGTAGTTTTGTTTTTGATACCATGATGCCCGCGACATCATTTCTAATTTCAATGCTCAAATCTAAATCTGGAAATTTGTCATTGTAATAGTCCATTTCCTTTTGTGCCAATTTCGCAAACTGATGGCAATTGAGACGGACTGCGCCTTTCTTGGTTTCGCGCTCTGGGAATTTTTTCAATATTTTCCGAGCGGCCCGGTACACTGATTTCTTTGTAGTCCCATAAAGACTGTTACCGACAAACCTGAAATTTTTTGTGCCACGCTCTTCTAGCATGGTCAACTGCTTCTCAATCTCCAATCGCTTTCCCCTAAGGATATAAGCGATAGCAGGATCGTCAACTTTATCTATTGGTATGTTGTAAAGACGTCGTTTTTCCAACTCGGGATCAAGGGCAATCAGTCGGTATTTAAAATTGGGTAATTTTCTAAAATTATTCTTTTTGAAACGTTGCCATTCCTCATTACTGTTCACCGGTGTTGCCCTTAAGAGGAATGACATGCCTTCATTAATTAAAGCCAATTCTTTATCAGCTTTCTTAGTAACTTCATCAATACTGGTTTTTCCGAGAATCAGATAATTTTCGAATAAATCTGCATTCTGAATTCTAATAAACTCATAAGCGGCACGTTTTACGGTTTCAGAAAACACAGTGTAAAATTCCCTGAAAAACAGGGCATAATGTGATGTGTTATCCAAACTACGATACAAAGGCTTAATGGCAATTCCTATGATTAAGATTCCTTTTTTCTTGCAATCGTCATCATAGATTATTGGCTCTAAGTGTGCCGGACAACGAGTTTCACTTTCTTCAATGACTGCCGCAATGTTAGGATATAAGTCGTTTAAGGATTCAAAGCCTTCTTTTAAGGCATTCATCGTTCCAGGTGCTTTGGCTTTAGGGCAACTGATGGAAAACTCTGCTTTTTCTGAATTTGGTTCTGGCCAAAATTCCATAATTAGGAATGAGGAGAAATCAGTGGAAATAGCATCTTGAATGGTATCAATCAACGGTGCTATATCTATGGAATCATCTACAATTATAAAGGTTGCTTGCGTTTTTAATAGCTTCGCAAAATGTGGGTCGTAATCCTTATAGCGATAGACACAAATAAAAGGAAGTAACTTGTCAATAAAAAGCAGGCCATTGTTTGGCAACTCCTGAACAACAGGTTTTCCTTGCTTCAAGCGCTCCTTAACAGAGTCTATTATAAATGAATCGATGGCAGTTGCCGTGTTGGGCATAAATCAATTTTTGAACGTTCTTTGAAATGTTAAAGCATGATTCGGTATCAAAGTTTTTAATCGTACCTCCACAACGTCAACGACTTCGGGAAAAATAATTTGCTGATATTCTTCGCAATAAATCTTTGCGATTTCAGTCGCCAAAACTAAGGTATTTTCAAAGGTATTTGTGATGTATTTCAGAAAAAATCCATTGCCCTGAAAGGTGTCATTGATTTTGGCCGTTTGCTTGATCGCATGTGGCAATTCTATAGACGCTAAATTCTTTCGCCAAGACTCCACAAAGTTCCCAAAACGGTCATTATCTATATTTGATGTACCCAAATTCCATGTCGGTACTTCCCTATCCCAACGTTGCCAATTATAGCTATGCATATCGTAAACGATGCAATGCCCATGGATTTTTTCTAAGGTTTCAATCAAGGCGTGAACTACCTCATAAAATGCACTATGCTTGGCTAGACTTTTGCTTTTTTCCTGTTCAGACAAGGGTGTTTTCCAAAGTTCTTTTCCCCAAGCCGTATCAAAGACGGCATTTTCGGGATCACGGTTTAAATCGTACTCAAAACGGGAGTCACAACCTGCAATTACAATAGGATGCGATTGTACCATTTGCTTGGTGCAAGGATCTTCTTCGTACCAACGTTCGTATTCAGTATGAAGACAATTCTCCCAGAGTTCTTTTCTAAATTGATGGCCATCGTGTACCGCGCCACATACATAGTGGACGTAGTTATCAATTTTTAGTGTAAAAGAATAATCTTCTGCAACAGCATGAAAAATCTCTTGATTCTTAATTTTTGAAATGATGGTATCTACCGACAATCGTTTCATATTATTTCAATAAGTTATTAAGTGACCGTAAGAGTTGTTGTTCATTAAGCGTGAATTCGCCATCTGAAAAAAGTAAAGCTTTTATTTCAGCCAAAAGAATATTACTGTCTTCTTTAGAAAAATTGTGCGCTTCCATACCAGCCATAATCTTCTGAATGCTTTGATAGTCGTTATCGGCATCAAACTCATCATGGATTTTTTGAAAGGTTTGCATATCGACTTTTGAAATGATCACATTTCGCTCGTGGTTATCTTCCTTAAAATCGGAATGTGCGGCGTACAAAAGTACGTAAGCTACAAGTTCATCTTTAGTCCAATTGGTTTCCATTATTGTTCTGTTAATGTACTGTATTCTGTCCAAGACCCATCATAAACTATGACGTCATCGTAACCTGCTATAGTCGCTCCGAGCGCTAAAATACAGGCGGTAATACCACTGCCACAGCTGGTGACTATGATTATTCCATCTTCTACAATACCGTTAAAGATAACTTCCAATTCTGACTTGGATTTCATTCTGTTGCCCTCAAGCAAATTGCTATATGGCAAATTGAAGGATTTTGGGATTGTACCACTTCTTAAACCTTTTCTTGGTTCGGGAACATCGCCATTAAATCGAGCTTCAGGACGTGCATCCAATAATCTGGATTCTGGATTTAAAGTGTGTTCTAAAATACCTTCGAAATCCGTGAATTTTTCTGTATTGACTTTAGCTTCAAAATTTCCTATTTCAGAATCTGAATTTATATTCTCAGTCGTTTCACTACCGTTCGATTCCCATTCAGGTAACCCACCGTCTAAAACCGCTACGTTGGTATGTCCAAAATGTTTAAAAAGCCAAAATGCACGTGGTGCTGAATACATACCATGTCTGTCATAGCAAACGATTAAGCTATCTTTATTGATTCCTAGAGCTTGAGCTTCTTTTTCGAATTGATTGACACTTGGCAAGGTATTCGGGAAATCCGAATCTTGTGCACTGAATTTTTTCTTTATATCAAAAAATCGTGCGCCAGGAATATATCTGGCTGGTTCTAGCAAACAGCCTGAGACTTTTGGAATTGTAGCATCCAAGACAACTAAATGTTTTACCTTAAGATTGGATTTTAACCAATCAACGGATACCAAAGGCGTCTCTAATTTTTTCATAACGGTTATGCGTCTTCAACTGTTTTTCGCAGTCTTGTGCGACGGTCAAACGCTTGTAATTGATCCAAAACTTTACTTTCTAAAAAGTCAATGACCTTTTCTTCAATGCGGTATTTATTTTTATAAACTTTATTGATATAGGTAATGCCACCTGGAGACATCACGTTTACTTCAACGAGTTTTCCTCCAATTACATCAATCCCTACAAAATAAAGACCGTCTTTTACCAATTTTGGGCCAATCTGTTTGCATAATGCCTTTTCAGACTTAGTTAAGCTGTGTTTTTGTACTGAACCACCCGCAGACACGTTAGATCTGTGGTCATCAGATCCTGGTACACGTTTCATGGCGCCTACAGGTTCTCCGTTTAATAATAATATCCGCACATCGCCTTGGTCTGCACCTTCAATATAATCCTGAAGAATAACGTAATTCGAATCACCATCACCAGTCGATGAGATGTAGAAATCCAATAAGGAATTTATATTGTTCATCGCTGATTTTTCGATCAAAATCACACCTGAACCCCCGAAACCATTCAAAGGTTTCAGAATCATTTTATCTGATTTAGATTCTTTAATCTGCTCTATGAGATAGTCCTTATTTTTTGAAACATGTGTATTTGGAATGATGTTGCTATGTGCATCACCAAAAGCAGCGGTATATAATTTGTTGTTTGCCTCTCGCATGCCTTGAAGCGAATTCACAATAAAAACATCATCTTTAACCGAATCTAAAAAGTTCAGCATTATAGGGTCTAATGGCGGATTGGCTCTAAAGAAAATAGCGTCGAAACCTGCGAGAGGTAGCATTTCATCTCGAAGTTGTGCTTTATTATAAAATGACTTTAAGGTGGATGGTACTTTTTCCATACGACCAATCACTTTGCAAAACGCATTGGTCACACTGTCTCTAATGGTAAGGTTTGCAGGCGTACACATGGCAACGCCATGACCTCGTTTTGCACATTCTTTAATTAGCGCTAAACTGGTGTCATTTTCTGGGTCGATATCCTCCCAAGGATACATGATAAAACAAATATTCATGGTAAATGGTTAGTTTTTAATGTTTAATTACCTCTAAAAGATATGAACTTAAAAGCGCTTATTAAAATTATTTTACAGCGTCATAATTATCGTCCCATTCTTTGGGTTTTGGTTCGTGAAGTTTATCCAAAGATTTTGCAACAATCATAGATACAGTAGCATCACCCGTAACGTTTACCACAGTTCTACACATATCTAACGGACGATCTACCGCAAAAATCAATGCCAATCCAATTGGTAATAATTCCGCTGGAAAACCAATAGATTCCAAAACAATAACTAACATTACCATCCCGGCACTAGGAACAGCAGCACTTCCTATTGAAGCTAACAACGCAGTACCTACAATAATCAATTGATTAGTAAAGGTTAAACCTTCTGGCCAAATCACTTGCATAATAAATACGGCAGCAATGCCTTGATACAAACTGGTACCATCCATATTCACAGTTGCTCCAACCGGCAGTACAAAGCCTGAAACTTCTTTATCCACACCTAAATGCTCTTCTACCCGTTCCATAGTTACCGGCAAAGTTGCTGCGCTAGAACTTGTTGAAAATGCTAATAGTTGCGCAGGGCTAATTCTATTTAAAAACCATAGTGGCGATTTGCCGGTTAGCATTTTTACCAAGATGAGATAGAACCCAATCATTAAAATTAAGCCGCCCACAACGCATAACGCATATTGAAGTAATTTCAGCAAAATCTCAGTATCATCGAAAGCGATAATTACGTTTGCCAATAAAGCGAAAACAGCATATGGCGCGAAAAGCATGATGAGATCCACCATTTTCATCACCACTTCATTAAGCGAATCAAAAATGTCAATCATTGGTTTTGCTTTCTTTTCGCCTATCAGTAACAAACAAATACCTACAAACAGGGCAAAGAAAATAACTTGAAGCATCTTGGCTTCGCCCATAGCTTCAAATATATTACTTGGGAAAATATCTACTAAGGCCTGCAATGGCCCGGCTTCTCTTTGGGATGATGCTTTTACTAATTTATCTGTGACCCCGGCATCGCTTTCGTAGCGTAGTTTAATCTTTTCTATGGTATCTTGAGGCATGCCTGCACCAGGTTTAACAATATTTACGATGGAAAGACCAATAACAATAGCAACCACTGTCGTGCCCACATAAATTAAAATTGTACGAAGCCCCATGGATTTTATTTTGGAGATATCCTTTAAATCGGAAATACCTTTTATCAGCGAAGCCAAAATCAACGGTACTGCAATCAATTTCAATAAATTGATAAATATCGTCCCAAATGGTGCAATCCAATCCCTAACGAATCCTTGTTGCTCGTAGGCATTCAAAATAAAGCCAAAAATGATTCCGAGAACCATCCCAATGATAATCTTCCAGTGTAATGCTAGTTTTTTCATATCCATTCCCCGAGACATCGGGGATATATTTTAGTTCAACTTTTCCAGCATACCGATGTTTTGGTTGCGGGAATCTTATTGTTATTTTTATTCAAGTGATTTTATACCCTACCAATTAATAATAATTACTATTAACAAGAAAACAAAAATGTATAAAAAGCATCCGTAGCTTCTTGCCTGTTGGGCTTCTTTATATTTTTGATGAAATCCAAACTTCTTAAAACGTTCTTCTTCCGTTTCATTAAATGTATTAGTGTCTAATCCAATTCGGTTTGTAGAATAAAAGGGGGAAAATAAAAATGTTAACCATTCCTCTTTTGTTAAAGACGCATTGCTTCTTTCCTTTTTATTCCTTTCTTCTAAATCCAACGACAACTAAATTTTTATATGAGATTCCTAACTTCTCAGCTATATTACCAATCCTTTGTCTCCTGTCGTCGTAACAACACATAATCAGCCATAACCAAAGCCGCCATAGCTTCTACAATCGGTACGGCGCGCGGAACCACACAAGGATCATGGCGACCTTTACCCTGCATTTCAATGATGTCGCCGTCACTATTTAAGGCGTCTTGTTTTTGAAGCACGGTAGCGACTGGCTTAAAAGCAACCCTAAAATATATATCCATGCCATTGCTTATACCACCTTGTACGCCTCCCGAAAGATTCGTCTTGGTGGTGCCGTCATCATTAAACAAATCGTTGTGCTCACTACCTTTCATTCTGGCGCCACAGAAACCGCTACCGTATTCAAAACCTTTAACGGCATTGATGGATAGCATGGCTTTGCCTAATTCAGCATGGAGCTTATCAAACACAGGTTCGCCCAATCCTACTGGTACGTTTTGTATCACACAGGTAATTGTGCCACCAACGGTATCGCCTTGTTTTTTTATCTCTTGGACTTTAGAAATCATTTTTTCGGCTGTAGCGTCATCCGGACAACGAATAGCATTAGTCTCTGTTTTACTGAAATCTAAATCCTGATAAGGTTTCTCACAAAATATATCGCCTACCGAAGACGTATAAGCATTGATTTTTAACTCGGAAAGCATCTGCTTTGCTATCGCGCCTGCGACAACACGACATGCGGTTTCGCGAGCAGAGCTTCGTCCACCACCTCTATAGTCGCGACGTCCGTATTTCTTTTCATACGTGTAATCCGCATGACTAGGTCGATATACATCTTTTATGTGGGAGTAGTCCTTTGACTTTTGATTGGTGTTATGAATGACGAAACCAATAGGGGTTCCTGTAGTTTGACCTTCAAATATTCCGGAGTAAAATTCGACTTCGTCCGCTTCTTTGCGTTGGGTTACGATTTTGGATTGACCTGGTTTACGGCGGTTCATTTCGTTCTGAATGGCTTCAAAATCAATTGTAATCCCAGCAGGACAACCATCTATAATACCGCCAATAGCTTTGCCATGCGATTCGCCAAAAGTGATTAACTTGAATAATTTTCCGAAGGAATTTCCGGCCATACATCTATTTTTACGCTAATGTAATTGGTTTATTACAGAATTGAAAGTGACAACTTATAATCTTGACTTAATACCTATATATTATTCAGAATTATGGTGATTTCAATATTGAATTAAATGGCTTATCATTAAGTTTAATGTAATAACCAACTGTGGTTTACGTTAACATATTTAGTCATACGGTTAAAGCCATTTAATGGCAATACTGTATTTTTGAATCAATTAAAAAAACAAATCATGAAAATTAAGTACCTACTACCTATACTATGTTTATCCATAGTCGCTGTGTCTTGCTCTGGGAGCGATGATAATGACGGCCCACAAGAGCCGGTTGAAGCAAACTACTATCCTTCTGAAGCATCAAACACTTGGTTCTATAATGTAGAAAATGAAAGCACTACAAATCCGGAAGTTAATTTTTCAGAATCAGATTTAGTGACTATCGCTTCATCTAATGGTGGTTCTTTTACCATTGACGTTAATAATGATGCGGCACCATCTTATGGTCTTATGAATTCCATATTAAACACCGGAACTATTACGAGAGGTGCTTCTACCTTAAGTTTAAACGGAAGCCTTCCTATCCCTTTGGAATTAGATGGTTTAACAACAACTGACATTGTTTTATCTAACTTTGTTTTATATGACTTAAATGTTGGAAATAACTCACAACTAGCTGCGACCAATGGTGTTATCAATGAAACGGTAAATGTTGATGGTACAGATATACCCTTGACGGCAACGTATACTATAACAAACACGAGACGCTCAGATCTTAATTCATTAACAGTTGATGGTGAATCGTTCAGTAATGTTATCGTTACTGATATCGTTTTAAATCTTGAAATAACTGCAACAGTAAATGTACTTGGTAATCCAACAACGCAGACCCTATTGGTAGCCCAAGATGTTTTGACTATTAGAAATTATTTTGCACAAGATGTAGGTTTAATTAAATCTGAAGCCGACCAGTCTTACGAGCTTAATCAGGAGTTGATTACTTTATTAGAACTTGGAGGTTTAACAATAGATTTTCCAACAGAATTATCTGTAAGTAACACGCAAGATTTAGATAGTTATTCCGTAGGAAACTAAAAAATTGAACTATTATAATTAAGCGCGAATCTTTAGATATCGCGCTTTTTTATTTCAAAGCTTGTCTCAAAATTGAAACGGGATGCAACGCCACTCTATCTGTCCCATCTTTAATTTGATGTCTACAACTTGTACCATTCGCTGAAATAATCACAGAGGCATCCGCTTTTTTAATCGCGGGAAACAGCGTCTGGTTACCAATGGCCATACTCACTTCATACTTATCCTTGGTGTAACCGAAGCTTCCCGCCATTCCACAGCAACCACTAGGTATTATGGTTACTTTGTAGTTTGAAGGCAAATTCAAAACATCAAAACTCGATTTTTGATTACCCAATGCCTTTTGATGGCAATGGCCGTGGAATTTTACCTTTTTTGATTCGTCGGTAAACTGGTCGGCTGTAATATTTCCGTTTTCAATCTCTTGAGCTAAAAAGTCTTCAACCAGCATCATTATTTCTGAAAGTGCATTCGCAGAATCCTTATCCTCTACCAATCTCGGATATTCATCTTTAAAACTAAGGATTGCTGACGGCTCTATGCCAACCAATACATCGTTTTCACTGAGAAGAACGCTTAATTCCGACACATTAGTCTCCGCAATGGCCTTAGCTTCTTGTAAGAATCCTTTGGAGAGTTGTGCCCTTCCACTTTCCAAATGAGTAATAGGATTTACAGAATAGCCTAAAGCAGTTAGAAGTTCATAAGCATCTTGTGCAATTTCGGACTCTAAATAGTTAGTAAACTCATCGACAAAAAGATATATGGTGCGTTCTGAAGCTTGAGTTGAACTCTGTTTAATTTTGAAAGACTTTGAAATTCTTGGTAAACTTCGTTTGGGATGAATACCAAAGAAAGATTTAATCATTCCTGAAGTGACTTTATTTGAAAACATAAAATTACTCAGTCCGGAAAATTTAGAAGCCAAACGATTGTACTTCGTCGCATTGGCAAAAAATCGGTCTTTAAAACCATACCCATTTGCCTCTTGATATTGATACTGAAATTCAGCCTTTAAACTCGCAACGTCAACACTGCTAGGACATTCTGAAGCACAAGCCTTACAACTCAAGCATAAATCGAAAACCTCCTTTAATTCTTCATGATTGAATTTGTTTGCTTTATCGGAGTTGGTTAAATAATCTCGTAATGCGTTTGCTCTCGCTCGTGTGGTATCTTTTTCGTCTTTCGTTGCCCTGTAACTAGGACACATGGTACCACCAAATTCTGGTAATTTTCTGCAATCACCAGAGCCATTACATTTCTCTGCTTCACGCAGAATCCCTTCGGACTTTGAAAAATCTAGAAGTGTTTCAATTTGAGGTTCTTCTCTATTGGGTTGATACCTCAAATTTTTATCCATAGGAAGCGCATCGATAATTTTCCCTGGATTCATGATGTTGTTCGGGTCGAACGTTGTCTTTATTCGTTTTAGAATTTCAAAATTCTCTTGACCAATCATCGTTGGAATAAATTCAGAACGTACAATACCATCACCATGTTCACCAGACATAGCGCCGTTGTACTTCTTTGCCAAGTATGCAACATCTGATGTTATTTGCCTAAAACCTGAAACATCCTGCCCGTCCTTCAAATTTAAAATGGGACGCAAATGGATTTCGCCAGCTCCGGCATGTGCATAATACACTGGGTTTTGGTTGTAGCCCTTCATCAGTTCGGCAAATTCATCAATAAATTGGGCTAGTTTGTCCAGTGGTACTGCGGTATCTTCAATACACGCCACCGCCTTTTTATCACCAATCATATTGCCCAAAAGCCCAAGTCCTGCTTTACGTAATTCAAACGCTTTATCGATATCGCTACTTCTTAAGGTTGGGAAATGGTAGGCTAAATCTTGTTCTTTAATGGTTTTGGTAAACGTTTCAATCTGTTCCTCTAAACCTTCTTCATTATGGTCACGTAATTCGCAAAGCAATATGGCCGTAGGATTGCCTTCTACAAAAAACCGATTGGCTTGCTGTGTTTTGTTATGCTTGGTGAGGTTTAAAATGGTATCGTCCATCATTTCACACATGTACAAATCGTGTTGCATCAAACCTTCAACCGCATGCATACAGTCTGAAATGGATTTAAAATGAAGCGCCAACATCGCCGAATGTTCTGGTGGCATGTCATCTAATTGCAACGTGATTTCTGTGGTAAAGGCCAAAGTCCCTTCACTTCCAGATAATAATTGACAAAGATTGAAATCAGCTCCCGATTGTTCAAAAGGCTTCAATTTAATGAGTTCATCGATAGCATAGCCGTTATTTCTGCGATGTACCGAGGCATCAGGAAACTCCTTTTTTATATTATCCTGGACAGCTTCTGGCGTTAATTCAGTTTGAACTGTTTTGTAGATAGCACCTTCTAACGTATTCAGATTGCATTTTTCTTCAAATTCTGAAGAATTAATTGATTTAAAAGTAGTTTCACTCCCATCACTCAAAATCGTTTTTAGTTGTAGAACCTTATCACGCGTTACACCGTATTTAATGGATGTTGTCCCTGACGAATTATTACCTACCATACCACCAATCATACATCGGTTAGAGGTTGAGGTATTTGGTCCAAAAAACAAACCATAGGGCTCTAGATAATTGTTTAACTCATCACGTACCACACCAGGTTGAAGGGTAACCGTTTTAGCTTCTCTATCTACCGCTATAATTTTTGTAAAGTATTTTGAGACATCGACTACAATGCCATCACCGACGCATTGACCTGCTAGGGATGTTCCTGCAGTTCTGGGTATGATACTCAACTGATGCTTTGTGGCAAAGGCAATGATTGATTTTATGTCTTCAGACGTCTTGGGATAGGCAACTGCTTTAGGAATTATCTTATATACAGAAGCGTCTGTAGCGTAAATTCGCCTGTGCAAATCATCAAAAAACAAGTCACCTGTTAATGCTTGTTTTAATTGATTAAGGTCTAAATCGTCTAATTTTGGCTTTTGGGTTAACAATCTTATGAAGTGGATTATTATTCAGAACCAAAATAAAAGCTTTACATTCAATTTTGCTATAAATTTGGCGTTAAATAGATAGGGCTTTGGCCTTTCATTTTATCAATCTAACTTTTAAATTTAAAAATTATGAAAAAATTAATGCTTATAGCAATTGCCTTCATTGGCTTTACAGCAGTATCTAATGCTCAACTTATAGCAGACAACGCTATAGGTCTTCGTCTAGGCGATAGTGATGGTTTTGGTGCAGAAATCTCTTACCAAAGAGCCTTAGGTGACAATAATAGATTAGAGCTAGATTTAGGTCTTAGAAGCGGAAATCGCTATGATGGCTTTAAATTAGCAGGTCTTTACCAATGGGTATGGAACATAGACGGTGGCTTTAACTGGTACGCTGGTGTCGGTGGTGGTGTTGGTGCTTATGAGTACGATAGCCCTTTTGACAATGGTGATGATAGCGAAACTTTTATTTTCGCCGCTGGTGATATAGGAATTGAGTACAATTTTGACATTCCATTAATGCTATCTTTAGATGCACGTCCAGAATTTGGATTTGGAGATTTCAATGATGATTTAGACTTTGATATCGCTTTAGGTATTAGATATCAGTTCTAATTACGAGATATAACTAATTAGAAAAGCCATCCGTTCGGATGGCTTTTTTGTTGCTCTAAAATTAAAAGTTTATGAGTTTACAATAAAAGCGTGAATCACTCCTGGAATCCAAGCTAATAAAGTCAATAGCAAGCTGATGACAAAAGTTGTTCCTATTCCGTGTTGCATTGCTACCGCTAATGGTGGTAATAAAATATTTAAAATGATGGTTAATAATGACATGTTTTTCAATTTAAGTTTATAATACAATCTATTTGTATTTCATCTCAAATTACAAACATTCAAAGTGTTCTATTTGTCCTAATCAATAAAGCTTTTGTTCTATCGGAGCCCGACATAAATGCCTTGGATTTTATACTAATTTTAGCATCTCATTTTTGTGTCCATCTTGGCTTTTTCTTATCTTATAAACTATGACAAACAATAATAACCACATTCACGATATACCAGAATCCGTAAGGCCAGAAATTGAAAAGGCCTTGTCTTATTACCCGCAGTTAAAGGATGTTCCAATTCGATTTTTATTTAAGAAGAATATTAAGAAATCTACCATGCAGGCACAACCGACTTGGGGTAGTTTTTTTAAACCACGGTCATCTCGAAGCTATATCATCTTGATGTCTGAACGTTTTAAGATTTCAGGAAAATCATTTAAAACAAAGGATATTCCATCGGATATATTTATCGGTTGGATTGGCCATGAGTTGGGTCATGTTATGGATTATCAAAACCGAAGTAATTGGAATCTTATTGATTTCGGTGTTAGGTATCTTTTATTCGAATCCCACATCGTTGAAGCAGAACGTACTGCCGACAGTTATGCCATTCAACAAGGCATGGAAGACTATATATTAAAAACAAAAGATTTTATTTTGAATCACGCCGACATAGACCCCAAATATGTTGAGCGCATTAAAAAATACTACTTATCTCCAGAAGAAATTATGGAACTAGTACAGAATAGAGACACCGTTCTAAGTTAACTGACGAAAGCCTCCCATTCGGCAAACTTATCTTCGCCCATAACACGTTCCATTTTTACTTGCCCTCCTTTTTTCTTATTTTTCCCATTCCAGTCGTGGAATTTACTTGGAGGAACAGTATTTACCTTCACGCCATGAAGTGCTTTAGTACGAGCGACCTTGTAATTTTTATTGGCATTTTTTAGACTGGTATCCAATGCTTCTGACAATGCCTTATTATCTGTATTTTCAGCATCGGTTCCCAAATACCAAAAATGGTAAAATTCATCGTCTTCACCGCGTTTGGCACAAATGGTATACTCTGGAATTTTTATATCAAATTCTTCTTCTAGTTCCCTGATGGCAGTATCCATCTTATTCACGGACAACTGTGAACCTACTGTATTTAAAAAGAACTTTGTACGTCCCGTGATTTTAATTTCAGCACGTTTAACATCTGTAAACTCAATGGTATCCCCAATTAAATAGCGCCAAGCACCACTAACCGTTGATATGATGAGAACATAATCTTGGTCTAGTTCAACATCCCTTAATGTCAAAGCTGGCGCATCCTGTGTTAAACTTCCATCTTCATTAATGTATTCTGGCTTAAACGGTACAAATTCAAAATAGATGCCATTATCCGTATTCAGTTGCATAGCGTCGGTTTCTGGTCGAACTTGTGTAGCGATATAGCCTTCCGAAGCGAGATAGGTATCAATAACGGTAATCGGCTTACCCATCAAGGCATTAAAGCTTTTTTCATAGGGCCCAAAAGCAACTCCTCCTGAAGTATAGACTTGTAAATTTGGCCAAATCTCATGAATGTTATTCAAATTGTGATGTTTAATCACTTCTTGCAACATTAATTCTATCCAAGATGGAATTCCGCTTAATGCACCAATATCCCATTCTTTAGCTCGTTTTACAATGGCTTCTACCCGTTCGTCCCAATCATCTATTTGCGCAATATCTTCTCCAGGCTTATAATAGCTTTTGAACCATGATGGGATATTACTGGCGCTGATGCCACTGATTTCACCTTCTTTATGACTTTCCTTTTCGTCTAAATCCGTAGAACTGCCCAACATCATCATTTCCTTTTCAAAAAAATCTGCTGGTAAATCGAAATTGCTTAGCGCAAAAACTTGTTTTATTCCGGCATCTCTAATGGCAGAAATCATTTCATCCGTAACAGGAATACGTTTACTTGTTTTTCCTGTAGTCCCAGAACTTAGTGCAAAATATGAAGGGCTACCTGGCCAAGTTACATTGGTTTCGCCCTTATGAAGTTTAGACCACCAAGCATCATTTATAGAATTGTAATCAAAATAAGGGACTTGGCGAGCAAAGGCTTCTGAAATATTATCGGCATTTAGAATGCCTTCAAACAAATAATATTTTCCGAATTGCGTATCCTTCGCAGTTTCTAATAATTGTTTCAGTACATTTTCCTGATTTTCAATATGATTGGGTTCACTCGTGAATGAATCCTTTATATCGATTACACCTTTTATTATTGAGCCTAGAATTGCCATGGAATAAATTTTTTCGAAAGGTGTAAAATTCTTAAAGATGATATTAGTCGAATGACACCTTTGTTTGATGCATTTGACCTAAGGTTGCTTTTCGGACAAGTATTTCCAATAGCGTTTGGGCACGTGACGAATATGAAGTTTCATGTTTTTACGCGATTCAATATTTGTGCTATTAAAATAATCTTTCCATAACTGCTGAAAATCCAGTTCCTCTTCGGTAAAAGTTGAAGCATCGGTTTTAGAGACATCCAAGGATTTAGGTAAATCCATAGAGACGATTTCAACTTTTTCAAGATTATAAAACAACCCGAATTGACGTTCCAAATCATAAATTAACCACTGCTGGTCGGCGTAGCGTTTTTCAAAATGTTTTGAAATCAATGGCAAGACATTAAAATCAGGAGTTACGGCAGAAAAATAAATATTGTCCTTGGTGAGTTTGAAACGTACAAAAGCTTCCATACGATGCTTTTCTCGATGAACGGAACGTGCCATTTGAGCCACTTTTAAAACCGCAGAATATGTGAAGTCGTTTTCTATGTTGGTCTTGCTTTTAAAAGCATAAGCAATAGTTTCAAACAATACATTCTCAATATCCTTTTGTTCACTAAGAAAAGTGTAATAAAGTCGACTCCTCCCCTTTTTTGAGAAATACTGCTCTATCCCTTTCCAAACTCTATCCGATTTTTCTTCGTCAGTAATCACGTCATGAATCTCATTAAAAAGATTAACCTCGCCGTGCTTAGGATGGATGAAATCAAATAATGTCAACTTGAGGTCATAGATATCAAACACAGCGGTTAAAAACCCTTCAAAAGAGCCATCGTATTTTAAAGACACAGCCATTTAAAACAAACTCAATTGATTGCTGAAAGTTTTTCGGTATTTGCTAGTAGAATTTTTCAATATTAAATCCTTGATTTGATAGGGCGATAAATCTTTAGAAATGAATTCGCGCGAGTCACAAGTCATAAAATATTGCGCACGATTTAAAGCTACGCCTATCTTTTTGAGATGCTCCCAATTTAATCGTCGGTATTTTCTAGCATTTAAGATTTTGTAAACAGATTTCATTCCCAAACCGGGAATACGAGCCAACATACGTTTGTCCGCAGTATTTACATCTACTGGGAAATGCTCCATATTCCGAAGTGCCCAGCCCAGTTTTGGGTCAATATCCAAATCGAGATTACGATGGTTATCATTAAGGATTTCACTCATTTCAAATCCATAAAAACGCATCAGCCAGTCGGTTTGATATAAACGATTCTCGCGCATCATGGGTACTTCAGTCCCAATTTGAGGTAAACGCGAATCATAAGAAATTGGCACATAGCCTGAATAGTATACCCGCTTCAGGTTATAATTTTTATAAAAATCATCCGAAGTTTTCATAATCTCAAAATCACTTTCATTGGTCGCTCCAATAATCATTTGAGTACTTTGTCCGCCAGGTGCATACTTCGGGGTGCTTTTAATGATTTTCTTTTCCGCCTTAAACTGAATAATTTCATTCTTTACCTTTTCCATTGGTTTAATAAAATCCTTTCGATTTTTATCGGGCGCTAAGAGTTTTAGTCCTTTTTCGGTAGGTATTTCAATATTAACACTTAAGCGGTCTGCGTATAGCCCTGCTTCCCGCATTAACTCATCCGACGCCCCTGGTATTGATTTTAAGTGAATGTAGCCATTGAAATTTTCTTCCAATCGTAATTTTTTGGCCACAGCGACCAAGCGCTCCATGGTATAATCCGCATTTTTGAAAATTCCAGAACTAAGGAAAAGGCCTTCAATATAGTTTCGGCGATAGAAATTGATGGTTAAATCCACCACTTCCTGAACCTTAAAGGCCGCACGTTTTATATCGTTGCTTTTTCGGGTAACGCAATAGGCACAATCGAAAATACAATGATTGGTCAATAAGATCTTTAATAGAGAAACACAACGCCCGTCCTCAGTATAAGAATGACAAATCCCCATACCTGAGGAGTCCCCTAGCCCTTTATTGACATTTCTTCGTTTACTACCGCTAGAGGAACACGAGACATCATACTTGGCAGCATCGGCCAAGATTTTTAGCTTTTCTTGTATACGTTGGAAATTCAATTATTGAGGCGTTATTTGGGGATATTTAATTTAGTCGAAATATAACTAATATTGATAGTAATGATTGCAACAATTTGTAGCAAAAATAAAATTTACTCAATAAAGTTAGCCCATTCGACAAAACGTTTTGCCAGTATAGCCACAACCTGTTATAAAGCTGAAAATATATTATATTTTTCAGAATGGATTCAAAACTAAGAACAGGACTTTTCATTTTTGGCGTTATCGCTATCATCCTCACTTTCATGCCATACATTAGCGCCGACTATTGGTGGGTTAGGATGTTTGATTATCCACATTTACAACTTACGGGTCTGACGTTATTGGCACTTCTCCTTTACTTTATAAAGTTTGATTTTCGTTTTTACGGTGATTATATCTTTGCGGGATTCCTTCTCTTTTGCTTTGTTTGGCAGTTACAGAAGATTTATCCTTACACAGAATTTAGCGACTATGAAGTACTGAATGCTTCATCAAATCCCAAATCTTCATTAAAACTCTATGCCGCGAATGTTCTTCAAAAAAATGAAGATTATGAAAAAGCCATAAAGGATATGCTCAAAGAAGATGCTGACATTATGGTTTTTACTGAAACTAATACCATTTGGCAAAATGAAATCCGAAAGGCGCTTCCTGCATCATATACAGAAAAGGTAGAATATCCGCTAGACAATACTTATGGTATTTTGATGTACTCAAAACTTCCACTTATCAATCCTGAAGTAAAATTTTTAGTGAGTGACAGTGTTCCTTCAATTCATACCAAAGTATCCTTAAAAGACGGAAGCCTTATACAACTCTATTCTATTCACCCAACTCCACCAATGCCTCAGGAAAATCCAACATCAACCGATAGAGATGCGGAAATGATGATGATTGCCAAAAAAAGTTTAGATTCTGACTTACCTGTTATCGTATTGGGCGATTTTAATGACGTTGCCTGGTCGCAAACTTCAAGATTGTTTCAGTCTGTAAGTCGTTTGTCGGATGCGCGGATCGGACGTGGACTTTATAATACTTTTAACGCTAAAAATGTTTTAATGCGCTGGCCTTTGGACCATATATTTATTTCAGATGAGTTTAGAATTAAAAGTCTCTCTTTGGGAGAAGATATAGGGTCAGACCACTTTCCTATGGTGGCCACGCTAAGTTTTGAACCCGATGGCATAGATGAGCAAGGATTGGATAGTCCTACAGAAGCAGAACTAGAGCAAGCCAATACCATAATTCAAAATTTTAAGGAAGATTAAATACTATTTCGAAACCATTAAATATTGCTTCAGGGTGTTTTCATAGAAGGCCTCATACTCTGGAACAATCGCTTGTAAATCAAACTTTAAGGATTGCAGTTTGGCGTTTTCTTTAAATTTTGAAAGTGTCTCAGCATCTTTTAAAATATGAAGCGCATTCTTGGCCATACTGTCTATATCTCCCACATCACTTAAATAACCTGAATAACTGTTGACATTAACTTCAGGTAGACCACCAGCATTTGAAGAAATCACAGGAACACCAGAAGCCATAGCCTCCAAAGCTGCCAAACCAAAACTCTCGGTTTGTGATGGCAACAGGAATAAATCACTAAAACATAAAATGCGGTCAATTTCATTGCTGTTTCCAAAAAAGACCACCTTTTCAGTAATACCTAATTTGTCCACCATTTCTTCTGCAACAATCCTTTCAGGCCCTTCACCGACCATCATGAGCTTTGCAGGAATTTCCTTCTGAACACGGTAGAAAATCTCCACAACATCTGGAATATTCTTTACTTCCCTAAAATTACTTATGTGCGTTAGAATGACTTCGTCATCACTCGCCATCATACTGCGTTGACAGTCCGTAAAGCTATGTTGGTGTTTTTGTATGTCTATAAAATTCGGGATTACCTGAATATCTTGTGTAATATTGAATAGTCTTAAGGTGTCCTTCTTCAAACTTTCAGAAACCGACGTAACAGCATCCGACTTATTAATGCTAAAAGCTACGGCAGGTTTGTAAAATGGGTGACTTCCAACTAAAGTGATATCGGTACCATGAAGTGTAGTAACGATAGGGATTAAAATACCTTCATCTTTCAACATTTGTTGTGCCATGTACGCGGCATAGGCATGAGGAATGGCATAGTGCACATGCAGCAATTCCATACCATGAAACTTCACCATGTCTACTAGTTTGCTGGACAACGCCAATTCATAAGGTTGGTAATGAAATAGTGGATATTCTGGCACATGTACTTCATGAAAATGTAAGTTTGAACTTAGAAGTTCTAGACGTACCGGTTGTTTATAGGTGATAAAATGGATTTGATGACCACGTTTTGAGAGTTCCAATCCGAGTTCTGTAGCCACAACGCCACTTCCTCCAAAGGTTGGATAACAGACAATTCCTATTTTCATGGATTGATTGAAGTTGAATTAGACCCCTAAGTTAAGCAACACACTAATTCTTCAATCTTAAAAATGATGCTTTAATTCTATTTTAACTATTGAAGAAAGTTATTCTATAATGGATTCATAGATAAGTCGCTGAATCTCCGTTCTTACATTTTCACGTAATAACAAGTTTTTACCAGCTACGGGATAGGTTCTGTTGGCTAGAAAAACATATACGATTTCTTCATCAGGGTCCGCCCAGGCATACGTCCCTGTAAAACCTGAATGCCCAAAGCTTTTCATTGATAGACAGCCACAAGTTGGTCCCGAATCACCGAGCTGTGGCTTGTCAAAACCAATACCACGCCTATTATTGTTTTTACAATAATAGCAAAAATTAAACTTATCAATGGTCTCCGCATTTAAATAGCGTTCACCACCATAGAAGCCTTTTTGCAAGTACATCTGCATAATCTTGGCAACATCATTGGCATTACTAAACACACCTGCATGACCGCCAACTCCGTTTTGCATGGCCGCTCCCATGTCATGCACATAACCATGCACTTTTTGGTAGCGGTAGTAATTGTCTATCTCGGTCGGAACGATTTTCTTCAAACTAAATTTATCCCTTGGATTATAAGTGGTATAATTGGCACCGAGTGATTGGTAAAAATGATCCTGAACCAATTCATCCAAACCTTTATCGTAATAATCTTCTATATAATTTTTCAAAATATAATAGGGTAAATCACTATAGCGATAACGTAAACGTGATAATAAATCTGATTCCCGAATAACTTTCTGGATTGAATCTTGGTAATCCTTGCGCATAAAAAGATTATTGGTCACTTCAACTGAATACAAGTCAGACTTTTCTTTACGATAGTATTTTCTTGATGGCATATTGGATACCGTATCCAACGTAGCCGTATAAAATGGCACCCACGGCTTTAAACGTGCATAATGCGATAGCATTTGCTTCAACGTTACATTCGCTTTGTTGGTGTTTTTGAATTTTGGAAGGAGGCTTCCTAGTTTAGAATTGAGCGAAAGCGTTTTTTTTTCCTCCAATTCCATCAAAAGTGGTAAGGTTGCTAGGATTTTGGTAAGCGAAGCAACATCATAGACATCATCGAATTCTACTTTTTTTTTACCCTCGTAGGTATGTTGTCCAAAGTTTTTACTGTAAACTACTTTTCCCTTGCGAGCCACTAATAATTGAATACCTGGCGTCATTTTTAAATCTACTGCACGTTGGGCTACGGAATCTATCTTCGCTAAACGCTTGGAATCGATGCCTACACCTTCTGGCACTCCGTAGCTTAGCCTCAAAATGCTGTTATATCTTAAGCCATCACCTTCATTAAAATGTGGCGCCGTTGATACAGGTAACTTACCTTTAGCACCGACAGCTCCAAAAATAACCTGAGCCGATTTCTGCTGAGCGATTTCCGAGTTTTGATAACTCATAACGATGCCTTCAATATTTTCAATAGTTGACAAATCCATCAAAGCATAAGGCATTGCAAAAACATCTAGGATAACATTATGCTGGCGCGCTATTTCCTGAATCCAGGTTTTATCTTTCGTCGTAAACTTATAGCCTTGCCACGGATTTTCATTCGGCTTATGAAACCCAATAATAACGGTATTATAATTTTGAAGTGACTTTAAAGTCTCTGTTAAACTTTTTGCATCAACTTTGTGAACCTTGGTATACTTTTTCAATTCGTTATAAAATGCCGAGCCATCATCACTTCCTAATTGAACGTAAGCAATTTTTTTAGTTTCTAATTGACGGATTGGAAGTATACCTGATTCGCTTTTCAAAACAGTAATTGCATTTTCCATTAAATCCTCATACAAGGCATCATCAGTAATTCGGTTTAAATCTGTCGCCAAATTAAAGATGTTAATCGGCTTGTAATTATTCAATCCGACTTTGTACTTAGCCATTAATATTTTCTTTACAGAATGAGCTAGTCGCTCTTTTGATATTCTTCCATCTTCAACAGCGTTTCGTATTTTAGTGGCGCCTTTAGCTACATCTACAGACATTAACATAACATCGTTACCTGCCATAAAGGATGCCAAATCAATATCCCCAGTTTCTGCAAAATCGGCCGCACCCTTCATGGTTAAGGCATCCGTAAAGATTAGGCCTTGAAAGCCCAATTTCTCCTTTAGAATGTCGGTGACAATATGTTTTGATAAGGATGAAGGGTAACCCTCACGTGATTCCAAACTCGGTACGTTAAGGTGTGCAACCATTACACTAGATAAGCCTTCGTTTATGAGTTTTCGGTAAGGATATAATTCTACTGAATCGATACGCTTTTCAGAGAAATTAATAGTTGGTAAAGTGTGGTGGGAATCTTTATCCGTATCACCATGACCTGGGAAATGCTTTGCGTTGGCCAAAACACCGGCGCTTTGCATGCCTTTCATAAAGGCTAAGCCTTTTTCGGTAACATTATCTCGGTCTTCCCCAAAAGAGCGATTGCCAATAATAGGGTTCTTAGGGTTTGTGTTAATATCTACAACCGGTGCAAAATTAAAATGCACGCCTAGACGTTTACAGTGCTCTCCGATATACTTGCCTGTCCTTCTGATTAAGTCATTGTCTGAAATAGCGCCCAAAGTCATATTCCAAGGAAACGCATAGGTAGAGTCTAAACGCATGCTCAACCCCCATTCGGCGTCCATTCCAATAAGCAATGGGATTTTTGAAGTATACTGTAAATCGTTATTTAAACGTGCTTGACGATAAGGGCCACCGTTGGTGTAAATAATCCCACCGATGTGTTCGTTCTTAATAAGGTTTACAATCTTAGTTTCGTCTAAATTTTTCTTTTCAGAATATACCTGAACCATAAACAATTGCCCTACTTTTTCTTTAAGGCTCATCTGATTATAAACGCTATCAACCCACTGTTTTTGACCAGCAAGGTCGTCCGCTAGTAAAGGATTATCCAACGGATTGGTTTGGGAGAAACTAATGTGTACGAAAAAATATATAAGAAGTGTTAAGCTATATCGCATTTAGAGGGGTTTTGACATTTACGTATGTATAACGAATACTATGCCAAAATAGCATAAGTGGTTTGAAGATTAAAGGACTTTATGAGGGATTTATGAAGACTTTAATTAACAAGCGCTCAATAAAAAACTCAATGTGCTCAATCCACCAAATCGATGTGCCTATCATGATAGCCCAACAAATAGAGCACCCCATCTAAATCGACGTTAGAAATAGAACTTTGGGCTGAATCCCTAACTTTTGGCTTGGCGTGATAAGCAATACCTAAGCCTGCCAAATTCAGCATTGGCATATCATTAGCGCCGTCACCAACCGCAATGGTTTGTCCAATATCTAAACCAAGCTCATCGGCTAGTGCCTGTAAATGTTCTGCTTTTTTCTGGCCATCCACAATGTCACCGATATAATTTCCAGTTAGCACGCCATCCTTAATTTCAAGCGTATTGGCGTGTACATAATCGATATCCAATTTTTCTTTGAGATAATTCCCAAAATAGGTAAACCCACCTGATAATATTGCTGTTTTGAATCCATAACTATGCAACGTATCGATAAGTCGTCTCGCACCTTTAGTTATAGGTAAATTTTCTGCGACGTTTTGTAATTCGGATTCTGGAAGTCCCTTGAGTAATTTCATTCGGCGTTTAAAGCTTTCATTGAAATCAATTTCCCCTTGCATGGCTGATTCTGTAATAGCCTTTACTTCTTCTCCAACCCCAGCCAATTCAGCCAACTCGTCTATGACTTCAGTTTGAATTAATGTTGAATCCATATCAAAACATACCAAGCGTCGGTTACGTCTGAAGATACTATCCTCCTGAAAAGCAATATCCACATCTAGGCGTTTTGAAACTTGCATAAACTGTTCTGTAAGTTCAGCCTTGTCCTCAATTTTTCCTCTAATAGACAATTGAATGGAAGCACGAGGCATAGTATCCGTTTTTACCAATGACGTCCTACCTGTCAAGCGCTTAATAGAATCGATATTAAGATTTCTATCAGAGAGAATTTTTGTAACCTCAGAAATCTGTTCGGCCGCTAGTTTCTTGCCAAGAATGGTCACAATGTAACGGTCTTTACCTTGAAGTGTTACCCAATGCTCGTAATCCTCAAGGGTAATTGGACTGAACTTCGCTGTGATGCCCAATTCATAACTCTTAAACAATAAATCCTTAAGAACACCAGCAGATTTTTTACCGGCCTTAATTTCGAAAAGAATACCCAAAGACAAGGTGTCGTGAATATTTGCTTGACCAATATCCAATACTTTGGCGCCGTATTCCGCCAAAACACCTGTAAGAGTCGAGGTTAAACCTGGTTTATCTTGTCCTGAAATGTTGAGTAGAAAAATGTCCGTTGCCATAGTGCAGTAAAAATGGCTATTTCAAATTAGAAATGAAAGTAAAGATGAGTGTGATATTCTTAAAAATATATGGCTACTATTGAAAAATCTCTATTTCAAAAAGCGATTATGCCAACTTTCACTGGCAGGCACTTCCCAGTTCTCCTTAAATTCTGCAATGTTAGTCACCAAATTATTAAATACGATGGTATTTTTAGATACTGCTTTTTGCTTTGCCATCTTTTTAAAATCCATCAATGGCTTGTAGGCAATGAACTCACCTTGTTTGTAAGATACGTTCATTTTGTCCATTAAATCGACGTTATAGTCTTGCTCAAGTTGCTGAATAAATCGAACTGAAGCATCGATGGAACAGCCTGTAGCCATATTCAAATTTTGATTTAAGGCAATCACTATAAAGCGCTTATAAACAAACTTATAACCAGCTTGTAAATCTTGACCATGTGCTGTCCAAGCTTCTAAAAATACTTTTAGTTTGTCTTCAATTTCTGAAATTTCTTCAGGCGAAAACGAACGGTTGGCTTGGTATATCCAAACTCGGGATTCTTCGGGTAACGTATCAAAATCTACGAACATAAATCAATCTTCAGTTTTATTCTTGTTAAAGTAGTAATAGCGTAAGGCTCCAGTTCCCGCAAAGAACAAAAACCAGAGTGGTGCATAAACCCAGTTTATTTGGCCATTTTTAAAATAGGTCAACACCAAAAGCAAAGCAGTGAATATTAGTCCGTTCCTAAGAGCGGTCTGCAACATCTTAGAATCCAAGAAGTCTAAATTTAATGGTTACTGGTCTTGCGCTATCAACTCCGCCACATCCAAAACTTGAATGCTTCCCTCCTTTTCTTTGGCTTTAACGCCATCGGTCATCATGGTATTGCAATATGGACAACCCGTTGCAATGATATCAGGCGTGGTTTCCAAGGCTTGCTCAGTTCGCAAAACATTTACGTCTTTATCCCCTTTTTCAGGTTCTTTAAACATTTGTGCGCCACCTGCACCACAACACATGGCAAAGTTTTTATTCTTCTTCATCTCCACCAAATTGGCATTGGTGTTTTGAAGTACGGTTCTTGGTGCATCATATTCGCTATTAGCACGACCTAAATAACAAGGGTCATGAAACGTAATACGTTTGCCTTTAAAAGTATCGCCTTTAACTGAAAGTCTACCGTTATCGATTAGCTCCTTGATGAATTGTGTATGGTGTAAAACCTCATAATTACCACCAAGTCCAGGGTATTCGTTTTTAATACAGTTGAAAGAATGTGGATCGCAAGTGACAATACGCTTAATTTCGTAAGCATTCAATACCTCAATATTCATCATGGCTTGCATCTGAAACAAGAATTCGTTCCCCGCACGCTTAGCCACATCGCCCGTATTGCTTTCTTCGGCACCCAATACGGCAAAATCAACACCTGCATTATTCAACAGCTTTACAAAAGCCTTTGAGATCTTCTTTGCTCTATCATCATAGCTTCCGGCTGAACCAACCCAGAAAAGTATTTCGGGTTGTTTGCCTTCGGCCATAAAGTCTGCCATGGTTGGCACTTTCAATTCTTCGCTCATAATCGTTACTTCAAAGTTTATGGTTCTAAGTTCAAAGCTGATTTTTCACAAACCTTGAACTTGAACTTTGAATTTGTATTATTCCTTAGCCCAATTCAAACGGTCTTGTTGGTTATAAGGCCAAGGCGCACCGTTGTTTTCTATATTGGTCATCATATTGTTCAATTCCATTGGCGCTGCACTTTCTTCCATCACCAAGTAACGACGCATATCCATGATAATAGACAATGGATCGATACTCACCGGACAAGCCTCAACACAAGCGTTACACGTGGTACAGGCCCATAATTCCTCATGCGTTATGTAATCACCTAAGAGTTGTTTTCCGTCAGACACATATTCACCTTTATTGGCGTCAATGTTTTTCCCGACTTCTTCCAAACGGTCTCTCGTATCCATCATTATTTTTCGTGGGGAGAGTTTCTTTCCTGTTTGGTTGGCAGGACATTCGCTTGTACAACGCCCGCATTCAGTACAGGTATAAGCATTCAATAATTGTATGCGAGATAAATCCATCACATCACTAGCACCAAATTTTACAGGGACTTCGTCATCACCAGCATCTTCAGCAGGTGTTGCAAATGGATCTGCATTGGGGTCCATCATTAGCTTAACTTCTTTAGTGACGGCTTTCAAATTGTTGAATTGCCCTTTTGGCGTCACACGACCATAAAATACATTCGGGAAGGCTAAAATGATATGTAAGTGCTTCGAAAAGTATAGATAGTTTAAGAAAATCAGGATACCGACAATATGCAACCACCATGCGGTGCGTTCTATGGAATGTAAGGTGCCTTCAGACAAACCTGAAAACCAAGAAGCGATATGTCCACTGACTACATTACCAGAATCCATAGTTTGAAATGGAACATCGGTAGCATTCATAATTAGAAAAAGGCACATTAAGACAACTTCAAAATATAGAATAATATTACCGTCACTTTTAGGCCATCCTTTGAGGTCGTTACTAATAAAGCGACGAATATTCATGATGTTTCTGCGCGTCCAAAACAATATAACCGATACCAAAACAAGTACCGCCAATACCTCAAACGAACCGATTAAAAAACCGTAAACTGAATCTGGCAACACTTTAGTAAACACACGATGTGTTCCGAATAAGCCATCGATTATAATTTCTAAAACTTCGAGATTTATAATGATAAAACCAATGTAAACAATAACGTGTAATGCACCAGCAATGGGACGTTTAACCATTTTGCTTTGACCAAGCGCGATTTGAACAACGTTTTTCCAACGTTCTGATTTATTATCACTGGCATCAACTTCGTTACCGAGCTTAATGTTTCTAATAAGTTTCTTTACATTTTTTGAAAAGTAACCAATGCCCAAAATCAAGACAATGGCAAAAAGTATGTTAGGGATATATTCCATAGTTTAGGATGGACTAGTCGTCTTTATTGTTGTTGATTTGTTCCTCTGTCGGAGGCTCATAAGGAATTTCTCGCTTAGAAAGAATTCTTCTATAACGTGCCGGATGTAATTTGATATCCAACAGCAATAATTCCAGTTCTTTTGAAGCACCTTCGAGGTTATTGTAAAGCTTGTCATCATTGAGTAATTTACTCATTGAGCCGTCACCATTTTTAAAGTCGTTCATCAGGCTATTGACATTGTCCAAAGTCTTATCTAATCTCGCAACAGTCTCATCAATTTTAACATCCTTTAAACCATCAGTAATGCTTGTGAGGTCTTTACTTGCCGCATCAAAATTTTCTAAAATAGACGCTACTTTAGAATCGTTTTGTTTTACAACATCTTGAATGGAAAACGATAAACTTCGGAACGACGTCAGCGTTTTATTCAATTCGCTAATAGTCGTTTTTAGTCCAGCTTCCGTATCATCATTCAATAGGCTGTTAAGACTTATCATCAATGTATCAGCCGAACGCAAGGTTTTGTCCAGATTTGTACTCAACCCTGTGAAGTTTTCTTTTAAGGACGAAACCAAGCCTGGCTGAATTTCAGACTCAATAAAATCACCCGCTTTTGCTACTTCGCCTTCATATGAATCTATAATGGCTAAGGCGTTACCACCCATGATGCCTGTTTCGTACAATCTGATTTTACTTGTTTTTGAAAATTCGAGTCGTGGGTCAACTGAAAATGAAACACGGGTTTTTCCGGTTTCGAAATCATATTTAATGTCTTCAACTTTACCTACATTATTTCCTTTAATTGTCACTGGTGACGAGCTGGATAGTGCATTGTAGTCGAATTCTGTAAAGAAATTACGTTCGTCTTTAAAGAGGTTTCTTCCCTTTAAAAAATTAAACATAAAAACAAGTAGGAGAACGCCAGCTATAACAAGAATGGCAGTTTTAATTTCTCTGGATAGTTTCAAGGTCGATTTGCTTTGTTCAAAAACAAAATTAGCAATTTAATTGACAAGCTAGTGCTATTTTGAAGCAGATTTTAAAGCCTCTTCTACGCTGATTTGCTTTCCGTCTTTAAAGGCAACGATAAAGCAGGATGAGTAGCCTTTTAGCGCAGCGGTATTCTTCATTTCTTTTATTAATCCATAATCTGAAGTTGCACCATGGTAATATTTATAGAGATTACCCACTTTAGTTCTAGAAATGTCCGATAAGCCTTTAAAGTTATAGCCTTTGGGCTCTAGAGCACGAGAACTCGCCGCAATCTGGACTTTAAATGTCACGCCAGGGACTATTTTCTCATCACGCTCTGGCAATGCGATGGGGTCTTCAAGTTTATCATCTAAAATGAAGGAGTCGCCTACGTTTTGGTCTAATTCTTTTTTGTACTCTAAAATGGCGTCTTCAATCTGCTTTGCAATTTTGACTTGCCCTGATTTTGAATTAAGATAAGCGCCTTCTTTTTTATTTGTTATGAAACCTGTTTCTACCAAAACACTAGGCATATATGTGTTATGCAAAACCCATAGGCTAAGTTGTTTTAGACCTCTACTTTTACGCTTGAGCTTTTTTGAAAAGTTATCTTCAATCTTTCTCGCTAAGATTATGCTTTGTTCAACATATACTTCTTGCTCAATACCAATTGCTATTGTAGATTCAGGTGAGCTTGGGTCAAATCCAGCGTAGTTCTTTTCATAATTATCCTCTAGAAAAATCACTTCATTTTCAGCTTTTGCAATTGCTAAATTCCTGTCAGTATTCTTTGCACCCAACACATAGGTTTCAGTTCCATAGGCCTGAGTGTGATGTGCATTACAGTGAATGGAAACAAATAAATCCGCATCAGCTTTGTTTGCTATAGCCGCACGTTCATGTAACTCTAAAAACTTATCAGTCTTTCTGGTATAAATTACTTTAAAATCAGGATTCTTTTCTAAGGCTTTACCTAGCTCCAAAACAACTTTTAAAGCAATGGTTTTTTCCTTATACCCATTTTTAGTTGGTCGTCCTGGATCTTTTCCACCATGGCCTGCGTCTAACACGACCACAAATTTATCGTCATTCTGGGCATGAGAAGATGTTAAACCTATGATAAATAAAAAGGCTAGAAATACTATGGAATGTTTATACGTCGTTTGCATCATTGTTTAACGGACATTGTAAGCGGATTATTATTAGTTTTTAAAGGCAAAACCACAATTTCTGAGATTAATACGTTTATTAAATCATCAACAAAAAAATATATGTAATTTTGGCGTTTCAAAAACCGAGCCATACTTTAGCAAAAATACATTTAAAAGGTTTGCGCAACAACAGTCTCCAGATACTTTTCGCCCTTAGTTTTACAGTGCTTATCAACACTTTGGGCTTTGCGCAAGAGCTTCCAGCAAAAAAGCCGGTTATAAAACCAGACACCCCAAAAGATACCACGGTGGTGAAGGTTGATTCTTTGTTAAAACCACCCGTAAATATCAAAGAGATTGATACAGTAAAAACGGATAGCATTCAGAAAAAAGGATTGTTGACTGATCGGGTTAAATATGATGCTTTGGGTTATGTTTCCTTACAAGCCAAAAAGAACCGGATTGTACTTTATGACAAGGCCAAAGTGAAATATCAGGATATGGATATTGAAGCGGGCATTATTGTCATTGATAACAACACTAATCTAATATATGCTGGCCGCTTGAAGGATTCCACAGGTTATTCTCAAGCACCAGTTTTTATTCAGGGCGCCAATAAGGTGGAGCCCGACTCTATCATATTTAATTCGGATACCCGAAAAGCCCTAATTTATAATTCCCGTACCGAAGATTCCGGTATGAACATTTTTGCCCCAGTAACTAAGCGCGAAAATGACTCTGTCATCTTTATGCAAAAAGCACGTTTTACTACCGCGGAAGATTTGGATGACCCCGAATATCAATTTATATCAGAAAAAATTAAACTGGTGCCAGGGAAAAAGATTGTAGTTGGCCCTACCTATATGGAAATTTATGGCGTCCCTACCCCTATTGCCTTACCGTTTGCTTATTTCCCTTTGAGCAAAGATCAAACGTCTGGAGTGATTTTCCCAACCTTTGGTGAGGATACCGGAAATGACCGTGGTTATTTTGTTCAGAATGGAGGGTACTATTTTGCCATTAGTGATTATTTTGATTTAGCGGTTCTTGGTGACTATTACACCAATGGCAGTTATGGATTTAGAGCTGAAAGCAATTATGCAGTGCGCTATCGTTTTAGCGGTAACTTTAGTTTTAGATATGAGAATTTATTGAATAGCGAACGTGGTTTCCCCGACTTTGCACAGAATAAAATATACAACATAAGATGGTCTCATGCGCAAGATGGCAAAGCCAATCCGAGTTCGCGTTTCTCTGCTTCGGTAAACTTAGGAAGTAGCCAATACTATCAGCAATCCATTAATCAGTTAAACCAGTCTAATTTCTTGAATAATACCTTAGCCTCTTCGGTGTCTTATTCTAAAAGTTTTCAGGGTGAACCGCAAGTCAATTTAAATTTAGCGGCAACACATCGACAAAACACTCAAACCGAAAGCATTGATTTAACCTTGCCAACACTTCAAGCTTCTGTGAGTCGAATTTATCCTTTCGCACCAAAAACAGGTACCAAGAAAGGGATTATTCAGAATATCAACTTACAATATAATTCCAGAGCGGAATACCGTATTAGTACAACGGATTCATTGTTCGGAAAAAGCGAAATGTTTGAAGACGCCTTGGCTGGCATGCAACATAACATTCCAATCGCAACCAACTTTAAGGTGTTCGATTATTTTAGTGTTACTGCAAGTAGTTCCTTTCAGGAAACATGGACTCTAAATACTATAAATCGATTTTTCGATACAGTTAATGAAGAAGTTGTGACAGAAGATGTCAAAGGCTTTGATGCGTTTAGAACGTACAATTTTAGTACAAGTGTTGGAACAACGCTTTATGGTATGTTCGATTTCACCAAAGGCGGCAAAAAAGACCCAAGAATTCAGAAAATTAGGCATGTTGTGCGTCCTAGCTTAAGCTATACGGTGACACCAGCTTTTGATCAGTATTACGAAACATTTGATATTATTGATGCGGATGGTACTACATCGGATCAAGTGGAATTCACCCGTTTTCAAAATGGCTTGTTTGGAGCACCTGGCAATCGGTATTCCAGTTCCATAGGGTTTGGTTTGGGTAATAATATTGAAGCCAAACTTAGACCGAAGGATTCTACGGACGTCAATGCTGAGCCGAAAAAAATCATTCTTATCAATAACCTTAATTTTTCTACGGCCTACGATTTGGCTGCCGACAGTCTCAATTTCGCTCCTGTTAGAATGAGCGGTGGCACACAGATTCTCAATAACAAAATGAGTATCAACTTTGGTGCAACTTTAGATCCTTATGCCTTAGACCGAAATAACAATAAAATCAATACCTTTAATATTAATAATGGCGGTAGTCTGTTCAGATTAACATCCGCTAATATGAATATTTCATATACGCTAAACAATGAAAGCTTTAGTGGCAAAGACCCTTCCGACCTCAATGATAATGCTTTGGACGAATCCTTACGTTCTGGTGGACGAGCTGATGATTTATTTGGAAAGCCTCAAGATTTTTCTAATCAGATTATAAGCAATAATGTAGGACGGACTGACGAGGAGAAGAAGAATGAGAAAAGCGAATTGTACAACTATACTATTCCATGGTCCGTTCGCCTAGCGTATGCCGTAAACTATAGCAATACGCGTAGAGATGATCGTATTTCTTCTCATTCCTTAATGTTTTCTGGAGATATTGAATTATCGCCTAAATGGTCTGTTGGCGGTTCTTCGGGCTATGATTTTCTAAATCGTGGATTTACATATACACAATTGCGTTTTGAGCGCGACCTTCTTAGTTGGCGTATGAATTTTAGCTGGATACCTTTTAGTGATCGTTCTTCATGGAATTTCTTTATCGGTATAAAATCAAACTTCCTGAAGGATTTAAAATACGAACAACGTCGTCAGCCGGATAGGCGTTTGGGAAATTAATTTTTAGTGTTTAGTCTAAAGTGTAGAGTCAGTAGTTTATAGATAGTGTTCTCCTTGAAACTCGGTGTTGAATCAGCGCGTCTCCGTATAAAAGTTTTCTAGAAAGTTTCCGTAATTTTGAATTACTAAATCTTACAATCTTGAAAAAAATAATCAACACCTCCAAAGCCCCTGCTCCTATCGGGCCTTACAATCAAGCTGTTTTATCTGGTAATACCTTGTACACTTCAGGGCAAATTGCATTGCATCCTGAAACCATGGAATTGGTAATAGACGACATTACTTCTGAAACCAAACAAGTCATGGAAAACATGAAAGCCGTTTTAGCCGAGGCCGATATGACTTTTGAAAACGTCATTAAAACTTCCATCTTTATTAGTGATATGGAAAACTTCGGAGCCATCAACGCCGTTTATGGCCAATATTTTGACGAAGCCACTGCACCAGCCCGTGAAACAGTGGAAGTTGCCAATCTTCCTAAGTATGTGAATGTGGAGATTAGTATGATTGCGGTAAAGTCATAAATTCTTTCGCGTTTTAAACGATATTCCAGGGCGTTTAAAAAAGGACTTTCATATAAAATATTTCATTTTTTTAAAATCTAAGGTAGGGTAAACCAGAATTAAGTTGTCTTACTTATAGAAACACCGAAATATTCGGAATAAATTAAAAACAATGAAAACTATAGCATTTGCACTTATAACCCTTTTTGCCCTAAACCTAAGTTACGCACAAGCTGAATCAAAACCACAAGAAGACAACCGCGCCTCATATTACGAAAAGCGCGCACAAGAAGATGCTAAATTTGAACAGCAGTTTACATCTGAAGACGCCGAACGTGAAGAAGCGTTTTGGGAATCGCAACGCGAATACGAAAAAGACTTAAAAAAGCGCGACCGCAAAGCCTACAGAGCTTATATGCGAGGTAAAAAAGATGCTTACAGAGAACATTACGCACGCTGTGATGCGCATTGCCATCACAACGCCAATTATTACCATCATGCGTCATTTTACTATTATGGCTACCGTAATTACTATTACGAACGCTACCCAAGACGTTCATCTACCATAAATACTAGAGTGCGAATTGGAACACCACGTGTACGCATAGGTATTCTATAAATATTTACTCATAATTTTGAGTTAGTTTAGTTAGTTGATTAGTTAAAAAACCGCTTTATTGAAAGCGGTTTTTTTGATGTAATATAAGCCGTAATTTAGCACTTCAATCCCAATGATTTGAAACTCAAAAAAGCAGAACTCCAAACCTTTCTCGACGAGAAAGTTGAGCTATACAACAACCCTAAGTTTATTGATTCGGACCCAATCCAAGTGCCACATCAATTTACAAAAAAAGAGGATGTAGAAATAGCCGGATTTTTAAGCGCTACTATTGCTTGGGGCAATCGCAAGAGTATTATCAACAATGCCAAGCGCATGATGCAGTTGTTAGATGAAACGCCCTATGATTTCATAATGAATCATCACGCTTCTGATTTAGAAAAATTATCACCTTTTGTACACCGCACGTTTAATGGCTATGATTTTATTCAGTTCGTTAAAAGCTTAAAGCATATTTATCAAAATCACGGTGGACTTGAAGCTGTGTTTTCCAACTATGCTGAAGCAAATTCGCTTCAAACGAGCATTCACCAATTGAAAAAGCACTTTTTTGAAGGCGAGCATTTGGCCCGTACTCAAAAGCACATTTCGGACCCTTTAAAAAATTCTTCGGCAAAACGGATTAACATGTTTTTGCGCTGGATGGTCCGCAATGACAATCGTGGTGTGGACTTTGGAATTTGGCAAAGCCTCTCGCCTAGTCAACTCAGTTGTCCTTTGGATGTGCATTCAGGTAACGTCGCCCGCAAATTGGGTCTTCTTAAGCGTAAACAAAACGATGGCAAAGCTTTAGTTGAATTAGACGAAGCTCTACGAAAACTTGACCTCAGCGACCCAGTAAAGTATGATTTTGCGCTTTTTGGGCTTGGTGTGTTTGAAGGGTTTTGAATTCTTACGTACCTTTAAAGCTAACTATCTTTTTAATCTCAATATAAAATGATAAAAGGGCTCTACGAAACCCACTTATTTGTAGAAAATCTGGACCGTTCTATAGATTTTTATTCTAATGTTTTGGGCTTAGAGCTATGCCGAACTAATGATGACCGCCCTGTTGCCTTTTTTTGGATTGGAAAACCAAAACAACAGATGCTTGGCTTGTGGGAAAAGCCTAAGAAGGAAATTGATATACGCCATTTTGCTTTTGACTGTGAACCAGACTGGATTTTAAATGAATCTGTCAATTTTCTCAAAAGTCATAAGCTGGCTTGTAGAAATTTCCTTAATGATGGCACAGAAAGACCAATGGTTTTTGCCTGGATGCCTGCCATAGCTATTTACTTTAATGATCCTGACGGCCATGATTTAGAGTTTATTGGTATACTTGATGGAAAACCACAACCCGAAAAAGGTGTTCTCTCCTATGATGATTGGAAAGCACTGCAATAAAGTAAAATTTAAAACGCAATTTAAACATGAAAATCAATCTATTTGTTATCGCTCTACTAGTTAGTGCAGTTGGTAATTCACAAATGCTTCAAACCCCAACAGACACAGCTTATGTGACCAATCATAACGTCCGCATTAGAGGTCAATCAGTCGACTATCGTGCGGAAACCGGATTTCAACCCGTGTGGAATACAGAAGGCGAAGTCGTTGCTTCACTCTATTATACGTATTACAAGCGCACCAATGTAAGCAAAGGAAATGAGCGCCCCTTGATTGTATCATTTAATGGTGGCCCAGGTTCAGCTTCCGTTTGGATGCATGTGGCTTACACAGGACCAAAAATCTTAAAAATTGATTCTGAAGGCTATCCCGTGCAACCCTACGGCATAAAAGACAATCCGAATTCTATTTTAGACGTTGCCGATATTGTTTTTGTAAATCCTGTAAATACGGGCTATTCCAGAAAAGTAAAAAAGATGAATGGCGAGTATGAAGATGATAAAACTTTCTTTGGAATAAATGCTGACATCAGATACTTGGCGGGTTGGATTAATACGTTTGTCACTCGTCAAAACCGATGGGAATCCCCAAAGTATATTATTGGTGAAAGTTACGGTGGTACTCGTGTTATGGGCTTGGCTTTAGAATTGCAGAACAGCCAATGGATGTATCTCAATGGTGTAATCATGGTTTCGCCTGCGGATTACAAAGTATTGCGTGTTGGAGGGCCTGTGTCGTCTAGCTTGAACTTACCATATTTCACGGCTACTGCCTGGTATCATAAAATGTTACCGGCAGACCTTCAGAATAAAGATTTATTAGAAATTCTCCCCGAAGCGGAGGAGTTTGCAATTAATAAATTGATTCCAGCCATAGCAAAAGGAGGATTTATTTCTGACGCAGAACGAAAAGCCATTGCAAAACGATACAGCTATTATTCTGGTCTATCCGAAAAAGTGATTTTACAGCAAAATCTTGATGTGCCCAACCGTTTCTTCTGGAAAGAACTATTAAGAGACAAAACTGGGCAAACTGTTGGACGATTAGATTCTAGATACTTGGGCATAGACAAGGTAGAGACAGGCACCAGTCCTGATTACAGTGCTGAATTAACGTCTTGGTTACATTCGTTTACGCCAGCCATTAATTATTACATTCAAAACGAATTAGGTTTTAAAACCGACGTGAAGTATAATGTGTTTGGTAATGTTGGGCGCTGGGATAATTCCAACGATAATGTCCGTGATGATTTGCGTCAAGCTATGGCACAAAATCCCTATTTAAAAGTGCTGACGCAGTCGGGATACTATGATGGCGCTACTACCTATTTCAGCGGAAAATACAATCAGTGGCAAATCGACCCGAGTGGCAAGCTGAAAGACCGTATGTATTTTAAAGGCTATCGCAGTGGTCACATGATGTATTTGCGTAATGAAGACCTCATTAAAGCCAATGATGATTTGCGGGAGTTTATCAAGAATTCTTTGGCTAATGGGAAGTCGGCGAAGTATTAGGTCATGTCGAACGGATGTGAGACATCACACAAGATTTTTCTTTTCGTATCCAGTTTAGGATGAAGTTTAATGACTAAGTATGATGAGATTTCTCACTGTGTTCGAAATGACCAAAAGATGACTTAGTCATATCGAGCGAACGTGAGATATCGCACATGCTGGATTTTATGAACTATCGTAAAAAATGTATGTAATGACTTAAATGATGAGATTTCTCACTGTGTTCGAAATGACAAAATATGCCACTATATTTGACGCAGATTAATTTAGCGAAGGTGAGATATCACAATAGAAATTGTTATGCTCTATAACCATTTTGTCTATATAACAACAAATGAATACCGAACGACATTATACATCGGTGTAACCAACAATATTCAAAAGCGTCTAGAACAGCATCAATTTGATAGTCTAAATGCTAAAAAAACATTTGCTGGAAAGTATAATTGCATCTACCTTGTTTATTACGAAGGATTTGAATCGCCGAAGGATGCCATCAACAGAGAAAAGGAATTGAAAAAATGGCGAAGAGAAAAGAAGAACAATTTGATTAGAAGTTTTAATCCCAAAATGGAAACACTTAATCATCAAGTAATTTAGTATATGAGATTTCTCTCTATTTTCGAAATGACCAAATGATGACTTAATCATATATAACAAAGGTGAGATATCACACTAGATTCTTCGCTTCTTATGCAGTTTAGAATAGAATTTATTGACTAAGAATGATGTGGTTTCTCTCTGCGTTCGAAATGACCAAAAGATGACTTAGTCATATCGAATGGATATGAGGTATCACAAAAGCATTTTGGCATCATAGTATTTTTTTGTTTAAATGAAATGGTACAGAGTGATGTGATTTCTCACTGCGTTCGAAATGACACATAAAAAAAGAGACTTCAAACGAAGTCTCTTTTCTTATACGTATTCAAACTAAACCTTGAACACTAAACTTTGAATATTAAATTCTGTTACCCTTTCAACCATGCATTACGCAATTCAATCTGCTCCGCTGTAGCATTTGGGTCTTCCAATAAACCATTAGAAACTGCGATTGCTTTAGTGAGAGTGCCTTTTAAATCAATAGTTTCATCTCCACGTTGAATTTTCATTTCAAATTCTTGACCAGCTTGCCAGCCGAACATACCTCCAATAACTTCTTGGGCGTTCTGCAAGGTCAATTCCTTACCATTTACGGTCTTAACTACATCACCAGCCTGAATACCCTGAGATTTCCAAAACGAATTCTTCAAAGCCATATCCGTAAAGAAAATGCCTTTTTCTGGGTCACCACTGAAAATAATATTCTGTCCACCTGCAAAAATATAATTGGTTTCTACTTCAGCCTCGCCATTTTTCAATCCTACCATAGCAAAAAACTCTTCGTAGTTGATTGGCACGTCACCAACAACATGTGTATTTAAGAATTCACCAACGCTTGGATAGGTCATTTCCGTTATTTCTGCAATGAGCTTGTCATCTTCAAACGGTTTGTCTTTTCCGTATTTGGCCGATAATTCTTTCATCAAAGACAGCATGCTTCTATTACCATCGCTTTCTTTTCGCATTAAAATATCAATACACATCCCAATTAAAGCACCTTTCATGTAAACGTTGTAATACTGGTCTGCATAAGGTTCTTTCAAAACATTTTCACTCATCACGGTAAAGCTCATGGCATCATCTAAATTCTTAGAGGTCGCAATCTTTTGCATAATTACGCCATAGAATTCCTGTGGCTCAATCAAACCTTCAAACACCTGAAAATGCTGTGCGAAGTATTCTGTAACCCCTTCATACATCCAAAGATGCTTAGAGAATGTTGGGTTAGCATAGTCGAAATAATGAACGTCTTCAGAGTGAACAGACAATGGCGTTACAATATGAAAAAACTCATGTGCCACTACATCAATCATGGATTTTGCCAAGCCTTCTCTTGAAGATGCTTCAGGTAAAACAACTACCGTTGACGTATGATGTTCCAAAGCGCCATAGCCTTTAGGAGAAGTTTCAGCACCGTCTGATAAATACAAGTAAATATCATATCGTGGTGTAGTATTGACATCACCTAAGTAGGCCTTTTGCGCTTTCATCATATCGAACATTGTCTGCTTTAAACTTTCTGCTGAATGCGTTTGGTTTGGTGAGTAAACGCTCAACACAATTTTAATATCGCCGACCATGAATTCTTCAACATCGAGTTTCCCATACATCATCGGGTTATCGGTGATATCAAAATAACGCTGTGCGAAATAGCTTGTCGTAGCCGTTTGACCATCTTCAGAGGTTGTTGTACCTCTATCTTCAAGAGCAGAAGTTCTTACAAAATCTGCTGGTGCTGTTACATTAAGGGCGTACTGATTGTTCTTTAGAGAATCAAAATAGCCGATAAAACCGTGTAGATTTAATACGTAATTATTTTCTTCAATATTTGTTCCAGCCGGAGAGAACGGATTTTCACCACCGATACCTCCAGAAGTTTCAGTATCGAACGTATCATTCACATAATACTCAATTCTATCTAAATCCGATGCATTAGAAATGGTCCACGTATTTTTGTCTACAGACACTGTGGTCAAAGCATTGCCATTATAATCATAAGCTTTAAAATCTTCGACATACTTCCCGAAATCACTTACAGAGTACGTCCCCTGAACAACCTTAGGAATACGATAGGTTACCGTCTCTTGGGTAAAACGCCCAGGATTAATCACCACAGGAACACGGTCATTATCGACCTTTGTTAAGTCCATTGAGGTTACAATTGGATTGTTTGGGGCAGAATCATCCACCTTAGGTTTTGTTGGCCCACAAGCCGAAATTAATACGGCAATACTTGCCAGTGCAACTAATCTTTTCATTTTTTGAATTTGAATTAAGTGCGACAAATCTACAATTCTACGTAGCTTAGAGCATCAAGAAATTGTTAAAATCTTGATGTATCTTCGTGTAAAATTAAATTTCAAAATAATGAATTTCCTTCATGCTATATTATTAGTATTGGTTGCGCCTTCTTTCTTATTTTCACAAGGGACTTGTAGCAAAAAGTTGCAGTCTTCCGCAAAAATGGGTGACTTAGACCAACTAAAACATCTAATTACATCTAAGGAAAGCATCAATTGTATTGGTGAATGGGAACAAACATTACTAATGAAAGCCATTCAAAACAATCGTAATGATATTGCGCACTATTTAATTAACAATGGTGCTGATATTTTTAAAGTAGATGATGAAGGGAGCGATGCTTTATTTAAAACAGCTTATTACGGTATGGTTGAGGTGGCGAAACTTCTGATAGAAAAAGGTGCCAACGTTAACCAAAAAGGTTATTTGGGTATGACGCCATTAATGATGGCTTCTAATAGGGAGCAATTGAAGCTCATGGAACTACTTTTATCACATAGTGCTAATATCAACAGCCAAAGCAATTCTGGATATACTGCCCTTATGTACGCCTCTAACCCAACAACCGTAACTTATTTGCTGAATCAAGGTATTGATAGTTCACTAAAAAATTCACAAGGTGAAGATGCGCTTGCTTATTTTAAGTCTGAATTAAAACGCTTTGAGGACTATGGTTCCGAAGACATGAAAATGAAAACGAGAGCGATTATTAAAATAATCGAAAACAGGAATAATAAGAAGTGATAGAAAATCCGGTTAGCATTCTCACTCCTTTCAAAAACTCGGAAAACTACTTGGCCGAATGTCTAGACAGTATTCTGAATCAGACCTACCAGAATTGGGAACTTCTCATTGTCGACGACCATTCTACGGACAATTCTTATGATTTAGTAAAATCCTACGCCGAGAAAGACACGAGAATTAAACTGTTTAAAAATGAAGGCTCTGGAATTATCGAAGCCTTACGTTTGGCTTTTTCGCAGTCCTGTGGAAGTTTTATAACGCGCATGGACAGTGATGATATTATGTCTGAAAACAAATTGGAAGTCATGGTAAACCAACTTGAAGCTCATGGCAAAAATCATGTGGCTTTAGGCTTGGTAAAATATTTTAGTGAAACGGGTATCAGCGATGGCTATGCCAAATACGAAGCGTGGCTCAATCGATTGACCAAAACCGGAAGCAATTATTCCGAAATCTACAAAGAATGTGTGATTGCCTCTCCCTGTTGGATGCTTTACCGTAAGGATTTAATCGCTTGCGGTGCTTTTGAACCCAATGATTATCCAGAGGATTACGACCTCACCTTTCGGTTTTACGAAGCGGGTTACACCTGTATTCCATCAAACGAACTTCTGCATTATTGGCGGGATTATAGTAAACGAACATCGCGCACCCACGAGCATTATGCGCAGAATTATTTCCTAGACATTAAATTAAAATACTTTTTAAAGCTCGATTATGACGCTAACAGACCCTTAACCATTTGGGGCGCCGGCTACAAAGGAAAAACCATCGCCAAGGCTTTGGCAGAAAACAATATTCTATTTCACTGGATTTGCGACAATCCAAAGAAAATAGGAAAAGATATCTACGGACAATTACTTCAACCATTTAAAGTACTTAAAACCATTGAAAATCCTCAAACCATTGTTACAGTTGCTAACGCTGATGAACAAAAGGCGATTGTCGAATATTTTAAGAGTTTGGAAATGCAACCGATGATGGATTATTTTTTCTTTTGCTAGGGAGTCCCTCCTTCCCGAAGCGTCGGGACTCCCCAAAGGGGAGGAATTTTTACTCATGAGTAATAACCCCTCAGTATAAATTATTTATCGTATTAGTGAATCCCGAAGCGTCGGGAGTGAAATTATCGCCTTCTCACATTACTTAACAATTTGTGAAAATCCATGCAATTCGTGTGGACTTTATCTATATTTACCCAACAAAGCCACTAAAACCTAAACCACAGGAATGCAGTTTAAACATCCGGAACTTCTTTGGGCCTTACTCCTACTGCTCATTCCTATTATCATTCATTTATTCCAGTTACGCCGTTTTCAGAAGGTCGCTTTTACCAATGTGAAGTTTCTTCAAAATGTGGTACAACAAACCCGAAAGAGCTCCCAGATTAAAAAGTGGTTGATTCTGTTTACACGTTTGTTTCTTTTAGCATGTTTGGTCTTAGCGTTTGCACAAACTTATACGTCGAATTCTGAATCATTTAAAACCAAGAATGAAACCGTTATTTATTTAGACAATTCCTACTCCATGCAAGCGAAAGGGCCTAATGGCAGTCTGATGAATGATGCGGTTCAGAGCCTGATTTCCAGCTTGCCGAGTGATGAAAAATTTACACTTTTTACCAACGATTCCGAATTTAAAAACACTACCACAAAAACGGCAAATAATGCTTTGGTGACTTTGAAGTATTCAACGAAACAGTTGCCCTATGACGCAGTAATGTTGAAAGGGAAGCAATACTTTTCAAACGATGTTTCGACCTTGAAGAATTTTGTGGTGGTATCCGATTTTCAACAGCAAGACCGTCCGCTTGAGTTTGAAAAAGATAGCACGATTCAACTTCGATTGGTGCAATTAAAACCGAATGACATCCCAAATATCAGCATCGATTCGGTGTACGTCAATAAAGTGGAACAAGGGAATTTGGAATTAAAAGTCATGCTTCAAAACACAGGAAACTCGAGTGATAACAGCTCCATCTCCTTATATGATGGCGAAGAATTATTGGCAAAGACTGCCGTAAACCTTAATGAATCTGACGAAGCAACCTTCACTATTCCTGAAAACAAGACCATTAACGGACGATTAACCGTAGATGATAACGCACTTCAATACGACAATACCTTTTATTTCAACATCAATCAAAAAGATAAAATTAAAGTCTTAGCGATTAATGAAGCTAATGGCGATTTCCTATCCAACCTCTACACCGATGACGAATTCGAGTTTGAAGGGCTCCCACCAAACAATGTGAATTACAATCGTTTTTCTGAACAAAATCTTATTATTCTGAATGGCTTAAAACGTATCAACAATGCTTTAAATACGTCACTTTTAAGCTTTATGAATGACGGCGGAAATGTATTGATTATTCCTTCAAGCGAAAGTGATTTAACATCATATAATCAACTACTTAACCGTTTAAAATTATCTACGTTCGAATCAACTGAAAGTCCTGAAAAGCGCATCACAACCATCAACTACGACCATCCTTTAATTTCGAATACGTTTTCGAGTAGAGTGGATAATTTTCAATACCCGAAAGTCACTAAAAGTTTTAAGTTTAGTTCGTCTTCAAATTCGGTATACAATTATGATGATGGGACGTCATTTTTGAAAGGCAACAATGGTGTTTATGCGTTTTCTGCTGGTATAGATGATGCCAATAGTAATTTTAAAAATTCGCCATTGATTGTTCCTATTCTTTATAATTTAGGAAAGCAGAGTTTAGAATTGTCGGAATTGTACTATACTGTCGGTGCTTCAAATTCGGTAGATGTCAACGTGCAACTGGGACAGGATGATATTTTATCTTTGGAAAAAGATGGTGAATCTGGTATTCCATTGCAACAGACCTTCAGTAAAAAAGTAAATTTAAAACTAGAGGATTTCCCAGAAACGGCGGGTATTTGGCAAGTTAAAAACAAGTCGAATACCCTCCAGAACATCAGTTTTAATTACAACCGCGACGAAAGCAATCTCGCCTATTACACGCTCAATTCTACAGGCGATTACGACATCAGCACGGCGTTAGATTCTGCGATTGCCGACATAAAAAGTCAGACAAATGTTAATGAGCTATGGAAATGGTTTGTTATTTTTGCCCTGATATTTCTGCTAACAGAAATGCTCATTTTAAAATATCTTAAATGAACGCACTCCTAAAATCTGCAACAATAGTTGATTCTAAAAGTGATTTCCATAATTCTGTTGTAGATATTTTAATTGAAAAAGGAACGATTTCCAAGATTTCAAAACGTATTTCCAATCCTAACAATTATCAAGAAATTAAGCTAGACAATCTGCATGTATCGCAGGGCTGGTTTGATTCTTCAGTGTCTTTTGGGGAACCTGGATTTGAAGAGCGCGAAACGATTTCCAACGGTTTAAAAACAGCTTCAAAATCTGGGTTTACTGCGGTAGCTATAAATGCCAACACTAACCCGGTTGTTGATTCCTACGCTGATATTTCATTGATAAAATCGAAGTCTGAAGGCTTTTTAACGAAAGCTTTACCAATCGGTGCGCTAACCATGAAAGGCAACGGCGAAGATTTGGCTGAGCTTTATGACATGCATAATGCAGGAGCAGTAGGTTTTTACGATTACCAATGCCCGATTACCAATCCCAACCTCATGAAGATTGCTTTGCTTTACGCCAGTAATTTTGATGGGCTTGTGTTTTCATTTCCTCAGGAATCGAAAATTTCAGGATTAGGAGTGATGAACGAAAATATCAACAGCACACGACTCGGCTTAAAAGGAAATCCAGCTTTAGCAGAAGAACTTCAGATAGCGCGCGATTTATACATTTTAGAATATACCGGTGGAAAATTACATATCCCAACCATTTCTACTGCTGGTTCTGTAGAATTAATCAAATCCGCCAAAGCCAAGGGTTTGGATGTGACCTGCTCTGTAGCCATTCATAATTTGGTCTTGACGGACGATATGCTTGAAGATTTCAACACCAACTACAAAGTCTTACCGCCATTACGAACACAAAAAGATACAGACGCTCTAATTGCAGGACTTAAAGACGGTACAATCGATATGGTCACAACAGACCACAACCCTATTGACCAAGAACATAAAAAGGTAGAATTTGACCATGCATTGTATGGCACCATTGGTTTAGAATCTGCTTTTGGTGCGCTTCAAACGGTCTTTACGACTAAGAAAAGTGTTCAGTTATTGACGCAGGGCAAAACACGATTTGGTTTGACCAATAATCATATTGCAGAGGGTTCAAAAGCAGACTTATCGCTTTTTAATCCTGAAGGTTCTTCCGAATTTTTACTAGAGGATATTCATTCCAAATCCAAAAATTCAGCTTTTTTAGGACAAGAACTCAAAGGAAAGGTCTACGGTACAATCGCCAACAACACTATAGAACTGAACTCATAATGACAGAAAACGACATCAGCGAAGGCAAAACCTATGCGTTTGTGGCCTATCTCACACTCATTGGTACCTTGGTAGCTTTTTTTATGAATCAAGAAAAACGTAATCCGTTTACCTCATTTCACGTCAGGCAAGCTTTGGGCTTATGGTTACTTTATATGATTTTAGGCTATGTCGTAGGTGGTTTTGATTCTTGGATGCTAACGATGTCTTTCTGGATATTTTTTTCTGTACTTTTTATCTACGGCATTGTCGGTGCATTGCAAGGCAAACTTAATAGCGTTCCGCTTGTTGGACCGTTTTTTCAGAACTTGTTTAAATCTATCGGACAATAATTTATGGCAATGACCTTAACCCACGTTACCCGACCATCAAGCTTACCTGATAATGCACCAGCCATTATTTTATGTCACGGCTACGGAAGTGATGAAAATGATTTATTCTCCTTTGCTACGGAATTACCTGAAGAATTGTTTGTGATTTCGTTGCGTGCACCTTACCCGATGCAACCTTACGGAAATGCCTGGTACGCCATTAATTTTGATGCCGAAAAAGGGAAATGGAGCGATAACGAACAAGCTAAACAGTCTAGAGATTTGATAGCACTGAGTATTGACGAAGCTATAGCTGAATATCCAATCGACCCGAAAAACATTACGCTTCTTGGCTTTAGTCAAGGCACAATACTAAGTTATGCAGTTGCATTAACCTATCCTGAAAAAGTCAAAAATATTGTAGCCTTAAGCGGTTATATCAATGAAGATATTCTACCGGAATCAATTGACGCTTCAAAATTGAAAGCGGTTCAGTTTTATTGCTCGCACGGAAGTGTAGACCAAGTCATTCCTGTGGATTGGGCTCGAAAAGCACCAGAATTCCTAAAAACCTTAGGCATCGAACCAAAATATTCTGAATTCCCTGTCGGGCATGGCGTTGCGCCACAGAATTTTTATGAGTTTAGAACTTGGTTAGAAGAAAGAATATAAAAACTGCCCTACCTAGCCTCCCCAAAGGGGAGGAATTTCACTCATACGGCATATCTCCTCAGATTAAAACTTACTTGACTTTTCGATGTTTTGAACACTAAGTATAGGGACAACCTATAACACATTGGGCTATTTTTACACGAAGTTGCATAAAATTTTACGCAAAAAATCAGATAAGAGTAAGAGTCCCTCCCCTCTGGGGAGTCCCGACGCTTCGGGAAGGTGGGGCCTCTAATACTGATTCACCGGATACAAAAAGTACTCCCCTAAATCATAGGTTAAACCACCTTTATCGTCCAGCTCGTAGGTTACAAAAATTTCACCCCAATGCTTACCATCAGTAAAATTGGCAAGTATCCATTTGTGATTTAAAATCCGTACTCGATTAATCAAAATCTGCTGGTCGGTCATAGAAGCATAAGGTACAATGGGGTGGTCGTCGCCTTCATAATTGTTCATGTTGTAGAGACCATCTCGTATAGCGGGAATCAACTCTTCCGTTTTGTAGCCCAAACTTTCAAAATAACTCAAGGCGTCTTCGTTGCCTTCTACCCTGAAGTAACTTAGGTCTTCATTAGCCTCTTGTAATTGAAGGGTCTGTTCCTCTAAGACTTTATTCTTACCTTTTAATTTGGTAATGTCTTCTTCGTATTTATCCAGAATGTTTTTTGAATTCACATACTGAAATACAACCGCCAGCAGTGCAAAAATGAACAAATACATAAAAATTCTACTCTTCATGGTCTATTGTAATTTGAAGGTTATCGTAAGCTAAAAAAACGTTCTCTGGTAAATTTTGTTGCACCTCGTCATGAAAGCCTAACAAGTGACTGATATGCGTTAAAAAAGCGCGCTTAGGCTTGACTTTTTTTATGAAATCCAGTGCTTCTTCAAGATTAAAATGCGATTGGTGTGGCGATTCCCTTAAGGCATTTACTACTAAAACATCTAAATCTTGAAGTTTCGCCACTTCTTCATCAGGTACTATTTTCATATCTGTGAGATAGGCGAATTTTCCAAATCGAAATCCGAATACTTGCAATTTATCATGCAAACCATCGATTGGAACGACATCTAAATTCCCAAGGCGAAACGGTTTGTTTTTAACTTCATTGATGACAACACTCGGCGCTCCAGGATATTTGTTCTTCGTTTGAAATATATAATCAAATCGATGAGCTAGAGCCGTTAAAACACGCTCATGGCCATAGATAGGAATATCGCCCTGCCTGAAAAAGAATGGCCGAATATCATCCAAACCCATAGTATGGTCCGCATGCTCGTGCGTAAACACAATGCCGTCAATGCGTTTGCATTCGGCATTAAGCATCTGTTGACGAAAATCTGGGCCACAGTCCACAACATAGGCATAATCATCCCACTCTACCAAAACCGAAACGCGTAAGCGCTTATCTTTTGGATTTTCACTTAAACATACTGGATGCTCACTCCCGATTATGGGAATGCCTTGTGATGTTCCGGTACCTAAAAATGTGACTTTCAAAGGGCTTAATTCTTTCACAAAAATAAGTTTATTTTTTTGTTCTAATAGCTAAAACCGTACCTTTGTAAGGCTAATTAATTCAAGCAATATGGCTGAAATCACATATAAATCAGACAAGAATATTGAGAACATTCCGTCCTTAAAGGATAAGTGTCTTCGTATTAATCTCAACGAGGATATTTATGGCACTTTTGCAGAAATTGGTGCAGGGCAAGAAACGGTTCGTAATTTTTTCAGGGCTGGTGGTGCATCGGGCTCTATTGCCAAGGCTATGTCGGCGTACGATAAAGATTTTAGTGATGCCATTTATGGTATTGAATCCGATAAACGTTATGTGACCGAAGCCCGATTACGTAAAATGCTCAACCACGAAATGAACTTAATGGAAGAGCGTATAACTCGTGACAAGCATCCCAATAAAATTTTCTTTGCCTATGCCAATACAGTAGCGACTATTGATTTCGCTAAGAAATACAAAGGTCACGGTTGGGTCGGCATTAAATTTCAGGTAAGCCCGGACCAGGATTATAATGATATTGTGTTGCACATTCGTTTTAAGGAAAATGATGCGCGCTTACAGCAGGAAACCCTAGGAAAATTAGGAACTAACCTGATTTATGGTGCATTTTACAAATACAATGAACCTCGAAAATTATTGCGTTATCTCTACGACCATTTGGATAAAGACCAGTTGGAAATAGATACTATTAACTTTGCAGGCCCTGTTTTTGATGATGTGGACAACCGTTTAATGAGTTTACAACTTGTGAAGAACGAAATGACTGACGCCGTAATGTTTGCGCCAGACGGAAACAATGTGCTTCCGGCGCGCGTGCTCTACAAAAAGAACATTTTGGCCTTACGTGGTAGCTTTAGACCGGTAACCAAAGTGAACATGGATATGTTTGAAAAATCATACGAAATGTTCATCAAGGAAAATAAAGTTGAAAAGGACCGCACACAGGTTATTTTTGAAATCACGTTGTCTAATCTTCGTGCTGAAGGTGAAATCGATGAGCAAGATTTCATGGACCGTGCACGACTGCTCTGTTCTTTAGGGCAAACGGTGCTGATTTCAAACTTTAAGGAATATTATAAGCTCGTAGAGTACTTCTCTCAATATTCTAAAAACAGAATGGGACTGGCCATGGGTGTCAACAATCTAGTAGACATATTCGATGAAAAATACTACCGTCACTTGAGTGGTGGTATTTTGGAAGCCTTCGGAAAGTTATTCTTTAAGGATTTACGTGTCTACCTCTACCCGATGCAAAATGAAGATGGCACCTTAACCGATAGCGAAAATCTCAAAGTGCATCCACGCATGAAGGAGCTCTACAAGTTCTTTAAATACAACGGAAAAGTAGTAGACATCACGGATTATGATAAGTCTATCTTAGCCATATTCTCAAGAAAAGTTTTAGCTATGATTGCTGATGGCGAGGACGGTTGGGAACCGATGTTACCAGAAGGCGTATCACACTTAATCAAAGAAAAGAGTCTCTTTGGTTGTGAGACGGAGGAAGTTTATCGGGATAAGTAAGACGTAAAATTTAGTCTGTAGTTGGCAGTCACATTACTATACACAACTAATTAACTTCCCAAAATCTGCTCTGCGTGTGCTTTGGTTTTTACCTTAGTAATGACCTCTTCAATTTTACCGTTTTCGTCAATAACAAATGTCGTTCTGTGAATGCCATCGTACTCACGGCCCATAAACTTCTTTGGTCCCCAAACCCCGAAGGCTTCTATCACGGATTTATTTTCGTCCGCCAATAATGGATACGGAAAATCATATTTGTTTTTGAAATTGGATTGTCTCTTTTGACTATCAGCAGACACGCCCAAGATATTATACCCTTGTTTTGTAAATCTTGAATAATTATCGCTCAAATCACAGGCTTCAGCCGTACAACCTGGTGTACTGGCTTTTGGATAAAAGAACAAAACTAGTTTTTTGCCTTTGTAATCGCTAAGTTTTATAATATTGCCATCTTGGTCTAGAGCTTCAAAATTTGGAGCGGTATCGCCTGCTTTTAAATGTGTCATATTGTGTAAATTTGTTTTACAAAAATACAATGAATGACTAAGCAAGAAAAGGTTGATTTCGTTATAACTACGTTAAAAGACCTATATCCTACCATTCCCATTCCCCTAGACCACAAAGACCCTTATACTTTATTGATTGCAGTGTTGATGTCTGCCCAGAGTACGGATGTACGTGTCAACCAAATTACACCTCTACTTTTTGAACGCGCCAGCAATCCATACGATATGGTGAAATTGAGCGTTGAAGAAATTCGTCATATCATAAAACCCGTAGGGCTTTCGCCAATGAAGAGCAAGGGCATTCATGGTTTATCGCAAATTCTCTTGGATAAACACGACGGAAAAGTACCGCAAACTTACGAAGAGCTAGAAGCCTTGCCAGCAGTCGGTCACAAGACCGCGGCCGTGGTCTTGTCCCAAGCGTTTGGGATTCCAGCCTTTCCTGTAGACACCCACATTCATCGCTTAATGTATCGTTGGAATTTAAGTAACGGTAAAAACGTCGTACAAACCGAACGTGATGCTAAACGCCTTTTCCCTGAAGAACTTTGGAACGACCTTCACCTTCAAATTATATGGTATGGTCGTCAATATTCGCCTGCGCGCGGTTGGGATTTAGACAAGGATATCATCACCAAAACCATTGGACGTAAGTCCGTCATTAATGACTATTACAAAAAGAAAAAGTAGTAGTCATACCTTGGTATAAAATTTGTGCGTGTTGCGTAAACACCAAGCCATGAAACCACACTACTTAGTTCTTATTGTCTCAATTTTATTTTCATCTTGTATTCCGGTGAGCTTTGCCCCGAATATCAAAAACCAAAAAGTGATGAAAGGCAAGCGCTTTAAACGAAGCTTTCCTAAAACCGAGACCTTCATCTTTCACGACCACAAAAAGGCGAATGAGATTTATAAATACATGAACATTAAGTTTGAAAGAAACGGCGTTGACATCGACCGGAACGTTCCTTTTGAGCATAACGGAAAGCAATACACAATTTCATTTTATGAAGCCGAACGAAGTACACAAACTCTCAATTTAGCACCAGTAGCAATTGATGTAGCTTTAGAGCGTAACGGCATGAGCCCTATGCTTGAAGATGCCTACACCTCCAGAAAAGGCAAATGGTACGTCGGCATGATTGTAAAAGACGAAAACGGTAAAAATTGCTTAAAAGACAACCATCCGGATAGAGCAGAAATCTTTAAATTTCTAGTTGACCTTCGGGAGGAGTATTTAACGACCTTTGAGTATGAGGAGTTGTTACTGAAGAAGAAGCCATAATACCTACTTATTGTCACCCTGAGCTTATTTCAGGGTCTTTTTCAAACGGACTCAGGGCAGAGAAAATTCTGAAACAAGTTCAGAATGACATATTAACGTTAGAAAGTGAGATTAGGTAAATAAAACCTAAAAAAACAATAAAAAAACCCCGACGATTATGTCGGGGCTAAAATTAATTTAGAAGTGCTTCAAACTTCATATTTTTATAACACTTAACACTTAAAGCCTTAGAATAATTCAAGAGGAAACTTATTGTTTCATCTTTTGGTTTTAGGTTGTTCTTTTTTGGGGTACAGTCAGAGTAAATTTTTGCCATTAGTTGTTTTTTGAGTTAGTATACCCTAAAAACGTGGCTTTTTTTACTTTATTGTATTAATTCGTTAAAACGATATTATTGGCATCAATAACCTTGCGTAAATTAATCAACGCATAACGCATTCTTCCCAATGCTGTATTGATACTCACACCAGTACGCTCGGAGATTTCTTTAAAGCTCATATCCTGATACATACGCATCATCAACACCTGTTTTTGGTCTTCAGGTAATTCTTCGATAATACGTCGAACATCCGACTCAACCTGATCTTTGATTAACGCTTTTTCGGCATTCAACGACGAATCGCTAATCACAGAAAAAATGCTAAATTCGCCACTGTTATCAAACTTCGGCATGCGCTTGTTGCGTCTAAAATGGTCAATGACCAAATTATGGGCAATACGCATGACCCAAGGCAAAAACTTACCTTCTTCATTATATTTTCCTCGCTTTAAAGTTCTGATGACCTTAATAAAAGTATCCTGAAAGACATCTTCAGTAATATCACGGTCGTATACTTTAGAATAAATAAAACTGTAGATTTTCTGTTTGTGACGTTCAATTAAAATTGAAAGTGCATTTTCGTCGCCTTTAATGTAATTGCTGACTAGAACTGCGTCTTCGATAAGTTGCTGTTTCATAATATTAGTACTTTAAGGCTAGAAGCGGACTTCTTAGCTTGGGGTTTAGCTGAATTCTTAAAGTAATATTATGCTATATGCAGTTCTGTTTTTAATTAGAATAGTTTCAAATAAACAAGAATCATTCCGAAAAACCAAAATTTACCAATAAAATTTAACATTTAATCTAACATTTGTCCATTTCACACTATGAAATCATTGTCGTAACTTCGCAAAATTATCTCCAAAAATAGCTATGTCAGACACGGTTTTAGACGTTAACCCAAAGGAAAATATCATCATTAAAGGCGCCAAACTCCACAATCTCAAAAATGTGGATGTTGTGATACCTCGCAACAAACTTGTGGTGATAACGGGGCTTTCGGGCTCTGGGAAGTCCAGTTTAGCATTCGATACGCTCTACGCAGAAGGCCAGCGCCGTTATGTGGAAAGCCTCAGCAGTTATGCACGTCAGTTTTTGGGACGACTCAACAAACCAAAGGTCGATTACATTAAAGGTATTGCGCCGGCTATCGCTATTGAGCAAAAAGTTAATTCTACCAATCCGCGCTCAACGGTAGGTACGACCACTGAGATTTATGATTATTTAAAATTACTCTTTGCTAGAATCGGGAAGACCTATTCGCCTATTTCTGGTAAACGCGTAAAGAAACATCGCGTATCGGATGTCATAGAGCACATCGCAAAACATAAAGAAGGGTCTAAACTCTTACTTTTAGCACCCATTTATCTGGAAGAAGGTCGAGCCATAGACGATAAATTGAGCACCTTGTCTAAACAAGGTTACGCCAGGTTAAAATATAAAGACGAGGTTGTTCGAATTGAAAAAGCGCTCGATTTAAGTATAAAAAACATTAAAGATTTGTATTTGGTCGTGGACCGAATCGTTTATAAAGATGATGAAGACTTTTTGAATCGTTTGGCGGATGCTATTGAAACTGCGTTTTTTGAAGGCAATGGTTCTTGTATTATTGAAGCTTTGGAAGACAATAAGCAAACCATGTTTAACAATAAGTTTGAACTGGATGGCATCACCTTCCTAGAACCGAACGCACACCTTTTCAGCTTTAACAATCCTTACGGTGCATGTCCAAAATGTGAAGGCTATGGCGATGTCATAGGTTTGGACGAAGATTTGGTGATTCCCAATACTGCACTTTCGGTATATGAAAACGCCATTTTTCCTTGGCGAGGCGAAAGCATGTCTTGGTACCGCGACCAATTAGTTAATAATTCGCATAAGTTCGATTTCCCCATCCATAAACCATATTTTGAATTAACCGATACCCAAAAACGCCTCATTTGGAAAGGCAATAAATATTTTGAAGGCTTAGACAGTTTCTTTTCAGAATTAGAATCGAAGGCGTATAAAATTCAGAATCGGGTGATGTTATCGCGCTATCGAGGTAAAACTAAATGCAGTGAATGTGGCGGAAAACGACTTCGGGAAGAAGCCAACTATGTTAAGATTACAGATAAAACGATTACCGATTTGGTGGATTTACCGTTAGATGAATTGGCCAACTTCTTCAAGGATTTAAAATTAAATGAGTACGATGCTAAAGTCGCCAAGCGATTATTGAAGGAAATCAACTCAAGATTGGAATTCCTATCCAACGTAGGGTTGAACTACCTAACGTTAAACCGTAAATCGAATACCTTATCTGGCGGGGAAAGTCAACGCATCAATCTGGCAACCTCATTGGGTAGTAGCTTGGTGGGTTCCATGTATATTTTAGACGAACCGAGCATTGGCCTACATCCTAAGGATACCGAGCGGTTGATTGATGTTTTAAAATCGCTTCGTGATTTAGGAAACACCGTTATTGTTGTAGAGCATGACGAAGATATCATGAAATCCGCAGACGAAATTATTGATATCGGTCCAGAAGCCGGAACCTTTGGCGGAAACGTTGTCGCTACAGGAACCTACAATGATATTATTGTTTCGGACACCTTAACTGCGAAATATTTGAATGGACAACTAGAAATTGAAGTTCCAAAAAAACGTCGCACTTCAAAATATGCTGTTGAGATTATTGGGGCGCGTGAAAACAATTTGAAAAATATTGACGTCACCTTCCCTTTGGGTATGTTGACCGTAATTACAGGCGTTTCAGGTAGTGGGAAAAGTACATTAGTTAAAAAGATTCTGTTTCCCGCATTGCAAAAGAAATTGACGGGATTTGGCGATAAAGCCGGACAATTCACGGAACTCAAAGGGAATCACAGCAACGTAGAACAGATTGAGTTTGTAGACCAAAACCCAATAGGGCGTTCTTCGCGCTCCAATCCTGTGACCTACATCAAGGCTTACGACGATATTAGAGCCTTGTTTGCGAGTCAGAAATTATCCAAAATCCGAAACTACCAAGCCAAGCATTTTAGTTTTAATGTGGACGGAGGACGTTGCGAAACCTGCAAAGGCGAAGGCGAAGTGACGATTGAAATGCAGTTTATGGCCGATGTACATCTCGTCTGTGATACCTGTAACGGAAAACGCTTTAAAAAAGAAGTTTTGGAAGTCACGTTTGAAGGTAAATCCATAGACGACATCCTCAATATGACGATTGATGATGCGGTCAGTTTTTTCGATGAGAATAGTCAAGACAAAATTAAAACAAAGCTTCAACCGCTTCAAGATGTTGGTTTAGGCTATGTTACTTTGGGCCAAAGCTCCTCTACCCTTTCGGGCGGTGAAGCACAGCGTATTAAGTTGGCATCATTTTTAGGAAAAGGGACTAAGGGTGACAAAACGCTTTTCATATTTGATGAACCGACGACCGGACTTCATTTTCATGATATACAGAAATTGCTGACTTCTTTTCAGGCATTGATTGGCAAAGGCCATTCCATTATTGTCATTGAACACAACATCGATTTGATTAAATGCGCGGACTACATCATCGACCTTGGGCCAGAAGGTGGTCGTCACGGCGGACAGCTTGTTGCTCATGGCACACCTGAGGAAATCGCTTCAAATCCTGATTCTGTGACGGGGAAGTATTTGGTGGAGAAATTGTAGTCTTCTCGGCTTGTCATGCTGAACTCGATTCAGCATCTATCCTATAAATTTATAAAGATTCTGAATCGAGTTCAGAATGATAAGAAAATTTCAAATCACAAATACCTCTGCTTAATCACATTATTATGATGGTTCTCATGACCGGAAATGATATGCCCAATAGCTCGCACAGAAATCTGTGAACCACTTGCTGTGCCAACAGATTCCAACTCTTTTTCTGAGAAGGTTTTAAACATGGTAATCGTTGCGCTTCTAACGGCTTTGTATTCGTCGATAAGACTATTGAGACTGCGCCCGGTGGCTTTTCCTGCAACTACGTAATCATCTTGCTCAAATCCCGCCATTTCAACTTTGTCTTGTCGAGCTATACGTAAAGCACGATAGGCAAAAATACGTTCCGTATCTATAAGATGTAACAAGATGTCCTTAACTGTCCATTTGCCTTCGGCATAGGCATAATCGTGCTTATCCTTTGGGATTTGGTTGTAAAATTCGGGTACGGAAATCTGATTTTGCGATAAACTATGGGAAATGGAATCCCCTTGAGTGGATAACGCAATGTAAGGCTCGTAGTATGGGTTGTATTCGTTGGAAGGCAGTTTCATGTAGAAGTTAAATTTTAAATAAAAGTATCAAAAAACCCCCAACATTTCTGCTGAGGGTCTTAATAAATCGGTTTTCGATTATAGGTCGTTGAAAATCGTGTGCATCAAACGCTTTTTGTCGTTGAGGCTTTCCTCCAAAGAAATCATGGTCTCAGTACGGTAAACGCCTTCAATATCGTCTAACTGAAAAATAATATCCTTAGCATGACTTGTATTTTTTGCCCTAATCTTACAGAAGATATTAAACTTTCCTGTTGTGATGTGGGCTACGGTTACAAAAGGGATATCTGCAATACGCTCCAATACAAACTTGGTTTGTGACGTATTTTGAAGGAATACCCCGACATAAGCGATAAAGGAATAGCCCAATTTCTTATAATCGAGTGTCAATGAAGACCCCTGAATAATACCTGCTTCTTCCATTTTCTTTACCCTAACATGAACAGTACCTGCTGAAATCAACAATTTCTTAGCGATATCCGTAAATGGAATACGCGTATTATCGATGAGCATATCTAATATTTGGTGGTCAATTTCGTCTAGTTTAAACTTTGCCATAAGTGATTTTTATTGAATATAATGCAAAGTTAAGGCAATTACGTTGAATAAAAACTACGAAAAATTAAAATCTTTAAGATTTTATCAAGATTTTTTCAGAATTTAACGTTACGAAAACGATTTCGTTATCGACACTCAATTTGTCTCCATATTCTGAAAGTATGAGACCTCCTTTTCTTTCGAATTCTTTATGCCCAAAATGATTTTGTAGATTACCGATTTGAGCCACTTTTGGGATAAAATCAATTTGCTTATGAGCTAATCGTTCTTCAAACTGAAAAGCAACATCTGTAGATTCAGTATTTTCTGATACTTTCACATTCCTGAAAATGACATCATAAAAGCATTTAGCATTTAGTGGTAATGCCTTGTAGACGTTGGCTTTTTCCAAGTCTACGCCATTGGCAATAACCTCCAAAGCTTTGAACAGAGCTCTAAATATATAGTAGCGCGTCACTTCCCTATCATAGTCTTCCGGATAATGTCCTGCTTCAAATAGAATCGTCGGTATTCCTTTATTTTGAAAGGTATCGCCTACGCAATTGATATTGAATGCATCATCATAAAGACCAATCTTACCACTGAGCTCCACTTGTAAATCCTTAACAATACTTCCGATGATGGCCATGGCTTCCAATCGGGTGTCATTAGTATCACAGGACTCATTGAATGCTGGCGCCAAAAATGATACAACGGCAGATTGACCTTCTGTTCCTGCACCAAAGATGGTACGTTGCCCATGAAGGTTGAAACAATAATTTGGTTTAAAATCTTCAAAAACAGCTTTTAGAACTCTACTTTCTGGCTGTGACAAGTCCTGCGCATCACGATTCAAATCAATTGAATTGGCATTTACACGTGTGTAATGCTCTGCGCCATCAGGATTTAGCATAGGTATGACGCATAACGTACATGTTTCTAAAATGACGGAATACGACTTGGAATTCATAGTCATGTCATGCAACAGGTCCAAAATGGCTTTTGTAGTTGTGGACTCGTTACCATGCATTTGAGACCAGAATAATACCTTTTTTTGTCCATCCCCAATTTGTATGGAATGGATTGGACGCCCTTCTACGGAATTTCCAACAACAGTAACCTGACATTTTTTAGACAACTCCTCCAAAATAGGTGTAATCATTTCAAGTGAAATGTAGCGCCCGAAAAGGGTGTTGCGTTTTAATTTTTCAAACTGTTCTAACGTTAGGTTTGGCATGGACTGACACATTGTAAAACACAAAGGTATACAATTGTAATTTTACATTTGTAAACACTGAATTGTACACAAATAACTCACTTATTTTACAATTGTACACGCTAAAAGGAATCTAAATGAATTGTTAATTGAAAAATTCGCATTATCTATTAAATCATAAATATTATATACTATATATCAGCTATTTATAGACTTAAATTAAAGTAATTATTTATTTAATTAAAACTTATTTCATAATTAATGACATGCATTTGGGTAATAGTTTTTACATTTGTAACGTTCTAAATACAGAATCCCAGATTTACAATGATAAACAGCGAAAAATTTGTTGAACGCCTACAAAAAGTCATTCATTTTTATGGTGAAAGTGCCTCGGGCTTTGCTGAAAAAATTGGTGTTCAGCGCTCCAGTATTTCGCATATTCTTTCGGGTAGAAATAAGCCGAGTTTAGATTTTGTGATGAAAGTCCTTCATGCCTACCCCGAAGTAGAATTGTATTGGTTGATGAATGGCAAGGGTAGGTTTCCTACTGAAACGAAAATTGATAAGCCTGTTGAAAAATCATCAAATTCTCCTATTCAAGATTCTGTCTTAGCTACTGAGCATGCTTCGGAAGTTGAAAAAATCATCATTTTTTACAAGGACGGTAGCTTTAAGAGTTACGAAAACAAGAAATAAAGCTCAAATTCTTTCGTCTGGTTGCTATCTTTGCACTGATGAAGAAATTAATAGTCCTTAGCCTAATCCCCTTTTGTTTCAGTTGCTACCAGATAGAACGCAACTGCGCCGATTTTAAAATCGGAACTTTTACGTTTAATTATGTGGTTGATGGCGAAGAACGCACCGGAACCTTTGTACGTACCAATGACTTAAACATTGATTATTTTGAAAATACGGTAGATTCCGCTTCTATACGCTGGGTGAATGATTGTGAATTTATTCAAACTAAAATCAACCCAAAAACCACAGCTGAAGCTGAGGCCATACACATGAAGATTCTGTCTACCACCGATTCTTCCTATACCTTTGAGTATAAATTGGCCGTAAAAAAAACGAATAGCGCCTTGCGCGTTGAAAAGGGAACCGCCTATTTAAAACAGTAGTATGTTAGAATTTTTAATGAGCAGTGACGCCATTATGGCGCTGATTACCTTAACCTTTCTGGAGATTATTCTCGGAATTGATAATATTGTGTTTATATCCATTGCGGCCAATAAATTGCCGGAGCATCAGCGCAAAAAAGCCACAAACATCGGCTTGGTACTGGCTATGGTACAGCGTATTATTCTTTTGTTTTTTGTATCGCTTTTAGTAAGTCTTAGCGAACCTTTTTATGTATTTGAAAGTGATTGGTTGACTTTAGCTCTAAGCTGGCAAGCCGTTATTCTATTGGCTGGTGGTTTATTTTTGATTTATAAAAGTACCTCCGAAATACGGGAGAAAGTGGAAACGCCACAAATGGATGAAAACAATACCCGCGCCCGAAAAGTCAGCTCGTTTAAAAATGCTATTGTACAAATACTGATTATCGATTTTATTTTTTCCGTAGATTCAATTTTAACCGCAGTGGGTATGACGAATGGCTTGCATCCAAATACCAATTATACGTTGGTGCTGATGATTATTGCCGTTGTGATTTCCATTATTATTATGATTGTCTTTGCGAATACCATCCGTGAGTTTATCAACCGCCATCCGAGCATGCAAATACTTGGGTTGTCTTTTTTAATCCTGATAGGGTTTATGCTTATTACCGAAGCGGCTCATATTTCTGAAGTTAATTTCTTTGGAAAGGAAGTTGGCGCTATTCCTAAGGGTTACCTCTACTTTGCGATTGCATTCTCGCTTTTGGTGGAGTTTATCAATCAGAAGATTGCTAAGGGGAATAAGAAAATATGATTCTAAACAGTACTAATTTCCTCTTATTTCAGATTCGATATCAACCCATTTTATTTTCCAATCATTATTAGATTTGCCCGTAGTAAAGAAAAGATATTTATTGCTTGGGGTTACGTAAGGATTTCCTTGCCCAAAACTATTTATTGAATCACTAAACGCTTTTGTATTAGTCCATTTACCCGCGCCATCGTTAAAAGTCACTTTTAAATTAAGTTGATTTTCAACAGAAGCGAAAATCAGGAAATCTTCTTTTGGAGAAACGAAAGGCGTAGATTTAGCATTTTTGGAGTCATTTTCTATCAAAACCTTTTCAGCTTCGATAAATTTCCCATCAATCTGTTTAGCGCTATATATATCCATATCGCTGTAATCCAAGTTGCTTGAATGAAAATAAAGCGTTCCCGAATTAGCAATTGTAGGATGAGACATTAATTTACCCCTTAAATTAGGTATATCAACGAATTTTGGCTCTTGCCACTTTCCATTGCTATTTTCCGACTTCCATATGTGCCACGTTAAATCAATATCATCAACGTTTATTGGCCTTGTTGAACTAAAATATAGTGCATCTCCGTTTGGGGAAAAACTCATCCCATGCTCATTATATTTGGTATTGAAGAAGGCTTTTTCAGGCTTAGACCACATTTTTCCTTCTCTACACATCACATAAACATCAAAATTCTCAAAGTTTTTATCGGATAAAGTGTAGTATAACGACTTTAAATCTGGACTGAAAATGCCTTTATGAATAAGTTTATCATCAGGAACAATAATTTGTTTAAATTCAATAGGCATGTCCGCTGGAATCTCATTAACTAAAAATGGCTTTTCATAATTATTTAAGTCACTGTTGCAACTAAAAAGACTAAATGCAAATACCATGATGAATTTGAATTTATTCATTTACAAATTTCCAGAAAAAAATTTTAAAACAAACTCGCCTGCCCAGTTTCATCAACGCTACCATCTTCTGGCGTATCTGTATCGGTTTCAGGTTTTGGGTCTAGCTCTACTTCTACTTTACCTTCGGTAGGTACTGTAGTTACGGGTTTTGATATTGTTTCTTCGTCGACGACTTCAATCTCTTGTGCTGGCACGTCTTCTGGCGCTTCGTAAGGCAAAGATTCTAAGAGACTGATTTGATTGATTTTGTCCTTAGTCAATTGATTACCTAATGCTGAAATCCCTTTAATAGCAATGAATTCTTCCAAATTCACTTCCATATTAGGTTTTCGGTCTTTACCACGTTCTTTTGTGAATTCTACCTCCGCCATAGGTTTCCAATCTGTGGATACAATTTCCAATTGTGAATTCGGGTGTTCTGAAATAAAGACCTCTTCTTTACCCTCGTTTTCAATCAGGAAACGTTTAACATAGTAACGTTCTTTTTCACCATCGTAATAAATGGCGGATATTGGTTTTTTGGGAATCCATTTTTCGAGGACAATCATTTCGCTATCAAAACGCGTAGTCAATTCCGGAATAATAGTTTTTACAATACCAGTTTGCAAGATAATCAGGAGGCGGTCTTCGCCTCTAAATTCGCCAATAAGTTCACCACGACCATCAACATTGAGACGTTGTACGGTATCATCAAACCAGATTTTGCGTGGTTTCAAGGTAGAAACACCTTTTTCTTTAAGTTCTACGCGCTTCAATGAATACTTTGTCACTAGATTTCCTTTTGAGCTTCGCCCTTTAATAAGAATGTCGGCAAAATCTAAATCCCACTTTAATTTTTTCACGCTACCGGACTGACGTAAATTAATCGTTACGACTTCAGCTTCTCCATTAGGATTCGCTGAGAAATAATGTACCATTGAACCTTTGTTGCCATTGCACATATCGTACTCCCGGTCTCGCGTAACACTAGTCACAGCGAAACGTTTAACGTAGGATGGCCCAGATTTACCATCGCGATAAATCATATTATAAATGGTGCGCTTGTCCTTTTTCTTAAAGACCGCCACGTGAATGATGTTTTTGCCGACAAAGGCTTTAGAATCGACTTTAGTCACCATCATGGTGCCGTCTTTGGTGAACACAATTATATCATCAATGTCCGAACAATCGCAAACGTATTCATCCCTGCGCAACGAGGTGCCGACAAAACCTTCTTCCCGATTCACATAAAGCTTCGTATTACGAATAACCACTTTTGTAGCATCTACATCGTCGAACATTCGGATTTCGGACTTACGTTCTTTGCCCTCGCCGTACTCTTTCTTTAAACGTTCAAAATAAGCAATGGCATAATCGATGAGATGCGCTAAGTGATGCTTCACTTCAGCAATATCCGCTTCTAAAGCGTCTATTTTTTGTTGCGCTTTATCAATATCGAATTTTGAAATACGCTTGATTCTAATTTCAGTCAGACGGGTGATGTCTTCCTCGGTCACCGCACGCTTTAAATGCGTGGTGTGTGGTTTTAAACCTTTATCAATGGCAGAAATAACACCTTCCCAAGTTTCCTCCTCTTCTATATCACGATAGATACGGTTTTCAATAAAAATACGCTCTAGCGACGCAAAATGCCATTGGGACTCTAACTCGCCGAGTCTTATTTCCAATTCTTGCTTAAGAAGGTCAACCGTATTATCGGTAGAACGGCGCAACATCTCCGTAACGCCAATAAACAAAGGTTTGTTGTCTTCAATGACACAGCCTAATGGCGATATGGACGTTTCGCAATTGGTAAATGCATATAAAGCGTCAATAGTTTTGTCTGGCGAAATACCACTTGGCAAATGCACCAATATTTCAACCTCAGCTGCTGTGTTATCTTCAATCTTCTTGATTTTTATTTTTCCTTTGTCATTCGCCTTCAAAATGGAATCAATCAAGGAAGAGGTTGTTGTAGAAAATGGGATTTCAGAAATGACCAAAGTATTTTTATCTCGTGCTGCAATTCGTGCACGACAACGTACTTTTCCACCACGATTACCGTCGTTATAATCGGTTATATCTATGATACCGGCAGTAGGGAAATCAGGCAGAATGGTGAATCGCTTGCCTTTGAGGTGCTTTATAGACGCATCAATCAGTTCTAAAAAATTGTGTGGTAAAATCTTGGTTGAGAGTCCGACAGCAATACCTTCACCACCTTGGGCAAGCAACAGCGGGAACTTCACCGGAAGATTAATTGGCTCCTTTCTGCGACCGTCATAAGATAACTGCCACTCGGTAATCTTTGGGCTAAACACAACATCCGTCCCAAATTTTGAAATTCGGGCTTCAATATATCGTGATGCGGCCGCTCTATCTCCAGTTAATATATTTCCCCAGTTTCCTTGGGTATCAATCAATAAATCCTTTTGGCCAATCTGCACCATAGCATCCGCAATACTCGCGTCACCATGTGGGTGATATTGCATCGTGTGCCCAACGATATTGGCCACTTTGTTATAGCGCCCATCATCCAAATCCTTCATGGAATGCATTATACGACGTTGTACGGGTTTAAAACCGTCCTCAATCGCAGGGACAGCACGTTCTAGAATTACGTAAGAGGCGTAATCTAAAAACCAATCCTTGTACATCCCAGTAACCTTGGTAATCGTTTCTTGATTACCCTGGTTCTCGTTTTGCTCATCCTCATTTAAAATATGGTCTAGTTCTTCACTCATTGATTGTCACTATTCTTTCTATTCTCCCGCAACATTTTGTTTAGGGATTTTCTAATATATTTTCTTTTTTTCTTCTGAACCAGTGTCACATTAAACACACAGTTCTTTGATTTTCCGTTTGAAGATCTCAGTTTTAATTTCAGGCTTTTATAAACGAGGTAGTCGTTAAATTTGAAGCCCAGAAGATCCTTTTTATAAAACTCAACTCGTTTTTCGCGGTAATTAAAACGGTCACTCAATAATAAGCCACGATTTTCTACCACAACCTTAACACCGTCGCTATCATATTCAAAATATTTAGAGACCAAATAGAATATGATAAACACTAGAACAAACGCTACAGAAATTACAGCAAAGGTCTTATAGGCATTGTCCGTTAAATCCTTAAAAGCACTGAAGACCGTTGCTAAAACCAAGGCCAATACAACCATTATAAAATAGATGGAAACAATGACTCCTCTAACTTTACCGTTGTCCGTTCTCATAAATCTTCAACAACGTCTAATTCAACCTTTAAGTTTTCTATGATGAACTCCTGTCGGGTTGGTGTATTCTTACCCATGTAAAACGAAAGCATTTCCTCAATAGAAGTCTCCCGGTCTAGCATTACGGGATCTAAGCGAATATCTGGCCCGATAAAATGCTTAAACTCGTCTGGCGAAATTTCACCAAGCCCTTTGAATCGAGTGATTTCTGGTTTGGGCTTTAATTTTTCAATAGCCTTGACACGTTCTTCTTCGGAATAGCAATAGATGGTTTCCTTTTTATTTCTCACACGAAACAGTGGCGTTTGAAGAATATATAAATGCCCTTCCTTAATCACTTCAGGAAAAAATTGTAAAAAGAAGGTAATCAACAACAAACGAATGTGCATTCCATCCACATCGGCATCCGTTGCTATTACAATGTTGTTATATCGAAGATCTTCGAGAGATTCTTCAATATTAAGAGCTGCCTGCAATAGGTTAAACTCTTCGTTTTCGTAAACGATTTTCTTGGATAGTCCATAAGAATTCAAGGGCTTACCCTTCAAACTAAAAACGGCTTGGGTATTGACATCTCGTGACTTCGTGATACTACCTGATGCGGAATCACCCTCTGTGATAAAAAGTGTAGACTCTAAATTGCGTTCATTCTTGGTATCGCCAAAATGTACACGGCAATCTCGTAATTTTTTATTGTGAAGACTAGCCTTCTTAGCACGCTCCTTTGCCAATTTTCGAATGCCTGATAATTCTTTTCGTTCTCGTTCCGCTTGAAGGATTTTGCGTTGTACTTTATCCGCAATTTCAGGGTTTTTATGCAGAAAATTATCGAGATTCGTTTTTACAAAATCATTGATGTATGTTCTAACCGTTGGCAAATCGCCACCCATATCTGTAGAACCGAGCTTGGTCTTTGTCTGACTTTCAAAGACGGGTTCCATAACTTTAATAGCTATAGCCGAAACTATTGATTTACGGATATCAGAAGCATCGTAATTCTTCCCGAAGTATTCACGAATGGTCTTTACCACCGCTTCCCTAAAGGCCGCTAAATGCGTACCACCTTGTGTAGTATTTTGACCATTGACAAAGGAATGGTACTCTTCGCTATATTGGGTTTTGCTATGGGTTATAGCAACTTCAATATCATCACCTCTCAGATGAATGATGGGATAAAGCATATCCGATTCATTCATATTATCCTGGAGCAAATCCTTAAGCCCGTGCTCACTGAAATACTTTTCGCCATTAAAAAGAATCGTCAACCCTGGATTAAGATACACGTAGTTTTTGAGCATCTTTACCACATACTCGCTTCGGTACTTATACTTCTTGAAGATACTATCATCTGGTACAAAAGAGACTTTGGTGCCTTTTCTACGCGACGTATCGTCTAAATTTTCTTGATTCGTGAGTTCCCCCTTTTCAAACTCGGCAGAAGCTGATTTTCCATCTCGCGTCGATTCTACCCTAAAGTAAGATGATAATGCGTTAACGGCTTTGGTACCAACACCATTCAAGCCTACCGATTTTTTAAAGGCTTTAGAATCGTATTTTCCGCCAGTATTCATTTTGGACACAACGTCCACAACTTTTCCCAATGGAATGCCACGACCATAATCCCGAACGATAACTTTTTCACCAATGATAGATATCTTAATCTGTTTCCCAGCTCCCATCACAAACTCATCAATAGAGTTGTCGATAACCTCTTTAATCAAGATATAAATACCGTCATCTGGCGAAGAACCGTCCCCCAACTTACCGATATACATGCCAGGTCGCATTCGGATGTGTTCTTTCCAATCGAGCGAGCGTATGTTATCTTCGGTATAATTAGTCTGTTCAGCCATAAAGTTCAGTAAATAAAGGATGGAAGGCTAATATAAGGCTATACCCGAATTAATGAAACAGGGATTTTGGAAAGTAATCAACAATAATATGGGGTGATTGTTGAAAAAAGGTCTTTTATTCTGTTCATTTTGTCTTGAAACAAAACGAACCAAAAATTCAATATGATTTATAGGAAATCGCTGAAGCGCCATTCGCTGATGATTCATTAATTTTCAATTTGAATACAAAAATCAATTAATCCTCAATTTTGTACTTAACTTTATTCTGAGCTCATTATTTCTGAAAATCATAGCTTCCGACTATGTCGGAATTCCAAGATGTCTGAGAAATTTCAAATTATAAAATAATAACGTGGGGATAAAGTTTGTCTTAAGAATACTCAGACATTACAAGTCTTATGACTCTGCAAATTTTTTCAAAGCACCATTTCTAGTCTCAAGCAAATCAGTCATATAACGCTTTAAAAATAGCCAATTGGCAAACTTACCAAGAAAACCACGAGGTGATTCAAACTCAAATAAATCAGTCATTTCTGTTTGGTTATCTGAAACTTTGCCAAATATATGCTCATGCTTAAAAGATTCAAAAGGTCCTGAAGCCTGTTCATCTACAAAATAGTTAGGGAAATCAAATTCAGTAATTATTGAAGTTAGGCGCTGTTTTACACCAAAGTGAATAGCTTCCCAAGTCACAGATTCACCTAACTCTATTAATCCTGAAGTTCTGCCCGCTATAGCCCTTTCTTTTGAATGCTCAAGAGACTTTTGATGTAAATTGATATCCCTTGCCAAATTGAAACAGGTCTCAATATCAGAATTGATGATGGTCTTAAGTTCTATGATTGGCATTGAATTATTGTCTTGTTAATGCAAACTTAATACCTAAATCCCAATACCTCATGCCTATCTAAACATTAAACAAGAAATGCATCACATCGCCATCCTTAACAATATAGTTTTTGCCTTCAACACGCATTTTTCCGGCCTCTTTAACTTTGGCTTCGCTTCCGTAAGATACATAATCGTTATAGGCAATAACTTCAGCACGGATAAAGCCTTTTTCGAAATCGGTATGAATCACACCTGCCGCTTGAGGAGCAGTAGCGCCAATGCCAACGGTCCATGCGCGGACTTCCTTAACACCTGCCGTAAAATAGGTTTGCTGTTTTAATAACTGATATGCTGCACGAATCAATTTCGCTGAACCAGGCTCATCCAATCCAATATCCTCAAGAAATAGCTGACGCTCTTCGTAATCGTCTAATTCATTAATATCTGCTTCTGTACCTACAGCCAGAACCAAAACTTCTGCATTTTCATCTTTAACAGCCTCCCGTACTTTAGCTACATAAGCATTACCCGTATTTGCAGCGTCTTCGTCAACATTGCATACGTACATCACAGGCTTATCAGTGATAAATTGTGATGGTTTTACGTAATCAGCATAATCTTCATCTGAAAATTCCAACGCTCTTACAGAAGTTCCTGCTTCTAAGCCCGCCTTGATTTTAAGTAACACCGCTTCCTCGGCTTGGGCTTCTTTGTTTCCGGTCTTTGCCGCTCGTTTTACCTTGTCCAATTTCTTTTCAGCCGTTTCAAGGTCTTTGAGTTGCAGTTCCATATCGATTGTTTCCTTATCCCTGATTGGGTCTACAGAACCGTCAACATGAACAATATTATCATTATCAAAACAACGCAAAACATGAAGAATGGCATCCGTCTCACGGATGTTAGCCAAGAATTGATTTCCCAAACCTTCACCTTTGCTCGCCCCTTTTACCAAGCCGGCGATATCCACGATTTCTACGGTTGCTGGAATCACTTTTTCTGGATTGACTAATTCTTCCAACTTAGACAATCTCGGGTCTGGTACATTTACCACACCTATATTAGGTTCTATGGTGCAAAACGGAAAGTTGGCACTCTGCGCTTTAGCGTTAGATAAACAATTGAATAAGGTTGATTTTCCGACGTTTGGTAATCCTACGATGCCTGCTTTCATGTGATAAAAATTTGCGAGTGCAAATGTAAGTATTTAGTCGTACATAAAAATGAAACTCTTTTCAATTATAAATATTTATAAACCCAAAAAGAATCAAAAATTAAAGACAGCCATGTTATAAAAACACGACTGTCTTTTTTAGTGCAAAAATTTGCTATTAATCAATGCATGCTCGGGAGTTTAATAACCGTTAGATATTGCACGTTTTGTTATTACATCCTTGTTTGTTGATAGTTTAACAAAATACATTTGCGAGATCATTCGAGACATATCAATCTTGATGTTTGCATTTGTATTGGACTTATAATCCTTTATTGTTCTATTTAGCACTACTGTTCCTTTAATATCATACATAACTATGTTGATGTCGGTGTCGTAACTAAATCCGTACTCAATATTAAGCTCATTATTGTATGGTACTGGATGCATTATGAAGTCACCAGTTGGTTCAACATTAAGCTTGTCATTCATTACATCTGGCTTATTAAACGAGTCAGTAATTTTTGCAGTTGGACTAGCAAATGGAACAAACGTACAAACATCAACTTCGGCATGTACTATTATTGAAATATTACTGAGACAGCCACTAATACTTGACTTTTTATGGCCAATATTATTGACCGTAACAGACCCCATATCACTGCCCCCTGCATTACTAGAACTTGTATATTGACCAGGCGCTACAGTGTACTCTGTTTTTCCTCTTCTCTTTTTCTTTGGAAATGGTTGACCATCACAAGCAACATTTAGGTGTAAGCCATACAAACTATAGTACTCATCGTCTGGCGATTCACTAACATCGTAGTATGCTACAATAGAATTGCCTTCTCTTGTAACAGTCACATTACCTACTAATGTCCCTGGGCCGTCAGTTGGATCACAATCATTACCATTACCAGCATAAAGGTTATACACATAGCTGTTATATTGGGCTCCTGCCTCGTCAGAAATATCTGTTTCAAAATCTAAGCCTTCAATAGCCCAGCCCCATCTATCGAAATTATTATATTGGTTATCTAAGAAACATATGTTAGACGTGTCTTGGCCAGAATTGGCATTGTAAGCAAACGCCGTTTCAGAATCACAACAGTCATAAATAACAACATTATAACTACAAGTTTTGGAACAGGCTGTGTCTTGATAAGTTACTGTTAGAGATACTTCATAATTGCCAACGCCATTAGGCAAAACAGTTACAGAATCTCCTATAGTACTACCAATAATTTGACCAGACCCTGTAACTTTCCATAGTAAATCAATATTTTCAGATCCACCAGTATAATTATAAGTCTGTTCCAAATCAACACAAACATCTGTTGGTCCTGAAATACTACAAGCCGGGTTGGGATTGACTTCAACTACGACTGGTATTCGTGCATCTATACTTAAATCAAAACACCCATTACCAATCACCTGTACTACAAAAAACGTTGTTGAGGATGTTGGTGCGTCTGGAGCATTAGGACTACCCACTTCATCTGGATTATCTCCTGTAGTATACCACAATACCGATGCTAGTTGTTCAATACCGTTGTCATCAATATAAGTCCCAGGATTAACAAAACTAGACAAGTCACCACTTGCATCATCTGCACAATATTCAATTGGTAATACCGAAAGTCCTGTATTTGACAAATTAGGTTCAAAAGTCACTTCTATGGTGTCACTACAATTAAATTCGTTAATGAAAGTATACCTAAAGGGCGCAAAGAAGCCTAAATTAGGATTAACCGATGTAGCATCATCAATATCAACATACTCATTGGCTACGCTATCAAAATACGACCATTGCCCACCTGTTTCATTTTCTACTTCCAATGCTGTAAGATCTACCATTGGATCATTAAACGGACAGAACATTTGATCAGGTATGGCCGTCAGGTCTGGAAGTGGATTGATCGTCACGGTTAAATCATCTGACTTGGCATCACATGGACCGTCCGGATCATTCGTCGTATATGTCAAGTCCACCGTTCCTGCGGCTATGTCACCCGATCCTGGCGTGTAAACATTACCG
>NZ_JBHSAT010000021.1:0-94265 GCF_042650215.1 Winogradskyella maritima | reverse complement strand
GCCAGGATCAAACTCTTCATCGTTAAATTTTTAAGTGTTTCCACTTACATCTTAACAACCAAAAGGAATTTAATTTCTAAGTACTCAAAATGGTCTATTCTTTTGTCTGAAGACAACCGTTTCCGGCCATCTTCTACGCTGTCAATTCAATATGTTAATGAACTTTTTCTTTTATTTACTCAAGGCGTTTATCTCTTAAGCGGGTGCAAATATAAAACCCTTTTTTATTCCCCGCAAAACTTTTTTCAAAAAAATTTGAAATCTTTTTCTCGATCAGCTCGGCCCGGAAATGAACTCCCCAAAATCAACTATTATCTAGCCGTTTTGAGCGTGCAAATATACCACCCTTTTTTACTCACGCAAGTGCTTTGGGGAATTTATTTCAGGGATATTACACAGCCCGCCTCAAGACCCTGGGGAATAGGTGTTTGGGCGACGATTTTTTTTAGACTTTTCCCGAAAGGATTGGATATGGATATAACTCCGGGGTTTTAAAAGGGCCCCGGGATAACGGCTGTTGAAATTATAACCTACAAGGGAAAAGACCGCGACACAAGGCCTGCGTTAGGCCAGCCTACCGGCTGCTGGCAGGGATAGTAGCGGATAGCCCACAGGGGCGAAAGCCCCTTTTTGGCTTGAGCAACGAGGACTTGGAGCGGAAAGCGCGGCGCCCTGAGCGATCGCTAATAAGGGGAGCGACGGGAACAACACCCAAATTAAACTATAAAAAGAAATTCCAAACTAGACCGAAACGTACCGTAAAATCTCTGTAAGGATAGCCTGGAGCGGCGAAATAGTCGTAACCCGTAAAGGATGAATTAATATGTTCGGCCTTTAAAAAGATTCTGGTTTGGCGAACCTTAGCATTAAGGAAAATATCTAGTCTTGGAAACCCACCTAATTCAGTTTCGTTTTGTGTAAAAAATTCTGATAACAATGGATCATAGCCATCCATAGTGTAGGACGTGAAATAGTTAAACGTAACTCCCGCTTGAAATTTTAGCGCTTTCTTGAAAATTTCGTCAGAGTAATATAATGTGTTACGTGTTACTAGATTCGGTAAATTGAGTACGTTATCCGCACCACTGACATTTTGAAATAATACCGTATTGTCTAGAGCAAATTTGCCTAGTTTGAATTCTCGCTGTGCCATAACTCTGAGTAATTGCATAGGTACAGATGACTGAACAGGCTTTATGGCATTAAGCTGAAGATCACCACCGATATCTGTCTGAGTAAAGAAGGTGTAGTTATCTATATTAGTGATATCTAAAGTTGCGTTGAGGAGCTTTTGGGACTTAATTGAAAACTTGAGCGCCTGGTTTCTTACGTTTTCAAACTGATCTACATTGTCCCAATTGTAGTTAATATAATCACTTTGATAAAGTAAATGGTTGTAATTTGGAAGTCTTGAACTTATATCAATTCCTGCTTCTAAAGAGAGGTCATCGGTTACTTTATAATTGATATTACCTTTTAATGTGTTACCCTTTAACTCATCCGATAGGTTTGCGCCGATGGCACCTTCAATAGTAAGTGCACCGATAGTATTGTAATAATTGCCTGTAAATCCGAAAAAATTCGTTTTTATACGATTTCTAATTTGATTGTTATCAATTACTGCAACAGTATCGTAACCGTAATTGATGTCTCTGTAGTTGATTCTAAAATCGACTGTTCCGATGGTTTGCGATTTAAAGTTAAGTCCGGCATCGGTATAGAAATTCTCTAAGGTTACCTTATCACCAACCGTATTGGTAAATGCATTTCCAAAATAATCTTCTGATGCATTGTTCTGATAGAAATGAAAGTATTTATCTTCAAACGAAACCGTATTAACTATTTTTAACTGTGACTTACTTATCGTGTCTTTTGCTCTTACCAAGGCATAATGATGATCTAAATAAAATCGCTTTCCTTCTAAGCTACTTGCCGTATTTGATAATTGTGGGTCATATATAGTTCTATCTAAAAAATCTTCTTCTCCTGATTGAAAATTTAATATATCAGCATCAGTAAGTCCACCATTTTCTTGATTCAGCAAATCTTGCATAACAATATGAGCGTTCAAACCATAGCGTTGATTCTTAGCTATATAATTGGTAGTAAACCGAAAATTACCAGAACTGCTTAATACTCGTTGATAATTACCCAAGGAACGTACCCCCTTATAAGCTATAGAAAAATTAAATTGAGGCGACGTATTAACGGCAAATATAGCGTCTAATGCTTGTCCTTGCTCAAAAGCAGTTTTATAAAACAATTCCGTTAATGGTGTTGGCACTCTGTAATAATAGGTGTCTTCTACTTCCATATAATTAAAATGCTTAGCTCGCGCTCCAAATAGTGGCATTATTGAAACATGGTCTAGATCTCTTGTTAAGCTATTATAAGGTTGCCCCATGTTGGCAAATGGCATTAATCCAAAGTCATCCTTTCTGAGGTAGTTGTATTTATAATCTTTTTTTAGGGTAAGTGTGGTATCAACGTAAGTTGTATCTCGGAGAGATGACCAGAATTGATATTGTTTGATTTGCGGTTTAAGATCTTTTTTTAATATCGTTTTCTTTTCTTGACGCTTAATAGAATCTTTAGCTGCTTCCTTAGATTGTGCACCTACTAGAAATACTGAAAAATTCAGTGTAAAAAGAAAAAGGAATCTTCTCATATTAATCTTTAAATAATCTAAAACGCAAAGAACGTGGTTTTATTTAAAAAATTTAGAGATACAAATAAAAAAGCCCGAAAAAAATCTCGGGCTTCAATTAAATGAATCGCAAAAACGATCCGTTTAATTTTATTGATTCACGCAGAAATCTGTTGACTCTGAAGAGTTATTATTATCTAAATCTCCACTACCACTTGCAGCAACTAAAGCTCCGCATGATACAGAATAGGATCCAGAACCTTGTCCGTCTCCATAAGAATCAAACATTGTAAATGTATAACAGCCATCATCAAGTGTAACATTAGTCACGTAGGTTTCGGTAAATCCTGAAGGCCCATCAGAATATGGCCCGTCACTTGCTACAACCATTCCAGAAGAATCTGTTATCTCCCAAGAGTTTTCGCTTCCCCAACGATCTGTAGTAACAGACACAACGTAATCATTACACGGAACATTATCATCAACAATTGTAATTACTTTAGAAGTGTTCTGAACACCTTCACCACCAATTCCTACTGGCAGTCCACTAGATGTTGATAAAGAAATTTCAACATCAAGATCGCCATCAATATCGTCGTTATCAATTGCCTCGAAAGATAATGTAGCAGAAGTCATTCCTGCTGGGATTGTTAAAGTTCCCGAAGAAGGTGTTAAAGCATATCTTGAAGGGTCACCAGTGGTCTCAAAATTTATAGTCGTTTCTGAGGCCTGAGGCGAAGAAAGCAACACATCAATTTCTACAACATCACCTGAATTTTCAATTATAGCTTCAGCCGAACCATCTTCTAATTGAACGAAGTCAACACCGTTATATGTTGGGTTTTCGTATTCATCGCAACCTACTAAAAGAACGAGAACACTTATGAATGTAAGTTTTAAAATATTTTTCATAGTTTTTGTTTTTATTTACTGAGTGTATCCTGGGTTTTGTTGCGCTCTTAAACCAGGGTTACCATCAAACTCATTTAAAGGCAAAGGCATAGTCATTCTAAAATCAGAGTTACTTAACTCACAGCCATTGGCAAATTGTTCACAATCCAACGGATCCCTTACAATATTTTGATTTGCTCTTGCTCCAAGCCTCTTAACATCCTTCCATCTATGACCCTCAAACGCAAACTCTACTCTTCTTTCATTTAAAATAGCAGCAAAAGCTTCCGTTTGATTATTAAATGAAGGTAAATCTTGACTCGAACCAAACCTCTGATCCCTAAGTTGCTTTAAAACAGACGCAACTGAATTTGATGAACCATTAAGACTGTTGCTATCCGCATAAGCTTCAGCTATTATTAATAACATCTCTGAAGATCTAAATACTTTTAAATCATTCATTAATAATTGACCTTCAGACCCAGGATATTTACCTACTACGAGAATATCTTCGTTCACAAAATCAGTCGTGTTTTGATAATCATCTGATACTGTTGAAGATGGTGCTAAATAAGCATCGTATCTTACATCCTCTGGGTCAAACAGATTAAAAAGATTTCGACTAAATTCATAATAAGCACCACCACCCGCGGTGGCATTTACGAAAGCATAGATATTACCGACCCAGCCCCCTGCATTTACACTACCCGAAGCTCCCTGAAAATCAAACGGCCCATTAAATGTTCTCTCAAATTTAAAAATTATTTCTGCATTACTTTGATCTAACCAAATATTCATAAATTGATCTCTAGTAGCCAAAGGATAGCGTGAAACAAGATTCTGGGCTAGTGGCAATGCAGTTGAATAATCTCCACGATAAGCTGCAACTCTAGCTCTCAAAGCAGTTACAAAATCTCTGGAGACAAAAGTTCCAGTTCCACTACTCTGATCAGTTAAAAGACCTTGTGCCAAATTCAAATCTTCTGCAATAGCCTCATATACCTCACCATTTGTATTTCTTAAAGGCTGATCAGCTATACTAGGAACTCTCAAGGATAAAGGCACCCCCAAAGCAGCATCATTAGAGTAATCTGTAGAGAAATAAGATAACATTTGAAAGTGAGAATAAGCACGTAGTGCATAAGCTTGCCCCAGAATATTATTGTAAGCTTGTTGCTCAGAAGATTCTGGTGTTAAAGCTTGAGCTGCCTCCAACAACCTGTTAATCTCATTTAATTGCTGATATCCATCTAACCAAAATCTATTTGCCGCAGTTGAACCTGCGTTTAGTTCAAAGATAAATCCTGTAGTGAAGTTTTGACCTCCAGTTGCGACTCCTGGCGCAACTTCATCTGTATAACCTGATGCGAATGCAATTTCTGGAGTAATATCGTAGGTACCGTAAACTCCTAAAATTCCTCTTTCTAAATCGTCCACATTCTTAAATGCATTATCTGCAGTAAGGCGACCTGCCTGTACAATGTCAATGGCATCATTACATCCCATAGCCAATGCAACTACCACTAAAACTAAATATTTTATTTTTTTCATTTTATTTTTTTTTAAAGTCCTAATTCAACTCCCATCGAAATAATCTTAGGGGTAGGGTACTCAAGACCGTTCACTCTGGAAGCAGCATCGAACCCTCTAAACTCAGTAAGGGTAAATAAATTTTCTGCATTTGCGAATAAACGTAATTTAGCAATACCCGTATTTTCTAAGGCACGTTCTGAGAAACTGTATCCAACTTGCAGAAATCTTAACCTCATAAAATCCATAGGGACCAAGAAGCGATCTCCTGAAAACTGAATATTCGTTGCATCTAAGCTTGGAACGTCTGTAAAACGATTTTCCGGAGTCCATGCTCTTAACATATCTGCAGATAGTCTAAAATCTCCAATAACATTTCTATTCATGAATCTAGAGTAGTCATTATCAAATTGATCTCTTCCAGCCTCAAACTGTAATTGAGCTTGTAAGAACCAACCTTTATAATCGATATTAAGATTAAAGCTCCCCGTCCAATCAGGAATACCGTTTCTACCCGTCCAAACACGGTCATTATCCACATCTGGAGTCTCCGTTAAATTATCATTAGCGTCTAAAAATAAGAGGTTACCGGTTGCAGGATTAACCCCTGCGTATCTAAAGGTGAAAATCTCAAACAATTCACCACCGTTACGACCTATACCAATAATTTCACCATTCTCGGCTGGCAAATCCTGTAATTCAGTTTTATTATAGTTTGTAACTACCCCCACTCTCAACGTAAGATCATCGTTTCTGATAAGATCGTAATTTAAATCTATATCAAAACCTCTATTGAACAGTGTTCCAGTATTAGCTCTAAGCCCATACTGACCATTAATACCTGAAATACGATCATCTTGAAATAAGTCCGGTGTTTTCTTTTCATAAACATCAAAAGCGCCTCTAAGCCTGTTATTGAATAAAGCAAAGTCCAAACCAATATTAGCTTGAGCAACGGTTTCCCAACGTAACTGGTCATTCGCAATCTGATTAAAACTTAAAGCGTCTTGACCTCCGTAACCCAAATTCAATCCGTAAAAACTAAAAATTAAGTCGGCGCCACTCCAATAACTGTTTCCTGCAATACGCTGATTTCCTGTCTCTCCATAGGACGCTCTTAGCTTAAGGTTATCAAAAATAGAATCTTCCATGAACTCTTCATTGGAGATATTCCAGCGTGCTGAAGCAGACCAGAATGTTCCCCATCGATTTGTCGTTGAGAAACGATAGGAGGCATCACGTCTTATTGTCGCGTTGAAGCCATACTTATCATCAAAGTCATAGTCCAATGTTCCAAAATAAGATAGAAGACCAGCATCCAATCGATCAGCAAAAACCGTATCTACTCTAGCATCGTTGTCTGGGACATCTGCAAGAAAACCGGCATCATCACCTGGAACAAATAATACAGGATCTAAACCTCGCGCCGTAAATCCAAAAGATCTCAAATGCGCCTTAAAATATTCTAAGTACCCTGCTACACCAATAGTATGCTTCCCAAATTCTCTTTGCCAATTCAAACTCGTTGTAGACTGAAATGCAAATTGTCTATTAGAGCTTTGTGTTGCAAATCCGTCAACCAATGGATTAAATCTCAATTGATTTCTAGAAATCGGATCTTGAGAACTGATTAAAGAAACACTCTGATAGTCCCCGCCCATTTGCAAATTGGCAGTAAGATCATTAGTTATTTTGTAAGATGCGTTTAATCCCGCAATTATTTTCAACTCTTCGTCGAACCTAGTACGTGTGGCTAGATTATCAATGATATAGAATGGCGCATAATCCAAGAAGAAATCTCTTGCCAAAGCCCTACTACCTGGATAATCATCCGGAGTGAAATAAGGCAACGAAGACAATGCTCCAAAAAGTGGATTTTGATTAACTCCGTTACCTCCAATACCAGTAAGTCGATTATCCTTCGCATAATTTATAGACACTGATGTGCCATAATTGAATTTACCATTTGAAGATGATCCGTTAATATTATTTCTCAAATTAAAACGCTGTAAGTTACTATCTTGAAGTATACCCTCTTGATTAAAGTATCCAAGCGATGTAAATTGCGAAGAGTTAGCTGATCCGCTAGACAAATTTAACGTGTGATTTTCAGTTACACCAGTTCTAAAAAAATAGTTTAACCAATCAAAATCGGCTTCTTGAGCAATTTGCTCATCAGTAAAAGGAGCTCCTGTGCCAGGAAACAATACATTTCCACCAGATTGCGCTCCATTACCCTGACCTGCGCCACGTCCTCGTCCAAATCTACGTTCAAGTTCTAAGATTTGCGAAGTATTAGCAAGGTTATAACGATCTTCTTGAAGCGATGCATAACTTATAATCCCAGTATAGTTTACCCGCAACTCCGAATTATTAGAACCTCGTTTAGTAGTAATTACTACAACACCATTAGCACCACGATTACCATAAATAGCAGTGGCACCAGCATCCTTAAGAATATTGATTGATGCAATCTCATTTTGATTTAAACTCCTAAAATTATCTTCGTTTATCACAACACCATCCAAAAGGAATAAAGGCTCAGTGTTACCATTAATAGAATTGACTCCACGAATCTGTACGAGTGAATTAGCACCAGGCTGACCGCTATTTGTTGAGATATCGAGTCCAGGCACCTGACCTGCTAAGCTTTGCACCAAACTTGCATTAGGCCTGGTTTCTACAGCATCAGCAGATAACTGTGTTGAAGCAATTGAAGATTTTGATTTTGCAAAAGTAGCATAACCAGTTATAACAACTTCTTCAAGCGTTGCAACGTCGTCTTCTAGCGCCACGTTAATAGAACTGCTAACACCAACTGCTCTCTCAGTAGTTTTCATGCTAACAAATGAAAAAACAAGAACTTCTCCTTGATTTGCTTTGATGGAATAATTTCCATCGAAATCAGATTGCGTTCCTCGTGTCGTTCCCTTCACAATAACATTAACCCCGGGAAGGGGCAACCCATCTGAAGCTGAGGTAATAGTACCTGAGATAGTCTTCTCTTGCGCAAATGTTGTTTGCACCAATAGAAGCATAATAAAGGTAAATAACCGTGTAAATTTTAATTTCATAAAACAATTATTTAAGTTAGTCCAAAACAAAAATCTTAATAAAAAGTTAGAATTCCTAAGATATTGTTAAGCAATACACAGATTAAATTAATTTTTAGTGAAATAAAGTAGATAAAATTGGTATAATAAGGACAAATTACTTTGAAAATTTTATTTTATACCATGTTCATACCCAAAATTTAGCTAATATTTCATCCATAAATAATTCAATTAATTCGACTTATTATATACCCAACAAAAAACCAGCAAAGTAAGCTTCGCTGGTTTTATTTATATTTAAAACTGTGAACCTATTTTAGGACTACCAACCTATAAAGCTTTGATAATTCTTTTTGTTAAAATCCCAATATCAGTATTAATTTCAATAAAATAAACCCCATTGTTAAGCTTACCAATGTCTATAGTATTGTAACCTATTAATTCTTCAAATTTTCCATGTAAAGCTAATCTACCCATCGCATCATATATTTTGTAGCCTTCAATTTCATAAGCAGAACCATTATAGGTATTTATTATGTTTTGTGCAGGTATAGGATAAACTTTAAAGCTGTTTTCTAAAAGAGAGATATCATTAGCACTTAAAGTTGCAAGTGACCCACCCGTTACAATTATGCTGTAGTTTTGCTGAGCACCATCTAGCACCCCTTTATGGTTTATTGTCACTGTGTATGTATCACCTACTGATGGGCTGTCTACTTCAACTTTTTCAAAATTATCAACATCATTAGTAGTGTTACGAGATGCCGCTTGACCTAATGATGCAGGAAGTCCGAGCTTCCATGGAAAGCTATCCACACCGTCTTTAGTTAATTTAATGTCTAAATCATTCACTAAAACAGGAGTGGCATCATCAACTGCTGTCGCATATCCTCCGCCAAAAAAAGTTGCATTTGGTGCAGGATCCGTCCAAGATAAAGAAACCATTAATGGCTCCGCTCCATTTGCAACAACATCAAAAGTTTTAGTTTCTAAATTTAGAAGTGTTGATTCTTCAATATAAGAACTTGAGTTGTTATTACTGATTGCTAATGCGGCTTTCTCCCCATTAGCTAATCCCCATCCAAATCTATAGTCTGGCCCTTTAAATACTCCTGTCTCATCTGCAGTGTGTAAGAGTAGACCCTTAACAGTAGCAGCGAGCATAAATTGAGAGTTGATATTATTATAATGTTCTTGCAAGAGAATCAATAGTCCAGTAATAGCTGGCGCAGACATCGAAGTTCCCGAGGAATTTCCATAACCAGTAAGTGATGAATTAGATGTAGATAGAACATTTACGCCTTGTGAAGAAATATCTGGTTTAATACGTCCATCATCTGTCGGCCCCCAATTACTAAACGACGACATTTGTACACTAAAAGGTCCCGTGTAGTTTTGAACCTCATTAACAGCGGCAGAAGTAATGCCATTTTTAGCTGTAGACAAACCTGTTAAAAGATCAAAACCGTTATTCTCTAAATAATTATATCCACCTGGTTGGATAGTATTATTTCTATCGTTACCAGCAGATACTACAGGTAAATAATATGGATATGTACTAGTTGTAATGTCTAAAGCTAGAGATTCACCCTGTGTGTATTTACCAAACTGGTACTGAGGTAAATTATCTGCTCGGAAACCATAAGAATGATTAGATAATAATAATCCAGCAGAGGCGGCAATTGACATCTCTAAGTTATCGTTGTCAGAAGTATAGGCATTTAAACTGGCATTATACGCAATACCTCTACCTGAATTTGATGCAGAATTATTTCCGGAACTAATTATTGTACCAGCGACATGCGTTGCATGAAAATTAACAGCCCCCCCACCATCAATTATATTTATTCTACCATTAAGATCTAAATGAAATTGTTGAGGATAACCGTCTTCAGCCTCCCACAAGCCAGCAGTTATACCTTGCCCTGTAAGATTTAAGTTTAATGCACCTCCAGGATGCAGTGCGTTTGCTCTAATTGTTTGTGCTGAGTCATCGTTAAACGACACATAGTACATAGGCTTTCCCTCTCTAGAAATATCTCTAATATTAGAAACATCGATAGATTCCATTTGTTGAGCCGAGAGACCACTTAAATAATTATTAATACGATCCTTACGTAATTGGTTTTGAAGTGCTAAATAATTTGTTACTTCTGAATTCAAGTTCTTATCGTAGGTAGAAATAATTTCTTTTCTTTCTGTCTCAGTTTGACCAGAAATGCTAATCCCAAAATGCAACAAGAAGATAACTACAATATATTTTCTAAACATAACTCATTTTTTTTGTAAAAGTAACAAAAAGTTAGATGATATCTAATTGCAAAATAAATATTAGAAAAATTATAAAAAATGGACTTTTCTTAAAGATTCCAATTATAAAGGCTGTTACATAAGAAATTAAACAAAGTGAAATTGTTTAAAATAAATACAACTCATAATACTATCAATAATAAAATTAAGCTTGATGTTACAAACAAAAACTATCATTTTCCAAATTTGGAAATTTGCAATAAAAAACTTGAAATACTCTAAAAAAAACATTTTTTAGGATAAAAAATCGAGCATAAAAAAAGCCCGAGAATATCTCGGGCTTTTTTGGTATTTATATATTCAGAAAATACTTCTTTATTGATTCACGCAAAAATCAGTAGATTCAGAAGAATTTCCATTGGCTAAATCTGGGCCACCGCTAGCAGCAACTAATGATCCACAAGCCACGGAATAAGTACCAGTACCCATACCATCGCCGTAAGAATCAAACATTGTGAATGTATAACATCCATCTGCTAATGTCACCATAGTATCATATGTTGCAGTGAAACCAGCTGGTCCGTCTTGGTAAGGTCCATCACTTGCTACAACAGCACCAGATGAATCTGTGATTTCCCATGAGTTTTCACTACCCCACCTATCTGTAGTTACAGAAACTAGATAATCATTACATGGCACATTATCATCGATAATTGTTATAGTCTTACTAGAACCTTCTCCTCCAGCACCAGCAATACCTACAGGCAGTGTACTATTAGGATCAAGTGAAATAACAATATCCACATCACCATTGATATCATCATCATCAATAGCGGTAAATGTTACAGTTCCTGAAGTTTGCCCTGCAGGAATAGACACAGACGTAGATGAAAGTGAATATCTACCGGCGCCTCCGTCTACATTGAAATTAACAGTAACATCTTGAGATTGTGGGCCACCTAAAATGGCTGTAACCTCAATAACATCACCACTGTTTTCAACTACACTAACAGCTCTATAATCACTGAATTGTACAAAACTATCAGTATCCAAGCCTAAAAGCACATCATTATCTTCTTCACAAGCAACGATAAAACAAGCCGCAATAGATAAAGAAATATATTTAATTATATTTTTCATAATAAACAATTTTTAATTATTAGTAACCTGGGTTCTGTACTAGGTTAGGGTTCTCTATTAACCAAGTCTGCTGTAATGGCAATTGCCATTTAGTGTCACCGGCCGCTAAAACTTGCCCTGGAGGTACTACACCTGACCCATCAGCGAGGTGTCCGTTACCAGTTCTCTGCACACCACTTGTGTGCATGCTAGGAATACCTGAAACACCTTGTAAACGCTTAAGCGTAAACCATCTGTCACTAGACTCAAAAGCCAATTCTTTTCTACGCTCAAGCATAATAGCGTTAAATAAATCATCTCCAGATTCACCACCAGCATAAGAACTATATCTAGCGTCTCTTAATCTGTTTAACGTCTGAAGCGCCGCAGCCTCATTACTAGGTGTATTTAAGTAATGTGCCTCAGCAACGTTAAGAATTACTTCTTCTACTCTTAAGTAACGACCGTCGTTAAGACCTTGTTGTTGAACGCCGTTAATATACTTGTTTACTATAATCCAAGTTTCACCTAAACTATTGTTAGTTAATGTCTGGAAATAAGCATCTATACGTTCAGGCTCAGTTGCAGGGTCGTATAAGTTATAGAAAGCAGCATCTACACTCCATTCTGGAATTAAACTCTGACCAGAACCTTGGCTAAAGTTTACATCTAATAGTGGATCTGAAACGATAAAAGGTAATTCAAACAAAACACCTGGGTTGTCAGCAGAAATCCATAAAGGAAATAACTCACTCGCCGCAGCGGGACTAACACTATTTATTACTTGTTGGCCAGCCTGAATCACTCTAGCATAATCACCTTGAGCTAAAGCAACACGGCTAATTAAACCTCTTATCACATTTGCATTAATTCTCGTAGTTTCACCAGCATTAGCAGCTCCAATTAACGAATTAGCTCTAGTTAAGTCAGCGGTGATTAAGTCGTAGACTTCACTTACAGTAGACAGACGTGCTGGCTCAGCAAATGGCTCAAACTCGTTACTATAAACAATACCTAAAGAACCCCCTGCAGATGCAGACTGAGTAGGCATTTGCGAATAGAAACGTGCTACATCAAAATGTAACATGGCTCTTGCAGCTAAAGCTTCAGCTTCAATACCATTCTTAAAATCTCCATCCGGCAAATTATCTATATTCTGTAAAATTAAATTAGCTCTAGCGATAGCTATGTAAGCCTGTTGATATAAAGCCGTTGGTGATGTATTATCATTATACAACCAGCTATGGCTTTGAAAATTACTACCCCTTCCATTAGGGTTAGTGATCAAATTGTCTGAGAGTAAATCTCCTACAGCTACCAAGTCTCCAGAACCTCCAGAGCCTCCATAGTAACCAACAGTTTTCATTCTACTGTACACACCACGTATTGCAGATTCGAATTCAGATGGTGTTTGAAAGAAATTTTCTATTACGATACTGTCAGGATCTTCCTGAAAGATATCTTCATCAGTACACGCTGTAAACACAAGCGTTACTAACATTAGTTTAAATATATATTTTATTTTCATAGTCTTTTATTTTAAAAATTGATGTCAAAACCAAAGCTAAACGACTGTATTTGAGGATAGCCATTTATATAAACCGAGTTACTTACAGTTGCTCCGTTTTCAGATGAACCAATACCAACTTCTGGATTACCTTGGAAGCCTGACCAAATAGCTAAATTTTGTGCTTGGAAATATGCCCTAACAGTGTTTATACCTGTACCAGAGAAGACATTCTCCCCAAAGGTGTAACCAAAAGTTAAGTTTCTCCAAGATAAGTAAGATGCATCTTGTAAGAATTGAGTGGTATTAGCTTCAATACCATTAACCGTTGGTCTCTGGAAAACACCAGTATCACCTGGTTGTTGCCAATAATTTGTAGCACCAACAACCTTATTGTTTCTCCAGTTTGCTGGGTCATGTAAACCTAATGACTGCTGATTAAAAACATAATTACCATACGTATAGTTAAAGTTACTGCTCAAATCAAAACCTCTATAGTTCGCCCTAAGACCAAACCCTCCAAAAAACTCAGGCAGTGGTGATTTATCACCAATAGGAACGGCATTAGCTGCACTAAATACGTTAGTTTCGTTACCATCAACATCTAAATAAATAGCATCTCCGTTTGCGGGATTAACACCGGCATAACGCACTAAATAATGTGTAAATGGCTCTAAGCCTTCACGTAAAATAGATTGCCCTCCTGAATAGTTTCTGATTTGTTCATCTCCTAAAGACGTAATTTCGTAATCTAAAGCTGTTATGTTTCCAAACACGGTAAGGTTTAAACCATCAGGATTTCTCAATACATCGTAATTTAAATCTACTTCTAAACCAGATACTCTACTATCACCTAAATTAACCGTGGTATTAAATGCACCTGATTCAAATGGTAAAGAATCAGCGAATAAGAAGTCTTTTCTTGTGTCTTGGAACCAATCCACCTTACCTCTTAACCTAGAACCCTGTAATAATTCAAAAGCTATACCTAAGTTAATCTTTTCATTACTTTCCCAAGTCACATTCGGATTAGCAATAGCAAAATTAGGAGTAGCAATAGGGTCATTACCCAATAAGCCTCCTTGATTAATTGCAGTAAAATTAGTATATAGTCCTAGTACAGCATCATCTCCTAAAGTACCATACGATCCAGACAGTCTTAAGCTATTCACCCAACCAGCAGAATCCATAAATGACTCTTTAGCTATATCCCAAGCCAAGGAAGCTCCATAAAATGTACCATATTGGTTATCAAGACCAGCCAATGAAGATCCATCCCTTCTTACATAACCGTCAAAGAAATATTTACCGTCGTAGTTATAATTTAGAACTCCTAAAAGAGCAACACGAGATATTCTTGTACGTCTTGTAAACGAATCTTGATCAATAGAGCCAGCTAGGTTTTGCGTGTCTTGAAAATCATTGGGAAACGTTCTACTATTTAAGTTGATGAAGTAATTATTTTCATCCTGATATTCAGTTGCGAATGTGGCCTTAAAATTGTGGTCTCCGAATGACCTACCATAAGTAAGCTCATTTCTCCAGTTATAATCAAAATCGTCTGTTGACGTATCTGTTTTAAGACCCTGGGTCCCAATAAAAGTATTTAATCTAGCCGAAGGCTTTAAGAAATTTTCTGACTGTCTTCTGTCATAAACTGCACCGAATTGTGTACGGATTTTTAAATCCTTTAATATAAAATACTCGGCATATGCATTACCAAAGAATCTCACGTTTCTAACCTCTTGGTCAGTTCCAAAAATCTCATCTAATACCTGGTAGCCAAAACTATTTAATCTACCGCTGATGTTAAAGATTGGATCCCCGTTAGCATCTAAAATCTGATTTCCATTACCATCTACTTGAAACAACTGCTCATATGGGTTGTTATTAATTTCTGACCAGAAAGGTGACTGTACGTTTTGACGATCTCTTGGATCATCTCTTCTCGTATACACTCCATTGACAGTATATCCAATGTTAAATTTGTCAGTTTTCAAATTATTTGTTAAAGACGCTGACAATCTTTGAAACCCTTCATAACCGACAGCGATCCCTTCATCAGAATCATATCCTAATGATATTCTAGTGTTTGAGTTTTCGGTACCTGAGCTTACAGAAAAATTATAAGATTCAGTAAAACCTGTCTTATAAAGGATATCAGCCCAATCTGTATCTACTTGAGATAATTCATTAATCTGAGCATCAGTATAAGATCTACCTAAACCAAGCGGGTTGCCCGTAAATGGATCTGTTACTTGTGACAAGGCATTTTCGTATTCTAATTTTTGCCTAGAATTCATTAAATCTACACGGATAGGGAATCTATCTGACACACCATAACGCGCATTTAAGCTAAATCTAGGCTCACCTTCAACACCTTTTTTAGTAGTAATGATAACAACACCATTTGAACCCCTACTACCATAGATAGCAGTCTGAGAAGCATCTGTCAATACCTGCATTGACTCAATGTTACTTGAATTAATCGCAGGAATATCAGCTTGATTCATATATGTACCATCAACTACATAAAGAGGGTTACGAAGACCATTAGCCGTCGATGGACTAAATGCTCCACGAACGTTGACGTTAGCAGCACTACCTGGCGCTGTTGAACTAGCAACAACACTTACACCAGACATTTGTCCTTGCATGGCTCTATCAATAGAAGTTGTAGCAACAACAGCCTTAAGCTCATTTGCACCAATAGAAGAAACACCATTTTTTCTTTCTTTACCTACATCAAAAACACTACCAACTATTACAATTTCATCAAGAGATTCAGCATCCTCTTCCATGCTCAAGCTGATAGTAGAAGCAGCTCCTACTGTTCTTTCTACATTTTTATAACCCAAGTAAGAAAAAACAATTACATCTCCTGAGTTAGCTCTGAGGGAATAATTCCCGTCAAAGTCTGTTTGAGTACCTCTCGTGGTACCCTTCACAATTACATTTACGCCTGGTAAAGGCAAACCGTCTGATGCGGCCGTAATTGTACCTGTAACGGTCTTCTCCTGTGCAAAGGAAAATTGCATTACAAACGCCATAAAAAGCGCCAATAACCATGTTAACTTTAATTTCATAAAACAATTATTTGAGTTAGTCTCCCGCAAACATCTTAATAAAATATTAAATATCCAAGTGCAATCCATAAAAATATGTTAAAGAAAGTCCTATAAAATCTGAGGATTCGGCAAATTCTAAATAATTCCTTTGTACAATGAGAAACTATAAGAATTTGGTATTGATATTTTAACATTTTGAATTAACTTTCTGATCGGAAATTTACATGGATTTATTACAAAATTTTTCAGGTTTATTATTAGAATGTGGCACCGATGAAGCCGGTAGAGGTTGCCTTGCGGGACCGGTCACTGCAGCAGCAGTTATTCTACCTTCAGATTTTAAGAATGAAATACTTAATGACTCCAAACAACTTAACGAGATTAAGCGGTTATTGCTTAAGCCTATCATTGAGGAGCAATCCATCAGTTTCGGTGTACACCATATATATGAATCGGAAATTGATAAAATAAATATCCTGAACGCATCAATCCTTGCCATGCATAAGTCTATTGATGCGCTCACATCTCGACCAGAATACATCATTGTCGATGGTAACCGCTTTAAACCTTACAACAATATTCCGCATAGCACTATTATTAAAGGTGATAGTAAATACTTGAGTATTGCAGCCGCTTCCATCTTGGCAAAAACATATCGAGATTTATATATGGAGACTATCCACGAAGAGTTCCCTATGTATAATTGGAAAAAGAATAAAGGCTACCCCACCAAAGAGCATCGGGAAGCTATTAAAAAATATGGTCCGTGCAAATACCACCGAAAATCATTTCGGTTATTGCCCGAACAATATCAATTAGAATTCTAAGGTTTTATATTTGTAGAACATTTTAAACCCTCAATGAAAAAAACTTTGCTCATTCTTCTGTTGCTACTCGGAGTTTCGAGGTGCCAAAGAGACTTCAATACCAAAACCGACGCTATTCAACTTATACCTTATAAAATGGACTATATTATTAAGGTAGATAATTTGAAGGATTTAAGCAGTCTTTCTGAAAACCATCCTGTACTTTCAAAATTAACAGATAACCAAATTTCAAATTACAAGGCGCTACTTCAAAAGTTGAATACCACTGATATGTCTTATTTGGGTTTTAAAGTACATGGCGATGAATCGCTATTTAGCATTAGCACTAAATTTCATGACAGCCTCATTGCGCAGGATTCTACGGCATACCATCTCCCCATTTCGCCTTCAATGAGTATTGGTGAATTGGGCTTAAAAAACGATACCTTATATTATAGACAGATTGATAGTTTGTTTTTCGGGAGTAATTCTCAAAGTTTGGTCAGTACGGCAGACACTATTAAAACAAATTCCAACACTGCATCGCTTATACATACCATGAGCGACAATGCGTCTGCGGGTTGGATGGCATCGGCTAACTCTCCGCTGTACCACAAACTAAGTTTAGGCACATCGACTGATAGTATCAGCCTATCAAACACATCCGCCTTTGATGTCGATTTTGATTCGGATGCCATTCGCTACAACGGTATTACGAAACTAGATTCATTGTCATTAATATATATATTGAATAGTACAACCGCCCAAGAACTGAAATCCCAAAAGATAGCACCAAGGAGTGTAGACCAATTAACAAGTATAAGTTTTAATGATTTTGAACAGCTTCGCCATAATCTAGAAAGCTACACCAAAACGAAGCTTGATTCTACAATCCCCTTTCTCAATTACAGTGATGAGATAGCGCTTTTTAAAAGCGAAAAGAATACCTCAGTTGTCGTTCACGCCATTGACGCCCAATTGATGAAAGATTATATGGAACAGCAATCATTAGTTGAGACTTTCAGGGATTTTTCTATATTTCAAATTGAAGACGAATCGGTTTTCAGGCGTAATCTTTCACCACTTCTTCAGCTTGAAGATGTCAACTATGTCGTTCAAATTGAAGACTTCTTTGTGTTTTCGGATAAGGTTTCAACTCTTCAGACTATTATCAGTTCAAACTTGAATAATCAAACGCTATCCGAAGCTGAAGCTTTTAAATCCATTAACGAATCCTTGAGCGATGCTTCTTCCCTATTCGTCTATAAAAACGGGGAAAGTCTTTCGGAATCTTTGGGCGACGACTTTAAAGTCTTTAATGCCAATGCCGTTCAATATATTGTTGAAGATGATTTTGCGCATATGAACGGTGTCATTAAATCCTTCAACGCATCACGACGCTCTGCTGGAATTTCCGAAGCTTTCAATTATAAATTACCAGACGCTATTTTGAATCCACCGCAAGTCGTTAAAAATCATATTACCAAAGGAAAGGATATTTTGGTTCAGGATGTAAAAAATAAAATTCATTTGATATCGGCTTCGGGCCGTCGCTTGTGGACAAAGCAACTCACTGGAGAAATCCTTGGACAAGTAGAACAGATTGACATCTACAAAAACGGGCGACTGCAACTCGCCTTTGCTACCGCTAATCGGCTGTATGTTTTAGACCGAAACGGCAACGATGTTGGGCCGTTTCCCATTAAATTTAGGGATAAAGTCACCCAACCTTTATCGGTGTTTGATTATGATAGCAAACGGGATTATAGATTGCTCATCACGCAAGGTTCTAAATTGCTGATGTATTCTACCAAGGCAAAACGTATCAAAGGATTTGACTTTAAAGGTTCTAATTCTGAAATCTTAACACAACCAAAACACATCCGTAATGCCCGGAAGGATTATATCGTATTCGCTCAAGGTAATCGACTAAAAATCCTGAATCGTCGTGGGCAAAACCGCATCAACGTCTCAAACACAATTGATTTTTCGGGTAACCCAATTTTCCTGCACAAAAACAAATTCACCACTACCAATAAAAATGGGCAACTGGTTCAAGTAGACATGCAAGGTCGTGTTTTAACTGTTGCGATGGGATTAAAAACCAATCATAGCATAGACGCCACAAGTAAAACCTTAGTGAGCTTTTCTGAAAATGAACTGAAAATAAGAGCCAAAACCTTAGACTTGGATTATGGCGATTATACAGCGCCAAAACTATTTTATCTCAACGATAAAATCTACGTTACACTAACGGATAAACAAGCAAAAAAAGTACATCTGTTTGACAGTAAAGCTGAGTACATGCCCAACTTCCCCGTTTACGGCTCAGCATCAGCAACGATAGCCAATCTTAACAATTCGGGGGGATTAGAATTGGTTACGCAAAGTGATGACCAAACCATTTTGGTGTATCACATTAATTAGCCCTTCACATTTGCCCCTGATTTTTGTACTATTGCAGTCCTTAATTTTCAGTAATGATTAAACGCCAAAAAGCGAGCATTAACAAGCTCATTATCCATAAAGTTGGAAACAAATTCAACGACACCAAAAACGCATTTTCTGAGGCACCCGTCGATTTTGATGAAGCCACCTACCATTTAATGTTGCCCTACCTCTTGAAGCCTTTTGTGAGTGTTGCGGAAACGTTTCGTTTTCATCATCATTCAGACGTTGGGCTTAACGAAATCAACACCTATAGCGAGCAGATTTTTTCGGGCGATACGGATTTTGTAGAGGTGTCTAAACACATAGTAACGCATTTGTTTGAACAAAGCAATTCTGCCCAAATAAAAACAGGGGATGTCATTGTTTGTCATTTTGAAAACATCCAATATCAAGATTTTTTTACCGACGCAGTTGGGATTTTTAAGATTGAAACTAAGACTGAATTTTTTCAGACGTTTTTGGAGCAAAAGAGCTATGATATCATGGTGCAGAAAGGTATTCAAGCGAAGAAAGTGGATAAAGGTTGCCTAATTTTGAATACATCTGATTTGGAAGGCAAAATTGTACTGAGTGTAGACAACAATAATTATGATGCCCAATACTGGATTAAAAGCTTTTTAAATATCGCCTACCCGGACGATAGCAACCAGCACACCAAAAATTATATTGAGCTTTGTCGTGAGTATTCCAAGGCCATTTTACAGCCCAATTTTGGCGGGCAAGAGCAAAGTAATTTCTTGGCTAAAACGGTGGATTTCTTTAAGGAAAATGAAATTGTAAATGTGGAAACCTTTAAAGAGGAAGTCTTTGAATCTGAAGAGCAAATCCAACAGTTTGAAGACTACAAAAAAGTTTACGAATCCGACAACAATATCCTTATCCGAAACCAGTTTGACGTCTCCGAAATAGCGTTAAAAAAGCAAAAACAAAAGATAAAAACAGAAATAAAGCTCGACACTAATATTCAAATTAAACTAGATGTCGACGCTCCTGATGCTTCCGCTGAATTTCTAGAACGCGGTTTTGACGAGGAAAAGAAAATGCATTATTACAAGGTATTTTTTAACGCGGAGAGTTGATTGAAAATTTTTATCTTATCAATCCAAACACAAACAGAAAATGTTTTTCCTAATCAACTTCGGTAAAATCCCGCTAAAGTATGATACAAAAAGGCCCCAAGAGATTGTTTGTCATAACTGCAATTTTAAAGGCCAGACTTTTGTAGACAAATACTTGAAGTATTTTCAGATTCTATTTATACCAATATTCCCTTTCAAAAGCTGGACCCGCTATACTTGTGTAAGATGTAATTTCTCAGCTGATGAAAAAGATCTTTCAAAAGAGAATCAAGCATTTTACAGACCTCATAAGACCAAGAAAATTTTACCAATCTGGACATTTACTGGATTGTTGGCAATGGTACTTATTCCCCTATTTTACCACCTCCTTAAATAAGGTATAAAGAAAATTCAAACCATTTCCGCCTCAAAAAGCACTCTAAAATGCTTCAAAAGTTTGCTTTTAACCTCGGCCTCATCCACACGCTCAACACCCAATTCTACATTTAAAGAAGTTACCGCTTTGCCTCGAATACCACAGGGAATGATATTGTCAAAATAGCCCAAGTCTGCATTCACATTTAAGGCAAATCCATGCATGGTTACCCAACGGCTGGCACGCACACCCATAGCACAGATTTTTCGGGCAAAAGGTGTTCCCACATCTAGCCAAACGCCTGTTTCTCCTGGGCTTCGCTCTGAGGAAATTCCGTATTCTTTTAGAGTGAGAATAATCATTTCTTCCAAAAACCGCAGGTATTTATGAATATCGGTAAAGAAATTATCCAAATCTAAAATGGGGTAACCTACAATCTGCCCCGGTCCATGATATGTGATGTCCCCACCACGATTGATTTTATAAAAGGTCGCGCCTTTTTCGCGAAGCTGGTTTTCGTCCAACAGAAGATTTGATAGGTCACCACTCTTCCCTAAGGTGTAGACATGCGGGTGTTCCACAAACAGAAAATGATTGTCCGTTTCCAAACCAGCACTTTCGCGTCGGTTTTTAATCTTGGTTTCTAAAATGGCCTTAAAGAGTTGTTCTTGGTAATCCCAAGTTTCTTTAAAATCCTTTAAACCTAAATCCTCAACCTGTACTTGCTTATTCATTGGCGAATTTCACGTCAATATCCAGTTGTTGTGGGTCTTTGATAAAATCTAACCAATTGACCTTATAGGTCACGGATTTACCATCTTTAGAAATTGTAGCGCCTTCAATATTGGTTGATTTAACCGTTTTAGGGAATACGAGCTTTACGTTATAAAACGCATTTTCAAAATAGGTCATAAACTCTTGGTCAGACGGGTCTGTAGGGTCAAACAAGGCGTCCATGTCTTCATCCACATCCTCTAATTCGGAATCTGGTGTTACGCGACTAAAGCCTTCAGACGTATAATTATATACCACACCGTCGCTATTTTCTCCCATAAATTTCCCGAAAGGCGCACCACTTTTCATGGCTTCAACCTGACCGCTTTGCGCATTAAGGCTTTGGGCTTTCTTTATTTTTTCTTGAATTCCTTTTAGGTCTTCTATGGAGTTAAATTTCATTCCAACGCCAAAATCAAAAATACCAGCATCTTCGTCCATATGCATTTTCATATACATATCCTTAACGGCTTCTAAAGCTAATCGGTTTGCCTCAGGCAAGGCCTCAACGCTATCTTTGGCCATTTCCATTATTTCACTAAACACCATTAGCGTGTCCATCTTTTTGCCCGGCTCCTTTTTCTCATCATCTTCAACCCCTCCACCCATTTGGGCTTCCATTTGCTTTAAAACATCGCCCATATCGTAACTGACCAAGAACTCACCAGAACCATCTTCATTAAATACAATGGTCTCGGTAACGTTACAACTGCTTAAACTAAGTGCTAGTATTAAAAGGGCAAAAATCTGTTTCATGATATATTATTCAAATTAGAGCCCAAAGATAGCCTTTTTATCTCTTAGGATTATTCACTATGACCAATGCCGCAATAACGCCCGGTACCCAACCGCAAAGCCATAATAAAAATGTAATTAAAATAGACCCGCAACCTTTGTCGATAACCGATAAAGGAGGGCAAATGATGGCGAGTAAAACTCTAAAAATATTCATGTGATTTTTGATTTGATTGATGATATCTATTGGTCGTTTTCATCTTGGAATTGTTACAAATAAAAAACGCACTGAGCCCTCATTTCAAAAAATTATGTAGTTTCGTCATAATGAGGGTAATCAATATTTTAGTACTTCTATTTCTAGGCGTCTCAGCCAATGCGCAATTCTCGTTTTCGGGACAAATCAATCCTGACAAATGGCAAAATACCGTCTATTTGAGCGTTGTTGAAGATTACCGCAAGCTCAATGGTATTTATGCCGAGCAAATTATCGCCAAAACCGAGGCCGATTCAGATGGTTTTTTTGAATTTAAAGGCAACATGCTAAATACCAAAAACCGCATTTACCGTATTCATATCGACAATTGTTCCGCTTACACGCAAGATGCCAATCATTTCAATGGCCATTGCGAAGACAGCAAGGAACTCTTGTTTATCGCTAACAACACGGATACCATCACATTTCCGTATTCCTTTGACCAGCAAGTGTTTTGTGATATCAATTCTAGCAACGAAACTTCAAATGCGCTTCTGCGCGTGGACTCCCTAAAGGCTGATATGCGTTTTGCTTATGGTTCTGTAAGAAGTGAAGCCAATCGCAAACTCAACAATCAAAAATGGTTTACAACACTAAAAGATTTTGGGGCGTCGTTGGAAGAACCTTTGGCCGATTTGTATATCTATTCGTTTTTGTCGGACCGGCGGAATGATTTTCACAACTACTACATCAACGATTTACAAGAAAGCGAGTACTATTCAAATTTGCTTGATAAACTTGAAACTAATTACGAAGACACCTCCTATTTAACCCAGTATAAAGCCGAATTAACAGCAGACGAATATGTGCTTAATCCTGAAGAAGCTTCAAGTACTTCCAAGATTCCTATTTGGGTGTATGTTCTTCTCGGTGTTTCCCTTTTGTTTAATCTTTTTTTGGCGTTTAGAGCGGTTTCAAAAAAGAAAAAAACAATTCAAGATTTACGTGACCAGCTCTCCAAACAAGAACGCATTGTGTTAGACCATTTGCTTCAAGACAAATCCAACAAGGACATCGCTGAAGCGCTTTTTCTTAGTGTCAGTACGGTAAAAACACACACCAACAACATTTACAAGAAGTTAAATGTGCAATCTAGAGACGAAACTAAGTCCTTGTTTTCTAAGTAGTTGAAAAATTCAACCTTGGTGCTAGTACCGATTTCAAACCCTTGTTCTAACTATTCTTCAAAATTAAATCTGAGGTTTGTGGTCTATTAATCATAAAATCATTTTATCATGAAACGAACAATGCAAACCAGTTTAATCGCTTTGGTTTTTTTAAGCTTTTTCAATTTCGCGACATCAAAATTCGACATTGCGAAGCTAACTTTTGAAACCGAAGTCCTCGATTACGGAACGGTAGAACAAAACTCTGACGGTACTCGATTTTTCAATTTTAAGAACACTGGTGACGAACCATTGTTGATTACAAAGGTTAAAACCAGTTGTGGTTGTACCGTACCAGCGTATTCCAAAGAACCGATTATGCCTGGCAAAGAAGGTCAGTTGGAAATTAACTACGACACCAAGCGATTAGGCAATTTCACCAAGACCATTACGGTGATGTCTAACGCCGAAGAAGGCAACAAAATCCTTAAAATAAAAGGTAATGTCGTAGCGGAAAAGTAAGATTTCCCAAATCTTTTTAAAGGCCCATGCTGTAACTAAATCAGCATGGGTCTTTGTTTTTTATTGCGGGGAAATACCGTAATTTTGCCGTTTAAAATTTAGACAAATGCAACTTTCTGAACAAGAAATCGTAAGACGTGAGAAATTAGAGAAATTACGCGGTATGGGTATCAATCCCTATCCGGCCGACCTTTATCCTGTGGATAGCAATTCCAAACAGATAAAATCTAATTTTGAAGAAGGGAAGAAGGTTGTTATCGCTGGGCGATTAATGTCTAGACGTATACAAGGCAAGGCCTCATTTGCTGAATTACAGGATAGTGAAGGTCGAATTCAGGTGTATTTTAATCGTGATGAAATCTGTACAGGGGAAGATAAAACCTTGTACAATGAGGTCTATAAGAAACTGTTGGATATCGGCGATTTTATCGGAGTTGAAGGCGAATTGTTCATAACTCAAGTGGGCGAAAAAACCGTAATGGTGAAGAATTTCTCTCTTCTGAGCAAAGCCTTGAAACCGTTGCCATTGCCAAAGCAAGATGCTGAAGGCAATACTTATGACGAGTTTAACGACCCAGAACTGCGGTACCGTCAGCGCTATGCCGATTTGGCTGTAAATCCACACGTCAAAGAGGTCTTTGTAAAGCGTACCAAGCTCTTCAACGCTATGCGCCAGTTTTTCAATGACGCCGGTTATTTTGAAGTAGAAACCCCGATATTACAGCCTATTCCCGGTGGGGCCGCTGCGCGTCCGTTTGTAACGCATCACAACAGCTTGGACATTCCTTTGTACATGCGAATTGCTAACGAACTATATTTAAAACGATTAATTGTAGGTGGCTTTGACGGTGTCTACGAGTTTTCTAAAAATTTTAGAAATGAAGGCATGGACCGTACGCACAATCCGGAATTTACGGCTATGGAAATTTATGTGGCCTACAAGGATTACAATTGGATGATGGATTTCTGTGAAAAGCTTTTGGAACACTGCGCTATCGCGGTCAATGGAACTACTGAAGCGACATTTGGCGAGTATAAAGTAGATTTTAAAGCACCCTACAAGCGTATTACTATGCGCGACTCTATATTGGAATTTACAGGATTTGACATCTACAACAAGTCTGAAGCTGAGATTAGACAAGCCTGTAAAGATATGGGTATTGAAGTGGATGATACCATGGGTAAAGGCAAGTTGATAGATGAAATTTTTGGAGAGAAATGTGAAGGCAATTATATCCAACCGACCTTCATTACAGATTACCCAAAAGAGATGAGTCCGCTGTGTAAAGAACATCGCGAAAACCCTGAATTGACCGAGCGTTTTGAATTAATGGTCTGTGGCAAGGAAATTGCTAATGCGTATTCCGAATTAAATGACCCTATCGACCAACGTGAACGTTTTGAGCACCAATTAAAGCTTGCCAAAAAAGGTGATGATGAAGCAACGGAATTCATCGATTTTGATTTCCTACGTGCTTTAGAATATGGTATGCCTCCAACCTCAGGTATGGGAATCGGTATGGACCGATTGATTATGTTTTTAACCAACAATCAATCCATACAAGAAGTATTATTCTTCCCGCAAATGCGCCCCGAGAAGAAAGCCGTGGAAATGACTGACAATGAAAAAGCCATTTTCACTATTCTTAAGTCTGAAAAACGTATGGATTTATCAGAGCTCAAAGCACAATCTGGCTTAAGCAATAAGGCTTGGGACAAGAGCCTAAAAAGTCTTGGTAAACTTGGGGTAACCAAGGTTGAAAAGACGGATGAAGGGTTGTTTGTGGAACTGAAATAAATTTTAATTCTAAAACTCGAGTTTTTTTCTAGCATTTTATTCGATCTGTCTATCTAAAAACGATATCTAAACTCCATTCTATTTTTCTAGGACCATCTTCACGTTAAAGAAATCCTAAAAGCCCAATAACACCTGTTAGTTTGATGAAGTAATCCGTATTTTCATGCGGAAAATTTAAAACTAACTCATTTTGAAACACCTAACTATCCGACTACTCCTAGTAGTTTCCGCATTTTTTGTGTTTTCTTGTGCTACAACCAAGAAGGCATCAAAGTCTAAATCTGGTGCCACAGCGATGGCCAAACCACCTGCCAAAAAACCAGGTAAAAACGATATTCAACCTTACGATAAGGTCGTCACCAAGAAAGCCGTCACTGACAATGGGCTTTTCGATGTTCATAAAATCGACGAGAAGTATTTCTATGAAATTCCAGATTCTCTTTTTGAACGCGAAATGCTTATGGTAACGCGTATTGCTAAAACTGCCGCCGGACTCGGTTTTGGAGGCGGAAAATTAAGTGAGCAAGTGCTAAGATGGCAAAAGAAAGACAAAAAAATCTTGTTAAGAATGGTGTCTCACCAAGTGGTTGCCGCAGATTCTTTGCCCGTGCATGAGGCTGTTGTTAATTCTAATTTTGAACCCGTCATTGCTACGTTCCCAATCAAAGCATTTAGTAAAGATTCTACAAAAACAGTGATTGATGTTACCGATTTGTACAACAAGGATGTAAAGCCTTTCGGTTTTCCACAAGGAAGACGTCAACAGTACAGAATTACTAGAGTAGATCCAAGTCTTTCATACATCGAAAGCTTAAAGTCTTTTCCAACTAATATTGAAGCGAGACACGTAAAGACTTATGCTGCGGGTCGTCCACCTTCAAATTCAAACACAGGAGCAATTACCTTGGAAATCAACAACTCCATGATATTATTACCTAAAGTGCCTATGCAACGTCGCTATTTTGATCAGCGCGTTGGATGGTTTACAAGCGGTACAACAGATTACGGTTTAGACGCTCAAGAAAGCAAGCGTTTAACATATCTAGATCGTTGGAGATTAGAAGTTAAAGATGAAGATATCGCTAAATTTAAGCGTGGTGAATTGGTTGAGCCTAAAAAACCAATCGTTTATTACGTTGATAGAGCTACGCCAGACCAGTGGAAGAAATACATTAAGCAAGGTATTGAAGATTGGCAAGTGGCCTTTGAGGCAGCAGGTTTCAAGAACGCTATTATAGCAGCAGAACCTCCAACGGTTGAAGAAGATCCAGATTGGAGTCCTGAAGATGCACGCTATTCTGTAGTACGCTATTTAGCTTCTCCAATCCCAAACGCCAATGGACCTCACGTAAGTGATCCTCGTTCTGGAGAAATTTTGGAATCGGATATCAACTGGTATCACAACGTAATGACTTTGTTACGTAACTGGTTCTTTATTCAAACAGCAGCTATCAACCCAGATGCGCGTGGTGTTGCCTTTAAGGATGAAGTTATGGGACGTTTGATTCGTTTTGTATCAGCGCATGAGGTAGGACACACTTTAGGTTTACCACACAATATGGGATCTAGTGTTGCTTATCCTGTTGAAAAGTTACGTGATGCCGAATTCACGCAAAAATACGGAACCGCGCCTTCCATTATGGATTACGCTCGTTTCAACTACGTGGCGCAACCAGGTGACGAAGGTGTGGCTTTAATGCCAAATATTGGCCCTTACGATAAGTATGCCATAAAATGGGGTTATCGTCCAATTCTAGACGCTAAAAATGCTGAAGACGAAAAAGCCACATTAGATAAATGGATTTTAGAAAAAGCAGGTGACCCAATGTATCGTTTCGGACGTCAGCAATTTGGTGTTATCGATCCAAGCTCGCAAACTGAGGATTTAGGTGACGATGCTGTATTGGCTTCAGATTATGGTATTAAAAATCTAAAGCGTATCGTTCCTAACTTAATTGAATGGACGGCGGAAGATGGTAAAAACTACAGTGATCTACAAACTATGTACGGTCAGGTATTAGGTCAATTCAATAGATATATGGGACACGTTGCTGCAAATGTTGGTGGTGTTTATGAAATCTATAAAGCTTACGACCAAGACGGTGCGGTATATACTCACGTTCCTAAAGACCATCAGAAAAAAGCACACATGTTCTTGCACGAGCAGTTGTTTGAAACGCCTGAGTGGATGTTAGACGAAAACATCTTAAATAAGTTTGAAAGCGCCGGAAGCATTGAGCGTATAAGAGGTACTCAAGTTAGAACTTTAAACAACTTATTGGATTTTGGTCGTATGCAACGTATGCTAGAAAATGAAACTACTAACGGCAATGAAGCATACAAACTTTATGACATGATGAAAGATTTACGTCAAGGTCTGTTTAGCGAATTACGTTCTGGTCGAAGCACAGATATATACAGACGTAATTTACAGCGTGCTTACGTTGAGCGTATGGAATATTTAATGACTAATGAGCAACCAACAATTCCTGCACAGTTTAGACGTTTCTTCGGAGGCACACAGGTTAATGTGAGCCAGTCTGACATTAGAGCTATTGTACGTGCTGAATTAAAATCATTACGTAGTTCATTGCGTTCTGGTCGTGCCGGAAACCAAATGACGCGTATTCACAATCAAGATTTGTTAGAGCGTGTAGACAACATTCTCAACCCGAATGACTAAGCATTAATTATATAATTTTTAAAAGGCTTCAATTCAATTTGAAGCCTTTTTTATTTAATATTATCATCTACCGAATAAATTTCTATTTTTAAATCAAAAATTGATGAGATGAATAAAATCATACTTGTTCTAAGTTTTATATGTTCTACGAACCTAGCAGGCGCTCAATTTGGTAGTCGGGTTTTATATAAGGAGCAATCTAGTGAATCATTTGTGCCATTAAAGTACATAACACTTAAGGACAGTATTGGTCATGGTTATGGTTTTCCGAATCCTACAGGTTATAAATCAATAGTCTTTTCCGAATCCAAACCCACTGAACCTAAAACCAAGGATTGGTCTGTATTACAAGTTAAATACGTTGAGTTATATGAAGAAAAATCGTCAAACGATTTAATAAACCTTGTATTCAGCAAATCACAAAGAGATTCGATTAAGGCTAACAATGAACGTGCGAAGGCATCGTTTAAAATTGATACTGTCAAAATATTTCATTTAAGAAAAATGCGTGGTGGCGTTGCCGATGGCTTAAACACGTTACTCTATAAAAATGATAAAGCCCGTCTTTTCGGGTCTGTAGTTTGGGATAACTATTACGCACCACACCAATTGGTGTTTTTTCAAACTACCGAATTGCCAGTCTACGATAGCCCAACCTATTTTCTAAATTACAACAGTCATAAAGCCTTTAAACGGGCCGCAAAACGCGTGTTTAAAAAATGCCCTAAGATATTGAGTAATATCGATAATGGTGACTATTTCCCCAAGCACAAAAGCAACTTAAAGAAATTTGCAGATGATTATGCCCTGCTTTGTGCCTATTGATGAACAGATAAATAAAACTAAAGGAAACATCTAAAATTTACAGCGCTTTAGATAGTAAAGCGTCTATGCCATTTTTGTAACCTTCAAACTCAACCAAGTTATTATGCTCGCCATTTTCAATGGTTATAAGCTTAATTTTATTAGGAAAACTATCTTTTAATTGCTTCCCAAATTTATAAGGCACAACACTATCATCCGTGCCGTGAAATATTGTGATTGGCACATGGACATGTTTTAAATTTTCGTTCGTAGGAAAGTGATATTTTAATAACGATTTTACCGGAAACATCGGAAAGCGATGCTTTGCCACATCTGTAATACTGGTATAAGGCGTTTCTAGAATTAGTTGTTTTGCGGGATTTTTACTCGCCAAATGAGAGGCAATTCCTGTTCCTAACGACCGACCATAAATGATAATATTTTCGGCAGGAAATACATTGGAAACATAGTCATAAAACAGTTGGGCGTCTTCATAGAGATTTTTTTCGCTAAGCACACCGCTACTCTTTCCATAAGTACGATAATCCATAACTACAACATCGTAACCATAGTTTGTAAATGGCTCTACAACCGCTCCCCAACGGGATAAATCTCCCGCATTTCCATGAAAATAAAGAATGACGCCTTTTTTGGTTTCAGATTTAAAATGAACACCATTTAATCTTGCACCATCTTCTGCAGTCAACCAAAGCTCTTCAAAAGGTGTTTGAAACTGATATTCAAAATCCTCTTCCAAAGTTGTTGGCAAAAAAATTAATTGTTCTTGAAGAAAATAAAGTAAACTTCCTACCATAACATAAAGCCCAAGTAATATCCCGAGCGTCTTTTTTATTCGTTTATTTCGATTTCTTCGCACTGTGGATGACGTTAATACTCGTTGTAGATAGATCTATGTCTTTAACTTCAGATTCCAATATGTCTTGAAGCATTTTGTGGTACGATTCAAAATTATTAAGGTTTTTATGGCCACCTCCAAGAACGGCATGCAACTTGGTCAATTTAGGATTCACCTGCGCCAATTTTACACTAGATTTAAATGGAATCAGCCTATCCTTAGTGCCATGGATAATATGAATTGGACACTGCACATACTTTAACCATTTGTACGTTGGCAAAGGATATTTCATTAAAACAGACAAGGGCATAAACGGCATATAGCGCACCGTAACCTTGGTTAAACTGTAATAGGGCGCGTCTAAAATCAGTAATCTGGGATTGTTGGTGGACGCTAATTTAGCCGCAAAGCCCGAGCCCAGAGACCTACCATAAACTATTATGTTTTCTTCGGGCGTGAGTTCCTTCATCTTGTTGTAAATCACTTGTAGATCGCGCTTAATGGCTTTCTGGGAGCGTTTGCCTGTACTCTTTCCAAAGCCACGATAATCGCCCATAAGCACATTGTAACCCAAACGGGTAAAGTCTACGGCAAATTTACCCCAACCCTTGATACTTTTTGAATTGCCCTTGAGATACAACACCGTGCCCTTTGGCTTTCCTTTCGGTTTAAAAAGCACGCCGTTAATCGTTGCACCATCACGGGTTTCGAGATTATATTCCTTAAATTCCTGATTTTCGTAGTTAAACTGAAAGTCTTTCGGAAGTTTTTCAGGCTTAAACAGCATATAATCCTGAAGGTAATACAAGGCAATACTAATGCCCACATAAATTGCGAGCACCAAACCGATTGTAGACCACCAATATGCCATAAAGCCAGATTTATTTACAAGATAGAAATTTATTGGCTGGTCTGTTAATAGCGCTTCAATTTAAAAGAAGAAAATCATGTAGATGATAATACCTTCAGCAATGCCTGTAACTATAGACATCCCTAGAATATCTTTTATTTTGCTCCTCAAAAAATAGACGACACTTAAAATAGCCATGATGGCCGCCAGCAGTATTTCAAGAGCATCGATTTGAGATAAAAAATAGGTCAAGCCAGTAAACACTGCTGATATTATAACAGTGATAATTGCAAATTTTACGATAGTATCTTTAGTATAATCACCTTCTATGAATCCCTTCCGCAAATCACGAAGGACTGATAGCACAAAAAGTAAAGGAACCACTGACAAGAACGGTGCAAAAATCACTTTAATCCCTTTTACAACGGTTAAGTCATTATAGGTAAAAAAAGCAATAGCAGTGATGGCCAACAACGCCGTAATGATGACAGTTTGAAAATTAAAAAGAACCTCTCTCTTAAAAGAATTGGGCTGATTTTCTGACATTTTTAATGGATTCATAATCTAATTATTTAGGATTAAAAAAATACGTGAATGGCTAAGGCCATTAGGATACCACTTAAGGCTCCTTTAACTTTTAGATTGTTGTAAACGATATAATTAAGGACATAAGAACTGATTATTGTAGAATTGAGAAGATGGGCAATAATGAGGTGATCCTCGAGCTCACCAATAGCCAATTCCATTAACTGCAACAATAGCAACATTAAAATCAATGAAACTGCCAATAATAAGGTTGCGGGTTTTTGATTTTTCTTTTTGTATTCATCAGAATTTTCTGGAATAAAATTGTCTATTAGGATACTGCGCACAAACAACAACATAGGTATAGGAAACAAAATCGAAAAAATGATCTTTATAACATCCTTAAATGTTTTTATTTCATCGTAACCCAAAAACACCAGATAGATGAAAACAACTACAGAGATTCCAGCGGTAATGAAAAACGTTGTATTTAATTGCTTCCGATTTATCAAAACCCAAATGGATTTTGCTTTGCTTCTAAATTGCTACAAAACAAATTGAACTTATTCTGAAAAATCTCCATAACTAATCCATTAATCTCATGTATTTGAGATACACCCAAAACACACAAACAGATTCCAATAATTTTCAAATCTTTGGCTTTCATAACGCATTGATTTATATGTCAAAACTCTAACAAAAAACGGATGTCTTAAAATCAAATTTTTAATAAAACTGACGATATAATTAATATCAATTATATCTTAATAATTATATTTATTGATAAATACTGAATTTTACTGACGACTAAATGATAGCATTAAGACATATTATAAAAGCGTTTTCCCCACAAGACAAGGCCGATTTTATAAGCTTTGTTACCAAAAAGAATAAGCGAGGAGACACTAAAAATGTTAGCTTATTTAAACTGCTTCATGAGACAGATCTCAAGTCAAAACAAATCACTGACAAACTATACGGAAACCATAAAGTCAATGCCTATCATGCCCTGAGAAAGCGTTTGTTTTCATCATTGATTGACTTTAAAGCCAATAAAAGCCTACAAGGCGAAAATTCTGTGGATATTCAAATCATAAAGTATTTACTCGCGGCTCGCACCTTTTTGCTACAAAAGGAATTTAAAACAGCCTACTACATCTTAGATAAAGCTGAGGAATTAGCTCAATCACACCTGCTCTACCCTATATTAAACGAAATCTATCACACAAAAATTCAATATGCCTATGGCAATCCCAGCATTGATATAGTAGAACTTATAGAAAAACAAAAAAGCAATAGCAAAAAACACCAACAAGAAGACGCTCTCAATTTAGTCTATGCTCAAGTTCAAATTAGCCTGAATAAATCACGAAAAGAAGGCGAAATTATTGACGTTCAGAGCCTCATTCAAAATTCACTCCACACAAATCAACTTTCATTAAACGAAAGTCTTTCATTTAAATCGCTGTATCAATTATTATCGCTTTTCAACATATCTGCATTCGTCACTAATGATTATTTAAGTGTTGAATCTTTTGCACTTAAGACCTATGATATAATTGAGTCAAAACCTGAAATAAATAAGCAGTTATTTTATCAAATTAACTGCCTTTACATTGTCGCAAATGTGTTGTTCAGAAACTTTAAGTTCGAAAAATCTCTAGATTTCATAAATAAAATGGAAGGCCTAATGATGAAAAACAAGAAAGAGTTTGAAAAAGAATTCATTCTAAAAAGCACACTCATCAAAGCCCTAAACTATCATTTTTCTGGACAGGCCGATAAAGCTATTGCAGAGATTAATTCAGTTCATGGTATAAACCAACATGATAAGGAGGCTTATCTCGATCTTGAATTATGCAGATTTATGATTTATATGCAGATTGAAAATTACGACATGGCTAGAACCATTTCATCAAAACTGTTTCATACTGATGATTGGTACATATCTAAAGCTGGCGTAGATTGGGTCATGAAGAAAAATCTAACCGAATTATTCCTTTATCACGAATTAGATGAAGATGACATTTTTAGTTCAAGATTAAAAAGCTTTAAACGCAAATTTAAGGCTGATTTATCTCGTACAGAAAACACCAACTTACGTCACTTTCTAAAACTTCTTGAAAAATTGAACAAAGTAAACTTTGGTTATAAAGAAGAAATTAAGCATAACTTAAATGAACTTATGACTGTATCCTCAAATAAAAATTCAGATATTTTTGAAATTAGTTTTTACAGCTATTTTGTTGCTAAAATAGAACAGAAACCAATTTATGAGACTACCCAAAACTTTTTAAAAAGTCAGCCACAACACTAATCTTTTGTTAAAAAAATAATTACATTTAAACGCTTTTAAACATTGCTAGTCTTAGCAATGAACATTAAATCAAAAACACATGAAAAAATTAATCGTACTGGCTATTGCATTTTGCACCCTTTCCGTTACCGCACAAGAGAAACGTAAAACATGGGATGAATTCAAAAAAGAACGTGGCATCACCGATCAAAATCTAACGCCTGAGGAAAGAGCGACACTAGAGTCTAAGCGTATGACTTTGCAATTAGACCTATCTGCCGATCAACAGCAAAAAGTTGAAGCGACATTAGCGGAGCATTACAAAGCTGGCAAGGCCACAAGAGACGCTATGAAAAAAGACCGTAAGCCAACCAACGAAGAACGTATGGCAATGCGTAACAGTATGTTGGATGCACAAATTGCCCTTAAGCAAAAAATGAAATCCATTTTAGACAAAGTGCAATATGCACGCTATGAAAAGATGATGGCTAAACGCGGTATGAAACGCCGTGGCCATAAAAAGGAAAATAAAGGTTAAGACCTTAAATAAAAAAGCGCCGATGGCGCTTTTTTTATGCTTCAGATTTGGCGAACACTTCAACTGCTTTTATCGTTTCGTCTAAATCCTCATAGCTTAGTGCATCAGTGATAAACCATGTTTCAAAGGCACTTGGCGCAATATAAATCCCTTGCTTAAGCATGCTGTGGAAAAACCGCTTAAACTGATCGTTATTACCATTAGCGGCTGTATCAAAATCAATAACGGAATCTTCATGAAAATGTACCGAAATCATGGAACCAATTCTGTTGATGGTATGCGTAATCCCATATCTGTTTAAGGCCTCCGCAATACCTTTGTGCAAATACTTCGTTTTGTCGTCTAGTCTTTTGAATAAGTCTTGATCTGAATTAATGGATTTCAGCATAGCCAATCCCGCAGCCATAGCCAACGGATTACCACTTAAAGTCCCAGCTTGATAAACCGGACCCTGGGGCGCTAGATGATTCATAATGGCGTTTCGCGCTGCAAAAGCACCAACGGGCAAACCACCACCAACAACCTTCCCAAAGCAAACGATATCTGCATCAACACCTTTTAATTCTTGCACACCGCCTTTGGCCAATCGGAATCCGGTCATGACTTCATCAAAAATCAACAGCATATTATTTGCATCACATAGTGTTCTTAAGCCTTCCAAAAAGCCTTCAACCGGGGGTATACAACCCATATTACCAGCAACAGGCTCAACAATGATTGCGGCTAAGTTTTCTTCATTAGCTTCAATCAGTTCCTTTACGTTTTCAAGATTATTGTATTTGGCCAGCAAGGTATCCTTAGCTGTGCCTTGCGTCACTCCTGGGCTATTTGGTGTACCAAAGGTCACTGCACCACTTCCTGCAGCAATTAAAAAAGAATCGCTATGACCATGATAACAACCCGCGAATTTTATGATTTTATCTTTTCCGGTGTAACCGCGTGCCAATCTTACGGCACTCATGCAGGCTTCCGTTCCTGAATTGACAAACCGGATCTTATCAATATTTGGCACCATTGAAACCGCTAATTCTGCTATCTCAGTTTCAATAGCTGTTGGCATCCCGAAAGAGGTTCCAGACTTTGTTTTTTCAACAACCGCTTCCACAACAGGTGGATAGGCATGGCCTAACAACATTGGGCCCCATGAGTTGATATAATCTATAAACCGATTGCCATCTTCGTCATAAACATAAGCGCCTTTGGCTGATTTCGCGAAAATGGGCGTTCCTCCTACCGCTTTAAAGGCACGTACCGGCGAATTAACACCACCAGGAATAACCTCTTGCGCCTCTTTAAATAAGGCACTACTTCTTTGGTATAACATAAATTAATTGGACTTGATCGTCAATAACTGCCCTACGGACAAGTCATTGGATTCTAAATTATTTAGGGTCTTTAGCTGATTCACAGTTAGCCCATAGCGTTTCGACAATGAATACAAGGTGTCACCTTGTTCCACTTTGTGATATAATTTTATTTCGGGCGACTTACCCATTCCTAATCGGCGTTTACCCAAAACCATATTATCAAATTTATAAAGTTCATAGCGCTCAATGAGGTCAATCAATTTTTTGGGATATCTAGGGTCTGTGGCATAACCTGCCGCTTTTAAACCTTTTGCCCACCGCTTGTAGTCATCGGGTGCTAAATCGAATAAACTTGCATAGCGCGAACGTCCTGTTAAAAATTCCGAATGGTCTCTAAAACTCGTCGATGCATCTCTGTAACTTCTAAAACATTCTTGTTTGCGGTCGTCATCGTGGTAGATTTTTTTGCCTGACCATCCGTGACACTTTATCCCGAAATGGTTATTGGCTTTAGTCGCTAATCGCCCTTGACCAGAACCCGATTCTAAAATACCCTGAGCTAAGGTGATGCTCGCCGGAATCTTAGAGCTACGCATCTCCTCCATGGCTATGTCGGCATAGTTGAACACATACAACTCTGTTCTACTTAAATTTGACGGCGCTTCAACAGGTTTTGCTTCTACCGCTTCAGGTTTTACAGGCTCTGATTCTATAGGTTTTGAGACGACCTCAACCTGATTACCTGCACGTTTTTTCTTAATCACCACTCCTTTTTTTGAGCCACAACTAAACATTAAAAGCAAAACCAATATTGCCGTAAAATTCTTCTTCATATTAAACCGTGATAAGCGTTTTCCCTTTCTTATTCAATACAACATTCATGCCTTTTATACCTTGCAAACCGCCTGTATGAATCATTAAAATTTTTGATTTTGGTTTGAAATAACCCTGCTCTAACAGTTCCATAACGCCATAAACCAACTTTCCTGTATAAATAGGGTCTAGCGAAATATTCATTTTTAATTTGAATTGATTTATAAAATCCACCAAACCATCCGAAACTCTCGCATAACCACCAAAGTGAAAATCGGTGTTTAAATGCCATTTATTTTTCGATGCGAATTTACGAATATCTTCCCTTAAAAAATCGCCTTTTAAGGCTGAAAATCCGATGACTGTTTGATGGTCTAAACTTGCATTGATGATACCAGAAATTGTTCCTGCCGTCCCCACCGAACAGCAGATATAATCGAAATCAGCGTCGCCAGCATTCAGTAGTTCCGAACAGCCTTTAACAGCCAGGTGATTTGTGCCACCTTCGGGAATGAGATAAAAGTTTCCGAATTTTAATTTTAGAGTTTTAATAAAACCTTGCTCTTCCTTCTTCCGATAGTCCTCACGCGAGACAAAATGAAATTGCATTCCACAATCTTGAGCAAATCTCAACGTAGGATTGGATTCTATTTTAGTTTGAAGTTCCTCTCCACGAATGACTCCAATAGTTTTGAAGCCCTGTTCTTTTCCGGCAAAAGCAACGGCTGAAATGTGGTTTGAAAATGCACCGCCAAACGTCAATAAGGTATCATGGTTTTCGCGCTTGGCTTGGATAAGATTATACTTTAACTTTCGGTATTTGTTACCCGAGATAAATGGATGGATTTCGTCTTCGCGCTTAATGAAAAGTCGCGCATCGGTATCCAATCCATGATGGATTTCTTCAATCCGAGAAATAATCTGTTCATCCATATGCGCTTCAAAAATAATGGATAAAATTCCAAAATGGCCGACGCTTTAAATAGTCGAGATTATTGTCATTACTGTAGGCTTCGCGTTCAAACGAAATGGCACGATACGCCAAATGCCAGTTCTTCAATTTTATAAGTCGAATCAAAAATTCTATACCATAAATGAGGTAAAATGGAGCGATGAGCAATTCAAGCTGTTGTCTAAGGTGGATGCGTTCGTGATTTATAAATCGTTTATCGGTCTTCAAACGCCGTTCCTTCAAAAGAATAAAAGGAAAAAGCGTCAGCCCGGAATAGCCTTTGGGCACTAAATATTTTGAAACTAAAATCACAAATTCATCGCTTAAACTATCATTGCAAATTACATTATCTTTGCTATTATCACGAATTGTTTTTATTCAAATCAATGATAAAAGATAATTCTTAATAGAAGAAAAAACGTGTTCTCTTTCCTTCGGAAAGGGCTAGGGAAAGGAATGAAAAAATATGTCCCCATTGAAGACGGCGATTATTATTTAACGCCGGAAGGCTACCGCTGTTTTACCGAGCAATACCACTTAAAACGTGGCTATTGTTGTGAGAGTGGTTGCAGACATTGCCCCTATGGATACGATAAAAAGACCAATACAGTTAAAAAATAATATGGCCGTTGCACTACTCGATTTTAAAACAGAAATAGCTCAAGGCATTCCAGATGTTTTACCACAAATAAAGTCTTACGACCATTCGGTAAACCATGCACCTAAACGAAAGGCCATACTCAATACAGAGGAGCAAAAACTCGCACTAAGAAATGCGTTACGGTATTTTGATAAAAAGCATCATGAAACCTTATTGCCAGAATTTAAGGCTGAGTTAGAAACCTACGGTCGTATCTACATGTATCGCTTTCGACCTGAATACGAGATGTACGCCAGACCCATTGACGAGTATCCTGCAAAAACTAAACAAGCTTCGGGGATAATGTTGATGATTCAGAATAATCTGGACCCTGCAGTGGCACAACACCCACATGAGTTGATTACATACGGTGGTAATGGGGCCGTGTTTCAAAATTGGGCGCAGTATCTGCTAACCATGCAATATCTCAGCGAAATGACTGAAGAGCAAACCCTGGTGATGTATTCTGGCCATCCAATGGGGCTATTCCCTTCTCACAAAAATGCCCCGCGAGTCGTAGTGACCAATGGTATGATGATTCCCAACTATTCACAACCCGATGATTGGGAGAAATTTAATGCGCTAGGCGTGACACAATATGGGCAGATGACGGCAGGAAGCTATATGTATATTGGCCCCCAAGGTATCGTTCATGGCACAACTATTACGGTATTAAATGGTTTTCGAAAAATTAAGAAATCACCAAAAGGCGGGCTATTTGTGACTTCTGGCTTGGGTGGTATGAGTGGCGCTCAACCCAAAGCAGGAAATATTGCTGGTTGTATAACGGTTTGTGCGGAAGTCAATCCTAAGATTACCCAAATACGTCTGGACCAAGGCTGGATTAACGAAAAGATTTCAGATTTAGATACATTGGTGACTCGTGTTAAAAAGGCACAATCAAACTCCGAAACCGTTTCCATTGCCTATTTAGGAAACGTGGTTGATGTCTGGGAAAAGTTTGATGAGGCCAATATTCATATCGATTTAGGCAGTGACCAGACGTCGCTTCACAATCCTTGGGCAGGTGGCTATTATCCTGTTGGATTGTCGTTTGAAGAAAGCAACGAACTCATGAGTTCTAATCCTGAAGCCTTCAAAAAAGAAGTTCAGAAAACACTGAGACGACATGCGGAAGCTATCAATAACCATACGGCGAAAGGCACCTACTTTTTTGATTACGGCAATGCTTTTCTACTAGAGGCTTCACGAGCAGGAGCAAACATCATGGCGGACAACGGTGTCGATTTTAAGTATGCGAGTTACGTCCAGGATATTATGGGCCCTATGTGTTTTGATTACGGATTTGGACCTTTCCGATGGGTTTGTGCTTCAGGGAAAACTGAAGATTTAGAAAAAACCGACCAGATAGCTTGTGACGTTCTTGAAGATATGATGCAACATGCACCAGAAGAGATTCAGCAACAAATGGCGGATAACATTCAATGGATTAAAGGTGCTCGAGAGAACAAACTTGTTGTTGGTTCTCAAGCCAGAATTCTCTACGCTGATGCGGAAGGACGCCTAAAAATTGCAAAAGCGTTCAACGATGCTATCAAAAATGGCGATATTGGACATGTGATATTAGGTCGGGACCATCACGATGTTTCCGGTACCGATTCACCTTACCGAGAAACTAGTAATATTTACGACGGTTCACGTTTTACAGCAGATATGGCCATCCATAACGTGATTGGAGACAGTTTTAGAGGAGCAACCTGGGTTAGTATTCATAATGGTGGTGGCGTCGGTTGGGGCGAAGTGATTAATGGTGGTTTCGGCATGATTCTTGATGGTACTATTGAAGCAGAAAAGCGCTTAAAATCAATGCTTTTTTGGGATGTCAACAACGGAATTTCTAGACGTAGTTGGGCGAGAAACGAAGGTGCTGTTTTTGCCATAAAACGCGCCATGGAAGCAGAGCCAAACTTAAAAGTAACATTACCGAATTTAGTTGACGATAAATTATTGGACTAACTTTATAAATAATACGCTATGAAAAGAATTTTAAACTATCTACCGATTGCATTGGTTTTGGTGACTTTAGTGTCTTGTAGCTCTGTTCGCGTTGCGTCCGACTATGACAAAGAAACCAACTTCAATGAATACAAAACATTTGCCTTCTTTAAACCAGGCATTGACAAAGCAGAAATTAACGACATCGATAAACGTCGTATCCTAAGAGCTATAGAATCTGAAATGATGGCTAAAGGCTTTACAAAATCTGAAAATCCAGATATGCTCGTAAGCATTTTCACCAAGTCTAATCAGCGTGTAGATATCTACAACAACGCTTGGGGCGTTGGCGGTTGGGGCTGGGGTGGTTTCGGTCCTTGGGGCTGGGGCGGTTTTGGACCAGGCTGGGGTGGTGGAAATCAAGTCTCCACAAGAACAGAAGGCGTTTTATTCATCGATTTAATCGATGCCAAGAAGAAAGAATTGATTTGGCAAGGTAGTGGTACTGGTTACTTGGTGACTAGAAACATGGAAAAGAAAGAAGCTCGAATTAATGAATTTGTTTCTGAAATGATGACGCAATATCCGCCAGAAGTGACAAAATAAGTTCTGTTTATAACATAAAAAAAAGACATCCTAAGTGATGTCTTTTTTTTATGAGCAGTATTTAAAAGCCTTAACTGTAAAAGTTTATCTTTGCCGCCTTTTAAAGCCATAGACTCATGATATTAGGACAAACGACTAGAAAAAACTTTACACAGAATCCAAAAAACGACATCCTTTCAGGATTAACCGTTGCGTTGGCTTTAGTTCCTGAGGCTGTTGCCTTTGCTTTTGTTGCGGGGATTGACCCGCTGGTTGGTCTTTACGGTGCGTTTATGATGGGTATCATCACTGCGCTTTTTGGTGGTCGACCTGGAATGATTTCTGGAGCAACCGGTGCAATGGCTGTAGTCATGGTGCATTTAATTAGCAAGGGAAATGAAGTCGGTGCAACATTAGATGCTCCTATTGAAAATTTAGGCTTACAATGGTTATTTATTACGCTTTTGTTTGTTGGTGGTATCCAGATATTAGCTGGCGTTTTTAAACTGGGAAAATTCGTCCGATTGATCCCTCATCCAGTAATGATGGGCTTTGTCAATGGTTTAGCGATTGTAATTTTCTTATCTCAACTAGGTCTTTTTAAGGAAAACGTCAATGGTGAAAATGTGTACATGACAGGCACTGCACTTTGGACGATGCTAGGACTAATCGGACTAACCATGGCCATTATGTTTGGACTCCCAAAATTGACCAAGAAAATCCCAGCGGCACTAACGGCAATTATTGTTGTTGCGGCCATTACTATACTCGGAAAATTAGACGTGAGCACCGTCGGTTCTTTTATTAAAGATGGTGGTGGCGAAGGACTGCAAGGTAGCCTCCCTACATTTCAAGATCAGATCTTTGGGTTGTTTGGAACGCTCCAAGGCCATTGGGACACCATTCTTTCTACAGCGTTCATTTTAGCGGCGGTAGGTCTTATTGAATCCTTGATGACCCTCAACCTTGTAGACGAAATTACCGAAACCAGAGGTAACGGAAACCGTGAATGCATCGCCCAAGGTGGCGCAAATATTGTCAACGGTCTTTTCGGCGGTATGGGTGGGTGTGCCATGATTGGTCAATCCATCATCAACGTCGATTCTGGCGGTCGTGGTCGTTTGTCTGGCGCAGTAGCAGCAATTGCTTTACTATGTTTTGTATTATTTGGTGCGCCCTTAATTGAACAAATCCCAATTGCGGCCTTAGTCGGCGTGATGTTTATGGTAGTTATAGGGACGTTCGCCTGGTCTAGTTTCAGGATTATTAGAAAGATTCCATTATCAGACGCGATCGTTTTAATTGCCGTTTCTGCCATTACCGTTTGGAAGGATTTAGCAGTTGCAGTAATAGCTGGCGTGATTATTTCCGCTTTAGTATTCGCTTGGAAGAATGCTACTATGATTCGCGCTAGAAAACGCATTCAACTAGACGGAACTAAAACTTACGAAATTTGGGGGCCATTGTTCTTTGGCTCTATTCAGAATTTCAATTCGAAATTTGATGTAAAGAATGATCCGGATAAGGTTGAAATCGACTTTGTGGAATCTCGTGTCAGTGATCATTCTGCCCTTGAAGCTATATTTAATTTGGTGAATAAGTACGAAGAAGCTGGAAAATCCATCAAATTAAAACACCTTAGCACAGACTGCAAAATTTTACTGAGAAAAGCAAGTCCGAAGTTTGAAGAAGTCATTGTTGAAGATATCGATGACCCTCGCTATCATTTAGCGGCAAATCCTGAAAAGTTTACCAAACCACTTTCTGAGTATACACTCGATTAGGATAATTTACATCTGTACGTGTTTCTCTTCAGGAAACTGGCTCGGAATAATAGATTCATCTTCATCCAGCATTTGACGCATATCAATTTCTATACCTCTCGAAATGGTTGAGATAGGAACATCATTAGAGGTGCCCTCAAACGGATTCTCTCCTACTCTGGCCATTCGCTCCATGGTATGAAATGCCCAAGACACAACCGCACAAAAAGGCACGGCCACCCAAATAAAATACTTTCCAATAAGGAAAAAGCTATCCGTCATCGATTGACCAATATCCGCAAATTCTGGAATAAGGCCGAAGGGCAACAACAACGCAAATACACGCGTGAGGTACAAACTCAAACTGGCGTATTGTCTAGGATAGGGGAAATTCTTAATACGTTCTGATTTTCCTTGGTGTGTAAACAGTTCTTCAAGCACATTTTCAAGTTCCAAAAACGCAAATTCCCAGATTAAACCAACGTCTTTTAGTTTTCTTATATGTGCAGATTGTAAGTACAACAAAGCGGTTTGTTTGTTAGGTTTGCTCATAACGTAGTGGCGTTCTTCATCCGATAAATACAGTTTAAGATTGTCGTCTAGACTAGATACTTCTTCAGGTATATGAATCATATCTCTCCATTCCCTGTTAGTTTGCGACGTATGTTGGGTTTCCCAGGATTTTCTCGTCCGCATGGCATAGCGCAAAGCGGTCATCCAAGCCACATGGCGATAGACTAAAATTCGTTTTTCTTCTTTTATAACGGATTCACTGACTGGATTCGGCGCATGGGCATTGGAAACCATATCCTGCACTTTCATGCCCCAAGTCCTTGAGGTATTTACAATGGCGCCCCAGATCTTTCGCGCTTCCCAAATACGTCCATAAGCCGAGTTATTCTGAAACCCAATCATAAAGGCCACAGCTGTACCAATTAATGCTACAGGTGTCCATGGTACATTTAAAAAGGTAAAGCCGAATACTTTATACAAGACGGTAATTACTCCCGCATAAAAGAGGTAGAAAAAAGTTTCTTTTCTCGTCCAAAGTACCATGTCCTTGACCGAGTAGCGTTTTTTTGTAAGCATTTAGTTGGTATTTCTGATTTCTAATATACGTAAAATCAAAAGGGTTACCATATCTTAAATCTTGGGCATAAAAAAACAGCATCCTTAAGTTAAGAATGCTGTCTAAATTTTTGTGAAATTGGAAAATCTTAGTTGTCCGTTTCGGTTTTGATATTCGTCTCACCGTCTTCGGTTTTGATTTTAACTTCTTTATCCTCTGTTTCCATCTTTATTTTGGTCTCGTCACCATCTCGCTTCACTTTTACTTCAGCTCCTGCTGCTTCCATTTCTTCGATTGTTTTTTCGGTTTCCGTTTTTTCCTGATCTCTACATGAGGTTACAGAGAATGAAATAGCCAGCGCTAAAAACGATACAAATAAAACTTTTTTCATGATTGTTGATTTTTAATTATGCTCACAAAATAACAATCAAGTATGCTTGGAGTTTATCCCGTTTCCCGCATTTATTAACTCACTTCAGAAGAAAATCAGTAGCCCAACAACTCTTCAATTTTAACTTTCACCTTTTCAGCGGAAGGAATCATAGTCTGCTCCAAGGTGGAATTTAATGGAATGGCCGGCATGTTTTCACTTCCAATAGTCATCACTGGAGCATCTAAATATTTAAAACAATCTTCCTGAATTTTTCCAGCTAAAGCCCTCGCAAAACTATTGTTTGAAGGTTCTTCGGTCACCACCAAGCACTTTCCTGTTTTCTTAACAGAGTTCATGATAGTGTCTTCATCTAGCGGATACAATGTACGTAAATCGATAATTTCAATCTGGTTACGCATATCTAGTTCACCCGACGCATTATAGGCCCAATGAACGCCCATACCATAGGTCACAATTGTTAAGGTTTCCACAGCCTCTTGCTTCCAAATTTCCTGAAGTACCCAAGCTTTCCCGAAAGGTAATATATAATCTTCGCTTGGTTCTACCGAAGTGGCGCCTTGCGTCCCAGGCACCTTAGACCAGTATAACCCTTTATGCTCTAAAATCACAACCGGATTAGGGTCATGGTATGCTGCCTTCATTAAGCCTTTAAGGTCGGCTCCGTTACTTGGGTAGGCAATTTTAATACCGCGGATGTTGGTTACGATACTCTCAACAGAAGAAGAATGATATGGCCCTCCACTCCCGTAAGCTCCAATTGGTACTCTAAGTATCATACTCACTGGCCATTTACCGTTAGAGAGGTAACAACTACGACTCACTTCGGTAAATAGTTGATTCAGTCCTGGCCAGATGTAATCGGCAAATTGCACCTCAACGATAGGCTTAAGACCAACAGCTGACATACCAACAGTCGACCCAACAATAAATGCTTCCTGGATTGGTGTATTGAACACACGGTCGTCTCCAAATTTTTGAGCCAAGGTTGCTGCTTCTCTAAACACGCCACCTAATCGCCCGCCAACATCTTGTCCGTATAACAGGCACTCTTTATGCTCTCGCATTAATTCTTCAACAGCAAACAGAGCACAGTCTACCATTACCACTTTTTCTGCACCTTCGGGCGCGCGTGTGCCTTTTTCTTCGGTTATTGGGGTTGGTGCAAAGTCATGGGTAAATAAATCTTCAGGCTTAGGGTCTTCCTCTTTTAACGCGCGTTGAAAATCAGACGCAACTTTGTTTTTAACATCGTTTTCAATTTTTTCGATTTCGTTTGAAGAAATTCCAGCGTCAGCTAATTGCTGTTTCAATACGGGATATGGATCTCGACTTCTAGCTTCTTCCAAATCATCTCTATACCATTCCATCCGAACACCAGATGTATGGTGATTCAGTAAAGGCACTTTAGCGTGAACCAAAAATGGTCGACGCTCAGCTCTTATCGTTGCAATAACCTTTTCTAAAGTCTCGTAACTCTCTGTAAAGTTTGCACCATCAATTGAAACGGCCTCTAATCCATGGAATCCTTGTGCGTATTCATAAGCATTTTGGGCCCTTGTTTCTGCTTCATTGGCTGAAATATCCCAACCGTTGTCTTGTACCAAATACAAAATAGGCATTTGCTTCAGCGCAGCCATTTGAAAAGCTTCTGCGATTTCACCTTCGGTGACTGAGGCGTCGCCTAAAGAACAGACTGAAATCCCCCTAGCCCCCAGAGGGGGAACATCAAATGCGGGATTCTTTCCTTCGGAAAGTAATTCTTTGTATTTCAAGCCCATCGCAACTCCGGTTGCGGGTATGGCTTGCATACCTGTGGCCGAGGATTGATGTGGGATTTTAGGCTTATCGTCATCCTTAAGACTTGGATGCGAATAGTATGTTCTTCCGCCCGAAAACGGATCGGATTTTTTGGCTAAGAGTTGTAACATTAAGTCATAGGGCTCTAAACCAAAAGACAATAACATAGCATCATCCCTGTAGTATGGAAATGCGTAGTCTTGAGGCAGCAACTGCAATCCTAATGCCACTTGAATCGCTTCATGGCCGCGCGATGTGGCATGAACGTATTTTGAAACTTGTTTGAAATTTTCCTCGTACAGCTCCGTCATCGCTTTGGCCGTACACAATTTTGAAAATCCCTTTTTTAGTATGTCTTTGTTCATTATGCTAATTCTCGTTCTACACGCGTCATCCAATTAAACTGGTCTTCTAACTGGCCGGTTTTAATGGCATTCAATGTATCGTTGACTTCCAATCCTACCGGGGACTCGTCGGACACATGTATGGTTTCTTCTTCCAAACCTATCTCTTTAATATAAGCTATACCAACAGCTGTTCCTGTTCCAAATGCTTCTTCTAAAGTTCCGTTTTCTGAGGCTTCTTTAATTTCATCAATAGTAATTTTTCGTTCTGTAACTATATAATTCATAGCTCCAAGCATTTGAATAACGCTTGCCCTTGTAATACCATGAAGCACCGAGCCATCCAATTCTGGGGTAATAAATTCCCCATTAATTTTGAAGAAAATATTCATCGTGCCAACTTCTTGAATATACTTATGTTCTGCTGCATCTAACCACAACACCTGATCGTAGCCTTTGGCTTTTGCCAGTTCCGTAGGACGAATTGCCGCCGCGTAATTCCCCGCGGCTTTTGCTTCTCCAGTACCGCCTTCGGCCGCTCTAATGAATTGCTTCTCCGCCCATAATTTAATGCGCTTGCTAAAAAATGGACCAGCCGGAGACGCCATGATGATAAACTTATAGTGCGTTGCAGCGCGCATACCTATAAAAGGTTCATCAGCATACATAAAAGGTCTTAGATACAAAGCACTGCCTTGTTGTGGTGGAATCCAGTTTTGTTCTAACGCCACTAATTCTTTTAAACCTTCTACAAACAAATCTTCAGGAACATGAGGCATACCCATTCTATCTGCACTCTTATTTAGGCGCTTGGCGTTTTCTTCAGGACGAAATAACATTGGCGTGCTATCCATATCCTTGTAGGCTTTCATGCCTTCAAAAATTGCCTGGCCGTAGTGTAATGCCATTGATGCAGGATGTGTTGGTATAGGCGTTAATGGTTCAATTCTAGGATTTGTCCATTTGCCGTTTTCATAATCGCAGATAAACATGTGGTCCGTGAATGTGGTTCCCAATGGGATATTATTGAAGTCCAAATCTTTGACTTTAGACTCTTTTACTTTTGAAATCTGAATCGTATAACTCATAGCTTAATATTTTTTGTCATTGCGAGCATCCCGAAGTTTCGGGAGACGTGGCAATCTCATCTAAAAGATTCCCACACTTCGTTCGTAATGACTTATCATTTTACACTTCTTTAAGTTCGAATACACGCTCCTAAAGCCTCCGTAAGGGGACAATTTTTATTTTTAAATCTCCCGGTCTTTATCAAACTGCTCAAAATAGTCAGCGACGCGACGCACAAAACTGCCTCCTAAAAAACCATCTACGACGCGATGGTCAAAAGACAGCGACAAGTACATCATACTTCGGATGGCAATTTCATCACCAGTTTCTGTTTCTATAACCTCAGCACGTTTCTTGATAATTCCTAAGGCGAGGATAGCGACTTCGGGTTGATTGATGATTGGTGTGCCCATAACACTTCCAAACGTTCCAACATTAGAAATGGTGAATGTACTTCCTTTAATGTCATCACCGTCTAATTTGTTTTCTCTCGCCTTTGCGGCTAAGGCATTAACATCAGAAGCTAATGTGTTCAAATCTTTAGTATCCGCGTTTTTCACAACAGGAACAATGAGATTTCCACTAGGTAATGCGGTCGCCATTCCTATGTTAATATCTTCTTTTATGATGATGTTATTGCCGTCAACAGAGGCATTGATATTTGGAAAATCCTTAACGGCTTTTGCCACGGCTTCGACAAATAAGGGTGTAAACGTTAAGCGCTCACCATATTTTTCCTGAAACGCTTTTTTATTGGCGTTTCTCCAGTTCACCATATTGGTCATATCGGCTTCAACATAAGCAGTAACGTGTGGCGAGGTATGCTTGGAATAGACCATATGGTCTGCAATCATTTGACGCATACGGTCCATCTCCACGATTTTCCCCTTGCCTTTATCAAACGTTAATTGTGGAATTCTATAGGCTGTTGGGTCTTGCTGAACGGGTTGCGCGAATTTGTAAGGTCGACCATCTTCTATATATTGAAAAAGGTCACTTTTGCGCAATCGACCTTCGTTTCCGGTAGCTGGAATTCGAGCTAATTCTTCAAAACTGATGTGGTGTTTTTTAGCTATTTCGACGACCAATGGTGAAAAGAATAAAGCCCCATCTGACTTCCCCAAGGGGGAAGAAACACTGGGCACTGTAAAAGTTCCTGTAGGCTTCTTGATTTGTGGCTTCCTTTTTGACGCTTCTCTTTTAGCGAATTCTTTTGAAGCTGAAGATTGATTTGATGCGCCCCCTGTTGTCTTATCAGAAATCTTTTCTTCTGAAACCTCTAAAATGGCCAAAACTTCTCCAACAGGTACGACATCCTTAGCTTGAAAAAACGTCTTTACCAATTTTCCCGATGCTGGAGCTGGTACTTCATTATCTACCTTGTCGGTAGCTACTTCCAAAATAATATCACCTTCATCAAACGAATCACCTTCATTCACCAACCAATTGATGATGGTGCCTTCGGTGATACTCTCTCCCATTTTGGGCATTTTTAATTCAAACTGGTTCAATTTCAAATCATTTAATCGACAAATACAAAAATAAACTATAAGTCCACTTTTTATTGTTAAAGCCTTCTTATTAATTATAATTAAGAATATTATTCTTTAAAATATTTATTATAAAGTTTTTTATACTTTTGAAGAGGAAGAAATTCTTTTAATAGCAACTAATTTTCTGATGGCCGTACAATTAGATCAAATCGACACTAAAATTCTCAGTATTCTTCAAACCGATAGTAGCAGGACTACAAAGAGCATTGCCGAGGAACTTGGCATGACGACTTCGCCTGTTTTTGAGCGTATAAAGAAGCTGGAAAAGGAAGGCTATATCAAAAAATATGTCGCCATTCTAGATAACAAAAAGATAGGACTAAAACTGACGGTGTTCATTGGCATCACACTTCAAGGGCATACCAGAAGTTACCTTGAAAAATTTGTGAAGGAAATCAATAATTTCCCTGAAATTGTTGAGTGTCATCGTGTGAGTGGCAACTTTGACTATCTACTAAAGCTGGTTGTAGAAGATATTGAAGCCTACGAGACGTTTATTATTTCAAAATTGACACTGCTTCCGTACTTAGGGAATGTTCAGAGTTTGATAACGCTTTCAACAGGAAAACAGACGAATGAGTTGGATTTGAGTAGGATATAGGTTGGCTGCTGGCTGTTGGCTGTTGGCTGTTGGCTATAACCTTAATTTTTAAAAGTTTCTCTTAATGTTTTATAGGCTTCTTCTTGCGTTGGTAAATCTTCCGGCACCTCTCGAAGTGGCTCTACTTCTTTAAGTGTTTTATGGCAATCTGCTGGGAGTTGTTGATAGAGTTCCGTGCCTTTAGTTTTCCAAGCGATCATTTCATCAGATACTTGTTTTATGATTTTAGCAGGATTACCGACGACCAAGCTTCGCTTTGGAATGATGGTTTCGGCTTTTACAAATGCCATTGCGCCAACGATACATTCATCACCTATTTCAGCATCGTCCATGATGACTGTATTCATTCCAATCAGACAGTTACGTCCCAAATTAGCACCATGAATTATGGCACCATGCCCCACATGAGCACTTTCTTTTAGGGTAATGGACTTTCCCGGAAACATGTGAACCGTACAATTTTCTTGTACGTTGACACCATCTTCCAAAATGATCTGCCCCCAATCTCCCCGTATTGCGGCGCCGGGCCCAATGTAACAGTTTCTTCCAATAATGACATTGCCGGTTACGGCTGCCAATGGATGGACGAAACTACTTTCGTGAACGACTGGTATAAAGCCTTGGAATTCGTATATCATATTTTCATTGTCGTTGCGAGGACGAAGGACGTGGCAATCTTATGAAGAGATTCCCACGCTGCGCTCGGAATGACATATTTATTTATAAGTCTTCAACTTCTCCTTAGTAAACTCACTCAAAACCAATCGACCACTCGTCTGCGCACGTTCTGCTAAAAGCTCATCCCAATCGTCTGTCCCTTTCCAGAATATTTTCTTCATTTCGAGCATTGCTTCGACGTTGTACGTACATAAATGTTCGGCTGTAGATTTAACAGCATCATCTAACTCTTCTGTAGTTTCAAACACCTTAGTATATAAGCCTTTTTGTTTTGCCCAATCAGCTGGATAAAATGAATTGGCATCAATAGCAATTTGAGACATCGCACTCAAACCCATTTTTCGTTCTATAACTGGTCCTACAACAAAAGGTCCAATACCAATATTAAGTTCACTCAACTTTATAGCTGCAAACTTTGTAGCCATGCAGTAATCTGTTGAAGCTGCTAAACCAACGCCACCGCCAACAGTTTTTCCTTGAATACGACCAATGATGAATTTAGGACACTTTCGCATAGCGTTAATCACATTGGCAAAGCCAGAAAAAAAGACTTTCCCAGTCGCAGCATCATTGATATTTATCAGTTCGGTAAAACTTGCTCCTGCGCAAAATGTACGTTCACCACCACTTTTTAAAACGATGACTTTAATAGCCTCGTTGGTTCCTGCTTTGGTAATGGTGTTCGCTAGTTTTGCCAACAAATCTCCTGGCAATGAATTGTGAGCTGGATGGAAAAATTCTATGTAGCCAACTTCGTTTTCTATGGTTTGTTTTACGTATGGGTCTGACATTTATTATTTATTTACTTTTCTGCGCAAGCAGGAAATTTTTAATTATTTATCATATCTGAGATTCCTGCTTTCGCAGGAATGACATATTTATATTAGTCCGAATTGCTCAAAATGGTGATTCAAATGTTTTCTTTCCAACAAATACCATTCATATCGGTTCAATTCCCCAAATACCATGTTTTGTAATGTAGCATCAGGGTGTTCTTTAAAATAGTCTAGATATTTTGCGCGTTGTTCTTTGAATTTAAAAATTGCCGTAGCTAAATCTTCGTGTTTCAACTTATCCAACGTATCCTTTTCTAATAGCGGAAACTGAGAGTTCCTTGGGAATTTATTATAATTCCAAAGGCTATTTTTTACTTTTTCCAAAATCTTTTCAGGGGTTGAAATTTCAAAATCCTGAATCTCACCCGATGCAATTTTATAAGTGTATTCCAGATGTTCAATCATGTGTTGCGGTGTCATGATGCCCCATTTGGGTTTCATATCTTCAGAAAGCTTGGACAAAAGTTCATCGATTTTTTCATCAGTCATCTCCACAAACGTTTCCTGCTTTTTCTCAACCATCGTTAAAATGGTCGCCACTGCAACTAGAGGTGAATCTTTCTCGGTTTTTTGGTTTTCTGGACGGTTTTCAAAATTGGCATCAAAAACCTCAACATGCCATTTAACAATACCGCTTGGATGCTCTGCCGATGCCACATCTCTATCCACTTTCTCCTTGCACGTCAATCTCACATAAATGGTATCGTTATGGTACAACGGCCGTAAAAATCGGATACTATCCAATCCGTAATTGGCCGCAACAGGCCCTTTATTTGGATACACAAACAATCCCGCTGCCGCTGAAATGATAAAATAGCCGTGGGCGGTTCGTTTTTCAAAAATACTACCATCTAAGGATGTAATGTCTGTATGGGCATAAAAGTGATCCCAGGTAAGATTGGCGAAATTCTGTATGTCGGTATCTGTAATCGTGCGATTATGCGTCTTAAGAGACATGCCTGGTTGAATGTCTTCCCAATGGTATTTAAATGGATGATTTTCGGCTTCGGTATATTTTGCGTTTTGCTGATAAATACCCGTAATCGCTGTAATTGTTGTTGGCGAACCTTGAATCGCAGTGCGTTGTAAATAGTGTTTTATGCCACGCATGCCGCCCATTTCTTCACCACCTCCTGCACGTCCAGGACCACCGTGAACCAAATACGGCAACGGAGAACCATGTCCCGTACTTTGCTTAGCGCTTTCTCTATTTAAGACTAAAATGCGACCGTGATGACTAGCTGCGTTTATCACATAATCTTTAGCGATATTATCATCATTTGTTGCTATAGAAGACACCAAAGACCCTTTACCCATTTGCGCCAAGGTAATGGCTTCATCTAGATTTTTATAAGCCATAATAGTACTTACAGGACCAAAAGCCTCACGCTCATGAATAACTGCATTTTGAAACGGATGGTCTGCTCTCAATACAATTGGACTAATAAACGCACCTTTTTCAGGATCGGCTCCAATGGTTTCAATTTTGTCTAAATCTCCATAAACAATCTGTGCTTCTTTGGCCAAGTCTTTTACCGAATCTCTCACAGCTTCTACTTGTTGTTTACTAACAAGTGACCCCATACGCACTTCTTTCAGTCGCGGATCACCGATAGTCATTTTATCCAAAGCTTTTCCTAATTGAATTTGGACATCTTCGACCAAGTTTTCAGGGACAATGATTCGACGGATTGCCGTACATTTTTGTCCAGCTTTCACCGTCATCTCCTTTCGGACTTCTTTGATAAACAAGTCGAATTCTGGCGTTCCCGGCACAGCATCTTCACCTAAAATAGAAGCGTTTAAAGAATCAGCCTCCATGGTAAAAGGCACGGATTCTTGAATTAGTCTAGGATGTGCTTTTAATAATCGTCCGGTTTGCGCTGAGCCAGTAAAGGTCACCACATCTTGGGATTCCACAGTATCTAAAATCGTTTTTACAGTACCGTTTATGATTTGAAGAGCCCCTTCTGGTAAAATACCTGAATGGATAATACTTCTAGCCACAGCTTCCGCTAGATAGGATGACGATGGCGCTGGTAAAACAACAGCCGGAACACCTGCCATCCAATTCACTGCACATTTTTCTAACATGCCCCAAACCGGAAAATTAAAAGCATTGATATGAACCGCTACACCTTTTTTCGGCACCATGATATGATGTGCCATAAAACGCCCTCCACGTGACAAATCGATGGCATCACCTTCAACATGGTAAGGTTGGTTTGGAAATAACTTACGTAGCGATGCGTTGGCAAATAAGTTTCCGAAGCCTCCTTCAATATCTATCCAACTATCGACTCTGGTTGCGCCTGTTCTATAACTTAAATCGTAAAAATCTTCTTTTCTCTTAGTGAGATATAATGCCAATTTTTTGAGCATGTTCCCGCGCTCTTGAAAGGTCATTTTTCGAAGTTGTTCACCACCTTTAGTTCTTCCATATTGAAGAATTTCAGGAATATCCAATCCTTCTATGGCAACGCTAGTAAAGACTTCACCTGTCACAGCGTCTAAGATTGGTGTGCCTTCTTCTTTACCAGTTGTCCATTCTCCTTGGACGTAGTGTTGAATTTTGTTCATAATTAATGCCTGCGCAGGCAGGTATCTTATTGTTTACTATTACTTAATCTCCTCGCATCTAAATTCCAATTGATACTCAAATCAGACCAACTTGGATTCATTTCTTCTATCAATCTAATTTTCCACTCTCGCTTCCATTTTTTAAATTGTCTTTCTCTTTTTGAAGCTTCCTTTCCGCTTTCAAACTCTTCAAAATAAACAAGAGTTTCGCAATTATATTTCGCGGTAAATGACTTTGGATAAACCTTCATTTTATGCTCTTTTACTCTTTCATCAATGTTATCTGTTGCGCCAATATAAATTACTCCATTAGGTTTATTTGCCATTATATAGACGTACCAATAGTTCATAATTATTTATTATGAGATTCCTGCCTACGCAGGAATTCTTTCTATTATCGCCGCATACCCTTGACCCACACCTACACACATAGTAATAAGTGCATAACGTTTCTTCTGTTCTTGTAATTCTAAAGCTGCGGAATATGCAATTCGTACTCCAGTAACGCCCAATGGATGACCAATAGCAATTGAACCACCGTTTGGATTTAACCTAGGATCGTCGTCAGCTAGACCCCACTCTCTTGTGCATGCCAAGGCTTGTGCCGCAAACGCTTCATTCAATTCGATGACATCCATATCGTCCATTGTTAACCCAGCTTTTTCAAGTGCTTTATTAGAGGCTTGAACAGGACCAATACCCATTATCCTTGGCTCTACGCCAACTACGGCTGAGCTTACGATTCTAGCCAAAGGTTTCAGATTATATTTTTTGACAGCATCTTCTGAAGCTATAATGGTTGTCGCCGCGCCATCATTTAATCCTGATGCATTTCCGGCTGTAACACTACCTCCTTCTTTTTTGAATGCTGGTCTTAATTTAGCCAAGACGTCTAAGGATGTATTAGGCTTTACAAATTCATCTTTTGAAAATTGTATAGTGTCTTTTTTACGTTGTGGAATTGTAACAGTTACAATTTCTTTGGCAAGTCTTCCATTTTCTTGCGCTTTTGAGGCTTTCATTTGACTCCAGTATGCGAATTTATCTTGATCTTCCCGAGAAATATGATACTTGGCTACTAAATTTTCGGCAGTTACACCCATACCGTCTGTGCCGTACATCTCGTGCATTTTTGGGTTAACAAATCTCCATCCGAATGTAGAATCATATAGTTGAGAATCTCCTCCGTAAGCTGAAGACGGTTTTGACATCACGTAAGGCCCGCGTGTCATGTTCTCCACACCACCTGAAATAAACACATCGCCATCTCCTGCTTTTATAGCACGATTGGCATGAATGATTGCCGATAATCCTGAGCTACACAAACGGTTTACAGTTTCGCCAGGGACTGTAAATGGTAATCCAGCTAACAACGAAGACATACGTGCAACATTTCTATTGTCTTCACCTGCTTGATTGGCGCAACCCATAATCACATCGTCGTAAGCTTCTTTTGGAATACTTGGATTTCGTTTTACGATTTCTTTGATGACGATGGCTCCTAAATCATCTGTTCTGACGGCAGATAAAGTGCCTTTATAGTTTCCTATTGGTGTGCGGATTCCGTCTATGATGTATGCTTCTTTCATGTTACTGCCCACGAAAGTGGGTATCTGTTTTATTTTACTTTATTCTTTATTGTGGATTCCTGCCTTCGCAGGAAGTAGTTAGTTCAACAAAGCAGAAAACGTATCGCCCTGACGCATGTCGCCCGTTCTATAACCTTTCATAAACCATTGCATACGTTGCTCTGAGCTACCATGCGTAAAACTGTCTGAGTTTACCCTACCACGTGTTCTTTTTTGAATGGCATCATCACCGACAGCATTGGCGGCGCTGAGTGCTTCTTCAATATCGCCCTCTTCTAGATACTTTCTATTATGATGTGCCCATACCCCAGCGTAGAAATCCGCCTGTAGTTCTTGAGCCACAGATAAACGATTAGCCTCGGTTTTGCTGGCACGACTTTGTAATTGTCGTACTTTACTAGATGTACCGAGAATAGTTTGTATATGATGCCCAACTTCATGTGCCGTGACATAAGCGATTGCAAAGTCGCCACCTTTGGCGCCAAAGCGGGTTTTTAATTCGTTAAAAAATCGAAGATCCATGTAAATCTTTTGGTCGCCCGGACAATAAAACGGTCCTGAAGCTGTAGTAGCGTTTCCACAACGTGTAGACACGGCATCAGTAAAGAGGACCATATTGGGTTCTTTATAATCGCCTAGATTGTTTTCTCGGAATAATCTGTTCCAGATATCTTCGGTATCAGCCAAAACTGTACCCATAAAATCACCCATGGCTTTTTCTTGTTGGGTCAATTCCCGTTGTTCGACTTGCTGTGTGTTTTGCGCTCCGCCGACTTGTTCTAAAATGGGTGCTAATTGTTGACCAGTCTCACCACCAAATAGTTGAAGTAAAATTACGACTACAGCTATAGCACCACCGCCCGCTGCTACTTTTCCGCCACGGCTCATCCCGCGTCGGTCTTCGAGATTCCCACTTTTACGTCTACCTTGCCATTTCATGATATAATTAATTTTGGTTAGTTATTTTTCCATTGCTTTTGTGTTCTATACACAACGCCTTTAAACAAAGCTACTAATTCTTCGCCTCGTTTTACCTCTACAATATTAAAACCTAGTTTGTTATTAACTTTTTCGATAACGGATTCCGCTGTGATGTAATCACCTTCTTCCAACGCCTCAATATGGTTTATACTCGTTTCAATCGATACGGCATAGCGTCCATGAGAATTCGCAGCAAAGCCAAATGCTGTATCTGCCAATGCATAGCTTATGCCTCCGTGGGCTTTGTTCATACTGTTAAGCATGTCTTTCCGAATCGTCAACCCTACTTTACAACGTCCGATTGCATTCTGTAAAATCTCGATACCGAGCCAAGAACTATAGGCATCTTGGCTTAACATTTTATGTGGGATTTCTTCGCCCTTCATTAAAAGAATGTTTTATTGTCTCGCTTCATACGCCTCAATAACGGACTGCAACGGTAACGATCTTCATGATATTCGTTGTACAATTTATCGAGAGTATTAACGCAATTATCAATGCCTATTTCGTCTGCCCATGCCAACAAACCTTTTGGATAGTTGACGCCTTTGGTCATGGCATTATCAATATCTTCGGCCGAAGCAATGTTTAGGAATAATGCGTCGGCCGCTTCGTTAATTAGCATGATTAATATTCGGTCAAAAATTTGTTCTGCGTGCGACCTCTCGACTGCGCTCGAGGTGACATCTAACATATCTATTGGCCTTCTATTTTTATCATAATTGTAGAACCCTTTCCCTGATTTACGGCCTAAATACCCGGCTTCTGCATATCGTTTTTGGGTGAATGCTGGTTTGTATCGTGGGTCGAAATAGAATGCTGTAAATACTGACTCTGTAACGGTGTAGTTGACATCGTTTCCTATAAAATCCATCAACTCAAAAGGCCCCATTCTAAAGCCACCTATGTTTTTCATGCTCCAGTCGATTGTGGCAAAATCTGCGATTCCTTCTTCATAAATACGAAGGGCCTCACCATAAAAGGGACGCGCTACTCGGTTAACAATAAAACCAGGGGTGTCTTTGGCTACGGCAACAATTTTCTTCCAATCTGAAATGATCTCGACTGATTTTTGAAGAACAGCTTCAGAGGTTTGGACCGCAGGAATTACCTCAACTAATTTCATTAACGGTGCAGGATTAAAAAAATGAATCCCAATACAACGTTCAGGTTTTTTAAGGGATGAGGCAATAGATGCAATAGAAAGACTCGATGTATTTGAAGCGATTATACAATCATCGCACACGTAACTTTCCAATTCGGAAAACACCTGTTTCTTTATGTCTATGTTTTCAACAATTGCTTCAATGGTAAGGTCCGCACCCGCCATATCTTTTAAGCGATTGACATAGGAAATATTGGATTGAATTCTTTCTTTTTCCTGCTGGTCAATCCGTCCTTTTTCAATTAATCGTGATAATACTTTCTCTAATGATGCTTCCGCCTTGCTCAATGCCCCTTGGCTGGTATCGAACAAATTGACGTCACAACCAGCGGTTGCAGCAACTTGTGCTATACCTGCACCCATAGTTCCTGCGCCTATAATTCCTACGTTTAATCTTTTTCCCATCTTCTGTCTTCCCAAAGGAAAGAAACTGTTTAGTTAGTTAATCATAATTTGTATCAGCTATGATTTGAGCTAATTATATTCTATCCCTTCGACTGCGCTCAGGGTGACATTATCTAAAAAGGCAAATTTTCAACATCGATATTTCCACCCGACAAGATAATCCCTGTTTTTTTGTTTTTAAAGTCTTCTTTGTTTTTAAGCACAGCCGCAAACGGAACTGCACAAGAAGGTTCAATAATTATTTTCATGCGTTCCCAAATGATACGCATGGCATTTATGATTTCGTGTTCTTCAACGCGAATGATTTTTTCGACATGTTTTTGAATGATTGGGAAATTTCGATCTCCCAAATGTGTTCTAAGTCCATCTGCTACGGTATGAAAGCTTTCATTGGTTTCTATTTTACCCGAAATCAAAGATCGGTAAGCATCATCGGCTTCCATCGGTTCGCCTCCAATTACCTTGCAGTTATCCGAAAAATAATGAGATGCGAGAGCCGTACCTGCAATGAGGCCTCCTCCACCAACAGGTGTTAAGATAATATCTAAATCTGGATGCTCTTCCAATAATTCCATAGCCGCAGTACTGTTGCCATAAATGACCTCATCTTGATTGGAAGGATGTAAAAACGATGCTCCTTTTTCTTCTTTAATCCGTTTCGCTGTCGCTTCTCTAGCCTGGGGTGTCGATTCACATTCAATGATATCACCACCGTAAGTTTTCACACCTTCTTTTTTGACTTTCGGTGCATTCTCGGGCATAACGATATAGGCTTTTACACCCAATTTCTTAGCTGCCAATGACACTGCCTGGGCAAAATTACCTGAAGAATGTGTGACTACACCTCGTTCACGTTCTTCTTCACTAAGTGATAAAATGGCATTAGCCGCGCCTCTCATTTTAAATGCACCCATTTTTTGAAAGTTCTCACATTTGAAAACGATGTTGGTACCTACCATTTCGTTTATAAGAGATGAACTTAATACTGGGGTTCTATGAATAAAAGGTTTTATTCGGTTGTGGGCTTCTATAAGTACATTTTTTGAAACTTTGGCAAATACAGCAATATGTGGATTGTCCCCTTGAGGGGACTTTAGGGGTGTTATCATAGATTTTACTTTGTCTTCAAGCGTTAATGACACACTAAACAAATTATTTTTAATTTCTGAATCAGAAAATCGAATAAATTCAACACCATATGCTTCAAGCTTATCTTGCCGGCTTACATCTTCAAAATATCTGTAATCATGAGAATTCCCATCTATTTCGATAGCCAGCATTAACTCATGGCAATAAAAATCGACTATATAATTCAGCATTGGCACCTGTCGGTGAAACTGAACTCCCAATGCTTTATTTTTAATATTCTTCCATAATAACACTTCTGCTAATGTGCTGTTTTTTCTCAGCTCTCTTGCAAAATCTTTTAGTTTTGGATTGTATGGAATTATTTTGTTTCTCACACTTCGCTTGACACCCCTAAAGTCCCCTCAAGGGGACAATCTTTGAATTTAGACTTTTAGTTATTTTTATTTTCCTTTAAAAATTGGCTTACGCTTTTCAATAAACGCCGCAACCCCCTCTGCATAGTCATCTGTGCTAGCAGCATCAATCTGCAATTTGGATTCTAGAGCCAATTGGTCTTCTAAAGTATTGGTCATGGACGAATTGAATAACTCTTTTATATACCCCAAAGCTTTTGTGGGCATATTGGCTAATTTTAGCGCCAATTGATTGATAGTTTCTTCAAATTCATCCAAATTAACCACTTTATAGATCATTCCCATTTTCTCAGCTTCCCCAGCTGAAATCTTGTCCCCTAACATTGCCAATGCTTGTGCTTTTTGAAACCCAATGAGACGTGGCAGAAAAAAAGTGCCCCCACTATCGGGCACTAAACCAATTAAACTAAAAGCCTGAATAAAACTCACCTTATTATGAGCCACAACAATATCACATGCCAAGGCTATGTTGGCTCCAGCTCCTGCCGCAACACCATTTATGGCGCCAATGATTGGCTTCTTAATAGATCTTAGTCTTGTAATGATGGGATTGTAGTGTTCTTCGAGAATTTTTTTGAATCCTGGATTTAATTCTGGATTAGTCACTTCTTTTAAATCCTGACCTGCACAGAATGCCTTTCCATTGCCAGTTAAGACGATAGCTCTGACCTCAGGATTTGTCTCGCAATCATCCAAGACTTTTTGAAGACGCAAAGCCATTTCGCGATTAAAACTATTAAACACCTCTCGTCGGTTTAGGGTGATAGTAGCAATTTTATTTTTTATTTCTAAAAGGATTGATTGATTCATGGTTAAATATTGTTTCTAAAACACCCCTAAAGTCCCCTCAAGGGGACAATCCAAGAATTAACATTATGCGTAAAATACGATGGTAGGCATTTCTTTTTAAATTTAGTTGTCATTTCAAACATTTAAAATAGTCAAACGGTTCTTGGCAATCGTCACATTGAAATTGCGCTTTGCAGGCTGTTGAACCAAATTGACTTACCATTTTAGTGTTTTGGGAACCGCAATTGGTGCATTTTACAATTCGCTTTCCATTCAATAAAACATCCTTATCTGCTTCAGCATCCAAAGGCGCTGCTATACCATAATCTTCCAAAGCTTTTCTGCCTCTTGGCGTTATCCAATCGGTAGTCCATGCTGGATGCAAAATCAAGTCTATTTCTGATTCATATCCAGCGTCTTTTAGTGCTTTGTTAATATCATCACCGATGACATCCATAGCAGGACAACCGCTGTAGGTTGGGGTAATCTCTACCTTGACAATACCATCGATAATTACTGCAGAACGAACCACACCCATGTCCATTATTGAAAGTACAGGGATTTCTGGGTCGGAGACTTGTGAAAGAATTCCCTCCAGTTTTTTGTCGATATTCTGTTCTGTTGTTATCATAACTTAAAGATGCGATGCTGAAACAAGTTCAGCACAACACATCAAAGATTCATCACCATTCCATATTGGGATAAGCGCGTTGCATGTATTGCAAGTCACTAAGCAAATAACCTAAATGCTCAGTATGAATGCCTTCTTTACCTCCTTTTTGAAAGTATTTTGATTCTGGAATTTTAAGCGTTGCCTCCTCTAAAAGCTCATTGACATTTTTATAGTAATTCTCTTTTAGCTTTGTGACATCTACGCCAATACCTGCTTCAACCATAGCTTTGTCGGCTTCGGTTTGGTGAAATAATTCATCTGTGTATGTCCATAAATCGTCAATCGCTTCTTGCATTTTTTCATGACTTTCTTCCGTACCGTCACCCAATCGCTTAACCCAATCTGAAGAGAACCGTTCATGATAACTGACTTCCTTAATACATTTATTCGCAATAGCAGAAAGCGTTAGATCTGTACTTTTTTGCAATTCTGAAAGAAAAGCTAAATGATAAACATCAAACAAAAATTGACGCCCTAAGGTGTACGCAAAATTGGCGTTTGGCTGCTCCATCAATAATACATTTTTATAGTCACGCTCTTTTCGGAGCATGGCAATATCGTCTTCTGTACGCCCGTCACCAGCAATTTTTGCTGCGTATTGAAAATAGCTTCGAACTTGCCCGAATAAATCCAGTGAAATATTAGTACAAGCAATGTCAGTTTCCAAACTTGGGCCATGACCGCAAAGTTCGCCCATGCGTTGACCTAGAATTAGACTATTATCTGCAATACCGAGTATGTAATTATATAAAAGCCCCTTCTGCCCTTTGGGCATCTTCCCCGAAGGGGAAGAAATTGCTGCGTCTTTAGTTTGTTCTTTCATGATTCCTTTTTTAAGTCTCTCCTCAAAATAAAATATTTTGGTTCGAATAATGGGATTCCTGCCTAAGCAGGAATTCTACATATGTTTTACGTCATCTGGTAAATCGTAAAATGTGGGATGGCGGTAGACCTTGTCTTGTGCAGGTTCAAACAATTCGCCATTGTTTTCAGGATTAGATGCTGTGATGTGTTTGGATTCTACAACCCAAATGCTTACACCTTCATTTCGTCTGGTGTACACATCTCTTGCATTTTCTAGGGCCATATCCGAATCGGCGGCATGTAAACTACCACAATGCCTATGTTCTAGTCCGTTTTTACTTCTAACGAAGATTTCCCAAAGGGGCCAGTTCTTACTCATTTTAATAAATTTTGAAGACGAAGCAGAAGAAGAAACCGAAGACGAAACTTAATAGCGTTTCAAAATGGTTACAATAATTCTTATTAATTCGTCATTTTCCTTTTTTAATGATTGTAAATCTGATTTACTGAATATTTCAGCTTTTATTTGAATATTAATATTTCTTAATGACTCACGTAATTCTTTTAGAGTAATTCTCAGTTTATTTGCTTTATCCTTATCGGAAGCAGCTCCTAAATATTCACCAAAGTTCAACGCTGATGAACAAGATGATCTAATGAGTTGTTTTACCAAATAATCTCCGGCATAGCTCGATAGTTTCTTATCATAAAAAACAATTATCGAAGCAGCAAAATCTTCTAATCGACCATCCAAATCATACTTTTTATCCATTATTTCGTCTTCATCTTCGATTTCAACTTCATCTTCAACTTACAGCTTTCCTTGCTTGTTTCTTCTCCGCATGTGCCATGGCGGCATCACGCACCCATTCGCCGCGCTCCCATGCGCCCACACGTGCTTTCATACGTTGTTTGTTCATTGGACCGTGACCCTTTACTACTTGCCAAAACTCGTCCCAGTTAATTTCGCCAAAGTCATAGCTACCGCGTTCCTCATTCCATTTTAAATCTGGATCTGGAATCGTCAATCCTAGAATATCAGCTTGTGGCACCGTTTGGTCAATAAATTGTTGCCGCAGGTCATCATTAGATTTACGCTTTAATTTCCATTTCATGGATTGTTCTGTATGAACTGACACGTCATCCGTTGGTCCCAACATCATTAAGCTTGGCCACCACCAACGGTTTAAGGCGTCCTGTGCCATTTCTTTTTGCTCTGGAGTTCCGTTTGCCAGTTTCAACATGATTTCAAATCCTTGTCTTTGGTGGAAACTCTCTTCCTTGCACACGCGAATCATCGCTCTTGCATAAGGCCCGTAAGAGGTATTACACAATGGTACCTGATTAATTATTGCGGCACCATCAACCAACCAGCCGATAGCACCCATATCTGCCCAAGTCAAGGTTGGATAATTGAAAATACTTGAATACTTCGCTTTTCCTGTATGGAGTTGCTCGTACATTTCTTCTCGCGAAATTCCGAGTGTTTCCGTTGCGGAATAAAGGTACAATCCGTGCCCCGCTTCATCTTGAACTTTAGCCAATAATGCTACTTTTCGTCGTAGCGACGGTGCTCTGGTTATCCAATTGCCTTCGGGCAACATCCCAACAATTTCAGAATGTGCATGTTGAGACATCTGTCTGATATGCGTTTGGCGATACTTCTCGGGCATCCAATCTTTGGGCTCAATCTTTTCATCTCGCGCAATGCGCTCTTCAAACTGTCTTTCTAAACTTCTAATCTGTTCTTCACTCATCATTTTAGCTTTTAGCTATTGGCTTAGAGCCTTTAGCGTGTTGAACTTTATTTTTCTTTTTCAATATATTTTAAACGTCAAAATCCACAACAACCTTGTTGGACGTTGGGACGGCTTGGCAACTCAATACCAAATTTTGACTCATTTCTTTCTCGTCTAGGGCGTAATTAATTTTCATCTCTACAGACCCTTCTTTTACTTCGCATTTACAAGTGCTACAGACACCTCCTTTACAAGCAAATGGTAAATCCGCACCAGCTCCGAGTGCGGCATCTAGGATATTATCATACTCTTTGGTCATAGTAAACAAAAATTCTTTACCACCATCGACAATAACCACTTCCGTTCCTTCAACATTTTGCTTGGCCAGACGCTCCGCACGCTTAATATCCTCTTCTGAAAGGCCAGTAACAAACAATTCAAAGTGGATATAGTCTTTCGGCAAACCTGCATCGATAAGATACTGACTCACGTACTTCACCATTTGTTCTGGACCACATAAAAACACGTCGTTAGTATCTGGAATATCTATAAACGTCTTGGTTAGCACTTCCATTTTTTCATCATCAAAACGACCATTAAACAATTCTATATCTCGACGTTCCTTGGTGAGGAAATAGTAAATTTCTAATCGCCCGAAATAGGTGTTTCGCAATTGCTCTAGCTCTTCCTTAAAGATAATGGATTTAGCCGTCTTATTGACATAAAATAACTTACACGTTGCGTTTGGCTCCTTGGCTAAATGTGTCTTTATCATAGACAATACCGGCGTAATACCGCTCCCAGCCGCAAAAAAGAGATAGTTTTTAGCCTCAGAAGGACTGCATTCCACTCCAAAAGCACCATTTGGCGCCATAACTTCTAAAGTTTGCCCTTTAACAACCTCGTTATTGATGTAGGTTGAAAATTTACCACCAGGAATTTGTTTTACCGCAACTTGCCATTTACTATCAATTGGACTTGAACATAAAGAATATGAACGCCTCACGTCTTCTCCGTCAATCTCAGTTTTGAGTGTTAGATGCTGCCCTTGTCGAAACGAAAAATCATTTTGAAGTTCGTCTGGAACACTAAAGGTAACAACCGATGTATCTTCTGTTTCCTTGTAAATATCTTCAACTATGAGCTTATGAAAGTCTGTCATTCCTATCTCTAACCCTTTCCTCAGGAAAAGGAATTATTGTGTTATCAAGTAAACTAACACTTGTTAGTTTGTTTTACAAAGATAATAAATAGTTTCTAAAGGTTGTGTTAATATCCGACGTTCAAATTACGAGGAAGGTTTGGTTATTAACCGAATCATAATATTGAAAACTCAACTCGCGAGCCCTTTAAGTAAAAGTGTTTGTAATTCTTCAGAAAATGTATCGAGCTTGAGATCTGATTTTTTAGGAATCCATAAGTATAATGAGCGAAGCGTAGACAGCATAGAAAAAACCACCGTATCAGGGTTTATATGTTTTAACTCCCCATTTTCCATTCCTTTTTCCAGAATAGATTTAAAATTAGCTTCATATTCCTGGCGAAGCTTAAGGTAATAATCCAATCGATTTTCAAGATGCATCCAATCGGTATTTAAGGCAGCCAGCCCGTTCGCATTCTCGGTTGCAATTTTAATATGAAGCTGTATAACACGTTTTAAACGTTCAATAGTAGATCCTTCAGAAGTCATAATAGCTTTCATCCCAGAGGTGAAATCTTCCGCAATTTCTATAATTATGGCTTCGAGAATGTCTTGCTTTGAGGAAATATGATTGTATAGACTGGCAGCTTTTATACCAAGTTCCGATGCTAAATCACGCATAGTCACAGCACTATACCCCTTTTGCTTAAAAAGGATAGCGGCAACACTTAAAATCTCTTTTTTCCGAGCCTTTGTTTTCATCGTGGTTGAAGATAAACAATGTTTTGCTTTGTTAGGTTCAAATTAAATACCCGACCATTTAATTGTAAATTTACGTAGCTAACTTAATTTATTGATAAAGGGTCTTTAATGAAGTTTGCTCAACAAAATGAAATAATACTTTAAGATATGGGATTGCTTGACTTTTTATTTGGAAATAAATCCAACGCCATTCAAACCTACCTTGAAAAGGACGCAGAAATCATTGATGTACGAACAGCGCAGGAATGGAATGCAGGTCATCTTTCAAAAGCTAAACATATTCCCCTATCGGAATTGTCTTCGAACATTGAAAACCTAAAAGCATTAAACAAACCAATCATAGTGCATTGCCAAAGCGGTATTCGCTCAGAAAAGGGTGCTCGCTTATTAAAATCTCATGGTATTGACGCGATTAACGGTGGTAGTATCGCAAAGATGAACGCTCTCTTAAAGGAGTAGCCGTTCCAAATCTTGGGACGTACTAATAGTTTCCTTTTTATAGGTCAAAGTCCAGCCCAAACTGCGCGTCACAATCAAAAATTTTCCCAACTCACTAATCAGTCGGTTTTCGGCATTGCTGACCAATGAGGAATTTTCAACTTTTTTGAGCAAAGAAGCTTTGACCGTATTTTTAATGGCATTGTAGTCTTCAGCTTCAAACGGATTTAGAAAATCAGCCTGAATATCGTAATATTCAAAATCTGGTGCTACATTGATTTCTGGCTTTGGAAGTTTTGTCAATCGAACGGTTTTTGTGGCTTCATCAACTTCGTACTCTACCTGATTTAAATCGTAAGAAATGGTTGCTTTCGAATTAACGATAACCAGTGCTTTTTTATCGGCTCGGAGAAAATCGCCAAAGATTTCCTTGGAGTTTTTGTAGTTAAAGACTTCGGAATACTGGCCTTCCGTAACTACCAGCTTACTTATGTTTTTCAATTGTTCTTGTATCAGCCCGGAGCTATTTAAAACAATAGCATCATCATCGTTGCCCCCACAATATTTAAAGGTGAGCATAATGAGTACACCAACTACAAATCCGAGAATCGTTCTTTTCATTCTATAAAACTACAAAAACGTTAGCCATTCCGTTGACCGAAACCCACTAACGCTTTCAATATTGATTTAGTTACTTTTTAAGTTCCAGCTTTTCCGCAAAATAGTCACAGAAATCCTTCATGGTTGCTGTCATTTTTTCGTCTTGCGTAGCGCGATGAAATGTATCGCTCATAGTGACCAATGTTTGATGAAAAAAGAGTTTCATCTCATCTACTGGCATATCTTTTGTCCACAAATCTATCTTTAGCGTTTCTTGGGCTTTGCTATCCCAGACAGACAACATTATAGCCTTGGCCTCTTCGTTATTTACGCCTCCATCTTCTGCCGACCAGTGTAATTTCTCCGGCACGCGGTTGGCATCTAACTCTACATTCAACTCTATCTTAGAGGTAATTTTATCTGACATTATTTCTTCGGTTTATATTTTGATTTATTGAAAATTTCTTCGGCATCCGTCTGCATCAGCGTCTGCAAATCAGCATCGGTTTTATCGGCGTAAGCACGTACAATTTGCCAGCCAATATATTGTCCCAAGCGCGGTGGCGATTCATTATCTAATTGTAAATTGAATTTTGAATACGGCGCATCGGCCAAGAATCTTGAGACCAATTTATTGTCGTTTTTATAGAAGACCTCATTTTCGACGAAGTAGGTCCAAATCATGGATTCGTTGACTTTTGCCCATTCCATATTGTTTTCAGAATAGTTGATTTTTTCAGCATCGGTCTTAAACGGAATCATCACATCCTTATAATAGAGTTGCTTTCCGAAGTAAATCATTTCGTCTAAAAAGGTCTTTCGGTTTGGTTGGTAAATTGCTTTTTCCGCGTAATCGGTGGCGAGGTCGACCGTGATTTGTTCGGGCGTCATGCCTTTGGTGATGTAACGCTGAAAATTAACGTAAAATGGATGCTGACTTCCGAGGTAATTATCCAAAGCTATCAAGGCTATTGAATCCGCCAAGTAGGTTTTGTTTCGGTAATCTACATCGTTAGTCAAGGTAATTATTCTTGGTATTTCAGTATCTGGATTGTAAAATTTTAAATGCTGAAAGAACTTTTTCAATTCCGCCTTTTGTTTTTCAAAATTCCCAAACGTTTTGTCTACTTCATTCAATAATTCAATTTGAAGGGAATCTTGAATCTTGGCCGTCCATATAGAATCTGGAATTCGTTTTGAAAACAAAAACGGATAATCAGCTTTAAGTTTCGGGAGGTCGTCGAAATTAGAGTTTGCAAAAATTCTATCGAAGCGTTCAATATTTATATCGATTTCAATTTTTTCAATTTCCTTTTCGAGCGCGGATTCGTCATCACAGGCGACTAAAATGAGCGCCAAAGCCACAAAAAGGTGCTTTATATATTTGATTTTGCTAAACATTTTTATATCGGATGGCTTTGAATTATTTTTGCAGAACAAAGGTACATTTCTTTGGTAAAAATCTATGGAGTTATGCAAACAGAAAAAGTTACGGAATATATTGTAAACTGGTTGAAAGACTATGCTACTAACGCAAGAGTCAACGGATTTGTTGTTGGGATTTCGGGCGGGATAGACTCAGCCGTTACCTCAACCTTATGTGCCGAAACGGGTTTAAAGGTCTTGTGTATTGAGATGCCCATTCACCAACCAGCAAGCCACGTGTCTCGCGGACAAGAACACATAAAACAACTCAAGGAACGCTATCCAAATGTGGATGACGAACTGGTAGATTTAACGCCTGTTTTTGAAGAATTTAAAACCGAAGTTAGCTTAGACGGTAAACAAGCCACTGTTGATATGGCCTTGGCCAATACTAGAGCACGACTGAGAATGACGACCTTATACTATCACGCAGGGCTTTTAGGGCTTCTCGTTGCAGGTACCGGAAACAAGGTAGAAGACTTTGGTGTAGGATTTTACACCAAATACGGTGATGGTGGTGTGGACCTCAGCCCAATCGCCGATTTAATGAAGTCTGAAGTCTATGCGATTGGGGAATATCTAAAAGTACCAAAAAGTATTATGAAAGCGGCCCCAAGCGATGGCCTTTTTGGAGATGCTAGAAGCGATGAAGACCAGATTGGGGCGAGTTACGACGAATTGGAATGGGCCATGAATATGCAAGATGAAGGCAAAAAATCAGACGATTTTACAGGGCGACAGAAAGAAGCTTTCGACATTTACTTAAGCTTCAACAGAAGGAACCAACATAAGATGATTCCGATACCAATTTGCGAAATTCCTAAAAATTTAAAATAATTATTGTTATTTACGCAACTTTTGACCCGATAGTACTAAATTTTCATTATTTTTGTTTAACTAAATCTATTGTTTCGCTAATCAATTAGTTATGGTGTTTTAACTAAACAAAACTCAATTAATTCCCTTTGTAATGGTACAAGTTCTTGTTGTTGACAGCCACCCTATTGTACGAAAAGGCTTAGAATTATACCTCAACAGTCATCCCAATTTAAAGGTTGTTGGATGCTTAAATAGCGGTATTGAAATTTTTGAATTCGTAAGACGGAATAATGTCGATATGATTGTTTCAGAAATTGACCTTCCCGAGCTTAACGGTATTACTGCTCTTAGAGCCATAAAAAAAGAAAACAAGGATATTAAAATATTGATGTTCAGTCATCAACCCGAAGAAATCTATGCGATTTCCACTCTAAAAGCTGGTGCTTCTGGCTACTTGAATAAATCTGCAGGTCTCGATAAAATTTCTGATGCTATAGAAGCTATTACCAACGGCAAAGTCTATCTTAGTGAAAAAATGGATAAGCACTATAAGTTTGAAGATGCCAAACGAAGCCGAACACGCCTCTTTAAACGCTTGTCTACACGCGAAGTTGAAGTTTTAAAACTTTTATCTATCGGCAAAAAGAATAAAGAAATTGCCCAGGAATTAGACATTAATGAAAAAACGGTAAGTACCTATAAAGCCAGGTTATTTAAAAAACTAAATGTCAACAACGTTGTGGATTTGATACACCAGGCGCGTCATCACGATTTAACGTAATTTCCCCTTTTCGCTTATTTTACCCTATTACTTTCCCAAGCTTTCTAGATAAGAGCATTTTTAACCCCACATAGTCTTTTACGTCTTCCATAATACTTTTTGAATATGAATTCTCATTCAATGTTTCTTGTTGAAAAGACAATACTTTTTGGTCAATTAAATAACAACGTAAACTAAGTATCGTCTGATTAACAAGTTGTGCAATACTGTGGTTTTTCTCTTTTGGGGTAATTTGATTACGCTCCCAGTCATGAAGATTGTATTTTTCATCCTCCATTAAAATATTGGTTACCACAGTTGCCATATCTTGGTCGAGTTGATTGATAAAATGACGTGTTGAAAAATCGTCGTCTTGATTCAATTTGTCAATTATACTGTAGTAAAGCGTTTTAAATTGCTCATCCGAAAACTGCATTTCGTCTTCTTGTAGGTCGAGGTAGATTTTTTCGAATACACGTGCCTCCTGTATTACCGGCTCTAAAACCAATTCGCCCGAGTTTTCATCTTCTTTTAATACCAAGTCTTCAAATTGCTCGGTGGTGGCACCATAAAGTAGTAGTATTTCGATGATTTTACGTTCCAATTCATACTGCACGTTAATCTTTGCGGTAGGTTTTGGCTCCGATTTCACGACCTGAAATGCCTTTTGCTCCTGTTTATAGGATTTGTTGGCATCGGCCATTTCCTTTTTACTGATTTGCGCCAAGGTGCTGAACAATACCTCTTCGCTAATATCCATAATGCGAGCACACTCTTGGATGTAGACTTCTCGCTTAATCTGGTCTGGAATTTTGGCGATGCTATTAACGATATCCCGAATGGTTTCTGCCTTTTTTATCGGGTCGTTTTTGGCTTCATCCACTAAAACCGAAGCTTTAAACTGTATGAAGTCTTTAGCATTTTCGGTAAGATATTCTCTTAACTCTGCCTCTGTATTGGACTTTGCAAAACTGTCTGGGTCTTCTCCGTCTGGAAAGGTACAGACGCGCACATTCATGCCCTGCTCCAAAATTAAATCTATACCTCGGAGCGAGGCTCGCATCCCGGCCGCATCACCATCAAACAATACCGTAATGTTGTTGGTTAATCGGTTGATGAGTCTTATTTGTTCGGAAGTCAGGGCCGTACCAGATGAAGAAACCACATTCTGAATACCCGTTTGGTAAAACTGAATAACATCCGTATATCCTTCAACTAGATAACAATTATCTTCTTTGGCAATACTTTGCTTTGCAAAATAAAGACCATAAAGCACCTTGCTTTTATGGTAGATTTCGCTTTCGGGGGAATTGAGATATTTGGCCGCTTTCTTTTCGTTACCCAAAATGCGACCGCCAAAACCTAGCACACGACCAGACATACTATGTATGGGAAACATGACTCGACCTTTAAACCGGTCGAAATGCTTATCGGGTTTTACAATGGTTAATCCTGTGCTTTCTAAAAACTCGATATTATAACCGTTTTTTAGAGCCTCGTCCGAAAAAGCTTGCCACTCATCCAAAGCATATCCCAACTGAAACTTTTTAATGGTTTCTTCCGTAAAACCTCGTTCTTTAAAATAACTGAGACCAATTGCTTTTCCTTTATCAGTTTTATGGAGGACATTCTGAAAGTACGTATTGGCATATTCAGAGACCAAATACATACTTTCTCGTGTGTTGGCCGCTTCCTTTTGCTCATCGGTACGCTCGGTTTCCTCTATTTCAATATTGTACTTTTTGGCGAGGTATTTTATGGCTTCTGGATAGGTAAAATGTTCGTGTTCCATAAGAAATGTCACGGCATTTCCCCCTTTTCCTGTTGAGAAATCTTTCCAAATCTGCTTAACAGGCGACACCATAAAACTTGGCGTACGCTCGTCACTAAATGGACTGAGCCCTTTAAAGTTGCTCCCTGCTTTTTTCAATTGCACAAAATCGCCAATGACCTCCTCTACTCGGGCGGTTTCAAATACTTGCGCTATGGAATTTTGTGAAATCAAATTAGAACAACTTGCAAAGCGTAAATTTAAGAAACAATATGAATCCCTTGTTTTTAAAATCAAAAAACCTCAATCCGAAAAGATTGAGGTTTTTAATTAATTGGGACGGTTGATTAGTCCAAGTCCCATCGCAATCCCAAAGAAATATTGTTCTGGTCAAAAGCCTGGTCTTTAAATAGGCTATTTAAGTCATACTTAGCATATAGACTAAAATCACCAACACCGACGTAACCGCTTAATCCATAAACAAAATTTGAGGCATTATAATTACGCTTTATTTTTTGTTTAACTCGGTCATTATTCTCATCAAAACGTAATTTTTGTTGTGTTCCTAACCTAACACCTCCGTATCCTCCAAGTCCTACCTTAAACTGTCCGTCAGTGGTATAACGAATGCGGTTTGTGTAGTCTCTCTTTTTGGACGGTCCAAATTCAAAATGAATTGGAACAACCAAATTTGTGATTCTAAATTCAGCCTCTTTAAGATTGGTCGGGAATTCCTCTAAAGTGGTGGTATTTCCATCTTGAACAAAATACTGATTGTTTTTAATGCTCAACTTATTCCACTGAAATGAAAACCCGTACTTGAAGCGCAGAAAGTTTGAATTTTTAAACACTCTTGTCTTCCAGTTCCAACCGAGTTCTACAAATCCCGAACCTGCTAATTCGTAAGGCGAGTCATCAATACTCCAGTCATCTGAAATAGTATTATTGAATCCTATTGCAAATAGTAAATCATTGGTGGTACGAATGTCATATTTTGGTGGCTTTTTATTTGGTCTTAGGTCAAAAACAACGCCTCCCGTACCTAATCCTATCTCCAAACGACCATTGTCATAATCTTCGAGAATCTCTTTATAAGGGTTTCTTTTTATAAGTTCAATTTTAGTATCAATTATAGCAAGACGGTCTTCTATATTTTTTGCTCGCTTAATAGCAACTTCTTTTTTGAGTTTTTCTGCCTCTTCGGCAGAAATTTCACCTAAATCTAAGCGCTTATTAATTGACTCTACTTCGACTTTTAAAAAATCTCTTTCTTGACCTTTTATTCGGTCTTTAGCTTCTATGAGCTTGCTAATTTGTTCTTGTTTAAAAACATTAACATTTATTGTATCTGTCTTTTTTTCCTGCGCAATCAACCCGTTTACACAAAAGCATAAGAGGATTGCTACGATGTATTTACTTATCGTTGTCATTGTTCGTTTTGTTTGATGTTTGTTTTAAGTATTTTTAGAATTCTGCTTTCGCAGGAACTTGCTTAGTTGTTCCGATTGGCCACTGCAGTTTTGGCTTTTTCGTAACCGTCTTTTAAGGCTTCATAAACCTTGGTTCTAAATGACAGCCCCAAGTCATCTTCAACGTCTTGAAGGAGCGCGTCCGCATCCACAACATTGTTGCTGTTTTTAAAAATTCGGTCTTTGAATAATTCGCGCTGTGCGCTTTTTAATAACGAATCTATTTGTTGGTCCGTTACTGTATTTTTGTCTTCTTTAAATTTTAGGACTTCAGCAACTGCCTTATCCACTTCGGACTTGTCGAAATTCAGCTTTTCTTTGTTTAAGATTGGTGCTTGTTGCGACTTATCAACTTGTGCCACAGCGTCTTTTGACTTTATTGGTGTCGTCGTAATTTCCTTTTGTAATTGGTTTTGTCTTTCGGACTTGTCCTTTTTTGATGAAACAACAACCTCTTTTTCAATCTTTGGGCTTTCAAGGTTTTCTCCGGCCAAGGCTTTGTCTTCAATCAGTTCTACTGGATTCAAAGTTTCCTTAATACGTTCTTGTTTTGGCACTTCTTCCTCAACCAAGACATCAATTATTTCTTCAGTATTTGAATTGAAAAACCCTATGGATAGCATTATCAGTACAGCAACACTCGCGGCAATACCCAACCACCAATACACTGGTTTTCTGTTCTTTTTTTCGTCTTCGTCTAAACGGTCTGCTAGTTTAGACCAAAGCTCTGGAGAAGGTGACATTGTTCGCTTCTCGAGCGTCTCTTTCATATTTTCTTCAAACTTAATTGGTGCCATAACCTTCTTTGTTAAAGTTTTTAATTTGTTCTTGTAAAAGCTGTCTTGCTTTAAATAACTGGGATTTTGAAGTCCCTTCAGAAATCTTAAGCATCTCAGCAATTTCTGCGTGTTTGTAGCCTTCTATCGCATACATGACAAAGACCATTCTGTAGCCTTCCGGAAGTCTATCAATCAACTGTTGAATTTCATTGACTTCCATTTTACTATTGACTGGGTCCGTATAATTATCGGAAACCTCAATATCGTCCGAGGCAAACTCTATATTCTTCTTAACCCTTAGGTATGAAATTGCTTCTCGTACCATAATGCGTCGTATCCAACCTTCAAAACTTCCTTCACTTTTAAAGGTTGTGATGTATTTGAAAACCTTAAAAAAACCATTCAACAATACCTCCTCAGCCTGATGCACATCCTTTATATAGTATCTACAGACACTTAGCATTTTTGGGGCATGCAACTCATAAAGCACATGTTGCGCTTCCCTGTTTTGCTTCGCCGCCCTCTCTATGAGTTTAGCTTCGTTTTTATGAAGTTGAATGACTTTCATTCTGATTTGATGAGTGATGGTTTGCTCTTCTATTTATAAAGACGCTAAGGTATTGGAAATGGTTGCTTGGGTTTTGATTTATTTTGAATAAAATTTTTAATATTTTGATTTTCAGGTATTTAAATCTAAATTTTTTGATACGGATTTTACGGATTATCGCCAATAATTACGAGAAAGGATTAATGTATCCTGAAGCATTGGGAGATAAATTCGTGTCTCGCATATTAAGCACTTCTCCCGATGTTTCAGGAGCGCCCAGTATTACATACTTTTAAAAATTAAAATCACTTTTTCCGCTCAATGACATAATTGACCATTAGTTCCAAAGACGCTTTAAATTCTGAATTTGGGAATTGTGATAATAATGACAAGGCTTCAGTTTGAAAGGCTTTCATCTTTTCTTCCGCATAGTCTAAACCTCCTTTATCAATCACGAAGGCGATGACCTCTTTTACGCGTTTTTTATCCTTGTTGTGATTCTTAACAGAATTGATAAGCCAGGATTTTTCTTTTTTGTTGGAATTATTCAACGCATAAATCAAAGGAAGGGTCATTTTTTGTTCCTTGATATCAATACCGACAGGTTTTCCGATTTTCGCTTCGCCATAATCGAACAAATCATCTTTAATCTGAAAGGCCATCCCAATAAGTTCTCCAAACTTTCGCATAGTTTCTACCTCAGGAGAATTTGGTTTTACAGATGCCGCACCCAGGCTACAGCAAGCCGCAATAAGAGTAGCCGTTTTTTGCCGAATGATGTCGTAGTAGATATCTTCTGTTATGTCTAAGCGTCTGGCTTTTTCAATTTGAAGTAGTTCTCCTTCGCTCATTTCGCGAACAGCGACTGATATGATTTTCAGTAAATCAAAATCATTATTATCTATGGAGAGCAGTAATCCTTTAGATAATAAATAATCACCGATAAGTACAGCGATTTTATTTTTCCAGAGGGCATTAATGGAGAAGAAACCTCGTCTACGGTTACTGTCGTCCACGACATCGTCGTGCACCAAAGTTGCAGTGTGAATTAATTCTATAACCGAAGCACCGCGATAAGTCCTCTCACTAACCTCACCATTATTCAGCATTTTTGCGACCAGAAACACAAACATGGGTCGCATTTGCTTTCCTTTACGGTTGACAATATAATGGGTGATTCTGTTGAGAAGCGCAACTTTGCTCGACATGGAGAGTTGAAACTTTTGTTCAAAAAGTTCCATCTCATAAGCAATAGGTTGTTTTATCTGTTCGGTTATTTTCACGACTTACACAAAGATACGATTCACGGTTGAGTCTTTTATTATTTTAACCTTTATTAGCCAATTGCCCACAGGCAGCGTCAATGTCCTTACCACGAGAGCGCCTTACTGTTACGGTGATTCGATTTCGTTCTAATTTTTCTATATAGCGATTCACGGCCGCAGTACCTGCTTGTTGAAACATCCCGTCGTCAATAGGATTGTATTCAATAAGATTGACCTTGCTCGGCGCGAATTTACAGAACTGAATCAAGGCATCGATATCTTCTTCTCTGTCATTAATACCGTCCCAGACTACATATTCGTAAGTGATTCTTTTTCCTGTTTTGCTGTACCAATATTCTAAAGCCTCACGTAAATCTTTCAATGGGAAAGTGGCGTTAAAAGGCATAATGCTCGTCCGGACCTCGTCTATGGCCGAGTGTAAGGACACCGCTAGATTAAATTTGACTTCGTCATCCGCCATCTTCCTAATCATTTTAGGAACACCAGACGTGGATAAGGTAATTCGCTTTGGAGACATCCCTAGCCCTTCATCCGAGGTGATTTTATCAATGGCTTTTAGAACATTATTGTAATTCATCAAGGGTTCGCCCATGCCCATAAACACAATATTACTTAACGGGCGGTTATGGTACAGTCGGCTTTCATTATCTATGGCAACCACTTGGTCGTAAATCTCATCTGGGTTGAGATTCCGCATGCGTTTGAGTCTTGCTGTTGCGCAAAATTTACAATCAAGACTACAACCAACTTGAGAAGAGACACAGGCTGTTGTACGGGTTGCGGTTGGAATTAAGACGGATTCCACAATTAAATCATCGTGAAGCCGAACCGCATTCTTTATAGTCCCATCGGAACTCCGTTGCATCTGGTCCACACGGATATGATTAATCACAAAATTATCTTCGAGCATTTGTCGGGTTTGCAATGAGATATTGGTCATATCCTCAAAACTGTGTGCTCCCTTTTGCCAGAGCCATTCGTAGACTTGATTACCACGAAATGCTTTATCGCCCTGCTGTACAAAAAACTCCCTAAGCTGTTCCTTGGTTAATGCTCTAACGTCTTTCTTTTTGCTTTCCATCGGTGGCAAAGTTAATTAATTGGATTTAAGACTTCTTCAAAATGAATTAAAAGAAAAAATCCTCTCAAAACAAAGTCTAGAGAGGATTCAAAATATCTTATTACTCTTATTAGATGATTAACATCGCATCTCCGTAAGAATAGAATCTATACTTTTCTTTTACCGCTTCATCATAGGCGCGCTTTGCAAAATCGTGTCCAGCAAAGGCAGACACCATCATCAACAAGGTTGATTTAGGCGTATGGAAGTTCGTAATCATACAATTGGCTATGCTGAACTCGTATGGTGGAAAGATGAACTTATTAGTCCAACCTTCAAACGGATTCAATGTACCGCTAGAGGACACAGAACTTTCAATAGTTCGCATTGAGGTCGTCCCAACCGCACAAACACGCTTTTTGTTGGCTATACCTTTGTTTACTATGTCAGCCGCATGTTGGTTGATAATAATCTCTTCACTATCCATCTTATGCTTCGATAAATCTTCAACCTCTACTGGGTTAAACGTTCCTAGGCCAACATGCAAGGTCACTTCAGCACTTTCAACACCTTTAATTTCTAAACGCTTTAATAAGTGTCTAGAAAAATGAAGTCCTGCAGTTGGTGCCGCAACAGCACCTTCATTCTTTGCATATATCGTTTGGTAACGTTCTCTATCTATCTCATCGACATCACGCTTTATGTATTTTGGCAATGGTGTTTCTCCAAGCTCCGTCAATTTTGTTCTGAAGTCTGAATAAGACCCATCATACAAAAAACGTAAAGTTCGCCCTCTTGATGTGGTATTATCAATAACCTCAGCCACTAAAGTTTCATCTTCACCAAAGTATAATTTGTTTCCGATTCTTATTTTACGGGCAGGGTCTACCAAAACATCCCATAAGCGTTGGTCTTGATTTAGTTCTCGTAGTAAAAATACTTCAATACGTGCACCAGTCTTTTCTTTATTACCGTACAAACGGGCAGGGAACACTTTAGTATTATTAAAAATCATGACGTCACCTTCATCAAAATAATCAATGACGTCTTTAAACAATTTGTGTTCAATAGTTTGCTCAGCGCGATTAAGCACCATTAAACGCGACTCATCTCTTAAATCTGCTGGGTATTCTGCTAATAATTCTTCTGGTAAATCAAAATTGAAGTGTGATAATTTCATATAAATCTATCTGTGTTTTTTACGAAGTGGCAAATATACAATCTCAACATAGGGGTTGTCAAGTAAACCGCCGTTTATTTCACGATAATCCCTAAAGTTTCAAGGTCTTCCCAAAATGTAGGGTAAGATTTTGAAACGACCTCAGCCTCATTGATGCTTATATCGCGTACCAATGCCAAGGGTGCAAAGGCCATAGCCATTCGGTGGTCCTTATAAGTATCTATAGCGACATTGGGTACTTCTGAATTTGATTTCCCCAGCCTTAGCGAGTTTTCATCAATTGTTATCGCAGCACCGAGTTTTTCCAATTCAGTCTTTAAAGCCACTAAACGGTCAGTTTCTTTAATTTTTAAAGTATGAAGGCCTGTCAATTCACATTGCAGACCCAATCCAAAGGCTGTAACAGCTATGGTTTGAGCGATATCTGGCGAATTGATTAAATTGAATTTTACCATTTCATCTAGACGTGCTTCCGAAGTCTTTTGAAGCTCAATGTTATGATTTGAAAATGTGGTTACAACCCCAAAAACTTTATAAAGTTCTGAGAGAACTGAATCACCCTGAAGTGAATCTTTTTTATAAGACGACAGTTTAAGCTGCGTACCTACAGGACTTAATGCTATGATGCTATAATAGTATGACGCCGAAGACCAGTCGGACTCCACGACCATGGTTTTTGATTGTCCAATATCATTAAGATGGTCAATCCAAATCTCATTGCCTTCAAACTTTGTTTGTACGCCTATGTCTTCCAAGAGACGGAGGGTCATTTTAATATATGGGACGGAGGTGAGTTGACCTTTCAAGCTTAAATGCAATCCATTTTTTAGACTTGGTGCGATAAGTAACAATGCCGAAATGTATTGACTACTCACATTGGCTGTTAGTTCTACTTCAGATTTTGAAAATGTAGTTCCGTTAATCCTAAGGGGCGGAAAGCCTTCGTTTTCTTTATAAGTTATGTCAGCGCCAAGGCTTTTTAACGCCTCGACCAAAACTTCAATCGGACGTTCTTTCATTCTTGAAGAGCCAGTCAATTCGATTTGTCTACCTTCTTGAATGGAATAATACGCCGTTAAAAAACGCATAGCCGTACCTGCATGATGAATATCAATGATGTCTGAGTCACCAGCCAAAGCCTTCTGCATCAATTGAGAATCATCGGAATTTGAAAGGTTTTCAATAGTAATATTCGGATACAAGGCTTGAAGCAAGAGCAAACGATTAGATTCACTTTTAGAACCCGTGATTTTAAGGCTTTTGCCTGAAGTGATTTCCGATTTTAAAAGATGTTTTGTCATAATGACAAACCTAGAAATTTAAGCGGATAGTACCTATTTTAATTTTGAATTATTGTGATGACGGTCATGGTCTCGCTTGGTTTTTTTATCCATTTTCTTATCGAAAGCGTCTTGGAGATTTATACCCGTTTGGTTAGCCAAACAGAGAACCACAAAAACCACATCGGCAAGCTCTTCACCCAAATCTTTGTCCTTATCACTTTCTTTTTCGCTTTGCTCACCGTAGCGTCTGGCAATTATTCTCGCCACTTCACCAACTTCTTCAGTCAGTTGGGCCATGTTGGTCAATTCATTAAAGTAACGCACGCCGTGCTCCTTAATCCAATCATCTACTAGTTTTTGTGCGTTTTTTATGTCCATGATTAAGCTTTTGTTAAAACAATTTGTTGGTTTTGCTTTTCTACTATCTTCTCGAAGAAATTCTTAAATACTGGATATTCACTTGGAGCAATTAATGACTCCGAAAGTTCAAAACTAATACTCATCTGAAGATACCTGCCATTGACCTTGCCAACGTATGTAAATTGAGCCGCACCATCCTTAAATTGTAATATTTCATTTTCTGGCATGGATTCTACTTTGTACCCTTCGGGTAACATAATGTTGACTAAATATTTATCTTCAAAGGGCATTATAAAATCTATAGGATAATCCCTCTTATCAAGCTTAAATGGACTCTCATTCATAGTTAAGAACACCAAAGGTGAGAAATACAAGTTACCTCCGATATTATCAATTGCGTCTGAGGAATTATATTCATATGTCAACATTACTGGCTTAGAGGTATCCTTACTATTCTCAAAATTTAATGTACTAATCACTAAATCTCCTTTATCTTTTTCAATTTGTTTGATATGGTCTTCGCTTGTGACCCCAGTGTATCTATCTCGATATCTTAATGCCAAATGTGATGTTAGACTTTTTCGGACTTTACCTTCGATTGTAAAGTCGTCGTTAACCTTTATATTAAGGCTAGTGGTTTCAACAGACTTTTCAGAAGGTCTAAGATCTATCCATCCTGATGTTCCATCATCTTTTATAAGACGCCCTTGCCAGTTTAATGCTCTTTGTGGCAGGATATTTACTTCACTATAAGTTTCTGTGGCATCCAATAATATATACTTCCCTGCATCTTCTACCAATGTAATCACATAATTAAATCCCTTTCGCGTAGGGAACAAAGGAATGCCATTATTACGCGTACTTATTAAAACCGGAAAAGCATTTACACCTTGCGATTTCAGCATTGCAATCATCAGTAAATTAATGTCTCCCACATTACCTACTCCATCTTTATAAGCATCTCTAATACCATTATGTGATGTAAAGCCATAATTACCGTTCCACTTTACTTTTGATTTTACAAAAGAATGAATTACGCTAGCTTTATCAAACGGTGCTTCAACTCCGCTGAGAATATTAGCCAAATCGTCTTTAAAAAAATTAGAACGCTTTAACTGCCCACCAAAACTACTATACTCATATATAGTTTTACTTACTTTATCCCATGTTGTTGACAAAGATTTTTCAATTGCTCCAAATTGATTTAAAATTGCAGACAGTTCCATGCTCATTTTAGAAATGTAATTATCTAAGTTTCCTGAGTAAGATTCCTCCACGAGACCAGGTATATTTTCTTCGCTTATTTCTAAAACATTGTCAAAATATTCTGAAGTTGATCGGGTAAAATTAGTTTTAGATATATATGCTCCACTACGTGAGCTACTTGTACTATTGTACTTCTTATTTTCCTTATGCTCTTTTATATTTGGGTAATAAGACGCTTTAAGATTTGTTAGTTTATCATACCTATAAAACTGAGGGGTAGAAATTTTTACATCGAGTCTATTCATAGGTATTAGAGATTGAAAATAAATATCATCAATCTCCAAAAACGGGGAAACAATTTTATATGTAAATTCTACAACAGAACCGTCCTGTACATTGGGCATAGTGATGGTATTTATTTTAGTATACTCATTAAATTCTTCTTCAAAAACACCATCTTTCTTCAGCTTATCCTTTTCAATTTCACCATTAATTTTATTAAAAGTGTATCCTTTGACATTCCTGAGTTTTTCTGTCTTGTTTCCCCCACCATTATATAGGTATACTCTTTTTGTTGCCCAATCATAGCCTTCTTTATTGTAAATCTTTATACGTTGATGAACCACTCGTTCTTGCATAAAACCATCTGACTGAGAAAAATAAAATGATATATCCTCGTTCTTATATAATATAGCAGCATTTGTATCCGGATCTTGCGGATGTACATTTTCGTTCAACTCATCTATTGAGACTTCTCCAAACTTATAGTCTTGGGCTTGTATAAAAGTTGTTATTAATGTTAGTGCCCAAAGGCTAAGTAGTTTTTTCATTTTTAGATTTAGTATTAATTTATTTTTTAACCAAAACAATCTTTGTTTTGTCATGCTTTAGTACTTGCTTTCTAAAATCCCGGAAGGCATCATAATCCGATTTTTCATAATCGCCTTTAAATACCTTGTACCTTCGGGAATATTTAATGGTGTTATTTTCTAGTTTTTCAATTTTAAAACTGTAACTCCCAAATTTTGTGTCGATTGATTCGCCATCAGTCATTGCCTCAATTTCCATGTCATTTGGCAACTCTATAAGATATTCATCCACATCTGTATAACCGCGCTCTATCTTAAAATCTAAATGTCTTTGATTATAACGAGATGGGAGGCTTGTTAAATTATTGAAGACATTAGGTTGAAAAATAAGCCGATTACCACTTTTTGACGCATAATTGGACGCCTTAACCTTAAGTGTTTCACTGAATACAATAGCATCTTTATCATCATTTAAAGCCATATCGACTATTTCTAAATTATTGAGATTATCTAAATAGTTTTTGTAGTAGATTTTTTGATCTCTGGGCGATTGATTTTGAATCCCTTCACGTAAAGCATACTGGTAGCCTTGGGACTTTATCTCTAATTGGGCACTAAACGTTCCTGAAGCGTCCAACACAACCTTTGCCTTGGAATCTTGAAGGCTTTCCTCAGAAGAATACCGATTTGTATGCACAATTTTACCTCCTTCAGGAGTTACCAGCAACACATCTCTATCATCTGTAAAACCTGCAGAAAATCCGAATGGTGCTGTTTGGCTTGTACATTCCAGAAACACATATTCATCATTTTCAGGGATACCTAAAATCACGTGATTACCTTCAGTTACGGAAAATTCGCTATCTAAATCTTTTAAATCCTCATCTCCCCAAACTACCGTATAATAGGAAGGGACGTCCACAGCTTCAAGTAATGCCTTAGTGTAATTAGTTAAACCCTTACAATCTGAATACCCTAGCTTATCGACGTCATTAGCCAGCATAGGTTTCCAACCTCCAATACCAACTTGCACACTTATATACCTTGTTTTATCCTGCATGTATTTATAGACAATTTTAGCTCGCTCCATTTTGTCGTCTACTCCTACAGTCAGAGCTTTTACATCATCAATTGCAGATTGAGGTAACTCATCGGTACCTGTCAATAACTTGTTATACATCCATGTGCCAAAATCCTCCCAAGTATTATTGACACCTTCAACGCCTTCCATATCAAAACGGGTTAAGGCTAATTTATAGCGTGGTGTAATTTCGCTTAGAGCCGGACTAAATGCTTCGGGTTTTATGCCTGATAAATTTGTGGCTTTAACATGAAAATCACCCAGCGTCTCAACTTTATACGCTTCAAAATTTTGAGCTTTAGTTTTAATTTCAACATCAGATGTATTGATCAATTGGTATTCTGAATCTTCCACACTTAAATGATAATCATCAATGGGCATCCATTGTGGCACAAATGCGGTGCTTCGGAATTCAACTTCAGAATTATATTCAAGGGTATAGGGATACTTAAGAGGCGTATAATTTAAAAACTTAACCCTATTGTCCGAATACAAAGTTCCACCTGATACCGCACTCATATCGGAAAAATCCCGTTCTTTAATTTTTTTTATTTCTTTACCAGAAGCATCATAGATTTTCGCTTCAAGCTCCTTTATTTTGGTGTTGCCATCATAGTGTTCATAGGCATTGAGGTGCCGATCACCATATTCATTTAAAACGGTGACGATCCTTCTGGTTGTCACTAGCATTTTATTATAGGCAGAGACTTCAACCTTAATTCGCTCATAACGGACAACTGCGTTGGCTTTTTGAGTTAACTCACTGAGCGTTAACAAAGCAATATAACTAGTTTCAGATTGAGAATTTAAGCTATTGAAGAGTAGGAAAAAACAAAGCAACGGTAGCTTCTTAAAAATATGCATAGAAAAAGTTTAGCATCAAAAGGAAGCTGAAATATAGTAAATCTTTAAGAAATCTGAAATTTTAAGCTATTCCCTATGTTTAGAATCCATAGAAATAGTTACAGGCCCATCGTTCACTAAAGCCACTTTCATATCCGCACCAAATTCTCCGGTTTGGACTGGGCGACCAAGTTCTATTTCTAATTTTTGAATAAATGCCTTGTAGAGCGGTATGGCCACATCTGGCTTTGCAGCTTTTATAAAACTCGGGCGATTTCCTTTTTTAATACTAGCATGCAAGGTAAACTGACTTACGACTATAATATCGCCATTGAAAGAGGTGATATTTTCATTCATTAATCCATTGGCGTCGGAAAAAACTCGCATACCTACTATTTTTTTGCACAACCAGTCGATATCCTCTTGGCTATCTTCATTCTCAATACCCAATAAAACCAAAAAACCATTGCCAATATTGGCCACTTTATTTGAATCGATGGTCACGGACGCTTCAGAAACACGCTGTAAAACAACTCTCATATTATTTTCTATAATAATGCAGTATCATTAAATCATACTTGTTCATCCCAATTATCGGTTCTGTAATGCTCGTCTTCGCCATCCAAAATTTGAAGATAACTACGATATCTTGAATACGACACCTCATCATTCTCCAAGGCGGCCTTTACCGCACATTTTGGTTCTTTAACATGCAGGCAATTATTGAATTTACAATCTTGTTTTAGTGCGAAAAACTCAGGGAAATAATCGCCCACTTCCTCCTTATCCATATCTACAATACCAAAGCCTTTAATGCCTGGTGTATCTATGATTTTGGCGTCAAAACTTAAATCGAACATCTCTGCAAAGGTCGTAGTATGTTGTCCTTGCATATGCTGCTCAGAAATGGCTTTTGTTTTTAAGTCTAAATTCGGTTCTATGGCATTCACTAAAGTTGATTTACCAACTCCAGAATGGCCAGCAAACATGCTCACTTTTCCCAGCATAAGGTCTTTGACCTTATCAATATTCTTTCCTGTTTCTGCAGATATGCCAACACATTCATATCCAATACTTCTGTACAAAGCGGCTAGGTATTTCACCTCCAACAAGGTCTCCTCATCATAGGTATCAATTTTATTGAACAGCAAAACTGTCTTTATGGAATAAGCTTCTGCAGTCACCAGAAATCGATCTATAAAGCTGGTAAATGTTGGCGGATTATCAATGGTTATCAAAAGGAAAACCTGATCGATATTAGATGCAATAATATGCGTTTGTTTAGAAAGATTTACCGACTTACGGACGATATAATTTTCACGCGCTTCAATACGATTGATGACGCCGGTTTCTGTGTCGTTCTTTGCTTCCAGTTTAAAGTGAACACGGTCACCCACCGCAATAGGATTGGTGCTTTTAATGCCTTCTAACCGAAATTTCCCTTTAATACGGCACTCGTAAAACCTACCGCCATCTGTCTTTACGGTATACCAACTTCCTGTAGATTTATAAACGGTGCCTGTCATCTAAAACAAAGATGACCAATATTAGTTAAGAAAGCAATTTCCCTAATCAATATTTAGTTTTTCTAGATGAATGTCTAGCGTCTTCTTTTTTTTGTTGTATTCCATTAGTAATACGTGCCCTAATTTACCCGGCAAAACTCTATACTTTGTTTTAGAGTCATTGTTTTCTAGGTAAATTTTATCTTCAGAAAGTTGTCCGTCATTATAAATTATTGACTTAAAAGCTAATTTGTTTTTCTCCCCTTTTAGGCGTTCATAATCAATAAACATAGCATAAAATCTATCCCTACTACTATGCCTTTGCGTAAACCCGTAATCGAAAGCTCCAAAGGATTTTAAGGCATGTGCGTTCAGCTGAGGGCTTCCAAAGTCCGTTATCGAAGGAGCCCTTGATTTTCCTTTAGGGAAATTGTCAATTGCCTGTAACTCAAAATTATCATTAAATTTAAAGATCACTGCGTCCGTAATCGTCAATTGCGTCACATTAGAGTTTCCTCTACTCAATACCGCAAGAGCAATACCTCCCGCACTTGCTGTTTTTCTATAACGTTCGCCAATACAATAATAACCCGTATCTGTTTTCTGAATATCATGAAAATAGACATAGCCACGTGCCCGTTTCTTACCCTCAGAATCTGGTGGCATCATAGCATCTATTTGATTTTCCCAATCTACCTTGCTATCCGAAAGTTTTTTCCCTTCATAATCTAAGGTTTGTGAAAATAAACCTAAACTCTTTGATGTCATGATATTATCTCCAGAATCAAAATACTCTCCCAGTAACACCACTTTTTTATCTTTAGTTAAAAATGCATTTGTTATTAATCTCGGATCATCGGACTTATCATAAGAACGTTCAAACAACTTTTTTCCAGAATTAATATCAATTACAAGAACTTTCATATCAATTGACTTACTCAAAACTGATTTTTTACTCGACTCTAACGCCACAATGACATCTTCATTAGCTTGAATGGGGTTAAATGTTAATATTTCTTTTGCCTCACTGGGAGAATTAAAATCCCAAGACTTACCGCCGTCTGTTGAGATATACTTTAAACCATACCCGAGTTTTTTATTATCTCTAACATAATTGAATAAAAAACCCTTATTGTCTACAGGGTATAATAGGTTAAAATTTCCTGATTGCATCATAGCGCTCAACCATCTTATTTCTTTTTTAGATACAGGAATAATTTGCTCATCACTTTGATTGCCCTGCTTGTCAAACTGCACCAATTTATACTGGCGCTCTTTCAAGTTAACCATAGCAAACATTAAGGCGTCATTATTAAAATTACTTTGGGCTAAGTAGGTATTCTTATCATCAACATAAGATTTCGTAGCTAACTCGTTTAGATTATTATCCAACATTTTAATGGCGTATTCTCGTTTACCCTTTTTTAACTTGTCAACCTCATAATAGAAATAATACCCATCGACATCATTATTTGAATCCAAAAAAGACCCTGAGTTCTTTATTTTAAATGTAGTGATGTCATTAAGTGTTTTTTGCTGAGCAAAGCTTATTACAAATGAACAAGTGAGCAATAGTGTGAATAATTTATTAGTCATAATCTTTGAGATAATTGGTTAGTCTACGAATATTCTAAATTGATTAATAGTTTCTTCGGGTAATTCAACCCCGCAATTTGTATAAAAATACTTGCCAAGATTTACAATTTCCCTATATTCTAAATTGTGAAGAAATATCCTAATTTTATTTAATTCTTTCTCTTTTGAAAATTTGTTCTTTGGCTGAACATACTTGCCAAGTTCATGCTTTTGCCTTGCGAGATAGGTCTGTTTTAAAATGAGGAGCATCTTCTCAATGTAGCTTTCTTTATCAATATTCTTTTCTTGAAATTTCTTTACCAGTTGATAGAGTGCTAAATCTAATTGCTTTATGTCTATAAAAGCTTGAATGGAACGATTGTGAATCAACTGCTCTATCTTTTTTTTCTCTGAACCGATTGGGACATTACTAGTGGTATCAATCGCATTTTCCCTAATTAACTTACCAATTCTAAACGGAATTTCAGGGTGTGTCTTGAGCGTGTCTGAGCTTATTTGGTAATCATTTATTTTCTCAGAGGTATTGAAAATCGAAACTTCTTCTTCTAGCCAATAGTCTTTGAATGGATACTCTGGGAAATTAAATATATCTTCTATGTTTACCGGATGACTTAAAAGAATGTCATCTTTTAAATCCAATCCTTTTAAGGCACTGATAGCACTCGCTTGGTTGTATTTCGTGTTCTTAAAAAGAATAAAACCTAATGAGTCTGCTTGGGATTCGACGGCTCTTGAATAGGCTAAAAAATCGATATTCAACTCATCAATGACCGATAAAGCGGACCTCGTTTGACCGTATTTTTGACGCTTAATTGTTTTTAATTGAGCCTTTGTTTCATCAGAATTTAGTCGTGAAATAGCATTTGTAACATTGTTAAGCGGATGTTCTAAAATTTTATGAGCAATCTCGTGACAAAGTACAAAAGCAAATTCGTCATCAGATTTTAGTGTATCGAATAATCCTAGATGAATATCGAACATTCCATCTCCATAACAAGATGCATTAGGCGCTATGGAATTCCTGAGAAAGAACTTAAAATCCGAAGTATCTACTGAAGGATTATTAGAGTAAATTTCGTCGAGAACATGATTTACGTACTTATCAAATTCGGTATTAAAAAAGAAAGCACTATCATTAATCTGTTTAAAAACCAACTCATCCCTTCCTTTAAATACGTCCCTAACTTTAGAGGCATGCCTCCCATTGATACGCTTTAAATGCTTCTTATTTATAGCTTCCAAATAAGCTTCAACTTCCTCAATATTTTCTGGGATATAATAAGTTTCCCCTTGAGCATCAATAGATGAGAAAATTGAAGAGAGAAAACAAAAGACAGTTATGTAAGTAAATCTTTTCAGGCTTCTAAAATATATGTTTTAAAACTAAACTCCAACAATTCAACTATTAACAATCTGCTCCTGATGGTTAATCGATTCTTGGTGAATCGCCTTGAACACCTTGAGGATAAATTCTTCGCTTAAATTTTTCTCTTCGCCTTGAAGAATCATTTTGCCTAAAATCTCATTCCAACGCTTGGTTTGAAGGATGGCAACATTATATTCTTTTTTCAAATGTCCGATGTCATCGGCAATATTCATACGTTTCCCCATCATTTCAATCAGTTGGTGGTCAATTACGTCAATCTGTGTACGTAAGGTGTTTATTTTGTTTTTGAATTCTGCCGCTTCCCCTACTTCTTTTCTAATTCGAAGGTCTTCTGTAAATTGTTTTAAAGTCGATGGTGTAATTTGTTGCGCTGCATCACTCCACGCGTTATCAGGGTCGTGATGGGTTTCTATCATGAGGCCATCATAATTAAGGTCAAGAGCAGTTTGGCTCAAATCAAAAATAATATCACGACGACCAGCAATATGCGATGGGTCTAAAATCAATGGTAAATCTGGAAAACGATTCTGTAAATCCACCGCTATCTGCCACTCCGGATTATTTCTGTAACGCGTTTTTTCATAGGTTGAAAAACCTCTATGAATCACACCCAAATTATTAATATCATTGGTATAGAAGCGTTCTACAGCGCCTAACCACAATGACAAATCGGGATTTACTGGATTCTTTATCAAAACAGGTTTGTCCGTGCCTTTCAACGCATCCGCAATATCTTGAACAATAAACGGACTCACTGTAGTACGTGCTCCAATCCAAAGAATATCTACATCGTGTTTTAAGGCTAACTCCACATGGTTGGCGTTGGCCACTTCCGTAGTAATCATCATGCCCGTTTCCTCTTTGGCTTTTTGTAACCATTTTAAACCAAGGGCGCCGACACCTTCAAAATTTCCTGGGCGTGTTCTCGGTTTCCAAATACCGGCTCTGAATACCGTTGCATCGCTATCTTTTAACTCATGAGCAATTTTTAATACCTGTGCTTCCGTTTCAGCGCTGCAAGGTCCTGCAATCACTAGTGGATGATTTAATTCAAAAGCATCCAACCAGTTTCTCAATTCTTTTTTATTCTCCATAATCGTCTATTTCATTCAAATTTATTGCATCCCGTTCAAAATGTCCTTAATTCTGTTGGTGGCTTTCATTTCATGATGCACCGCTTCAAAATTATCAGATTCCATAAGGGATTTAAAGTGTTTTAAGTTTAAAATATATTCGTTTAGCGTCTCAATGACGTTGATTTTATTCTGTTCAAAAATGGGTGTCCACATCTCGGGCGAACTCTTGGCAAGTCTTACAGTGCTTTCAAATCCACTGCCCGCCATGTCAAAAATATCGCGTTCGTTTTGTTCTTTGTCAATGACCGTTTTACCGAGCATAAAAGAGCTAATGTGGCTTAAGTGCGACATGTACGCAATATGTTTATCGTGCGCCTGCGGATTCATATACCGAATACGCATACCCATGTCATTAAAGAGTTTCAAGGCTTTCTCCTGAAGTTTAAACGCCGTTTCCTCAACTTCACAAATAATGTTTGTTTTATTCTGAAAAAGCGTGGACAACGCGGACTTAGGTCCTGAAAATTCCGTCCCAGCAATTGGGTGCGATGCTAAGAAATGGCGACGGTTTTTATGATGTTTTACCGCCTCACAAATATCTTCTTTGGTAGAACCTGCATCGACAACCACAGTGTTTTCAGACACATGATTCAAAACTTCAGGCAAAATCGTTAAACTGTGATTTACCGGAATGGCAACAAACACCAAATCGGCGCTTCCGATGTCTGAAATAGCGCCAGTAGCATCAATTATACCCAACGTTTTCGCTTCTTCAAGATGTTCGGGATTTGAATCTATACCGACAATCTTGCAATTGGGATGCACGTTCTTCACCCCGAGCGCAAAGCTTCCGCCAATTAATCCTACACCGATGATATGTATCTCCTTCATTCCCATCTGTCCTCCTTAGTCGGACATCTTCCCCAAGGGAAGACTACCGTTATTTAAATTAGTTTTCGTTTTCAAAATCATCATTTTATTCGTGCTATAGCCTCTTTAATTAATGCCTGTTCCACACATAACGAAAAGCGTATATAACCCTCGCCCTGACTGCCAAAAACAGTTCCTGGCGCCATAAAAAGGCTGTATTCCTTCAGAATTGAATCTGCAAAAGCTTCCGAAGTTTCATTTTCGGGAATCTTGGCCCAAACAAACAATCCTGACGCATGTTCATCATAGGTGCACTTCAACTTTTCGGCCAACTCCCAAACCAACGCTCTTCGTTGTTGGTAAACACTATTTAAACTTACAAACCAGAGGTCAGAACTTTGTAGCGCTTCCACAGCGCCTTTTTGCAGACCGTAAAACATACCAGAGTCCATGTTGCTCTTTACCTTCAACACGGCATTAAGATGCTCGTAACTCCCGGCTACCATTCCAATACGCCAACCTGCCATATTAAAGGTTTTGCTAATGGTATTCAGCTCCAAACAAACATCCTTGGCACCGTTGTATCTTAAAATGCTCTTAGGTTGCTCGTTGAGAATAAAGCTATACGGATTGTCATTGACAATTAAAATATTGTGGCGCTTTCCGAAGGCGATGACGTCTTCAAAAAACTTATTAGGAGCGTTGGCGCCCGTAGGCATGTGCGGATAATTAATCCACATAATTTTCACCTTGCTCAAATCCATACGCTCCAAAGCGATGAAGTCGGGCATCCAATGGTTATCATCGGTTAAATCGTATAAAATTGTCTCAGCTTCCACCAATTTTGCCACCGAAGCATAGGTTGGATAACCAGGATTGGGAACCAAGACTTTATCACCCGGATTTAAAAATGCCATGGAAATATGCATGATACCTTCCTTGCTTCCCATCAACGGAAGAATTTCTGTGCTCGCGCTGAGATTAACCTTGTAATGCTTTTTATAAAAATCGGCAAAAGCCTCACGAAGCTCGGGAAGACCCTGATAACTCTGGTATTTGTGTGCACCCTCATCATACAGACTTTCCTCAAGCGCGGTCGTTGCTTTTTGCGGTGGCGATAAATCTGGACTTCCAATGCCGAGGTTGATAATCGGTTTACCTTGCGACTTTAAAAAGGCAACTTCCTTTAATTTTCTAGAAAAGTAGTACTCTTCCACATGTTTTAAGCGGTTGGCAACTTCTATCATAATCGTGCGTTTTTATAGACACCCAATACTTTAAAATTTTCGGCCATAAGGTTGAGTAGGGATTTGGCTTTTTCAAAATCGGAGTAGGCTTCAAAGGTGACATCCACAAAAAAGCTGTATTTCCATGGTGTAGCGATTATGGGCAAAGACTGAATTTTGGTTAGGTTCAATCTACAATCGCTCATCACGTTGAGCACCGTTGCCAAACTGCCTCGTTTGGAGCTTAGTTCAAATTTTAGGGAGGCTTTGTTTTTGGATTCGTCTTCGGATTTTTCAGGATTTATTTTCTGAATAATCACAAAGCGTGTTTCGTTATGTTTTATGGTTTGAATGCTTTCTGCAACAATCGGAAGCCCAAATAAACCCGATGCCTTTTCGCTAGCAATAGCACCAATGCCTGTAATGTTTTCTTCTGAAATCTTTCGAGCGACATCAGCTGTATCCCTTGCTTCGACCAGTTTGATGTGTGGATGCATTTTGAAAAATTCCTTACACTGCAACAGTGCCATAGGATGCGAATGCACTTCTTTTATATCTGAAATGGATTGCCCTTCCAACGCCATTAAATGATGCTGAATATCTAAATAATATTCGCCAACAATTTGAAGGTCGTTCGTGTCAATCAACGCGTAATTGGGAATAATAGAACCGGCAATACTGTTTTCAATAGCCATTACAGCGATATCGGTCTTACCTTCCAAAAGTTGGCTTACTAAAGCATCAAAGGTTTCGCAAGGCAAAACCTCTAAACTATTGGCAAAATAATTATCGGCCACAATGTGGTGGAACGACCCTTGAATTCCTTGTATGGCGACGGTATTTTTCATCATAAAAAAAGTCCCGATGATATCGAGACTTTAAATTTTATAGTAATTGACTATAACATACTAAGCCTCGTTTCTTTTGCTAAAAAAGAAATAAAACCAGTTATAATATGTTACAGAAATGTTCATTCGGTGTATTTATAGTGCTAAAGTAAGGATTAAACCGAATAAACAAAATGAAAGTAAAACTTTTTTAAACTCTTTTTGGCCGTAGGGCTTAATCTGAAGTTTATGTATTTTTGACTAAAATTGAATTTATGTCTATCTCCGTTTCAGAAATCACGAAAATTTATGGCGAACAGCATGCGCTAGATTCGGTATCGTTTCATGTGAAATCGGGAGAGATTGTCGGCTTCCTTGGGCCTAATGGTGCCGGGAAATCGACCATGATGAAAATTTTAACGACCTATCTTGAAGCAAGCTCGGGCGAAGCACAGGTCAGTGGCCACGATGTTACTGAGGCGAAGAAAGCCGTTCAGAAATCCGTGGGCTATCTGCCGGAGCACAATCCCTTGTATTTAGAATTGTATGTGCGCGAGTACTTAAAATTCAATGCGGATGTTTACGGTGTTTCCAAATCCAGAATCGAAGAGGTTATAGAACTCACAGGCCTTAAGCCCGAAGCCCACAAAACCATTGGGCAACTCTCTAAAGGCTATCGCCAGCGTGTGGGCTTAGCCAATGCTTTACTGCATAACCCTGATGTTTTGATTTTGGACGAGCCGACGACAGGATTGGACCCCAATCAGCTTGTAGATATTCGGCAACTGATTACCTCACTCGGGCAAGACAAAACCGTATTTTTATCGACGCACATTATGCAAGAAGTTGAAGCCATGTGTGACCGCGTTATCATCATCAATAACGGAAAAATCGTTGCCGATAAATATTTGAATGATTTGCGCAAAGGCCAAGAACAGATTGTTGTGGTAGAGTTTGATTACCGTGTTGAAGAGGCTTTTCTTTTAAAACTACCCAACGTAAAAACCGTAAAAAACACACACGATTTCATCTACGAAATCACTTTCGCCACGCAAAACGATATGCGCTCGCACGTCTTTGATTTTGCGCACGATAATCAATTAAAGATTCTGCAGTTGCACCAAAAGAACACGAGTTTGGAGAGTATGTTTAGGGAATTGACGGCTTAAAATAGAAACCTTAGCGAATTTTCAAAGTATTGTATTTATTTGGTTGCTTTTGCCTACGCACTCGCCTGGAGAAAACGTGTCGTTATTTAAATCTTCAAGGTATTCGTATTTTGTATATCATTTTGATGTAAAAACACATGTTTTATTACCGAGATATACAAAATGCGCATTGCGCAATTTTGATTATTGCAGTAATAGCGGTAGATTTGACGTACACATTAAAAAAACGGAAAACACATAGGTATTGCGTATATATATGTGTTGGCTGTAATTTAAAAGTCCGTTCACTAAACAAGAATTAGTGTTTACTCATTCAGACTTTTACAGAAAAACAAACTGAATTAAATTGGAATCGAATTTTAAATATTAAGCTTTGAAAAAAACAATACTTCTGATTTTCTTACTCAATTGCGGAATCGGAATCTCGCAAAATGAATTTCCAAGTGGCCAAAAAAATGAGACTTTTAGTTCTTACGATGAAAATTGGGAATTTTTCGAATTAGGTAAGCCAATCGAAGTCCGAATATTAATGCATTTACCATCTACAGGATTATGCGGAACTTTAGCATTTGCCTCGGTTTCAATAGTGCAAACTAAAGATAAAAAAACTTTTAGAATATTAGATTTGTGTAACACCACAGAAATTCTCGAAAACAAAATCGTGAAAATTGTTCCGACCAAAAAACCTGAATTTTCTGTAATGTTGCCTTCTCGTACTTTTATAAACCCTGAAACTGGAAAGGTTGAACAATATGAGTTGGATAAATACACTCTGAAAACAACTTATGTACATATCGAAGAATAAAAAAACTACAGCCAACAATGTGTATAATTCATTGCTAGTTATAGTCTACTTACGAAAGTCCTCGCGGACTTTCTATCTGTGATTTATTTGCTAACTTTAGTACTTAAAACACGCAACAAAATCATACACTAGACCGTTGTGCACAATGTCAGAAAAACGACGCAACCAAATCAATATTCATGCATCTATCAAATAAAAAGTATATTATGGATAAGATATTAAAAACAAGTCTTCTAATATCAATTTTACTCATTTTTGGATGTAATAATTCTGATGAACAGAATGAAATTCAGCAACTAGACTGCTTACCAACTGGATTGCAAAATGGAGTTGTTGCTTTCTATCCATTTAATAGTGGGTCGATAAATGACGAATCCGGAAACAATAATAATTTAGCCAACACAACAACAGCAAGTGCGACAATAGACAGAAATGGAAATACTAATTGTGCTTATCAATTTAATTCTAATAACAATGAGTTTCTAACCTTATCTAATCCTACCTTTCTAAATGGCATACAAAGCGGAGGGTTTTCTATTTCCATGTGGTATTTATCAGAAAATGAAGGAGCAGGTTTAATGTCTCGTGGTAATGATTTTGGTAATTGTGCAGGTGGTATTGGTGAATGGAATCTAAGCTTATGGGATAATAATTGGCCAGTCTTTTTTATAAATAGCTATCGATCTATTGGTGTTACGCCAAACCCAGAGATTGTTCAATTAAATGAATGGCATCATTTGGTAGTTACTAGTGATATTACAGATTTAAAGATTTATCAAGATGGTATTTTAATTGAGGATAACGAAAATGTTATCTGTAATAGTGGTCCAACACCATCTTTAAATATGGGTGACTTATTTATAGGAGAATTCCTTAGTGGAAAACTAGATGACATAATAATCTATAATATTTTATTAACTCAAACAGAAATTACAGAATTATATAACCTAACACCTTGTTGTAGTTAAAACACTATGCACAACAAAGTACTGTGGTAGAAAACAAGTAAAATCCCATTAATTTTTCACTAAAGTACTTCTGTAACTATCGTCGTATATCAGTCCTGATTTTGCTATGGCAAAGGCCTGTTTTAACAACTTATT
>NZ_JBHSAT010000020.1:0-61051 GCF_042650215.1 Winogradskyella maritima | reverse complement strand
AATATGATTCATAGAATTCAGTTTTTGAGTCCGAAAGAATGTATTCAATCAGTTCAAAAAGTTGATTTTTATCTATGATTTCTGTTCTCTGCATTAGCTTTGCTCAAATTACACACAACGGTTTTGTGTATGGCTCGTTGCGGTAAATCCGCGAGGATTTTCCGCCGTGAACCGAAGATAGCAAATTGCAATGAATTCCGATTAGGAATTCAGTCGCAATGAGCTATACACGTTGTTGTAACACGTTTTTATATTCAGTATAATTTTCTGTTTATTTTCATTATTTGTAAACTATCATTCGGTTTATCCATAAAAAAAGCAGTAGGTCCAAGTGGTCCCGTAATAGCTAAGATTCCATAATCTTTATTGAATATAATTGGACTCATTCCGTCTATAATAGGTTCTGTCATTTCGTATTTATCAAACCAAATTTCAGAATTCGAATTGCTCTGTATTACTTTGGATTCATATTTTTTATATTCTGTAAAGTCAAACTGAAGTTCCTGATTTTTGTTTGAGTAACTTACCTTTAAATTCCGAGTCGAATCTGTTGTACTTTTATATTCATATTTGATTATCGAATCACGAACTGTTTTTATGAGTAAATATTCCGTTCGAAGTTTCAGATTGTCATTAGATGACATTCCGTATAAATATCTCGATTCCGTAAAGATTGATTTTGGGTCGGTTGGGATTTCAGCGTATCTTTTCTGAACATAGAAAAATAAAAAAATAACATACGCTAAAGCCGAAACTACGATTATAGCAAATACGAAAGTCAGTATGTCTTTAGTTTTTCTCAAATGTGTTACAACGGTCTCGTATAACCGTCAGTTACGGGTTAATATAGGCAGACTTTTCGATTTAACACAGGCTTTAGCAATTCCGCGTGGATTCGGACGTAGTCGAATCCGCCGTAATTGCGGTTATACATTGTTGTGCCTAGTTTTTTATCCATTCCAAGTCAAGTACGTCTCGTAATCTATTGAGGCTTTGTCTCGATAAAAACTTAAAAGCAAGCCCGATAAAAGCGTATCTAATTATTAAAATTTGTCCAATTACAACCAAAATAAAAATCGGATTAGGTTCTTCTTGCCCTGTTAATATTGCGATTAAAATTCCAACAATGGGGAAGCAAAGAATGATACTTATTAAAATCCGAAAGACTTTATGTATTTCCACTTTCACGTTTCCTTTGTCAGATTCAATTGCTCCAGTCATTACGCAAAAAGCTCCTTTTCCAATTGCAGATGATATTAGTTTAAATTCGTTTCCGTTTATTATTCCGCGAAATGATTTGTCGGTATGTTGAGAAGTCAGATTTTCAGACTTTTCCGTTCTCCGATTCAGTCGATTCAGCGTTTCAGCTTGGTCGTCTATTAGCTTAAAATTCAGCTCTTTGGTTGGGAATATTTTCATTTCTCAAATTAGGCACAACGTTTCCGGCTATGGGTAGTTGCGTGACTAAGATACAACTTTTACAAGTACACACCAAACTGAAAATTTCGCAGAAATTTTCAGATGTAACCCAAGCCTAAGCAATTACTTATAGCCAGTGTTGCCAATAGTTATTCTTTTTTTATACCTTTAATTCCAGTTGCACATCCATAAAAGTATTCCACATATTCAACTTTAAATTCAGGTCGATTAAAAATCTGATAAACTCTTTTTGAGTTTCCAAATTCTTCTGTATAAACTCCCAACATTTTATAAGTTTCTGGACTACCCAAAAATAGTTTTCCTAAAATAGGGATGACATTTTTTAGGTAGAACATATAAAATGACTTTAAAAATTTACTTTTTGGAACAGATACATCAATTAATGAAAATTCTCCATTCGGTTTTAAAATTCTTTCAATTTCGGATGCTAATTTTTCAAGTTGTTCGTCATTAAATGTTTTTAATCCGAAACCTGAAATAACAAAGTCGGCACTTTCGTTAACAATGGAATTCTCAAAGACGTTTTCTTTTAGAATTTCAATTTTTGAGTTTTTAAAATTCAATTTATTCTTTTCTGCTCGATTAACCATTTCTGTCGAAAAGTCAAGTCCAATTAGCTTTGAGCTTTTGTCTGATTTTTTAAGGATATGTTTCCAACACTCTCCCATTCCTGTCATTAAATCTACAACAATTTTACCTTTTTCAATTCCGATTTCTTCAACACATTGTCGTCTCCATCTTTCACTAAATCCAAATGAGGTTATGTAATTCATTTTCGAATACGAACTGCTCATTTTATCAAATAGTCTTTCAACAAATTTAGGTTCGTAGATTTCTTTCATTCGTGAAGTTGGTCAAAATTATTGGCAACACATATATATACGCAATACCTATGTGTTTTCCGTTTTTTTGTTGTGTACGTTAAATCTACTGCTATTACTGCAATAATCAAAATTGCGCAATGCGTATTTTGTATATCACGTCAAAAAAATATGTATTTTTACAGTATAATGATATATAAAATACGAACATTTTGTGGATTTAAATAACTATACATTTTCTTTGGGAGAGCACAGGGGTAAAAAAGTGGTTTGGATAGCCTTTCCCCATCGCCAGCATCTTAAGCACGATTTAAAGAGACGTTGCCCTTCTGCACGGTGGAGCCAGTCCAAAAAAATGTGGTATCTGCCAGATATGCCAGCAGTAAGGGAAACTTTGCAACTTCAGCATAAATCCCCAATAGATAAATATCTTGTAACCATAAATCCTGTAAATCACCAGGCGCTTAGTCAGTATTATGACCAACTAAAATTAAAAGCATACAGCCCAAACACCATTAGAATTTATTTGGCCGAATTCACGCACTTATTATCGCTTTTAAAGGGCCATAACGTTGATGAATTGAGTCATAAAAGATTAAAGGATTACTTCCTTTACTGTGTAAAAGTTCTTAAAATGAGCGAGCGCAAAATGAATGGAAAAATAAACGCCGTTAAGTTTTATTTTGAAAAGGTAAAACACCAACCGACCCTGTTTTTTGATATTCCTAGGCCGAAAAAGCCGGCAACACTACCAAAAATGCTGAGTCAGGCGGAAATAAAACGAATTTTTAAAGCCGTAGATAATCCCAAGCACTTATTGATTTTAAAACTATGTTACGGCATGGGATTACGTGTTAGTGAAATCGTGAAAATTAAAATTGCACATATAGACGGTGACCGTATGCAAGTGCTTATTGAAGGTGCAAAAGGAAAAAAAGACCGTTACGTTAATTTACCAAAAAGCGTTTTAGAAGAATTACGATTATTCTATAAAGTAGAAAAACCCCAAGAATGGTTGTTTACAGGACAATATGGCGGACCCTACAGTACAAGAAGCGTTCAGGCTATATTTAAAAGAGCAATGCTTAAAGCAGGAATCAACAAGAAGATTGGGGTTCATGGCTTACGTCATAGTTACGCGACGCATTTATTGGAGAGTGGCGCGGATTTAAGATTCATTCAAAAACTGTTAGGTCACAATAGCATTAAAACAACGCAAACCTATACACACGTCTCTAAAAAAGCATTGAATAATATTGAAAGCCCACTAGATAAGCTGTAGACTAAACTATTTCGTAATAAATTCGGACTGAATACCTTAAAGCTCCTTCTTCTGCAACTTACAAGTCCCCGTAAAAGTATCTAAGGAAATTTTTGGTTCACCAAATAGGTAGATTTCACTATCGCCAGAAGCATTGATACTTATACTGTCTTCTACATGAAGCGTAGCATCGCTATTGCCTTCAATTAAAAGACTAGCGACCATTATGGTATAATTTTTTCCTTTGAAATTTGAAGAATTATCTATTCTAAATGAAACGTTTTCAGCATCACCTTCTATATCGGCATCGGCGCGCTGGTAAAGGTCATACGTCGCGGATGGACTATTGATTAAGGCTTCAAGCTTACTGTCATCACTCAGAACAATCGCGGTGGAATCTGCACTGAGATTGAGACGCATTTTAGATTTACCTTCAGAAGTGTATTTAAAATTCTTGGCCTTAATGTTAAGGTAGGTTTTGGAGTTTCCTGTTGTGGTCAATTCCACATCATTTAATTCTAAAGACGTAAGGGAATGTAACTCACTCTTATCATGCACCTCAATAAGATTCAAGGGTTCCGAATAATTTATGGTAATGTTTAATTTTCGTCTTGAAGTGATTCGCTTGGTGGCACCAATACTGAGGACGCCATCGGAAACTTCAAACACAATAACATCATGCAGATTGTCGTCAGCTTCAATTTCAACGGAAGGTTTGGCGTTATAGACCAAATCAATATCCAACTCCGTGCTGATAATCAAACCCTGAAAGGCATCTAAATAGGTCTGCTTCACCGTAACGTTACGGTCGCCCTTAATTTTTTCATCTTGTGCATCACTCACACTAAAGGCGCCAAGCACTAAAACTAAACCAATGATATATCGCTTCATCTTATATTCTGTTTGTAATAAACAAATATATACAAAAACCATCCCAAAGTGATTCAACGCCCTGAAATGGCTTTCGCTTTTTTGATTGATTGGTTTTTATTTTTTAGTCACTTCACCCAAAGTCACTACCGCCAACTGCCAACTGCCAACTGCGACTAAAAATCACTGCTTACGCACCGACCCCAATGAATTGTCACTTTTTTTCACAGTAGTAGGATTACCGTAATACCTAACATCCGCACCACTTGTGGCACTTGCGCTAAGCGAATTAGACGAATGCACTCTAATATCCGAACCGCTTGTAGCTGATACTTTGGAGTCTTCGGCTTTTAAATCTTTCGCGTTGATATCACTTCCGCTAGTAGCTTCGGCAATAAGATTGACAGTTGTACCACGGACAATTAGGTCGCTACCGCTGGTGGAACGGCATTCAAGATTTTTGGTTTTCACTTCAACATTTAAATCGGCACCGCCAGTGGCTTTCAGGATTAAATCGTCGTAGACCAAAACCGTTTCCGAAAATACATCGCTTCCACTTGTGGCTTTTATTTCTTCTAAGTCTTTCACATTAACACGAACAATTTGTGCTTTGGAACGTCTAATATTGTCCGAAGCAGATATACGAAGTGTATTACCTTCAACTTCCGTGGTTATAATATCATGAAGATTCTCATCGGCTTCCACTTCAAGGTTGGGAATATTAGACTGTGTGATGTAAACATCCAAGCCACGGCTTACCGAAATTCGGTTAAAGTCTGAATTTATTTCTCGTGTTTCAGTGACTACTGTACCATTTCCACTCACGCCTGTGTTGATATTCATATCGAATTGGCAAGAGTGTAGCATCATAGACAGTAATGTTGCTGTAATTAGTTTGATTAGTGTGTTCATAATGATTGATTTAATTGATTGATGGTTTGAATTATTGTTTTATGGCTTCTTCCACGATGTTTCCATTTTCGCGTACAATCATCTTTTCTACGTCGCCACTTTCAGTTGTTATAAATTCAAAAGTTAAAGGTGCTTGTTGATGAAAAAATATCGATTCGGATGATGCCTTAATCACAGAATTCATTTGTCCTGCTTTTAGGGTTAAATCCTTTTCATTGAGATAAATGTGCACGTCTCCAGATTTCGGAGCTACGTAATGCCCAGTATAGGATTCTAATAGTTCCATTGAAACTGAAACAGATTCAGTATCCGTTTGAACATCTTTAGATATATGATTATAGCTTAAAACACGCTTTAGCTTCCAAGACTTATTTTCTAATAGCCACAAGTGGGAAAACAAAGCAGAGTTATTACTCTCTTCAAAAGTTATATTACGCTTTTGCGAAAAAAAGTGCGTACCATTTTGCAGGGCTCCGTATAGTTTTCCGTTATCGTAAAGTGGAAAAACGGCACTTCGTCCTGGTACTAAATAGCGATATATTTTTTCCGTGTTTGCCGGATTACAAATACCATTTTGCATGGAGCTCAGGAATTCAGATTTTGAATTTTCTACGCCTGATTTATCATGATAAAATTCTAGGTCATCAGTCAATAGGTCTTCAAACATTGAAAGCTTACAATTGTTAAACCCTTCATTAAATAACAGGCTGTCGTTATACATTATAGTGTCATATAACTCGGAGTTCTTTTCGGCCTGTGCATTAACTGATAGCGCTAGAAACAGAAAGCATATAATTGAATAAACGTTTATTTTATTATGTATTTTCATTATCTAATAACTTACTGGTTAATACTATCAGTAGTAATACTGACGCCGTCCTGGTCATTGATTTTTACTTTTACATCAGTTCCTTCAGCTTTGAAGCCTTCACCGTTGATGCTAATATTTAAGCTATCTCTCGAAATATTTAGGCCATCTTCGCCATTGATTTTGAGACTGCCTTTATCACCGTTGATGTCAATATTTACCTTAATACTGTCGTCATCATCATCGGTTGGACAGGTATCGCAAATGACATCATCAGTAATGATTTCTAGATAGTGACCTTCTTGACCGTTGTCTAAAATATCATTATACCAGCTAGAATTTCTATGGAAACTCCGTGTGTTGTCGTCAGCATACAGATAAGACCCTTCAGGTAAATAGAGAATTAACTCTACACGTTGGTCACTAAACTTATTATCGGCATTCGTGGTTAAATAAGAGTCTAACGCCAATTCGTTATTGGCAAAGTCATAGTTATAATTTATGTTGTCAGCGCGTTCTTTGGCGATGTCAAAATTACTGCCATAGGCCACTTTTTCAATTTCTAATCGTGCTACAGAATCCGTTGTAGAGCGAACAATAAGTCTTAAATCAGAAGTTGAAATTATCTTTTCATTATTATCATCTCTAGTGATGTGATAGCCGTGCGAATTTCTATAAAAATTACGACTGTAATTTCTGTTGGTCACCATTTTTAGGTTAAGTGTATCGCCTTGTTTAATGTCGAGATAAGATTCACTAACGCTAGACGCATCAATGGCACGTTCCGTAGCCTGTTTTACGCCGATAACGATGATGCCAATTAGCGCCATCAACCATACGCCCAGCAATGCGAACTTTGCCACATTGCCGATGGATTTCAAATTGTTGACCAAAATGCGTAATCCTATGTAAAAGACAAAGAAAAAAGGAATGGCAACCAAAAAGAACAACAGCGTTGACATTAGCCAAATTGGGACGTTGGCCATATTGGAAGCTTCAACAAAATCCCAGCCTGGGAAATGTACGGCATTGGTAATTCCTACGGTAAAAAAGGCAACAATAAGCCCTATTAAAGCACTGATACCTGTAATGATAAGAATCACACCGATAAACTTGGCAAACAGCTTCAGGAAAAACAGTAAGACATCCCCAAAAGTATCAAAGAAGTTTTTAGAGTTGGATTTTAATCGGTCACTCTGCTTCTGAAAATCTACTTTCTTCGCCGCATCCGATATATTATCGGACACTTGGTCAAACCCCTCTTTTATACGGTCACCATGCTTTTTAAAATCGACATTCTTTACCGAATCTGAAACCGAATCAAATCCGTCTTTAATTTTTTTTTCGATGTTACTGATATTCACCGGGTCGCCCGTCATCGTCAATTTTTCAGACGTAGTTCGTGCTTCAGGCACTAAAGCCCAAAACAGCAAATAGATGAGGATAAATGTACCGCCAGAGCCTAATGCTAAGAGTATCCATAAGAGACGTACCCAAACCATGTCTATACCCAAGTAATGTGATAATCCAGACGATACACCACCAATATAGGAGTTGTCCGTATCTCGGTATAACTTTTTGCTTGAGCCTTGAGGACGTCTTTGTCTGCTAGCTTGTGGCTCGTCTTCAAAAATTTCGTCATCGACCAAATAGTCTTCCGGCTGTCCCATAATGGTAATCACCTCGTCTACAAGACTAGAGTTGACCACTTGTTTATCATTTTGTATACGCTCGCTAAAGAGTTCTGCAATACGAGCTTCGATGTCGGCAATAATTTCCGACCGTCCTTGAGAGTCAGTAAATGAACGTTTTATAGCCTCAAGATAGCGCTGTAACTTCAAGAATGCATCTTCATCTATGTGAAAAAATACACCTGCTAAATTTATATTGACTGTTTTATTCATTATTTGGTAGTTTTTGTGCTGGTTACTAGGTTAACGGCGTTTTGGAGATCGCTCCAAGTACCATTTAATTCATTGAGAAATAATTTTCCGGTTTCGGTAAGCCCGTAATACTTGCGTGGCGGTCCCGAGGTGGATTCCTCCCAACGGTAGTTGAGGAGGCCGGCGTTTTTTAATCTTGTCAATAGCGGATAAATCGTTCCTTCTACAACAAGCATTTTAGCGTCCTTCAACGTGCCGAGAATCTCTGCGACGTACGCATCTTCATCCTTTAAAATGGAGAGGATACAGTACTCCAACACGCCTTTACGCATTTGTGCTTTTGTGTTTTCTATCTTCATGTTAGACCTTGATTTTTAATTTTTTAAACTGTTCGTTTTTTGATTGAACTGAAGCCATCCCGACAGTCCATCGGGATAGTCTCAGCTCATTGATTGGTTGATTGATTTGATTGAGTATTTGATTGATTGATGATTTTTATGTCGATAAATATTGATTTGAATAGACCAGTCCTGTAATGCCAATACTTAGAATTATGAATGTAAAAACATTGGTCTTTACGGGAATTAAATGTTGTCGTGATGCTTGAATACTAAGTGTAATTAACAATAGCGTGACTATCACAGGAAGCGTCATTTTACCAATTCCAAGCCAAGAGCTAACCCGTGCTTCGTCGTTTGGCATCCCAATGTAACTGATAACACTGGCCATCAATCGCATTAATGCCGTAATAAACAGAAACGGATACCATAATACTGAGCCAGATGTGCTTAACAATTTGTAAACCACAACAGCCTGAAGCATCGTAAAAACAGGTCCAGCAATGCTTACCGCTTGTTGATGCCATGGCTCACTATAACTCTGACCTTCAGCTAAACTTACCGAATTCAATGTCATTTCCATATCGTAACCCAAAAGTGTACCTGTGAGATAATGCGCACCTTCATGGAGCAAAAAAGTCAACACTACCGCCAATAGGCAGATAACGATATACTTAAGATTCATTATGTTTTTTGAAGGGTTCATAGTTTTGTCGGAATAGGACTTCGGTTATTTTAAAAATTGAATAGTCAATGGATAGGTATAGGTGTTGCCGTCTCGTGCCGAAAGGCTTGCTTTTATAATAAAAACCAATTCCAACAGGAAACCCAAAAAGGCCAGAATACCCAGACCACCTCCGATATAAAGTAGAGGGGAAGGTTTTCCTATGTTAAGATGGAAATTGTCAAAACCATTAAAATCGATAAAGTCAATACCGTGAAAAAACTTGAAAATAAAAAATGGAATTGAAATGGTCCCAATAATCAAGGCATAAAGCAAAATACTAATCTGAAAATTAATGGCCTGTTTACCATGTTGGTCCACAAATTCTGATTTGTCTTTATTCGCTACCCACAAAACAATAGGGCCAATAAAATTCCCAAACGGAATTAAGAATCTCGAAAACGTCGATAAATGAATAAACGTGGCGATGTTTTTTTGGTGGTTATCTGGCATGGTTGAAAAAGAATATAATAGTTTCTTATGCAAATATATATCTAAAAAAAGGTATTATGCAAAACATAGTACCATAAATTAACATTTTATTAACATTGGATAATCTTGAATATATGGTCTATTTTTAGCCTTACAAATAGATATGACAATGACCATAACACCTTCCAAACTCAATAAATACCTGATGTTTAAACTACCTGCCGCTTATTTCTGTGGGGTAAGAACAACAGCACTTTCAGATGATACGTGCACCGTAAGCGTTAAACATCGTTGGATAAATCAGAATCCATTTAATTCTATGTTTTGGGCCGTTCAAGGTATGGCCGCAGAGTTGACAACAGGCGCATTGGTGATGAAAAAGATTCGCGAAAGTGGTAAAAAAGTCTCGATGCTCGTTGCCAATAACAATGCATCATTTTCTAAAAAAGCTACGGGCCGAATTATATTTCAATGCACCGAGGGTCATAAAATTGACGACGCCATCACCAAAGCCATAGCAACCAATGAAGGACAAACCGTTTGGCTCAATGCTAAAGGCACTAATGAAGAAGGCATCGAAGTTTCGGATTTTAATTTTGAATGGACGCTTAAAGTGAAATCGTAATTCTAGTGTAAAGTGTAGAGTCGAAGTATTCAGTCGCAGTTTGCAGTAGCGAATATCATAAGGGTTGGATTTTGGAATTTTGATTTTGGAATTTTTCGGATGAGTCTTTGCGACTTTGCGTGAGACAACTTCAGCATGCCTTGGAATTTGGAATTTAGTTCATGAAATTTATATTGGTTGTAACAATTCTTCAAACTTCATTACATATAAACAGTCAATCAAAATATTAATCAAATAAATTTTTAAAAAATGACGTCACATGAAATCGACTATCGCATCTACGGCGAAGAAATGCAATTCGTAGAAATAGAATTAGACCCACAAGAAGGTGTCATCGCGGAATCAGGAAGCTTTATGATGATGGACGATGGTATAAAAATGGAAACTATTTTTGGGGACGGTTCTCAAAAAGATTCTGGTTTTCTGGGCAAAATCCTTGGTGCCGGAAAACGCATACTCACAGGCGAGAGCTTATTCATGATTGCCTTTTACAATAATCTTGTTGGTAAGCGTAGCGTTTCTTTTGCATCGCCATATCCCGGAAAAATTATACCTGTAGACCTCACTGAATTTGGCGGTAAATTCATTTGTCAAAAAGATGCCTTTCTCTGCGCCGCAAAAGGTGTAAGTGTTGGTATAGAATTCAGTAAAAAACTGGGGCGTGGTTTGTTTGGAGGTGAGGGCTTCATTATGCAAAAATTGGAAGGCGATGGTATGGCCTTTGTCCATGCCGGAGGTACCATGGCTAAGCGTGTTTTAGAACCAGGCGAAACTTTACGGGTAGATACGGGATGTATCGTTGGCTTTACGCAAGATGTCAATTATGATATTGAGTTTGTAGGTGGTTTTAAAAACACTGTTTTTGGAGGTGAAGGCTTGTTTTTTGCAAAGTTGGAAGGACCGGGAACCGTGTTTGTTCAATCTTTGCCATTTAGCAGATTGGCTGGTCGTGTGTTGGCAACAGCACCACGCGGCGGTGGAAAGGATAGAGGAGAAGGCAGTATTCTCGGTGGATTAGGTGATTTGTTGGATGGGGATAATCGGTTTTAGGTCGTATTTATTAACATAATCCTGTGTTAAACTTTGAAGCCTTAGAATTAAACAATCGCTTTTTTTTATATATTTAAGATGAATTAAAACCATAAGTGCCTATTCCATACTTTACCCTTTTTAACTAAACCTATAATAACTATGGCGAGAGCAATGTTTGAGTACACTAAAACTGTACTTAGAAAGGTTAGTTTTGATGCTACATTATTCTGTAAGGAGGTTCAAAAAGCCGTAAGACGCTTATTACCTTATGAATTAGAAGAACTAAGAATTTTTATTCAAAGTTTGGTACATCAAAATCCTGAACTCAATCAATGTCTAATTTACCTAAAAGCATAAAAAATAGCGACCCACGGTCGCTATTTTTAGTTTATAGTCCTAAGAACGTCATCGCAAGAAGTGATTGTAAAGAGCGCCGTGGTGATCTCATTATTTATTGAAAATTGACTTTAAAAGATTACCACATCACGCTTTTGTGTAATTCTTAATGACGCTTCAGGAGCGAACCTTGTAAAAATCTTCTAAAATAATTGTAGTTTAAAACTCCTTCCGTATATCTACCTGGAAATCGGGCTGATAATCTTCACATTACTAAAGGCAATGGCGCCTCTTATGATTCCAGAGATTTCATTAAAGAGTGCGTCAATAATCTGCATCTTTAATTCACTCTTATGATAAATAATACTGACTTCCCGTGCTGGGGAAGGCTCTTCAAACTGTCTTAAATTCTGCTTCATTTTATCGCTGATATCCAGAGTATGTAAATGGGGTAGAAGTGTCATGCCCATACCTTCATCAGCCAGTTTTATTAACGTTTCTATGCTGCCACTTTCCAACTGAAAGTGGTCTTCGGCCGTTTCATCTATGGTTCTGCATAAATTCATAACGCCGTCACGGAAACAATGACCATCTTCTAACAAAAGAATATCGTTGAGGTCTAAATCTTCGACCTTTAATTTTTCTTTATCTTTTAAATGATGATGGTCGGGAATGTAAGCCACAAAAGGCTCGTAATACAGCACACGTTCCTTAATATTGTCACTCTCCAACGGTGTTGCAGCAATGGCAGCGTCTAGATGGCCATCACTGATGCGCGTCATGATTTCCTCTGTGGTTAACTCTTCAATCTTAAGTTTTACCTTAGGATATTTCTTGATGAAGTTCTTTAAAAACATAGGAAGTAAGGTTGGCATTACGGTCGGAATGATACCTAAACGAAACTCCCCGCCAATAAACCCCTTTTGTTGGTCCACGATGTCCTGAATTCTATCTGCTTCATTTACAATATTCCGCGCCTGATACACAATCTTTCGCCCAACGTCCGTTAATGCAATAGGTTTTTTGCTACGGTCGAAAATGAGGACATCTAATTCGTCTTCAAGCTTTTGAATTTGGGTACTTAGCGTCGGTTGGGTAACAAAGCATTTTTCCGCAGCCTTAGTAAAGTTTTGGTGTTCGGCTATCGCTAGCGCGTATTTAAGTTGTGTAATAGTCATGGGTAATTCAATTAGACTATAAAATTACAAAAACCGATTTATAAAACCTATCGAAATATGTTTTGATATGTCATAAAAAAAGTCGCATATAGCGACTTTTCTTATTGATTTTTGATTGATTGAATTGTTATGACTAGAACCTAATCTTAAGGTCTAAATCTTTATCTGATATAATGAACTTGGCATCATCATACTGTGGTGGGCCAAAGCTCATCACGTTATTGGACGTTCCGTAGTTTTCCTTTGGCATTCCGTTTGGTTGAAAATCCATTTTATCATTTTCATTGGCATCATGCAAGGCAATGATAGCGTATTCTCCAGGAGCAACATCTTCAAACGTGATGGATACTTTACCGTCCTCAATTTTACTTTCAGCAGTGGCAACAGGTGCGGCTTTCATAAAAGTGTCTTTGGTATGCAATGCAAAGGATACTTTTCCTTCATTACTGACGACATTGTCTACGGTTACAGTGATAGTTCTCGTGTCTTGGGCAAATCCCATTAAACTAGAAACGACTAAGGCGATGGTTAAGATTAAATTTTTCATAATGTTGTGGTTTTTGTGTTATTAAAATCTGTTTGTCTTGATTGATGCTTCAAAGATGCGACAGATTCCTAGTTTCACTAAATCGTTCTGACCGAGTTGTAAATTTTGAAGGATGAATTGTAGTTTAGTAGGTAGTCTGTAGTCGGTAATTGGAAAACCTATAACAAACCTCGCGCCTTAATCTCCAAATACTTGTTGATGGTATTAATCGTCAAATCCTCAGGTGCAGTAAGAATACACTGAATACCGTATTTCTGAAGTTCTTTAACCATCAATCGTTTTTCAAAAGCAAATTTCTCCGCAATAGTTTTATGATAGATGGTTTGAAGGTCTTCTGCATTGGTTTCAATAAGTGTGTCCAATTCCGTATTCTTAAACAATATCACGACTAACATGTGTTTTTTTGAAATCGCCTGGAGATAAGGCAACTGCCGTTTTAAGGCACTTATATGTTCAAAATTGGTGTAGAGAAACAAAAAACTACGTTGTGTTACCTTCCGTTTTAGTTGCGCGTAGAGTAAGCCAAAGTCGGCTTCAGAAAATTGTGTATCAATATTATATAAGGTCTCTAATATTTTGTTGAGATAGGTGATTTTATTGACGGCTGGCAGGAACGTTTCAATCTGTTTTGAAAAGGATAATAGCCCGACTTTATCATGCTTTTTCAAAGCCACATTGCTAAAGGCTAAGGCCGAATTAATAGCGTAATCTAAAAGCTTCAGTTCGTTAAACGGCATTTTCATTACACGTCCCGTATCTATAATAGAATAAATGGGTTGTGATTTTTCATCCTGATATTGATTGACCATCAACTGTCCAACTTTGGCTGTCGCTTTCCAGTTTACGGTTCTAAAATCATCACCTTTAACGTATTCCTTAATCTGTTCAAATTCCGAAGTATGTCCAATACGGCGAATCTTTTTAAAGCCAAATTCTGTTAAATGGTTACTAATCGCCAAGAAATCGTATTTCTGCATCTGAATGATACTCGGATAGACCATCACCATCTGGTCTTTTTGGTACTGGTATTTTCGTTTTACCATTTTTAAAGGCGAAGAGACGTAAACATTTAAGTGTCCAAAAACATATTCGCCACGGTCAACAGGTCTTACCAAATACTGAAAATCATGGTACTGTTGTGGCGCAATGTTGACTTGATATGAGAAATCACGCTTCTGAAATTGCTTTGGTAATTCATCAATGACATCAACATGGGTTTTAAAACCATAGCGATTAATTAATGAAATCGGAACTGGATTAGGATCACTGTTTGAAAACTTGTCTGGTAATAAACGTCTTGCCTTAAATCGGTCTGTTTTGCCGTAAAGCAAACTTAAATCTAAAATGAACAACACTACCAAAATTAAAACCACTATACAAGCCACCGTAAAAAATACGGGCACCCAATACGATACTAAAAAGCATAGCGATGCCAGCCCTATATAGTAATAGAACTGTTTATGGATGTATAACGATTTTAAGAATTTCATTTTTTTATTTAGAATGACTGCCTACTGCGACTGTAAACTGATGACTAGCGCGGTACCTCCACCGATTGCACAATCATTTCCACCACATTTTCCGTATTCATTCCTTCCATTTCTCGCTCTGGCGTAAGTATCATTCTGTGATTTAGAACTGGATTCAAGGCGCGTTTTACGTCTTCTGGTGTGACAAAATCCCGACCGTTAATGGCGGCGAAAGCTTTGGCCGTATTTAAAATAGCAATGGATGCTCTCGGCGAACCTCCTAAATATAAATGCGGATGGTTTCTGGTTTTAGAAACCAATTCCGCAATGTATTTGATGATCTTTTCTTCAACGATAATCGATTGTGTTTTATGCTTATAATCTTCAAGCGAGGCCGTATCTAAAATAGGATTGATTAAGGTTTGCGGTGCTTTCCCTTTACGCTCGTGATGAGAGGCTATAATTTCGATTTCTTCCTCTACTGACGGATAATCGACCTTAATCTTAAAGATAAAACGGTCTAATTGCGCTTCAGGTAAGGCGTAAGTCCCTTCTTGCTCAATCGGGTTTTGGGTGGCCAAGACCATAAACGGCGCTTCAAATTTGTAAGTTGTACCATCTACTGTGGCTTGGCGTTCCTCCATAGTTTCAAACAATGCGGCCTGGGTCTTGGCTGGCGCACGGTTGATTTCATCAATCAATACAATGTTAGAAAAAATAGGACCTTTATTGAATTCAAACTCCGAAGTCTTCATATTCAACACAGAAGTTCCCAAAACATCACTCGGCATTAAATCTGGCGTAAACTGAATACGGCTAAAATCTGTTTTCAACACCTTTGCAAACAACTTCGCAGTCACAGTTTTCGCAATACCGGGAACACCTTCAATAAGGACGTGACCATCCGCGAATAGTGCTACAATGAGCAATTCCACAAAATTGTCTTGTCCAACGATGACTTTTTTCATCTCGGCTTTAATGTTTTCTACCGCAGTTTTTAATCCATCTAGATTAATGCGATTGTCAAAATTTAAACCATCATTTTGTTCTAACTCGTTTTCCATGTGTTATGGGATTTAAATGTTTCTATAAGGCTGTTGAGCCGTTCTAGTTGTATGTTATTTATAGTTTGATTATTCTGAATGTCCGATATAAATTGAAATAAATGCTCGGTGTCTTCCAAAGAATTGTTGCTTCGGGAAGCGAGGTTCTTCAAAAATGATGCATCGATTTGCGACGTTTGAAGATGAAACACATTCCGAATGTACTCCAAGAAATGTTGAATCTTATGTTCTGCAATTTTCTTATGCTTACTGCTTTGGTAATACATGTCTGAAATCGTGCGAGTAAAGGCAATCGTCTGATTGGTCAATGGTTTTACCACCGGAATCGCCCGTTGTTTGCGTCGTCCTTCAAAAATGATATAGAACAAAACACCAATCAATGCCATGTAATATGCCCATTTGAGATAGCGGTTATTTAAAAACAGATACATGGGCGAGGTGTAGAACTTTTTGCCCGATTTGTAATGCGCATCTAAATAAATAGGCGCGTCTAAATTGATGTATGACAGCAAGCCAGCCGTATAATCTTGATTGGGCGAATTCAGCATAAAATAGTTGGTAAAGGCTTGCGGAAACGTACTCAATATAATGTTACCATCGCCAAAAGGCTGTTTTATAGCATTGGCCAACGGTTGTTCCATACCCAACGAATCCGAATATTTGTCAACCAAACCAATAATCTTGGTCTGTGACGAATCAATATCCGTGAAATGATAGAGAAAATTCGCCTTATCGAAGACATAGGTTGTGTTTTTGTCTAGGTTGGGGTTAGCCAATTTTACCTGATACTGATTGTTGAAATTATTGAAAGTATTGATAACACTAGTATCCAAATTCAAGGTATCCATAAGTTGATAGCCTATATCGCCCGATGCTACAAATAGTGTGTTCCCTTTAGCAGTCCAGTTGAGCAGGATTTCCAGTTCGGCATCATCAAAGGAAACACCATTGTTGTAGAATACATAGGTGCCGGAGATATCATTGTTCCGTAAATATTCAAACGGTGGACGGTCTACGGTTTGTACTTGGTCAGAAAGCCGTTCTAACTGTTCCTTAAAGACATAAGAACCAAAAGGAATTTTATGATGTGTAGTATACGAGGGAAACCAATTAATGGGTTTCGGTTTGGTCACTTCTGCAAACACAAGACCTAGAATAACAAGGCTAGCCAGGGCGATATAGAGTTTTCCTTTTTTACTCATCAGGACTTTATATCATTTTGAAGGGTTAAAAAAGGCAGTTTCAAAGTTTCAAACTTTAGGGCGTTTACTTCAAACTCGCCATACCACACATAATCATAAATCCGTGTGATATTTTTAAAATGGGTTTTTAGGAGTGGCGTTTCAATCTCATTCAAATAATCAGAATTTGTTTTCTGTGGTTGCCATTCTATGGTTTCGTTTTCGGAGAGTTTCTTCAAACTTAACAAATAGTAATACCGAATCGCCAGTCTAAAATTATTTTGATTGATGGCCTCCTTGATTAATGCTGGGATGTCTTCGTTTTTAATTATTTCTTCCTCTTCAGACAGTGAAATAGAGCCTTTATTTCGGCTGAGGGTCATGGCATTGTTGGAATTGACTCGTAGGAAAAATTTAATCAGCAGAAATAGGAGCAGAGCCAATAGAATCCACGGGACAACTTTTAGCATGAAGTATAGGAATCCTTCAGCCGTACCTACGCCGAAAATAGCTTCCCAAAATCGGGTTAATATGTTTCTGAGCCAGCGTTTAAATTTGGTCCAAAGGTTGTCTTCCGGCTCAACTTCAACGTAGTTAAAGTCATCATCAGCTTTATAGTTTTTTAGGTCGTCTTCAGAAATCTCGGGTGCTACAAAAGTCTCGGTATCGTAATATTGGGATTGCAGGGTGTCTTGACCAAAACTGAATTGGACAAGGCAAACAAAACATAAAACGAGGGTGAGTCTCAGCATCTAGTCTTCTATATGGCCTCCAATATTACTAATGCTTTCGTAAGTCCCGGTAAAGTTGCGCTTTTCATTAAGGTGGAAATAGATGACAGCACCACCAACTGTAATAATAAAGCTTAATAGGAATTGAAATAACGTGCCGACAACGTTTAGCAGAATATAAAATGGGTCTGTAAACGTATCAAAATTAGCAGGGTCTATTTCCCCTGAGAAAATCCCCATTTTGGCGTAAGTGTATATCACGGTTGGTATAGCAATAACCATATTTAAGGCATAGAAGATAAGACCTAGGACGATAATAGTTCCTAAGGCCAACCAAAAATCTTCATTAACCAAATAAAAACTATGACTGTAGGAGTCTGTTGCACCTCTGCGACGCTCAAACACATAAATACTAAATACAATAGTCATTGGGACCATGGCATAAAATACAGGAAGTATACATAGTAATAGTGAAAAAAATACGGTAATCCCTTTCAATATGCCCAATCCGAAAAATCCCCAAAATGCACCGTATACATTGCGCTTGACTTCGGTCATATCTACCGCACCCTTATTGTCTACATACGATTTAATATAGAAAAGGATTGTTGCCTCTGATAAAATATAAGCAACCACTGCAGTTATAGCGTAAGCAATTAATGCAATGAATATCATTCCATCTCCAAATACACTAAATGGGTCTGGGTCGTTGACATCAAAGTTAAAGGCATCCCCAGCACTGTAGGTATACAATGCCAAAGCGAATAAGAACAGTAAAATGGCTGGTCCTGCAATTTGCATCAAAGCGCGCATCAATGGTTTGAATTCATTTCTAATAAACCCAAAGGTGGTTGAGAGTATCGTCCCGAAATCGCGCTGTTTTTTAAATTCTATATAGTTTCTCATGCTGTTTCTAGTTGGTGTAATTCAATAAATTCGGTAGTCTGGCTTTCTTTCTCCATACGCTTATGCAATTTTATGGGGTAAAACACATAATACCATAAAATGAGTGCCAATGAGCTGGCTATAATCAGTATGGCTAACCAGTCGGGCATTTCTGTATGGCGGGTCACGTAACCTTCCAAAAAGCCGGCAACGATAAATAGCGGTACCGTACTCACCACAATTTTTAGCCCATTAAAAACACCTCTTACAAATGAGTCTAATCGAGGATAGGTGCCCGGAAATAATATACCATTTCCCATCACCAAACCTGCACAGCCTGCAATGATTATGACTGAAATTTCAATAGTGCCGTGAATCCAAATGGTTCGTGCAGATTCCCAAAGTAAGCCTTGCTCGTAAAAGAAATATTGAAAACTCCCCAGCATAATACCGTTTTGCATCATGATGTATAATGAGCCCACACCGAGCATAATGCCATAGCCGAAAGCCATAAGCGCCACTTTTATATTATTAAGGGTAATGCCTAAGAACATATTAAATTCGCCCTGTTCTTTATAAACCCCCATGGGGTCGCCTTTTTCAATGTTTTCCAAAGTCATGTTAACGTACCCATCACCAAGAAAGCTACGCACAAAATCGCCATCATTGGCGGCGGAATACGCACCTACAATGACAAATAGGGCAAAGGTTAAAAACGCAATAAGTAGTTCTCTATGATGACTATAGAACATGAGCGGAAACTCTGTTTTAAAGAAGGAAATCAATCTATTTTTTGGCTCACGCTTTGTTTTGTAAATACGCTGATGCGCATTAGACGATAGTTGATTTACGTAACGTTCCGTGTTACTGCCAGGATAAAAGGTTTTGGCATAGCTGAGGTCGTCAGTAATTTCTATGTACAAGTCCGAAAGTTGGTCGGGGTCTAAATGGGTTTTATTTGCTAAGACGCTTTCAAATTCTAACCATTTATCTTTATTTTGCTTTACGAAAGCCGCTTCGCGCATAGCCTGTTTTTTAGGTAATCAAAGAAAAGAAAATATGAATGAATTCCAAATAGAAACTGCCCAAAATGTAGGGATAACACAAAATGCCGCTGATATCGGCGATCGGCTTTTGGGATACATTATTGACAGTTTGATTATTCTATTTTATCTCATTGCCAGTATTTTGTTATTGGTGTCTTTAGATTTGGACATGAGAGACACTTGGGCCATTTATTTGTTGGTGTCTTTACCAGCGTTTCTCTACTATGTCCTGCTTGAAACGTTCTGGAATGGGCAAACCGTTGGAAAATATGTGCAACGTACCAGAGTGGTAAAATTAGATGGTTCTAAACCAAGTTTTGCCAATTACTTCATCAGATGGATTCTTAGAATTGTAGATGTTGTCATTACAACAGGTGGCTGTGCCGTACTGACTATTTTGATTAAGGGTAACGGACAACGTTTGGGCGATATGGCGGCAGGAACGACGGTCATTAGCGAACGTAAAAAAGTCACCATCAACGATACCATTATGAAGGAGGTGCCTTTAAATTATGTGCCAACATACAGCCAAGTTACCGTGTTGAACGATGCTGATATGCAAACTATAAAGTCACTATACACCAAAGCGGTAAGACGTGGCAACCATAATGTTATTCTGAATATTGCCCAACGTCTCGAAAAGGTGATGAAGATTGAAGCCAAAGAAAACGCAACGGATTTTGTGGCGAAGGTCATTTCAGATTATAACTACTACACCCAACAATTATAACTTATGTTTTTTGATGTCATTGATATTTTGGGAACCATTGCGTTTTCCATTTCGGGTGTTTTGGTTGCACTAAAAAAACGAATGGACCCCTTTGGGGTTTTGATTATTGCCTTTGTTACAGCAGTTGGCGGTGGCACCTTACGCGATGTGATGATTGGTATAGAACCCGTGTCTTGGATGCGAAATATGACCATAGTTTATGTGATACTTGGCTCTACCTTGTTTGCTGTCGTATTCCGAAAGCGATTGTCATACCTCAGAACATCCTTGTTTTTGTTTGACACTATTGGTATCGGATTATTTACCGTAGTTGGAATAGAAACAGGCATTGTCGCTGGGATTCATCCCATTTTATGCATTGCACTAGGAACTATGACCGCTTGCTTCGGGGGTGTGATTCGGGATATTTTGTGTAATGAAATCCCTGTGATTTTCAGAAAAGAAGTATATGCTACAGCCTGTATTCTTGGAGGCTTCACCTATTTTTTGCTTCGCGAATTGACTGCGGATACCAACATTATTTTCGTGATAGCCGGATTGGTCGTCATTGTAGTTAGACTTTTAGCCGTTAAGCTTCAAATCAGTTTGCCGAGTTTGTATAAGGATGAAGCGTAGTGTAACTAGCTTTACAAAAATTTTAAATTCTTATTGATATAATTTAATCTATAATTTTTGCTTTCCAGATATACACATTCTTTAGAGGCCATTCGCCTTCGTCCGTTGGTACAGCGTTGATTTTATCCACTGTATCCATACCATCAATAACACGGCCAAAAATGGTGTAATCGCCATCCAAGAAAGATGCACCGCCTGGCTGTTGCACAATAAAAAATTGATATGGTGACGCTAATTTATACGGATTGTCAATGGTGGCGTTTGGCGTAGATAAGGTGCCACGACTATGGGTAAACCCGTGTCTGGCATCGGTGGGTAAAAGGTAACGGCCAATACGCTTTCGCTTTTTGGTGATTTTAAAATCATCGCTACTACCGCCTTGGATGACAAAATTCTTTACCACTCGGTAAAACTGCGTGCCATCAAAATAGCCTTGCTTAGTAAGGTAAATAAAATTTGCGCGGTGAAATTTGGTTTCGGTATATAATTCTAAATCAATTGTGCCGTAATCTGTGGTGAGTCGTACTTTGGTTTCAGGATTTTCCTTCTCGTACTCTAAAAAGAAATCCATAGCATTTTTGTCTGTGAGCTTAGGGTATTCTCGTTTTTTGGCCTTGTTTGTTGCTGTAGCTTTTTCAGATTTGACGGCAACGGAATCTTGCACTTTGGTATTTTGGTTGCTTTTGGATTGTTTATCTTCACAATTCAGAAGTAAAAGAAAAATTAATAAAACGTAGAGCCTCATAAATGGAGTTTAGTGCATTTGTAACTAATATCGTAAAAGTAAAAAATGTTCCGCTTTTGGGCGAACAAGCGCATGCAAAACTATCGCCACCCTATCGTTTAAAGTTGGCCGAGCAGATGAAGGCCAAACGAAAGACAGCCAAGAAAGCGGCAGTGATGGCCTTGTTCTATCCTAAAAATGAAGAGACCTATCTTATTTTGATATTGCGGAAGACCTACAAAGGTGTTCATTCCGCACAAGTGGGATTTCCTGGGGGTAAAGTGGAAGATGATGATACGGGTTTAGAAATGACGGCTCTACGTGAGACGGAAGAGGAGGTTGGTGTTGCCATGGATTCCGTTACCATGGTTAAAGCTATGAGTCCTTTATACATTCCACCAAGTAATTTTTTAGTACATCCTTTCATTGGGTATTGCGAAGAAACGCCAAGTTTTATAAGGCAAGATGACGAAGTAGAGGCATTGATTGAAGTAAAACTTGCTGACTTTTTAGACGATAAGGCAATCATTTTTACTAAAGTACCGACAAGTTATAATGTTGATATTGAAGTCCCAGCGCTAAAATTGAACGGTTATGTGGTATGGGGCGCAACGGCCATGATGCTAAGTGAATTAAAACTCTTGTTAAATGAGGTCTTTTAAACTAGTGGCTTTTGCTACATTTGTAGTTCTAACTTTCTGAAATCAACTATGGGATTATTCAAAGAAAATCCTTTCGGACATATACTTTTCGTCAAAAAATGGCTCATAAGAATCCTCGGTATAGCGACACACCGACGCTTTAGAGGCTTTAATGAATTACAGATTGAAGGATCTGAAATTATTAAGAACCTTCCGGATACCAATGTATTGTTTATCTCTAACCACCAAACTTATTTTGCGGATGTTATTGCCATGTTTCATGTCTTTAACGCGAGTCTTAGTGGGCGATTAGATAATATTAAAAATGTTGGCTATCTCTGGAATCCCAAGCTGAACATCTATTACGTAGCGGCCAAGGAGACTATGAAGTCTGGTTTAATACCAAAGATATTTGCCTATACAGGTTCTATTAGTATTGAGCGTACTTGGCGTTCTAAAGGGCAGGATGTGAACCGTCAAGTAAAGATGAGCGATATCACAGCCATCAAGAAAGCCTTGGATGATGGTTGGGTGATTACATTTCCTCAAGGAACCACCACACCTTTTAAACCGATTAGAAAAGGAACCGCACATATCATTAAACAATATAAACCCTTAGTCGTGCCAATTGTTATTGATGGCTTTAGACGTTCGTTTGATAAAAAGGGCCTTCGGATTAAAAAGAAGAATATCTACCAATCTTTTGAAGTTAAAGAACCTCTGGACATTGATTACGACAATGAAAGCATTGCTGAAATCGTAGAAAAGATTGAATATGCCATTGAGCAACATCCATCATTTTTAAAGGTCATTCCGCAAGACGAGTTGGCTGAGAAGGAGAAACTGAATCAGGAGTTGCGGGATTGGTAGTTTCGGTTGGCAGTGTTTTAGTAGGCAGTTAGCAGTCTTTCAGTATTAAGTTTTTAGTGTAAAGTGTCTAAAATTAGGTGTGAAGCATTAGGTATGAGATTTTTGTATGATTTTACGAATCATATTTAACTAATAGTTTCCTCTTAACGTCTTTGCGCGAAAACATTTTGGAATTTGGTATTTGTGTTTTGAAATTTCCGCTTCGCGCCTTTAAGCTTTACTCACACTTTATTTTGTGTTCTATAAATGCCTTAAAAGCTACTTTTTCATCCACGTGCAAAGCCAAACCTTTATAAGTTTTGGAAGTGCCGTACAAACCAGTCATTTTATGTTCTTCGGACAAGTGAAGTATGATGTTATGACCTTCTAAACTTCCTAGAAATGAAAACTTTTTGATTTCGGATTTTTCATCAAAATCTTTTGTGGATAATTCAATAGAGGCAATGTCTCTTAGAGGAATGATGGTGGATTTCATAATACCATAATTCAGATACACCTTATCATCATCAATCGTAATTGGCCGTTGGTAAATTGATTTTAAAAATCCAAGAATTTGAATACCAGAATAGATACTCAACCCTGTTAAAATCCAAGCGCTGACGGTACTGTATTTTGCGATTAGTAAGTGAAGCGCAAAAGTTTCCACAGCAATCAGGAAAATCAATGCCATGAGCAACGTTGGTTTACCAGAATCTTTATGATACGTAAACTGATTATCTTTTAATTTGGGACCCTTCCAGCATAAAAACCCATAATAAAACACTGAGATTTCTGTAATTAAAAAAGGCACGACAGCCTTTGGCAGGGATTTTTCACAAACTGCTTTTAAGGCGTCATAGAAATCGAGTCCAGTTTGTTTTTCCTTTTTAAAACCCTTCAATGTCTTATAAACATTGAATATAATACATGAGGCTACTCCAACTTCTATAACCGGAAGCGCCCAAGCTTTAAAGAGGTTTAAATATAATTGTTGCTCCAAAGGTAAAATGACATAACCAATGAGTAAACCGATAATAGTGATGGGAACAACACTTATTCTAGGAATTTTTGTTTTTCTGATAGATAAGAAATAAATCAATGGAACGGTCAACAGAACATCTGCTGAGATTGCTATGGATAAAAGCTGGTTTTCAGAATTGAATAAAGCTGATTTGGTAAGTATCCATAGAATTGAAAATAGAAGTAATGGCACTCCAAAAATCAAAGCGACTTGGATAGTTGTTAGTCTTTGTGTTTTAATCCTCAATCTTCTTTAATTCTGCGTAATTCTTATTTAAACGGTTAATCAATATTCCGTAAATCAATTTATAGAATAACCAGACCAGCACTAAGAAAATCGCTGTAAACCCGATAATCACGCTGTACATTATGGTCAGTTGTCCGGAATCAAAACTTGCTACTTTCTCCGCTAAATCCGCATCTTCTTGCAAGCCCGAATACACACTAAACGGTATGGAAATTAGAATAACCACCAAATTATACAGTACGTAGTATTTAATGATTTTTCGAGTGTTGAGAATACTCTCCATCAGTTTTTTTGAACTATCGGTAACCGAAATTGACTTGTACGATTTCCATAAAAGAAAGGCAAAAACGCCAATAACTAAATACCCAAAAATGCTTAATCCAACATAGAGATTGTCGTGCATTAACTCCTCCATACGTTCTCTAAACGTATCAAAGAATAGCATGGGAACATAATTTAAAAGCACCCAAAAAAGCAATTCGCCAACACTGATATAGAACAATGTTTTAACAATGGAAGACGATTTTCTGTGACTCATTCTATACAAGTCGGCATCGTCATAGGTCTGAAAGTCGTTGCTCGTGGCATTCCAATCTTTCTTTAATAATTCTAATTCGTCCATAATCCTACGGATTTAATATGGTTTTTAATTTCTTTTTTACGCGATTCATCTTCACGCGTGCGTTCACTTCAGAAATACCCAAAGTCGCACTTATTTCTCTATAGTCCTTATCTTCCAAATAGAGGAACACCAAGGCTTTTTCAATATCATTCAATTGTTTTACCGCACGGTACATTAGCTTTAATTGTTGCTCTTCGGTATCATCATACTCTTCCGCCTTAATTCTAAACTGTATTGCATCAAAATCGGTGGTTTGCACTCGTCTTTTAGACTTTCGGTATAAGGTAATTGCCGTATTAAGACCCACACGGTACATCCACGTGCTAAATTTAGAATCGCCTCTAAACTTAGGGTAGGCGCGCCATAACTGTATGGTAATTTCCTGAAACAAGTCATTGTGCGCATCCTGATTGTTGGTATACAGGCGACACACCTTATGTACAATGTTTTGGTGTTCTTTTAATTGTTCTACAAAACTATGTTCTAGTTCTTTGTTCAATAGTGTCAGTTAGTTTGGTTGCTTATTGGTAGTCTTCTCTATTACAATGTTACATTAAAATCCGATAATATTTCAAGCGTCTGGCAAGCCTTTGATTTTAAAGGGTTTTTCGTCGGAAGGCACCTCGCTCCTGCGGCTGTTTTACAATTCAGAAGGGAAATTTTACAGTTCAGTCTATTTCAATTTATTCTGAAGGGAGTTTGAAAGACATTTGAAACATCAATCAAAATCAACACCATCCCATGAGAACGCTCATCATCATTTTTATTCTTCTGTTTCAGTTTGAAGGTAATTCACAAACCACCATATCCGGAAAAGTCCTCGACAATAAAAAACTCCCGATTCCCGGTGCGAATGTCTATTTAGATGGCACCTATGATGGCGCCACTTCAGATGAAAACGGTCTTTTTAAATTTGAAACTTCTGAAGAAGGTACCCAAAAACTTATCGTTTCTTTTTTATCCTACGAAACCAAAACGCTGGAATTGGATGTTGTGAATATGAAAGACTTGGTTATCACTTTAAAAGACGATGTCAGTGCCTTGGATGCAGTAGTTATCACCGCGGGAACTTTCGAAGCCAACGACAATAGCAAAGTTTCCGTTTTAAATTCTTTGGACGTCGTAACCACAGCAAGTGCCTTGGGGGACGTGCTAGGTGCCATTCAAACTTTACCCGGAACGTCAACAAATGCTGAAGACGGGCGATTGTTTGTCAGAGGCGGTAGAGCAGAGGAGACCCAGATTTTTATTGATGGTATCCGTGTATTTACACCATACACGCCAACCGCAGGTAATACACCAACGCGAGGTCGTTACTCACCATTTTTGTTCGATGGAATTACCTTTTCCACAGGCGGTTATTCTGCGGAGTACGGACAGGCTTTGTCTAGCGTACTGTTATTAAATACCATTGATGAGCCAGACCAAGAAAAAACCGATATTGGGCTTATGACCGTTGGCGCTACCTTGGGAAACACCCAAAAATGGGAAAAGTCGTCCCTTAGTGTTAATGCGAGCTATATCAACCTGGCGCCTTATCTCGAAGCCTTTGATGACCGTAACGATTGGCAATCACCTTATGAAGGTGCTCAAGGTGAAGCGGTATTCCGTTTAAAGACCAACTCTGGATTATTTAAGTTTTACACCGCATTCGATGCAGTAAATTTTGAATTGACTCAACCCGACATCAATCAACCAGACGGTTTCGACTTTAAATTAAAGAACAATAACCTTTACGCGAATACATCATACCATGGCGTGCTAGGTGAAAGTTGGGCGATGACAACCGGATTGAGTTATACGAGGTCAAATTCAGACTTAGGGGTGGAAACCGCGGATATCACGAATACAGAGCAATCCATTCATGCTAAGTTAAAGCTGAAAAAACGTTTTGGCAATCGCGTTAAAGTGCAATTTGGTGCTGAGAAGTTTTTAACCAATTTTGAAGAAAGCTTTTCCGACGGCGACATCAACGCCACCTATGGTTATGACAACAATATCACGGCGGGTTTTGTAGAAACGGATGTGATGTTTTCAAAATCATTAGCTTTAAAAGTTGGCTTACGTGCGGACTACTCGCAATTGTTCAAGCAAACTGACGTCGCGCCAAGAGTATCTTTAGCATACAAAACCGGAAAGAAAAGTCAGGTGTCCTTGGCCTATGGTACCTTTTTTCAGAATCCAACGTCTGAGGTTTTAAAATTCAATACCAACTTAAGACCGCAGAATACGGACCACTATATTTTCAATTACCAATATGTGAATAATGGAAAAATCCTTAGAGCGGAAGCTTACCGAAAAACCTATGACAACTTAGTGAAATTTACGGGCGACTTCCCCAATTTTGAATCGGATTATTCCAGTTCTGGTGACGGTTATGCACAAGGTATAGATTTGTTTTGGAGAGATAACACGGGGATTAAAAATGTGGACTATTGGGTGAGTTATTCGTATTTAGATACAGAGCGCGACCATCGGAATTTCTTAGAATCGGCAACACCAAATTTTGCCACGAAGCATAACCTTTCTGTCGTTGGTAAGTATTGGATAGAGGATTGGAAATCTCAAGCAGGGTTCTCGTACACCTATTCGTCAGGACGTCCATATAACAATCCAAATACGGACGACTTTTTAGCGGAACGCACCAAAAGCTTCAACAATTTAAGCCTAAACTGGGCCTATCTTCTGGACGAGCAAAAGATTCTATACTTCTCAGTAAACAACGTACTTGGGTTTAAAAACGTCAATGGTTATCAGTATGCCAATACGCCAAACGCCAACGGTAATTTTGATAGGCAAACGTTACGACCGGCACAGGACCAGTTCTTTTTCATCGGTTTCTTCTGGACGATTAGTGAAAATGGAACCGATAATCAATTGGATAATCTTTAGTCGTAAGTTGGTAGATTATAGCCGGTAGACTGTAGAAGACATGATTGCTACCTTACACAAGCAAGAATTAAAGGGTTTTCTCTCGACTCACAGCTACTGACTCAAGACTAGCTTGCCCTCCACTTAATATTACAACCCATACTCGGTTTTTGGTTCTTATCAATTGGTTTTCCTTCAATTAGATTGTCCATTGCAGAACGTAAATCCTTACCCGTGACAGGGATGCCGTTTCCTGGACGGGAATCATCTAACTGTCCGGCGTACACTAATTTTAAATCCTCATCAAACAGAAAAAAATCTGGGGTACAGGCCGCATCGTAAGCTTTAGCCACGGCTTGTGTTTGGTCATAGAGGTATGGGAAAATATAATCGTTTTCAATAGCCGTGGTTTTCATGTATTGTGGGCCATCTTGCGGGTAGTTGTCTACATCGTTGCTACTGATGGCAATACAGTTAATACCTTTACTGACATAATCTTTGGCGAGTTGGGATAATTCGGCATTCACATGAATCACAAACGGACAATGGTTACAAATAAACATTACGAGCGTACCTTTAGTACCTTTTAATTCGTCAAGGGATTTTAATTGATCATCGGTTGTATCAAGTAGTTTGAAGTCTGGAGCTTTGGTGCCCAGAGGTAACATATTTGATGGAGTTAATGCCATTTTTTAGTAGTTTAGGAATAAATAAAAACACCCGACATCTCGGGCGACAAACATGAGTGAAAAGGTACTAACATTTGAAGACTTTACAAAGGTCGATTTGCGCATCGGGACGATTGTTGATGTGCAGGATTTCCCTGAAGCGAGACGACCTGCCTATCAACTGAAAATCGATTTTGGGCCTTTGGGGATTAAAAAATCAAGTGCGCAAATCACAACGATTTACAATAAAGAAGACTTGCTGAATCGACAGATTGTAGCTGTGGTCAACTTTCCTAAAAAACAGATTGCTAAATTTATGAGCGAATGTTTGGTGATGGGCGCCGTGTTGGAGAATGATGTGTTTCTTCTTTCTCCAGAAAGTAAGGTGCCGAATGGAAAGGCGGTAAATTGATGGTGTTATGTAGCGCTTTAAAGCATCAAATTAATATGTGACGAGTTTAAGTTAAGCACTTCGACTGCGCTCAGTGTGACATCAAACTAGAATCAATTTAGAATACAATCCCAAATAACGAACCTCTATCCGTTCCCCTTGGGGAATATAACCAACCATTTGGCCTTCAACTAAGAACCTCCAAGGGGCTTTTACAGCTCGTCCCTAAAGAAAATCGCATTCAACAACAAGCGATTAGTCCCATACCAAAAGGCTCTAAAGTTGGTGTTGTCCGTTAATGCCACAATGCTTCCTCGGCCCATACCTCCAATTTTTAAGGGGACTGTATTCGCCAAGCTATCCAAATTCTGCTTTGAGATATAACCGCTCAACAATGGGTTTTCAGTGTACTGAATCGGGTTGTCATAGCTGTTCTTAGCTGGCTTTACAAATAAGGTTGTATTTCTAAACATCGGAAGATTCTCATTCTTAAATCCGAAATTAATCGGATGTGACCGGTCAATTTTGGTATTAAAAATGGCTCCGCCAATAAATTGTGCACCTCTAAAATCGCCACGTTCTTCAAATGAAATGTTTTTGGCTTCGAGTTTACTTTCTTTAAAATCGATATTGAGAAGTTTGTTGTTCTTGAGGTAACGCAGAGCATTTCGGTAGGCGATAAGCGTCCCGCCAGACTGTATCCAACTTTTTATTTTGTCCGTTTGGCCTTTATCCAATGGGGAAAAGGCATTCACCATAATGATGGTATTGTAACGACTTAAATCTGCACGACTGAAATTGCGAGTATCCAACTTCGTTACGGCCATATCATAGCGTGTATCCAATAGATGCCAAATTTCTCCAGCATCGTAGGAGTTCATACCGTCACCGACCAATAAAGCGATTTTAGGCAATTCCAAAGGTCTAAAATTATTACTACCAAGGTCTATGCCTTCTGTAAGTCCAGTTCCGACAGCGTCAATATTTACGTGCGCATCTTTGGCTAATTCCTGAAGTAAACTGTAAAGTTCGCTAGACGATAATTCCTGATTTTGAACGGGAATCATCACCGTTCCATAATCGTAGGTTTTACCATTGGTGGAAAATTGTTTCAGACTCGCTCTAAGACGAATATTTTTCTTCTGTAATTCGTATACCAATTTTGGTGCATAATACTCGTGCCATTCCATTAAGTAAGCATATTCGCTTTTGGCTTGAACACGACCAGTAGGTAGCTCTAAACTGGTGATTTTCTCCCCTGCATTAGCAGTTGTTGTTTCCGTATAATCTACATTAAAGGATAACGGAAATGTCCATGCAGAAATATCATAAAATAAACTGTCTTGAAAGGTCGTTCGCTTTTCAAACATTGCATTAATTAAACGGGTGTTTTTCTGATTTTTTGGAACGATAAAAGCGTGGTCTTTGGTGTAGCGCTTCCCGTTGAGGGTAACATCGTTTTTCAACTCATGAATGGCAATCTGGTGTCTATTCAAAATTTCGGCTAAATGATAGGTCTTTGCCGCATCTTTCTCATCACCAAAGATGATGGCTTTGCTTCCTGCTCTGCTTCCTTCGTTCTGGGCTTGTTTAAAGAAATCGTGCTGATAGTCTAAAATCTCGGTACGCATGGCATTGGCAGCTTCCAATGTTGATAATGCCGCTGTGAATTGATTTCTTATTGTAAACGGAAAGGTCAATAATCCATTATCACTTTCCTGAATGTGTCCACGAGAACTAGCTTGCTCAAACAGAATCCCAATACTTCCATTAATGTCTGGAAAGGTAGAGCCTTTTCCGTAATAGAAATCATCAAAACTTTCTTCAGAATAATACAAAGAGCCAATCTTATCTAAAGCCTTAGCATGATATTTGGCAATGCCTTTGGTTAATTCTTGATTCATTTTCGGCGTTAATGGATGTGTCCGGGATGGAATACCCGGCTGAAAGAAGAAGGAACTGTTGGTGCCCATTTCGTGATGGTCGGTGAGAATATTTGGCATCCATTTGTGGAAGGACTTAATGCGCGCTCTGGATTCTGGTAACTGCACTGGCAACCAATCACGGTTCATATCAAACCAATAATGATTGGTTCGTCCGCCGGGCCATACTTCCGAATATTCCCTGTCGTTGGGATCTGGATTCAAGTTTTGGTTTCTATTGGTATTGGCCCAATAGGCAAAACGCTGTAAGCCATCGGGATTAAAACTCGGATCGAATAGAATCACCGTGTTTTTTAGCATAGCATCAATCTTTGGGCCTTGTGCAGCAGCCAAATAATAGGCAGCAACTAAGCCTGCATTGGCACCACTAGGTTCGTTACCATGAATGGAAAAACCTTGATACACCACAATTGGACGGTTAGTGGTATTTGCATTTCCGGATTCTGTAGCACCAACATGCGCTTGTCTAATCGATTCAAGATTTTGGTGGTTTTCTGGAGAGGTGATCGTTAAAAGCAGTAGTGGTCGGTCTTCAAAGGTTTTGCCTCGGTCTTCAATGGTAATACGGTCTGAAACTTCTGCGAGCTTCATCATGTATTGGGCTAACTTGTCATGGGTAATATGCCATTCGCCAACCTCGTGACCGATAATATCTTTAGGTGTTGGCATGTTTTCGTTATAAGAAACATCTGTTGGTAAAAAGTAGTCGAGTCCTTTTGGATTTTGAGCAATAAGAAAAGCAGAAACAAAAAAGGCAAGGCAGGCAAAACGTAATTTCATATCGAAGTTGGTTAGTTAGTCTGAAGTTTATTTTTCGAAAGCATTAAAAATAAAAAAACCGCTATGGATATTAGCGGTTTTCAATTTATTTAACAGAAAGATATGTTCTAAATATCTTCGAATTTAATATCTGTGAAAGATTCTGTCTTTCCTAAATCTGCGTCCTCAGGGGTTTTGGCTTCTGCGATTTGAAACTCATCCTCTTCACGCTTAAAATCTTTTTGGTGACGCTCACTGATCACTTCCTCACCTTTTTCATTGATGATATAATCCGTCATTTCTGACATAATCTCATTGAATTCGGTGAAATCTTCTTTGTACAAGTAGATTTTGTGTTTTTTATAATGGAAAGAACCGTCGTCATTGGTGAACTTTTTACTTTCCGTAATGGTAAGGTAGTAATCACCAGCCTTTGTGGCACGTACATCGAAAAAATATGTACGTCTTCCTGCACGCAATACTTTTGAGTAAATCTCTTCCCTGTCCATCATTCCGTTATCGCTCATAGGTCAATTTCAAATTTTAATTTCAATCCAAATATCTAAAAAAAAATGGAGCTTACAAGAAATTATGAAATTTCTTTTTCGGAGAGTTGTTTAAGGTAAAGGTCTTTGTAGTAACCGTCTGTATTTATTAAGCTGGCGTGATTTCCTGTCTGAATAATCTTACCATCTTCCAACACTATGATATGGTCGGCATTCTTGGCAGAAGATACCCGATGACTCACAATCACCGTGGTTTTGTCTTTGGAAACTTTGTTGAGGTTTTTGAGGATTTTCTCTTCCGTTTCAGTGTCTACTGCCGACAAACAATCATCAAACAACAAAATTTGAGGTGATTTTATAATGGCTCTTGCAATGGATATCCGTTGCTTTTGTCCGCCCGATAATGTAATACCGCGTTCTCCCAAAACAGTGTCATAACCGTTTTTAAACCCGACGATATTCTTATGCACCATGGCATTTTTCGCAGCAGTAATGACTTCCTCATCTGTGGCATTTTCCTTCCCGAACTTAATATTGTTCTTTATGCTATCCGAAAACAGAAAAGCATCCTGCGGTACATAACCAATAGCCTCGCGAAGTGAATACAAATTCTGATCGGTTATTTTGGTGTCATCAATCCAAATTTCGCCATCTTGGATATCGTATAATCGGCCTATTAAATCAAGAATGGTTGTTTTTCCTGAGCCAGTTTTACCAAGAATGGCTAACGTTTTTCCGGCTTCAATATTAAAACTTACCCCTTTTAATGCTACAATATTGGTGTCGGGATATTCAAATGAAACATTTTCAAAGCGAATCGCGCCTTGTATGTCTGTAAGTTCATTTTTGGTATTGACAATATCCGGCTTGGTTTCCAAAAATTCATTGATTCGTTTTTGAGAAGCTTCCGCCTGTTGTACCATATTGGTCACCCAGCCTATAACGGCAACGGGCCAGGTCAACATATTTACATAAATAAGGAATTCGGCGATGGTCCCAATATCCGCAATAGTGCCGTTAATGTATAGACGCCCACCAATGTAAGCGACCATAATGGTGCTAAGTCCGATAATCAATATCATTAGCGGAAAAAACAACGCCTGTATTTTTGCGAGGTTGATCTGTTTTTGCCGGTTTTCTGAAGACAAGGTTTCAAAATCTGTATTGGTTCGGTCTTCAATACCGTAGGACTTTATGACAGAAATTCCACTAAAGTGTTCTTGGGTAAACGTGGATAATGTCGACAGTGATTCCTGAACAATACGGCTACGCTGATTAATAATTTTCGAAATCTTGTAAATCAAGACTGATAGAATTGGTAAGGGTAAGATGGTATATAAAGTCAATTCTACCGAACGATTAAACATGTATATGAGCGCGACGATAAATAAGGTCACCGTATTGATACTGTACATCAATGCCGGACCAGCATAGGAGCGTACTTTGCCCACATCCTCACTAATACGGTTCATTAGATCGCCAGTTCTATTGGACTTATAGAATTTTAGCGACAATACTTGGTAATGCTGATACACTTCATTTTTAAGATCATACTCAATGTAACGCGACACATTAATTATGGTTTGTCGCATCATAAAGGTGAAAATGCCAGCCAAAACGGCGGCACCTAACAACAAGAGGATGTTTAGCATTAAATCATCCTTAAACTGTTCCATAGAAATGTTGCCTTTCAATTTATCGGAGGCGACATTAATCGAGGCACCGATTAAGCGCGGTGTAAAGAGCGCAAATATTCGGGCAATGATGGTAATAAAAATACCGACCAAGAGTCGATATCTGTATTTGTAGAAGTACTTATTTAAATGTTTTAGTTCTTTCATTAATAGTGTTGGTAGAACAAAGCTATTGTCATATTCCTATTTAATAGTTAATATTTTGCTAATCCTCCAATATTGATTTATTTTTGCACGCTGTTTTTACAGATTTTTTAAAATAAAAAACAATTACACCTTATGACATCTGATATAATTGCTCCTGAAGACCTTAAAAAAGCAGATCCTGTTTTCGGTCAACTTTCTTTTGACGACCATGAACAAATCGTTTTTTGCAACGACAAAGATACTGGTTTAAAAGCAATAATTGGAATTCACAATACGGTTTTGGGACCTGCACTTGGTGGCACCAGAATGTGGCAATACAATAACGAATGGGAAGCGCTTAATGATGTGCTTCGTCTATCTCGTGGTATGACGTTTAAGTCGGCCATTACCGGATTAAACCTTGGTGGTGGAAAAGCAGTAATCATAGGCGACGCAAAAACACAGAAAACGCCTGAATTAATGCGTCGTTTTGGAGAGTTTGTCCACTCGTTAAGCGGTAGATATATTACAGCTGAGGATGTTGGGATGACTACAGGCGATATGGATACGGTAAGAGAGGTAACACCTTACGTTACCGGTATTTCAGAAAGTATCGGTGGTGCCGGGAATCCTTCCCCAATTACAGCTTACGGCGTATTCATGGGGATGAAAGCTGCTGCAAAGTATCAATACGGCTCAGATGTTTTGGAAGGCAAGAGTGTCTTTGTGCAAGGTATTGGTAATGTTGGCGAAGCTTTAGTCGAGCATTTAACAAACGAAGGTGCTTTGGTAACCATAAGCGATATCAGCCAAGAACGTTTGGAGGAAGTCCGTTCTAAATACGGAGCCACTATTTACGGTGGTAATGATATTTATTCTGAAGCTATGGATATTTATGCGCCATGTGCTTTAGGAGCAACCGTAAATGATGAAACCATTAATAAATTGCAGGCAAAAATCGTGGCAGGTGCAGCAAATAATCAGCTTGCCGATGAGAATGTGCACGGTAAACTATTACAGGAACGCGGTATTGTTTATGCGCCAGATTTCTTAATCAATGCAGGTGGAATTATCAATGTGTATGCGGAGTTGGAAAATTACGACCGACAAGAAATTATGCGTAAAACAGAGAATATCTATAATACGACATTGGAGATTTTAGATAATGCAAATGCTAACGGGATTACAACACACGTTGCAGCACTCAATATCGCCAAAGAACGAATCGCCGCACGTAAGCGAGAAAACAACAAATAGTTTCGTCGGAAACTAAATAATACTATTTTTGCAAGGTGGAAATTCGTTTCCGCCTTTTTACTGCTTAACTCTTTAATTATAAAGTTCTTAGACATGCTAAACCGAAGACACATCCGTATAAAAGTCATGCAATCCATTTTTGCATTCAAAGGTTCGGAAAGTGATGATTTTTCAAAAGACGAAAAATTCTTGTTTCACAGTATAGAAAGCATGTCCGATTTGTACTTCGCCATTATGGCATTGCTCATTGAAGTACAAAAGAAATCTAGAAGCCATCTCGAAAAATCCCAAAAAAAGCTACTTGCTACAGAAGCGGATATCAATCCAAATAGGAAATTTGCCGATAATGTGGTTTTGGAATTTATCAGTTCCAACACCATGCTGAGAGAAGTTATTGAAAAGCGAAAACTCAATTTTTGGGATCTCGATTTTGAATATGTCGATGTAATTTACAAAGCCATTCAAGAAAGTGATGTCTACAAGGAGTATATGGCAAAAGGGCCTTCAACATTAAAGGAAGACAAGGATTTTATTATTGATATTTATTCCGAAGTCATTGCACCTAACGATAAGCTCTATGATTATTTTGAAGACAAACGCCTAACATGGGTAGATGATCTTCCGGTAGTTAATACGGCTATCGTTCGATTATTTAAAAAGTTAAAACTCACAAAACCTGAAACGTTTTTGATTGCGGAGTTATTCAAAGATGAGGATGATCGAAAATTTGCTAAAGACCTGTTGTACAAAACATTGCTGAATAGTAGTGCGTTTCAAGAGGAAATATCAAAAAAAACCACCAATTGGGATGCTGACCGTTTGGCGAGTCTAGACGGTGTGTTATTAAAAATGGCGCTTTGCGAACTTCAGAAATTCCCGTCTATTCCTGTTAAAGTAACGATTAATGAATATTTAGAAATCGCTAAGGAATACTCCACGCCAAAAAGTAGTGTGTTTATCAATGGTATTTTAGACAAAACGATTAAAGAATATAAACAGGCCAATATTCACAACAAAATCGGTAGAGGATTGGTTTAGGTTTTCAGCTCGAAAAGCTTTTGTTTACAAGGCTTTTCTTTGTTAAGAATTTGCCCAAAAGTTTCTATTTCTCGATATTATTGTTACATTTAGCCCAGAAAATTATAATCTACTTATTAATTTAAAAGAATAAAAATGAAAAAGTTAATCTTAGGTCTTAGCGCCTTATCTATGATTGCCTTCACATCTTGTAAAGATGACGCAACGAGTAAAGTGAATTCTGAAAACGTTGCAGCAGCAGCAGAACGTGATGCTAATGCAGGTGATTTTCCAGCAATCAGTTTCGACAAGACTGATCATGATTTCGGAACGATTGAAAACGGTACACCAGTAGAAACGATCTTCAAATACACCAACACAGGTAACTCTATGTTAGTGGTAAGTGATATTAAAAGTACTTGTGGCTGTACGGTACCGAAAGATTGGACTGAAAATGTAGCTCCGGGAGAAACTGGCCAGTTTGTGGTAAAGTTCAACGGAAAAGGAAACGGTAATAAAGTATCTAAAACAGTTACTTTGACAACTAATACAGAGAAAGGTTCTGAGCAAGTACGTATTTCTGCTTTTGTAGAGGCTGATCCTAATGCAGCTAAGCCAGCAACAACGGCAGGTACTCAGTCTATCTTGTCACAGCCAGCGGTTAAGACCAGCACACAACCAGGACACGAAGGTCATAACCACAACTAAGAAAGCACTTTAATGGAAGGATTAAGTTCATTACTGCCATTTGTGGCAATGTTCGCTGTGGTTTACTTTTTTATGATTGCACCTCAAATGAAGCGTGCAAAGCAAGAAAAAAAGTTCTCTTCGGAGTTAAAACGTGGCGACCGTGTCATTACCAAAAGTGGTATGCATGGAAAAGTAGCGGATCTCAACGATAAGGATAACAGCTGTGTTATTGAAACCCTAGCTGGTAAAATTAAGTTTGACCGTTCTGCCATTTCCATGGAAATGAGTAAAAAACTAAACACCCCAGCGAAATAAAACGTTGGTTATAATTTTGAAAACGCCTCCGAAAGGGGGCGTTTTTCATATCAGTATTCTACATATTTGGTATATTTATCTCAATTCCTCTCAAAAACCTAATATCATGAAGAAATTTCTTTTTATAACACTGTTTAGTTGTTTTCTCGTATCATCGTTTTCATCAATATCTGCACAAGGTAGAGTAGAGTCTATAGTGGATTCTTCCCAATTCAATAACATGGTTTTAAAGCAATCTTTTGTTGTGCAGGTAGGTGTTGATTCTGTTTGGAATGCATACACTACAAAGAACGGCTGGGAAAGTTGGGCAACTGCTATTGCTGAAGTAGATTTTAAAATTAACGGAACTATAAAGACCAATTACAATAAAGACGGGCAAGTAGGTGATAATTCTACAATTGTACTGCATGTTATTAATTATGTTCCTAAGCGTATGATAACGTTGCAAGCTGAACTTACAGAAAACTTCCCTGAATTTATGAAGGAAGATGAAAAGAACTTATATAACATGATTCTTTTTGAAGAGATAGATGCAGCTAAAACAAAGATTACATCCTATGGTATAGGCTATAAGCACAACGAAAAGTATATGTCTTTAATGAAGTTTTTCATTAAGGGAAATGAGCAGTCTTATCACAACCTCATTAGTTATTTGGAAACAGGAAATCCTAGTGTAAAATATTAAGTGATTTATTTAACAATTCTTATACTTATCATGCAAACCTTTACCCTCTAAAATCATCGGGGTAATTTTCTCCAGTCGCGATAGCTTTGTCGCTTCACGTTTGGCTGATGCAATGTGTTCGCAGTATTCCCGCTGTTTGGAGGGCGTTAAGGCCTTAAATGCTGTGTTGAGGTCTTTGTCGGTTTTTAAAACGGCTTTTAGTTCTTCAGGAATTACTACGGGTTTTATCGTTCGGGTGAGTTTTAGCTCTTTACCCGCTTTTTGGTTAGCGATAGCTTCTTTTACATAGTCGAACACTACATTGGGTTGAATGTCTTCCATGCTCGTAAATCGCATTTGTCGCAAGGCTTTGGTTTTACCTTCCTGGGCATTCATTAAAAGCCCTTCTTTATCTTTTAGAAAAACACCATTAAAAAACCATAAGCAGAAATGCTGTTTAAAAGCGCCAAGCCCAACCACATTTTTTCCGTTGACATCATAAACGGGAGCGCTCCATTTAATGTTTTCGTTAAGTTCAGTTTTAAGTAAGATACTTCTCAACAGATCAAGTTCCTTTTTCCAATGGTCATTGGTTTCTATGTATTCTTCTACGGAGTAAACTTTTTTCATGCCTATAGAGATTAATCGTTTTCAGCAAATAAGCGATTCCAATCCGATTCCGCCGCGAGATAGGCGAATGAGTAAGGATTACCTTCGCGGAGCAATCGTCCGTAAAGGGCTTGGGCCTTCAGGCTGTCTTGCTGTTCAAACAAATACCAGTTTCCAAGGCCATAACTTAGGACATCGCTAGAGGAGGTGCCAATAGTTTCAATTTTTAAATCGTCCAATTCATTTTTAAAGAATAGGCACATAGTATGATAACTCATATTCTCAATAATATCCATTTCTGGATCAATGTTTTCAATAACTTCCTTGGCTTTTTCGTCATTACCAAGTCGCCTCTGAATCATATATTGCCAATAGCCCCCAGAAACCAAATTGTCTGGATACTTTTCCGTCACGGTTCGGTTGGAATAGGCTTTCAATGCATTGGTCATATCGCCTTTTAAATAATAGGCCAGACCCAAATGATAATAGATGTTTCCGTGTAAGGTGCTCAAGGGCAGGTTTCGGGCATTAGGGAGACCATCGGGTTCTATCATGTCTTTTTTGCCTTTTATGAGTTGAACGGCCTTTTCAAAATCAGAAATCGCTTTATCATACTGCCGTATGGAAATATAGCGATGCCCACGATGACGTAAAAACCGAGCATCTTCTGGATACAATTCGTTCCCGTAGGAATAAATATCTATCGCGTCTTTAAAATAACCTAGGTAGGCTGTACGCCTCCCAAACCAAATAATAGAATCGGCATTTTTTGGTGCGTTTTCAAAGGCTATTTTGGCATTTTGGTAATTTTTGTAGGCTTGATTATCTTCTAAAGACGGACTCCTAAGGGTATCGCCTAAAAGGGTAATGGCTTCGATTTGTTGCTTAAGTTCAAAGGTTGGTGCATTGACTTCCTCATTTTTGCAGGAAAAAAACAGGAAGGGTGCAACTACGAAGATGTATATATTTTTCATTTGACATTGCATTACATGTCCAATAAATATAGTGGAATTTTGTAAAATCTTGAATCATCAACCTTAATTGCCTCAAAAGGCGTTCATATATAAACTGCCTACTAAACCACTGCCAACTACTCATACCGCTCCGCAGTCAGCTCCGCAATCTTACAAATCACTTCTGTCGCCTTAATCATACTCTCAACAGGAACATATTCATAGCGTCCATGGAAGTTGTGCCCACCTGCAAAAATATTAGGACAGGGCAAGCCCATGTAGGATAATTGTGAGCCGTCCGTACCGCCACGTATTGGTTTAATGAGTGGTTCAATATCTAAGGCTTTCATGGCGTCTTCGGCGATATCAACAATATGCATTACAGGCTCAACTTTTTCCTTCATATTAAAGTACTGGTCTTTGATGTCGATATCAAAAATTAGGGCTTCAAACTTGGTGTTCAGATCTAGAACAATTTTTTCCATGAGGGCTTTCTTCGCTTCAAATTTGTCGGCATCATGATCGCGGATGATATATTTTAATGTGGTTTCTTCAACACTCCCATCAATATCATATAAATGGAAAAAGCCTTCATAACCTTCCGTATGTTCTGGACGTTCTAGTGGTGGTAAAGTATTAATAAATTCTGAAGCATAGTACATGGAATTGACCATTTTCCCTTTGGCATAACCAGGATGAACAATTTTACCCTTAGCCGTAATCACAGCACCTGCCGCGTTAAAATTCTCATACTCTAGTTCCCCAATTTGGCTACCATCCATGGTATACGCCCAATCGGCACCGAATTTCTCTACATCAAATTTATGCGCGCCACGTCCAATTTCCTCATCCGGCGTAAAGCCTACTTTAATGGTCCCGTGTTTTATTTCAGGATGTTCTAATAAATATTTCATGGCGGACATGATTTCAGTAATTCCTGCTTTATCATCCGCACCAAGAAGGGTAGTGCCGTCTGTAGTGATAAGGGTTTGGCCTTCGTATTGCAACAAATCTTCAAAATAATCTGGAGAAAGAATAATGTTTTGTTCAGCATTCAAGATAATATCCTTGCCATCATAGTTCTCTATGATTTGAGGTTTTACATTAGCGCCTGTAAAATCGGGACTGGTATCAAAATGCGAAATAAACCCAATAGTCGGCACTTCATGATCAACGTTACTCGGTAAGGTGGCCATAATGTAAGCGTTGTCGTCAATGCTGACGTCACTCATGCCCATGTCAAGAAGTTCATCAGCTAATTTTTTAGCCAAATCCCACTGTTTTTCTGTGCTTGGCGTGGTTTCAGATTCTGGGTCGGACTCTGTATCTATGGTGACATAACTGATAAAACGGTTGATGATATCTTGTTTATTAATCATTTTTACTGTAGATTTATTCAAAAATAATCATAGCCTAGAAGGCAAACAAGCGGTATCGATTGAATATTTATAATTCATACAATTTGATGTATTTTTGCTCTGCAAAACACAACGCATGTACAAGTCACTCATACGACCCCTTCTTTTTTGCTTCGACCCCGAAAACGTACATCATTTTACCTTTGCCCTCATCAAATTCTTGTCAAAAATCCCTGGAGTTCCTTCGATTTTCAGAAGCCTGTATGTAATTCAAGATGTGCGATTGGAACGAGAGCTTTTCGGATTGACATTTAAAAACCCAGTCGGGTTGGCGGCCGGATTCGATAAAAATGCAGTCTTGTATAATGAATTGGCCAACTTCGGATTTGGTTTTATAGAAATCGGAACAGTCACGCCAAAAGGCCAGATTGGCAATCCTAAGAAACGTTTATTCAGATTGAAGGATGACAAAGGGATTATCAACCGGATGGGTTTTAATAACGAAGGGCTTGAAGCAGCGATTGCACAGCTAAAAACTAATAAAGGTAAAGTCATCATCGGGGGAAACATTGGGAAAAACACCCAAACCCAACCTGAAGATTACACCAATGATTATTTAGAATGTTTTGAGGCTTTACATCCGTATGTGGACTATTTTGTACTGAATGTCAGTTGCCCAAATGTGAATAGCCACGCTAAGCTTAACGATAAGGATTATTTATTGGAATTGATTGCAACAGTGCAAGATGCAAATGTCCGTCTGTCAGGTCGAGCGGTCCCGAAGCGTCGGGAGAGACCTATATTGCTAAAAATAGCACCAGACCTAAACGACGGCCAACTTCAAGAAATCATAGATCTAGTCAACGAAACGCAACTCGATGGCGTCATTGCCAGCAACACCTCAACCGATAGAGCTGGTTTAAAAGCTTCGGACGAACGTTTAAAAGACATTGGAAATGGTGGATTAAGTGGTCAGCCGATTAAAACTAAATCGACACGTGTCATTAAATTCTTGGCGGAAAAAAGTAATAAAGCATTCCCGATTATTGGTGTTGGCGGTATTCACTCTGCTGAAGATGCCTTGGAAAAATTGGACGCTGGCGCGGATTTAGTACAAGTTTACACGGGCTTTATTTACGAAGGGCCACGATTGATAAAATCCATTAACAAGGCTATTTTAAAGCGCGCTTAAAGTGGATTATCAAACCCTCTTCTTATTTGTAACCGCAACCGCCGCCTTGGCCATATCTCCCGGACCGGATAATATTTACGTCCTAGTGCAAAGTTTAACCAATGGCGTTAAATATGGAATTGCTACCGTAGCTGGATTGATTACAGGGTGCATTATTCATACCTCTTTGTTGGCTTTTGGTTTGTCCACAATTATAGCTGAGAACGATACCGTCTTCTTTATCATAAAACTATTTGGAGCCTTGTATTTACTGTTCTTGGCATACAAGGTATTTCGAAGTGATGCACGTTTAAATATCGACGCCTCTGGTGCACCCAAAAAATCACCAAAGCAATTGTTTGTCCAAGGCTTTTTTATGAATGTCCTCAACCCTAAAGTCACTATTTTCTTTTTGGCTTTTTTTCCAGGATTTTTGTTCAGTGAAACTCTAAGCACGGTTTGGCAGTTTTATATTCTTGGAGGTATTTTCATGTTGGTGAGCTTCTTTATTTTCTCGTTGATTGCTCTTTTGGCGGGTAGCATAAAGGATAAATTATTGGGAAGTAATAATGCGGCATTAATTTTAAAATGGCTACAGATTGTCGTATTTATTGGCATAGCGGTATTTATTTTATTGCCCTAAGACCGCTATGATATAGACGACTTTAGTTTTATATTTGAAGAAATGAAAGCACCCGTAAAGATTATTGAATGTCCAAGGGATGCCATGCAAGGCATTAGAGATTTTATTCCTACGGAACAAAAGGTGCAGTATATTCAATCTTTGCTTCGGGTTGGATTTGATACCATTGACTTTGGAAGTTTTGTCTCGCCAAAAGCCATTCCGCAGATGGTGGATACTGCTGCTGTGCTAGCAGAGCTCGATTTAAGCAAAACCACTAGTAAACTTTTGGCGATCATTGCCAATACGCGAGGTGCCAACGATGCTGTGCAACATTCTGAAATTGATTATTTAGGTTTTCCATTCTCGATTTCGGAGAATTTTCAGATGCGTAACACCCACAAAACCATTGCGCAATCCGTTATTACCTTATCGCAAATTTTGGAATTGGCCGATAAGAACAACAAAGAAGTTGTGGTCTACATTTCCATGGGATTTGGAAATCCGTATGGTGATCCTTGGAATGTCGATATTGTAGGCGAGTGGACCGAACGCTTGGCGAAAATGGGTGTAAAGATTTTGTCGCTTAGCGATACCATTGGAAGTTCTGATCCGGAGAACATTGATTATCTATTTTCGAACTTAATCCCGAAGTATCCCAATATTGAATTCGGGGCGCATTTGCATACAACACCTTCTTCGTGGTTCGAAAAAGTAGATGCCGCCTACAAAGCAGGATGCCGTCGATTTGATGGTGCCATACAAGGTTTTGGCGGTTGCCCCATGGCCAAAGACGAATTAACAGGTAATATGCCTACTGAAAAAGTACTGTCTTATCTCACACAAAAGAAAGCACACGATCTTAATGCCATGAGTTTCGAAAGCGCTTATAATGAAGCCACAAAAATCTTCAGCAAATACCATTAAAAAAGCGCCCATTTCTGGACGCTTTTCGTTTTTCAATTTTAAATAATGTTCAGATTTTAAAATCTAAATTCAAATCCTGCTGATGCTCCAAAAGGGTGCCCTGGTCGTAAACCTGCTGGTACGCGAGACACCGCATAGGCTTCATCAAATAAGTTAATAACGCGACCCGTTAAGCTCCAGCTTTTTGAGATATGGTATTTCCCTGAAAAATCTACAATAAAATTAGAATCTACACGCTCATCATCTGGAATATCCCCAGAGCCAGCTAATGTTCTAAACTCACCGTTGTAGCGTCCGTTCAGATTCAAACTGAATTTTTCATGCTCCAATGAAATGGCGGTATTAAACTGATGTTTTGCTATGTAAGGCAACTCGTCGCCAGCAGTCACTTCCCCCCAAAGGTCATCGTTGGAGCCAAAGCTATTCAAGAACTCTGTATCTGTTAAGGTGTATCCGAAGGTAATCGGTAATTTGAATTTTTGTGAGTTTGGCAATAATTCATAGTTGAATAAAACTTCTAAACCTTTCACAGCAACTTCACCAGCGTTGAACTGTTCTAGGGAACCTGTACCGCCAGTTGCGGCCAAATCACTACCTAGAAGATTGCTGTAGTCGTTGTAGTAAGCAACGACCTCACCACGCAATTGACCAATCATAAAACGTGTTCCGATTTCGTAATTGATGCTTTCTTCTGCTTTCTGCCCTGGCTGATTGCTCGGAGGTGAAAAACCCTTGTGTATACCACCAAATACAGAGGCATCATTAGAAAACTTGTAGTTAAATCCTATCCCAGGAATAAAGATATCAATGCTGTTTTCTCTTACAGACACATCACCAGCTGGCTCACGATCAAAATTATCTCCAAAGTTTTCACGTTCTAGTTTTACAGATTCGTAACGCAATCCTGGGGTGAACGTCCAGTTGTCAAATTTGATTTTATACATTGTAAAAGCCGAAAATGCCTTTGCACTACTGATTCTATTGCCTTGGGCTCCACGTGGACCATCAAGTGTTTTTGCCATTTCGCCGTCGATTAAACTAAATTCATCTTCCCATTGAAAACGGTCTTCCTCGTCATAATGATAACGCGCACCAATTTCAAGATCATGAAATACAGAGCCACCAGACCAGTGATAATCGAACTTAGTTTGAATACCTTGCGCCAAATATTCTCTGTTGTTGGCTTTAACTAAAAGTGCATCGTTTGCACCAGTATTGACATCACCTCTAAGGATGGCAAAATGATCTGGAAACGCTTCCGGATTAGAAATAACATTGGCAATACCCTGCTTATCGTCATTAAAGGTTACGTCATCTAACTTATACCAGTTACGCTTAAAATTGTTGTTGTAAGCCGTTGTAGTTAAACGCATGCTAGGCGCAAAGTCAATATTATGGGTTAGCATAAATTGAAGGTGATCCGCATTCATTTGGTCTTCCTGTGACGAAGCATATCTCGAAAATGGACTTGATGCAAAATCATCTTCGGTTAATCCCAAGTACGTTTCGTTAGAGACTTCGTCAGAATATTGAAATTTCAATTCTAATGATTGTGGTGTTTTTGCTTCTGCCTTGCTGGCAAATCCTACTTTGGCCAATACTTCATTTCTGTCAAATCCTGTATTACTGTCATCTGGCAGGTTTTTGAATCCGTTGGAATTGTAATTCAAATACTCAACCACATAGCCAAATTGCCCTTTGGTATCTCCGATACGGGCTAAGAGTTGTGCGGTATCAAAAGACCCATATTGTGCTCTTACTTCGCCATTAAATGTTTTTGGAACTTGTGCGGAAACAAAATTGATAGCTCCGCCAGTAGTAAACGGACCATATTGTACTTGACTACTTCCTTTTAAGATTTCAACAGCTTGCATACGGGCAACACTAGGAAAATAATAGGCCGAAGGCGCACTATAAGGCGCAGGGGCAATTAAAACGCCATCCTCCATTAAAGAGATCTTAGCGCTACGCTCTGGAGACGTACCTCGTAAGCTAATGTTTGGACGTAGACCAAAGCCATCTTCCTCATAGAAGTTAACACCAGGAACGCTATTCAACACACGATTGATGTTGGTGTAGTTGAATCGTTTTAATTCTTTAGGTGATACGTAATAGGAAGAACCTGTGCGGTTTCTGGCAACATATTTACTTCCAAAGATGGTGTTGGCATTGATGAGAACTTCATCTAATTTCTGTATAGAATCGTTTGCTTTTTTGGTCTCTTGTGCGCTAGCTATTAAACCTAAGAATGCTACGCCTGAAAGCAGTATTTTTTTCATTTATTTAGACTGATTAAAAATAAGATTTGGTTTTCAGTCGGCAAATTTATAACCAATATGAACTTTAAACAAGTTTATTTAGAATAAATAAAAATAAGATGTGTTAAAATTCTTCTTTCGATTTAAGACGAATATTTAACCCTTTGAATTTCAGTTTCTGAGAGATTTTCGCCTCAATATGATTAGAAATAGTCTATATTTGCATGCAATTATATTTTAATTGCGATGACTGCACATAACGATAAGATTCTAGGAGAAGGTTTAACCTATGATGACGTTCTTTTAGTTCCGGCTTTTTCGGAAGTTCTTCCACGAGAAGTCAATATTCAAACAAAGTTTACGAGAAACATTACCATTAATATCCCTGTGGTTTCAGCTGCTATGGATACGGTAACCGAAAGTCAGATGGCTATCGCCATGGCACGTGAAGGTGGCATTGGTGTACTTCACAAAAATATGACTATTGAGGCACAGGCCATGAAGGTTCGTAAAGTAAAACGTGCGGAAAGCGGTATGATTATCGACCCTGTTACCTTGCCGATGGACGCCAAAGTTAGTGATGCTAAAAACGCTATGCGCGAGCATAGTATTGGTGGTATTCCAATAGTGGATGACAAAGGATTACTAAAAGGTATTGTCACTAATCGTGATTTACGATTTGAACATGAGAACGATCGACCAATAGTTGAAGTGATGACTACTGAAAACTTGGTAACGGCTCCAGAAGGAACGTCTTTAAAAGACGCTGAAAAAATCCTACAGAAAAATAAAATTGAAAAGCTCCTCATTGTCGACGGTGATCGCTTGGCAGGGTTAATTACATTTAGAGACATTACTAAAGTCACTCAAAAGCCAATTGCTAACAAAGATCATTACGGTCGATTACGAGTTGCGGCGGCTTTAGGCGTTACAGGCGATGCAGTAGAACGCGCAGAAGCTTTGGTCAAAGCAGGTGTTGATGCTGTTGTTATTGATACGGCACATGGGCATACCAAAGGTGTAGTTTCGGTATTGAAAGATATCAAATCCCAATTCCCAGATTTAGACGTTATCGTCGGAAATATTGCTACAGGAGAAGCAGCAAAATATTTAGTTGATGCTGGTGCCGATGCTGTTAAAGTCGGTATTGGACCAGGTTCCATTTGTACAACGCGTGTTGTTGCTGGTGTGGGATTCCCACAGTTTTCAGCGGTATTGGAAGTTGCAGCAGCCATTAAAGGTTCTGGTGTACCAGTGATTGCAGATGGTGGTATTCGTTATACAGGTGATATTCCTAAGGCTATTGCAGCAGGTGCGGACACAGTAATGTTAGGCTCATTGTTGGCTGGAACAAAGGAAAGTCCAGGCGAAACGATTATATATGAAGGACGAAAGTTTAAATCGTATCGTGGCATGGGTTCTGTTGAAGCCATGAAACAAGGCAGTAAAGATCGATATTTTCAAGATGTGGAGGACGATATCAAAAAGCTGGTACCTGAAGGTATTGTAGGTCGTGTTCCATACAAAGGTGAACTATACGAAAGTATCCATCAGTTCGTAGGTGGACTGAGAGCAGGTATGGGTTATTGTGGCGCAAAGGATATTAATACCTTAAAGGAAACAGGACGCTTCGTGAAAATCACGAGCTCTGGTATCCATGAAAGTCATCCTCACGATGTTACCATTACCAAAGAAGCTCCAAATTATTCGAGATAATTCAACGTCTTTTCATCGTATATTCGTAATGCTATGACTTTAAAGATTAGGCAATACGATTATATTATTCTTGGTGCAGGCGCATCCGGCTTAATGATGGCCTATCGCATGGCGAAAGACCCTTTTTTTGATGAATCTTCCATCTTAATCATAGATAAGGAAAAAGATAAGGGCAACGACCGAACCTGGTCATTTTGGGAAGAGGGGCAAGGCGAATGGGACGATTGTGTCATAAAGGCGTGGTCTAAAATTTACTTCGGAAGTTCATATTTTTCCAAAACGTTTAAAGGTGATAATTACAATTACAAAACGATTCGAAGTTCAGACTTTTATTCAAAAATTTGGGATGTTCTTCAAACAAAAACCAATATCGAATTTTTACAATCTGAAGTAGTTTCTATTCAAGATCTTGAAGATAAGGTCGAGGTTCAGTTGTCGACATCAACTGTAAACGCCAAGCGTGTTTTGAATAGTCTTATGCTGTCTTCAAACTATAAGAATCAAGACAAATATCCATTGCTCAATCAGCATTTTTTGGGATGGTTCATAAAAACCAAAACACCGCAGTTTGATGATAGCGTAGCCACTTTTATGGATTTTGATTTGCCCCAAAATGGCAACACGCGCTTTATGTATGTTTTACCTTTTGCTAAAGATTACGCTTTGTTTGAATACACGCTTTTTTCTGAAGATATTCTGGACATATCCGAATATGAATCTTCAATCAAAGATTACCTAAAAATGAAAGGTATTGACGATTACGATATTATTGAAACTGAGTTCGGGATTATACCAATGACTTCATACAAATTCAATAAGGAAAATACGGAAAATGTGATACATATTGGTACGGCTGGCGGTTGGACTAAGGCGAGTACTGGCTTTACCTTTATGAAATCTTGGCGACAATCTTCGGAATTAACTGAATTTTTGAAAACAAGAAAATCCTTCAAATCGTTTCACAAACGGTCGAAATTTTGGTTTTACGATTTAATATTTTTGGATGTTCTGTATGCCGATAATGCTTTTGGGTCACGATTGTTTTCAAGTTTATTTCAAAAGACATCCTTAAAAAGCGTATTCCGATTTTTAGATGAGCAATCGCATTTTTCAGAAGACCTAAAAATCATTGCAGCTGTGCCACCAAATCGTTTTATAAGAGCTTTTTTTAAGCGCTTGTTTTAGTCAGAATACACTTGTCCACGATGCGGTTTTAGTAGATCTCTTACCTTTGGCATATCACTTTCGTCCACGACCATATATGCCAAGCTGTGCATCTCACCGAACTTTTCTACACCAGTAACAGTGACTTCAAGCTTTTCAAGATTTATGTACTCTTTTAGGTGAACAAGATGGTGTTCCGCCGTTTTTTCAGAAGCAGGTCCTCTAAAATCCCAAATGAGCTTAAGTTTACGCATTAGCTACTGAAGTTCCATTCTCCACAAAATTCTTAAAATTGGTCATAAAAACCATGGACTGTTTTTTAAAAGCGCCTGGCATGGCCACGAGCATAAGCCTCATAAAAAAAGAGGTGGGTAAGAATTCATTTTTAGATATCCATTTTGTAAACCCTTCAGGTGTGGATTCAAAGGTGTTTTCTTGGTGATTATGCATTCCTTTAGTAGAATAAGTGGCATGAAATTCTTTTGGAAAATTACGCTTTGTTACGGTTTCAATCAATTCCATTTTTCGACCATCCATATCATATTCCAACTTCATTTTAGAGCCGAGTTCTCCAGGTGTTCCTGAGATATGCTCTGCTTTAACTAAGCCTTTCTGCCAATGTTTAAGATTATCACGTGAATCTAGCTTTTCAATGACATAGTCTAGATTTTGTTCAATTATTATTTCAGATGAATACTTCATGTAGTTAAAGATACTAAGGCTTCATAAAAAAAGCGCCTAAAAAGGCGCTTTTGTGTTATAAAAAAGTATGATTACTGCGTAATTACCTTTAAAGTCTTTCTTATACCAAGATCAGTATATACTTGCAAAATCACAATCTGTTGGCTTGGAAGATCCAATTGTAGTTGTGTATTTGAAGATACCGTAGCTTCTGTACGAACCAACTCACGACCATTTAAATCATAAGCAGATATGTTAACTGAACCTTGGTAATTGGCAATATTTAAGCTGTTGTTGAAATACTTAACATCAAAGGTATTGGCAATGGCGTTAGGTGTTCCTAAAGTCATACCACGCAATTCTGCGTCAACCAAATCGATATAAAGCTCAACTGTTTCGTTATTACCACCGTCTGCATTCGCATTTTGAAACTTAAGATTTACACCATAAACCTCAGTACCATCGGCAACGTTAGTAAATAATTCTGACAAGTTTATAAAACCCGTGTAGGTGTTTGCAGGTGTATTTGCGTTAGAATCAATAATGCCCAATTCTAATTGGTTAGCTAGATCCGTTTGCATTGGGGCGCCATCAAAGGTTCCGTTTTCAGTATCTAATCCTGCAAACATGTAAATTTCAGTAAATCCTTGGGTAAAGAAATTATTGACGATATCTAAGTCTTTAAGGCCAATAATAATTCCATCATTAACGGTTGCCGCACCAGAAGTTACTGTTTCGGTGGCGCCGTCATAGTTGTCAAACAATAAAAACTCTTGCGCCGTAATAGCAGAACAGAACAAAAGTGAAAAAAATGTAGTGTAAATTTTCCTCATAAGTAATAGGTTTAAGTTTAGAGCCTAAATGTAAGTTGGCTATAAAAGCTGGCAAACTTTTTTAGACACAGAACAACATATCCTCGACGAAGGACTTATTTTTAGCATTTTATATTATTTTTGATCCCAATGCGTTATGAAAAAACCGTGTCATTTTTGGCCTTGGCTCAAAGTTTGTGATTATTTAAATCAATTAAAAAAAAACCATAAGTACTTATGAACAAAACTATAAACAGTTTTTTATTTTTATTGTTTTTATTGACTTCATTATCAGGCGTGTCCCAATCCTCAGACACCATTTTATTAACCGTAGAAAAGGACGATATTTCAGTAGAGGAATTCTTACGTGTTTATAAAAAGAATTTAGATTTAGTTCAAGACGAATCGCAAAAAAGCATTGATGGTTATCTGGATTTATTTATCAACTACCAACTCAAGCTTCAAGAAGCGAAACAATTGGGTTTAGATAAATCCCCAACTTACCTTAAGGATTACGAGAAATACAAGGAGCAACTTATCAACAGTTATGTAAAAGAGCACGAGGTGACCTCCCAATTGGTTAAGGAAGCCTATAACCGTATGAAATATGATGTCAATGCCGTTCATATTTTAGTTAAATCTAGCGCAACAGGTCAAGATACATTAGCGATTTACAACCAATTGTTGGACTATAGAAAACAACTAGATGATGAAGGATTTGAAGCCACCAAAGCTAAACTGCATAACGGCCAAACCATTTTTGTAGAAGACTTAGGTTATTTTTCATCATTTAAAATGGTTTATGATTTTGAGTCCGCAGCTTATAATACACCTGTCGGTACCATTTCTATGCCATTCAAGACGAGTTTTGGGTACCACGTGGTTAAGGTTTTGGATAAAAAACCCTCAAGAGGGACTGTCACTGCGGCACATATTATGGTATTGCATAAGCAGAAGGACTCTACTGTAAATGCTGAATCTCGTATTAAAGATATTTATGCTAAAATAGAAGCAGGTGAATCCTTTGAAGCTTTGGCCAAACAGTTTTCCGATGATAAAGGCTCAGCTCGGAATGGTGGAAAATTGTCACCCTTCAAAAGTGGCCAACTTAATTCTACGGTATTTGAAGATACGGCTTTCGGCTTGGCGAATGTCGGCGATATTTCAAAACCGATCCAAACCCAAAATGGTTGGCACATTGTAAAGCTACTTAACAAAAAACAAGTACCAGAATTTGAAGATGCCAAGCCAGGTTTGGAAGCACAGATAAAGAGAGATTCTAGATCTAAATTAATCAATAGTGCCATGGCTTCAAAATTAATGGAGCGCTATACTGTGAATCTTAATCCGAATGCGCAAACTTATCTATCCACTATTATAAACGATGATTTCTTTTCAGGAAAATTTGTTTTGCCTGAAACGTTTAAGGGTGAAGACTATGTTTTGAAAATCAATGATTCGGTGTATTCAAATTCCGATTTTATAAAACATTTGCAAGGTGCTCGACGTAAATATATGAGAAAGCAAGTTCCTACTAAGCAAATGCTAAGTGATGAATTGACCCTATTTAAAGAGAACAGCTTGCTGGATTATAGAAAGAAAAATTTAGAGTTTGAAGACAAAGAATTCGCAAGTATCCTAAAGGAATATAGAGATGGCTTATTGCTTTTTGACCTTATGGAGAAGGAAATCTGGAATAAAGCTTCAAAGGATACTTTGGGATTAAAAGCTTTTTATGAGGCTAACGCTTCAAATTACACATATAAGGATAGGGTTAAAGTGCAAATGGCCTCTACAAAGGATAAGGCTTTGGCTGAACGTATTCATAGCTTTAGAGCACAAGGAAAATCCAAAGAGGAAATAAAAACGCTTTTGGATGCTTCAGGAAAAGCAGTACTTTTTACAAACGGCGTGTTTGCCAGAGATGACACAAAATTCCCACAGGATCTTCAGTTCAACTTGGGATTATCGCCAATTTATAAGCATAATGAAAACTATCATAGTTTAAATGTTTTAGAGGTTTTGCCTTCAGGAATAAAACCGTTTAATGAAACCAAAGGCGCAGTCATTAATGATTACCAAACGCAATTGGAAGCCAACTGGATTGACGCACTAAAGGAAAAATATAAAGTTAAAGTGAACGAAGAGGCACTAGAAGCCTTGAAAAAACGACTAAATCAATAAATAGTGCGAAAACGTGTCATTATAATCATATTGATCAGTCTTTTGGGATATGTTTCCTGTAAAAAAGACGATAGGAGCGAAGGCGCAATAGCTCGTGTGGGCGATAATTATTTATATACTGAAGACGTTCAAAATTTATTACCAGCCAATGTGTCCGACGATGATAGCGTTCAAATTGTCACCAGTTATATCAATAAGTGGGCGAGTAATCTCTTGTTGTTAGATAATGCCAAGCTGAATCTTGAAGAAGACAAGCAAGCACGGTTTGAGCAGTTGGTCAATCAGTACAAAGTAGATCTGTATACCAAATCGTACTTAGAAGCTTTGGTGAAAAAGAACATAGACACAGCCGTTAATGCTTCAGAAACCGAAGCATATTTTGAAGCCAATAAAGAAAGCTTTAAACTTAACGATGAATTATTGCGCTTGCGTTATATCAGTTTACCTCAAAATGCAGTAAACCTTTCTGATCTAAAAACACGCTTTCAGCGCTTTAATAGCGAGGATAAAAAAGTTCTAGATTCCATATCCACACAGTTTAGGGCCTACTCCTTAAATGATTCCATTTGGGTAAGGGCAAGTCAGGTGATAGAGAAGGTTCCGGCTTTAGATACAGGAGATAAAGATCAACTGTTAAAAAAATCTAATTTTATACAGCTCAAAGATTCATTAAACCTATATTTGATGCAGATTAATGACGTGCTCCTTCGCAATGACTATGCACCACTTGAGTACGTAAAACCATCCATAAAACAGATTGTAATAAACAAACGTAAACTAGAGCTGATCAAGCAGTTAGAAAATGATATTAGAACAGATGCAATTAAAAACAAACAATTTGAAGTCTTTAATTAAAACGATGGTTTTCGCCCTAATGGCGATTGGTTTTCAAATTTTACAGGCACAGGAAATTATAAATGATGAAGAGAAAAAGGTAGAGGTAAAGACACCTGTTAAATTAGGTAATAGAATAAAAGCAGATGGTGTTGCAGCAGTTGTTGGTGATTATATCATCTTAGATTCAGATTTAGACCGTCGTATTGATCAACTCGAAGTGCAAGGCGCCGACCTTTCTGAGGTTACAAGATGTCAGCTTTTTGGAAGTCTTTTAGAAGAAAAATTATATGCTCATCAAGCAATTCAAGATAGTATCATTGTCAATGAGTTGCAGATGCGTTCTCAGACTGAACAGCAAATTCAGTCGTTTTTAGCGCAACCTAATGTTGATGGGATCGAAGATTTACTGGAAATTTTCAAAAAAGATAATGAAGCAGATTTACGTGAGGAGATGTACGAAATCAATAAAAACAGAGCGTTGTCGTCTCAAATGCGTGAAAAGATCATTGCTGATATAGAAATCACTCCTGAAGAAGTTCGTCAGTTTTATAATGAATTAAAGGAAGACGGATTGCCAACTTTTGGTACCGAGCTAAACGTCGCCAACATTGTTATCATTCCTGAAGTAACCGAAGAAGCCAAGCAAGATGCCGTAGACCGTTTAAAGGAAATGCGAACCGATATTTTAGAGAATGGCGCCAGTTTCAATACAAAAGCCTTATTCTATTCAATGGATGGCTCAAAAAATAACGGTGGTAAACTTGGGGTTATGAACCGTAAAAACCCACGTATGGTAAAGGAATTTAGGGATGTTGTGTTTTCTATGCAAGAAGGTGATATTTCTGAACCATTTGAAACAGATTTCGGGTACCACATTGTGTGGCTAGAAGCCATTAGAGGTCAGGATTACGAAGTTCGTCATATCTTATTGCGTCCAGAATTATCTCAAGAAGCTATTCAAAAAGCGAAAGATGAGATTGATGAAGTTCGCCAAAAATTAATAGAAGGCAAAATTACCTTTGCTGAGGCGGCAAGAGAGTTTAGTGATGAAGAAGAAACGAAGTTTGAAGGTGGTAAACTCACCAATCCACTGACTCAAGATTTTAATTTTGAGTTAACCAAGATGGAACCTGAAATCTATGCACAAATACAAGATTTGGAAGACGGTGAAATCAGTGAGGTTCTGGAGGATGGCGACCGCTTAAACCCTTTTAAATTCAAGTTAGTTACAGTAACCAATAGAATTGATGAGCACGAAGCTGATTTCTCTAGAGATTACTTAAAAATAAAACGATTGGCACTTCAGAGTAAGCATTTTGATGCCGTTGGCGAATGGCAAGAGGAAACCATTATGTCTACCTATATTAAAATTAATGGAGAATACAGATCTTGCGAATTCACAAGTAACTGGCTTAAAAACGAATAGTCTATGTCTGATGTGTCTCTCATCGAAAATTTTGTAAAAAAATACGCGTCTTTAAAATCTGAAATTGCCAAGGTTATCGTTGGTCAAGAAGAGGTTATCGACCAAATACTTATCTCTATATTTTCAGGAGGGCACTCGTTATTGATTGGTGTTCCTGGCTTGGCAAAAACCTTAATGGTCAATACCATCGCACAGGCTTTGGGCTTGAATTTTAAGCGTATTCAGTTTACGCCAGATTTGATGCCGAGTGATATTCTGGGGAGTGAGATTTTAGATGAAAACCGACAGTTTAAATTTATAAAAGGCCCGATTTTCGCCAACATCATCTTGGCGGATGAGATTAACAGAACACCACCAAAAACGCAGGCCGCCTTGTTGGAGGCGATGCAAGAACGTGCAGTCACTGTTGCCGGACATCAATATAAATTGGCCTTACCTTATTTTGTATTGGCTACGCAAAACCCTATTGAACAAGAAGGAACCTATCCTTTGCCAGAAGCGCAGTTAGACCGTTTTATGTTCGCCATAAATCTAGAATATCCTAGCTTTGATGAAGAAGTTGATGTTGTAAAATCAACAACTGGTGATTTGCAACAAACGGTAAATGCCTTATTTACAGCCCAAGAAATTATTGACTATCAACAGGTAATTAGACGTATTCCTGTACCGGAAAATGTTATTGAATATGCGGTGACTATGGTAGGAAGAACGCGTCCGAATACAGATGCGGCGGCAGAATTAGTTCAGGAGTTTGTGGATTGGGGTGCAGGTCCTAGAGCTTCGCAAAACCTAATTATGGCGGCTAAAACACATGCAGCTGTAAATGGGAAGTTCTCTCCAGACATTGAAGATGTGCAAGCCGTTGCGACGTCCATTCTACGTCACAGAATCATTAAGAATTACAAGGCCGACGCAGAAAACATTTCCGATCAACAAATCATCAAAAGCTTATTTTAAGCAATCCGTCCAGAATCTTACATTTGTAAGGTGACGACTTTAACCCAGCGCAATTTCGGATTAGATGTAATAAGAGCCATTGCCATTCTTTTGGTGTTGCTTTCGCATTGTACCTATCTTTTGCCTAATCAAGACGGTCTTATTATTGAGGGGATTCGGTTAATGGGCGCCATTGGCGTTGATCTCTTTTTTATTTTAAGTGGTTTTCTTATTGGAGGCATTCTACTTCGGAAGTTTGAAAATAATCAAATCTCAATGAAGCATTTGGTTCACTTTTGGAAACGACGTTGGTTACGAACACTCCCAAATTATGTGGTCATTTTCATTCTGAATATTTTGGTCTTCTATTGGTTTGAAGGGTATATAATGCCCAAAGCACCATCTTATGCCTTATTTCTTCAGAATTTTGCCTGGCCTCATCCCGATTTCTTTACAGAGGCTTGGAGTCTGTCCATTGAAGAATATGCGTATTTGTTATTGCCTTTGCTGTTATTTGGAGCATCCAAATTGTTTAAGAAAACCGATAAATCGAAGACCTTTTTAAATCTAACGATACTGTCTATTGTATTGCTTTTCGGACTGAAAGTGCTGTATTATTTGAATGCTTCAGTTGAAGATTATAAAACATGGAGCGCCACTTTTAGAAAAGTTGTTATCTACAGATTGGATGCCATATATTTTGGTTTTTTATTGGTTTACTTGTATTCGAGACTAAACTGGTTTACGACTCAGAAAAGGTTATTATTTTTAGTAGGTCTATCATCATTCATGGGAATACATGCCTTAATCTTTGGGTTCAATCTTCTCCCGAATACACATTTGGCATTTTACGTCTTCGTTTACCTTACGGTAGTTGTACTCAGTTTGGGGCTTTGTTTCCCTTATTGTATGTCGCTTTCAGGATATGGAATCTTAAAGAAAATAGTGACCTACATCAGTATACGCTCTTATGCCCTATACCTCGTCAATTACTCTTTAGTGTTGTTGAGTTTGCAACGTTATGTTGAAAATTCGTGGGGCGTTATCATTATTTTTCTAGTGCTGTCATTCGTTCTTTCTGAAATACTTTATAGAAGCATTGAACGTCCATTCTTGAAAATTCGAAAGACTTTAGTCCCTAGATTATCATAAGCTGTCCATTCGTGATTTACCAATTTCGTAATTTGACATCTTCTTTTCTATCAATCCTTCAATATTCTCTTTCAAATATTCACTAGTGCTGAATATAATTCAAAGAAAAATAGATATCGTTGCATATTTTCAAAAATCCTAGATAATTCGTAATTTTGCAAGACTTAAAATTCAACCTTTTAAAACTAAAATATGGCATTCGACATTGATATGATAAAAAAGGTGTATTCCAGTATGGCAGAGCGTGTAGACGCGGCCAGAGACATCGTTGGAAAACCTTTAACCCTTTCAGAAAAAATATTATACTCACACCTTTGGGATGGAAAACCAACTAAGGCTTTTTCAAGAGGAAAAGACTATGTGGATTTTGCCCCTGATAGAGTAGCTTGCCAGGACGCAACGGCGCAGATGGCCTTGTTGCAATTCATGCAAGCCGGAAAGCCAAAAGTCGCTGTGCCAACCACGGTACATTGTGACCATTTAATACAGGCAAAATCTGGCGCTGTAGCTGATTTAAAGCACGCCAACGAAACCAGTAGTGAAGTCTTTAACTTCTTGGAGTCCGTCTCTAATAAATACGGTATCGGGTTCTGGAAACCAGGTGCGGGAATTATTCACCAAGTGGTATTGGAAAATTATGCCTTCCCTGGCGGGATGATGATCGGTACGGATTCACATACCGTGAATGCAGGCGGTCTTGGTATGGTAGCTATCGGTGTTGGTGGAGCAGATGCTGTAGACGTAATGGCAGGAATGCCTTGGGAACTTAAATTCCCAAAATTAATCGGTGTGCGCTTAACCGGAAAACTATCAGGATGGACCGCACCAAAAGACGTGATTCTTAAAGTGGCGGAAATCCTTACCGTAAAAGGCGGTACAGGTGCCATTGTTGAATATTTTGGGCCAGGCGCTTTATCCATGTCTTGTACTGGTAAAGGTACTATTTGTAATATGGGTGCGGAGATTGGAGCTACGACGTCAACCTTTGGGTATGACGACTCTATGTCGCGCTACCTAAGAGCGACGGAACGTGCTGATGTTGCCGATGCTGCAGACCAAATAAAAGAGTACTTAACGGCAGATCCCGAGGTCTATGCCAATCCTGAAAACTATTTCGATCAGGTAATTGATATCAATCTCGATGAGTTGAAGCCATTATTGAACGGACCTTTTACGCCAGACTTGTCGACCTCTGTTGGAACTGATATGACCAAAAAAGCCACAGAAAACGAATGGCCATTACAAGTAGAATGGGGATTGATAGGGTCTTGTACCAACTCATCATACGAAGATTTATCGAGAGCCTCATCCATTGCACAACAAGCCTTAGACAAAGGCTTAAAGATGAAGTCGGAATTAGGGATTAATCCAGGTTCTGAGCAAGTCCGTTTTACGGCTGAGCGCGATGGAATTTTACAGGTGTTTGAAGAATTGGACGCTAAGATATTTACCAATGCCTGTGGGCCGTGTATCGGTCAGTGGGCGAGATATAGCGACCCAAAGAATGCACCAAAGAACAGTATTGTACATTCCTTTAATAGAAACTTCGCTAAGCGCGCGGATGGAAACCCAAATACACACGCTTTTGTTGCCTCTCCAGAATTAACTGCAGCCATTGCCATCGCCGGCCGATTGGATTTTAATCCAATGACCGATGCGTTGATTAATGAAGACGGCCAAGAAGTGCGCTTTGAAGAGCCAACAGGATGGGAATTGCCACCAAAAGGTTTTGAAGTCGAAGAGAACGGTTATTTAGCACCAGTTGCTGACGGAAGCGGCGTAGAAGTAAAGGTTGCCACAGATTCTGAGCGTTTGGAATTATTGACGCCTTTTACACCTTTAGGTAGAGATATTAAAGGTGCTAAGCTATTGATTAAAGCCTTTGGAAAATGTACCACTGACCATATCTCTATGGCAGGACCGTGGCTACGTTTCCGTGGACATTTAGATAACATTGCCAACAATACCTTAATTGGTGCGGTAAACGCTTTTAACAAAAAGACCAACTTTGTAAAGAACCAGTTTACTGGGGATTACGGTGGTGTGCCAGATGTGCAACGTGCCTATAAAAAAGAAGGTGTACTTTCAGTTGTTGTGGGTGACCATAACTATGGTGAAGGTTCGTCTAGAGAACATGCAGCCATGCAACCAAGACATTTAGGTGTTGCAGCGGTTATTGTAAAATCCTTTGCACGTATCCACGAAACCAACTTGAAAAAACAAGGGATGCTAGGCTTGACTTTTGCAAATGAGTCCGACTATGACTTAATACAAGAGGACGACACCTTCAACTTCTTGGATTTAGACCAGTTTGCACCAGACAAGCAATTAACGATTGAAGTTGTGCATGCTGATGGCTCTAAGGACGTGATTAAATTGAACCACACCTATAACCATGCACAGATAGAATGGTTTGATGAAGGTTCTGCATTGAATTTAATTAAGAAGCAGAACGCTAAATAAAGAAATAAACTAAATCTATAAAAAGCTGAACGACGGGTTGAAGGACTTGTGGTTTGGCTTTTTTTTTACAAACTATATCAGTAGGTGTTTGTTGTCGTTTACAACTATTTGTTTTCGTTTGGAAGCGAATATATATCTGTTAACTAAAGGTTTGATTCAATTTATATAGTATTTGGGATATTGCGTATATTTATGAGTTGTACACCATTTGAGAAAAACTTCGTCGGACAATAATACTATGGATTTAAAAACTCAAAAAGCGGAATTGAAAAGCATAAATTGGGACGGAATAAAATCTGAACTGAATAAGTTGGACGGAATTGAAAACGGATATTTGACTTTAGAAAATGATAATGGCGATTATATTCAATGTGCTGGGAATAAAAGTATGCTGACAGTGGAATATCGACTGAATTCAAAACCTAATTTCAAACATTATGTTCTCGGAAAAGGGAAAGATAAAAGTCCTATGAAAGTGAGTTGGATTGCTCTACAAAATAATGTCGGACCAATTATGGTTCATAAAGAAGAGGTGTTAAATTTAAAAGATGCGGAATTGATTTTTAAAGAATTTTATGAAAATCAAACAATTCCAACAGAATTGAATAAACGAAACGTGACTAAACTACACTTGGAAAAATAAAATTTCGTAAACTAAACAGATTGGAAAATAGAGCTGAATGAAGAAATTGAATATCATAATGACTATAATTTGTCTAATTCTAATTTTAGTGAATTTATATATTCATTATGACATAAGCGAATATAAAAGTAATACGCCTAATTATGGTTCTGCAAATTCAGGAATTGGTGTTGCAATGATTTTTATGATGTCTTGGACTATAAATTCAATCATTTCAGGAATACTATTTTTAATAACAATAATAGCGGGACTTAAGACAAAAAAAATTACAAATATATTTACGTTACTGACAATTGGGTTAATAATACTAACCTTTTGCATTCCATTCCTGTTAGTTGGAATATTTGATTAAAAAAAAGAAAAAAACGGTGTACAACACAGTATAAAATTAATTGCTAGTGCAAGCCTACTTACGAAAATCCTCGCGGATTTTCTATTCAGTTTGTATTTGCTAAATTAGGTGCTTAAAACACGCAACTAATCTTATACAAAACCGTTGTGCTTCATTAAAAACCAAACTAATAGAATAATATGAAAGTTCAGCATTTAACAGATTCTATATGGATAATTGAAAATTTCCTAACTCAAACTGAATGTGATGAACTGATTATCTTTAGCGAACAAAAAGGATACGAAGAAGCGACAGTTAGCTTAAAATCTGGCGCAAAAATGATGAAAGGAGTTCGAAATAATTATCGATTAATCCATTCTGACCCAAATTTAGCAGAGAAATATTGGAAGAAATTAAATCAATTTTGTCCAAAGAAAATTGAAGACAATAATGCTGTTGGACTAAATGAACAATTTAGATTTTATAAATATGAATCTGAACAAAGGTTTAAAAAACATATTGACGGACGTTTTAAAAGAAATGAACTTGAAGAAAGCCGAATAACTTTTATGATTTACCTAAATGACGACTATATTGGAGGAGAAACTAAATTTAATGACGTAACTATTAATCCAAAAACTGGAACTGCATTATGTTTTATCCACGAACAAAAACACGAAGGAGCACCAGTTAGCGAAGGAGAAAAATTTGTATTAAGATCAGATATTATGTATCGAAAAATAACGAACGCACAACAAAGTACTGTGGTAGAAAACAAGTAAAATCCCATTAATTTTTCACTAAAGTACTTCTGTAACTATCGTCGTATATCAGTCCTGATTTTGCTATGGCAAAGGCCTGTTTTAACAACTTATT
>NZ_JBHSAT010000019.1:0-37418 GCF_042650215.1 Winogradskyella maritima | reverse complement strand
GCCAGGATCAAACTCTTCATCGTTAAATTTTTAAGTGTTTCCACTTACATCTTAACAACCAAAAGGAATTTAATTTCTAAGTACTCAAAATGGTCTATTCTTTTGTCTGAAGACAACCGTTTCCGGCTATCCTCTACGCTGTCAATTCAATATGTTAATGAACTTTTTCTCTTGTTAGCCCAAGGCGTTTATCTCTTAAGCGGGTGCAAATATAAAACCCTTTTTTATTCCCCGCAAAACTTTTTTCAAAAAAATTCGAAATCTTTTTTATCGATAAGCTCGGCCCGGAAATGAACTCCCCAAAACAACTATTTTCCCGTCGTTTTGAGCGTGCAAATATACCACCCTTTTTTACTCACGCAAGTGCTTTGGGGAATTTATTTCAGGGATATCACACAACCCGCCACAAGACACTGTACAATAGATGTTTGGACATGGATTTTTTTTCGACTTTTCCCGAAAGGATAGGATATGGATATAACTCCGGGGTTTTAAAAAGGCCCCGGAATAACGGCTGTTGAAATTATAATCTACATGGGAAAAGGCCGTGGCGCAGGGTGACGAAGAGTGAGGAAGGGGAAACGCCATACATATAATATATATAGATGTTCCTTTTGCCAATAATTTGCTTACTTATATATTTGTAAGCTAAATTCTATACCTATATAATGATACATATTACGCTTCCGGATGGGACGGTGAGAGAATACGAGGCTGGGGCTACTCCAATGGATGTGGCCAAGTCAATCAGCGAAGGTTTTGCACGAAATGTAATTTCAGCAAAATTTAATGATGACGTTGTAGAAACAACTACGGCTTTGACCAAAGATGGAAGTTTAACTTTATACACTTGGCGTAACGATGCCGGCAAAAAGGCCTTTTGGCATTCTTCTGCGCATATATTGGCTCAAGCACTGGAAGAATTGTACCCGGGCGTGAAGCTTTGGGTTGGTCCTGCGATTGAAAACGGCTTTTATTACGATGTAGATTTAGGTGAAGGCACAATTTCTGAAAAGGACTTTAAGACCATTGAAAACAAAATGCTAGAGATTGCTCGCGGAAAGCACGACTTTAAGATGCGTGATGTTTCTAAAGAAGAAGCTCTCTCCTATTATAAAGGCAAAAATGACTATAAAGTTGAGCTGATTGAGAATCTTGAGGACGGCACCATTAGCTTCTGTGACCATTCTTCATTTACGGACTTGTGCCGCGGTGGTCATATTCCGAATACAGGAATTGTAAAAGCGGTTAAAATATTAAGTGTTGCTGGTGCTTATTATAAAGGTGACGAAAACAATAAGCAGTTAACGCGTGTTTATGGGATCTCATTTCCGAAGCAAAAAGAGCTGACCGAACATTTACATTTACTTGAAGAGGCTAAGAAGCGCGACCACCGTAAATTAGGCAAAGAGCTTGAATTGTTCACCTTCTCTAGAAGAGTTGGTCAAGGTCTACCTCTTTGGTTACCTAAAGGCGCTGCATTGCGTGAGCGATTAGAAAATTTCCTGAAAGCAGCACAGAAAAAAGCAGGCTATGAGATGGTAGTAACCCCTCATATCGGTCAAAAGGAGCTTTATGTGACCTCAGGACATTATGCCAAATACGGTGAAGATAGTTTTCAACCCATAAACACACCTGCAGAGGGCGAAGAGTTCTTATTGAAACCTATGAATTGCCCTCACCATTGCGAAATTTACAATACGCGACCGTTCTCATATAAGGAACTCCCCAAGCGTTATGCGGAATTCGGTACGGTATATAGGTATGAACAAAGTGGCGAATTACATGGCTTAACTCGTGTAAGAGGATTTACACAAGACGACGCCCATATCTTCTGTACACCAGACCAGTTGGATACAGAATTTAAAGAAGTTATCGATTTGGTACTCTATGTATTTGGTTCATTAGGATTCGAAAACTTTACAGCGCAAGTGTCAATTAGAGATCCAAAAACGCCTGAAAAGTATATTGGAAGTCTTGAAAATTGGGAGAAAGCTGAAAACGCCATTTTAAATGCGGCGAAGGATAAAGGTCTAAATTTCGTAGTCGAAGAAGGTGAAGCGGCATTTTATGGACCGAAACTTGATTTTATGGTCAAAGATGCCCTAGGACGTCAATGGCAATTGGGTACAATTCAGGTGGACTATAACCTTCCAGAACGTTTTGATTTAACCTACAAAGGCAGTGATAATGAATCTCACAGACCAGTGATGATACACCGCGCGCCATTTGGTAGTATGGAGCGATTTGTGGCTATTCTTCTGGAACATACTGGTGGTAATTTCCCACTTTGGCTAATGCCTGAACAAGCGACCGTAATCTCCGTGAGTGAGAAATATGAGAAATACGCGAAAAAAGTTTTAAATTTGCTAGAAAATCACGAAATTCGCGCCCTCGCAGATAATAGAAACGAGACTGTAGGTAAGAAAATTCGTGAAGCGGAAGTCAATAAATTACCTTATATTCTTATTGTTGGCGAGCAAGAAGAGCAAAACAATACCATAAGCGTTAGAAAACATGGTGGTGAAGATTTAGGCACGATTAGTGTAGAGTCATTTGCGAATCTTATTAAAGAAGAGGTAAAAAAGAGTCTTAAGACTTTTAAATAAATAACGTTTAATTAAAATATATAAGCCATAGCAATACGTAGAAGCAGAAAGAATTACAGTAGAAGGGTCATCAAAGAAGACCAGCACAGAATTAATTCTAAAATTAGATCCGAAGAAGTCAGAGTCGTAGGAGACAATGTAGAAGTGGGTGTTTATCCAATTAAGAAAGCATTGGGCATAGCCGACGAGCTTGGTCTGGATCTGGTAGAGATTTCGCCAAACGCGAATCCTCCTGTTTGTAAGATTATGGACTATAAAAAGTTTCTTTATGAACAAAAAAAGAGGGAGAAGGCGTTAAAAGCAAAAGCATCTAAGGTTGTTGTAAAAGAGATCCGTTTTGGACCCAACACCGATGACCATGATTATGAGTTCAAGAAGAAACATGCCGAAAAGTTTCTAAAAGACGGTGCCAAATTAAAAGCCTTTGTATTCTTTAAAGGACGTTCTATCGTTTTTAAAGAACAGGGTCAAATTTTGTTGCTGAAGCTAGCGCAAGATTTGGAGGAATTTGGTAAAGTTGAACAGATGCCTAAACTAGAAGGTAAGCGAATGATTATGTTCATAGCACCTAAGAAGAAATAAACACACAATTAAGTTTGTGAATTTATAAATACCATAGCCCATTGGCAGTGGTGTTTTTTTGAAAGAAAATAAGCGAAACGAATATTAAAAATTAGGAAAATGCCTAAAATGAAAACAAAATCTAGTGCCAAAAAGCGTTTTAAGCTTACCGGTACTGGTAAAATCAAAAGAAAGCACGCTTTTAAGAGTCACATTTTGACGAAAAAATCGAAGAAGCGTAAGCTAGCGTTAACCCATGACACATTAGTGCACAAGGCTGACGAAAACAATGTTAAAACCATGTTGTGTTTAAAATAACACAGTTTTAACCGGTTAAATTATTTTATAAACCCTGGAGTTAGGCTTATTTATAAACGATTGTAGATTTTAGATTTACGATTTGAATGAAATATAGAAGTGTTGATTATTGACCGCCTACTACAAAAAACAATTAAGAAATGCCAAGATCAGTAAATTCAGTTGCAAAGAGAGCCAGAAGAAAAAAGGTTCTTAAGCAAGCAAAAGGTTACTTCGGAAGACGTAAAAACGTTTGGACGGTAGCAAAAAATGCGGTAGACAAAGCGATGCAATATTCGTACAGAGACCGCAGAAACAAAAAGAGAACATTCAGAGCCCTTTGGATTATGCGTATCAACGCTGGTGCAAGACAGCACGGAATGTCCTATTCAAAGTTTATGGGAAGTTTAAAAGCTAACAATATCGATTTAAACCGTAAGGTATTAGCCGATTTAGCTATGAATCGCCCAGAAGCTTTTGAAGCAATTGTAAACAAAGTTAAGTAAGGCGTTTAGCCTATTCATAAACTCATTTCGCTTATAAAAAATCCGATTCTTAATTGAATCGGATTTTTTTATTTTAGAGGATAAGTTTAAATATATGATTTCAAATCAAAGTGGGTGTAATTACCCGATTCAAAGAAGAAGTAATAACATAAACCGCTTAATTATTATCGGAAATGGATTTGATCTAGCTCACGGTTACAAAACTCGATATTCAGATTTTTTCTTTGACTTTTTCCTCTCAATGTTTGAAGATCTCATTGACACAAACAAATACGATGATGAATTAATAAAAGTGAGAGTGTTGCAGAATATTAGAGATCGACATTTTGAAATACCTAAAAACTTTAATCATGCTATTAAACTGATAAATGACTTAAAAAGAAACAACTCTGTCGAAGTACAAATTAAATCACCTATCCTTAGATTATTATTTGATAGAAATTCAACAGAAAACAAATGGGTTGACCTAGAAAATGATTACTATCAATTGCTTAAAACATTTCTTAAGAAGAATGAAAACGACTTAGTTAATAAATTAAATTCTGACCTAGACTATATTACCAGAAAACTAGAAGTTTATCTAACAAATCAAACTGAAAAGACTGAAAGGTTTTCTGGAAACTATTTAGTAAACGACTTTTATGAAGATGTGAAAGGGAATGAAATTGTTTCCAATGAAATAACTGAAAATAAAAAGCCCTCTGCCGTCCATATACTGAACTTTAACTATACCGATATAGTCCTAAAGTATTCAGATTCTAAAAATAGAATAGAAAATGTTGAGTATAATTTTATACATGGAGAATTAAATAAACCTGAAAACCCAATAATTTTTGGGTTTGGAGATGAGCTTGATGATGACTATACAGTACTTGAAAAGACAAATGATAATAATTACTTCAGACATATAAAGTCTTTCAAATATTTTAAAACTAGAAATTACCATAATCTATTAAGGTTTATCGAATCTGATAAATTTCAAGTTTATATATATGGTCATTCTTGTGGCTTGTCTGACAGAACAATGCTTAATCAAATTTTTGAGCATGAAAATTGCATTTCAATAAAAATTTTCTATCATATTCGTGAAGACGGAACAAATGACTATGTCGAAAAAACCCATGAAATATCAAGGCATTTTAAAGACAAGGCTAGTATGAGAAGAAAACTAATTCCCGAAGAACTATCATACCCAATGCCAAAACCAAGAAAACTTTAATAATTCTTAAGTTTTCTGCTTTTTCTTCTTTGCCGCCGGAAATAACACATTGTTTAAAATAAGGCGATAGCCAGGAGAAGTTGGATGCAAGTCTAATTCCGTTCGGGGATCCCCTACTCGATGAGTATAGTCCTCTGGGTCATGACCACCATAAAAGGTAAAGAAGCCTTTTCCTTTAATGCCGTGAATATACTTGGCTTCGCCATTGGTTTTATTCTCTCCCATAACCAAAACGTTTGATTTGATTTCTTCGCGTGTAAATGAGGTCGTTTGACCCATAAACCCTTTGACCAGTGCCGTGTGGTTTTGTGTCAGCATCGTGGGAACTGGATCCCATTTTGCTGAAAATTCCATCAACGAAAAGTAATCGGTTTCTTTTGGGATTTGACGTTTACGTGTCATATCAATCGAAGAAAATTCGTAAATATTAGGATTGCGTTCTAAGATAAAGTCCTTAAAGGCGAAGGTTTTGGAATAATCTATTTTATTTTGATAACCTGGGTCGCTTCCGTCACCGTCAAACATAGGCTCACAGATGTCAACGTTTTCAGCCGACAACGCAATATCAAAACTATCCGTTGCTGAACACATAGCGAACATAAATCCTCCACCAGCAACATACTCTCTTATCTTTAAAGCCACAGCTAATTTTGCATCAGACACTTTAGAATAGCCCAAACGTGTAGCTAATTCTTCGGCCGCTTTCTTTTCTTCGATGTACCAAGCGGCTGATCGATAACTACGATAAAACTTTCCGAATTGTCCCGTAAAATCTTCGTGATGCAGGTGTAACCAATCGTATAAAACCAACTCATCTTTTAGGACTTCTTCATCATAAATTGTTTCATAGGGAATTTCAGCATAAGTTAAAACCATGGTCACGGCATCATCCCAAGGCTGTTTTCCATAAGGTGTATAAACCGCAATTTTTGGTGCTTTTTCCAAGACTACGGCTTCCTGATTTTTAGAAGGACTCGAAATATCATTTAAAATTTGTTCTGCTTTAGCATCTGAAATGACTTCAAAACTTACACCTCTAATCTGACACTCGCGCTGAATGATTTCTGCATCGGGCAATAAAAATGAACCGCCTCTGTAATTCAATAACCACTTGACCTTGAGTTGGCGTTCCAATGTCCAATAGGTGACACCGTATGCTTTCAGATGATTCTCTTGTGTTTCAGCATCCATGGGCACTAATATGTAAGAGGCATAGGTCTGAATACTGAATAGCGTCACAAAACAAATTAGAAGTAGTTTTTTCAATCTCATAGCTTTAGAACGAAATATAATCAATTATTAGTGCGCACGTAATGTATTTATGCTGGTTTTAAGATTAAAGGGCATATTGAAGAAGAGTCTCATAATGCCTTTGGCTTTCTTCGAGCAACGATTGCAAGCGCTCAGGAAATGCTTCTTCTTTCGCTTTGTAAGGCATAAAACCTGATGACTTATGGACATTATCATACCAATACCGGGCCCAGACACCATCTTCTTCACGTTTTTGTGGTTTCCACGAAAGCATTGACTCTTCAAACGGAATATCTATTTTTTGGCATAAGCTTCTTAGGGCTTCGTGAGGATTAAGCAAAACGGATTTCGAATCTAACACCACAAAAGAAATATTCTTCAATTTGAAATAGTTCAATAATTCAACATGCAACCTATAGCCAACGTCATTGATCGTAGGGTTGGGAATAACTTTGGCAAACGAGGGAAGCATTTCATTCGGGTCTCGTGTGAGGATTATATTAATGGTTTTCTTCATGAAACTTCGGTCTAAATCCAACAAATGATGCGTCATGTGCTTATAGAAATACATCGGTGAAGTCTTATTGTTAAACATTTCCTCTATCACCTTATTGCCGTCCTTCTCCATATTGTTTAAAACATCATCAGCTCCTGGATGGTACTGACGCGCTTCGGGATGATGCTTCAGATAGTAAGCATACAAAGGTTCATCGACAACTTTACAGTCTGAGCGTTGCGCAAAGGAATACATCAAAGCCGTGGAAATGTTACGTGGCCCTGACCACAAACAAATATGTTTAGACATCTATTTTTGGATTTGCATTGCTATTAATTCGTTATATAATTGGCTCAGTTTATTAGTCAACGGCCATTTATTTCCATCGCCAATAGCTCTGCCATCGATTTTAGTCACAGGTGTTAATCCGCCGAAGGTTCCAGTCACAAAAGCTTCATCTGCACCGTATACATCAAATAAAGAAAAGTCTTTTTCAATGCACGGAATATTATGAAGTCTACATACCTCAATGACTTTTCCTCTGGTGATACCGTTCATACAATATTTTCCAGTTGATGTCCAAACCTCTTCATTTTTGATAATAAAAAAATTGGTGGCATTACAGGTCGCAACAAATCCGTTGACATCTAGCATCAACGCTTCATCCGCCCCTGCTTCAATGGCTTGCACTAGGGCCTGGACTTCGTGCAACTTGCTGTGGCAATTAAGTCTTGGGTCTAAGTAATCTGGAGAGCCACGACGTATTGTAGAGGTGAATAAGGTGATGCCCTTTTTTTTTGTAGCTTCATCGGCAATCTTAAATTCTGGAATGATAACGAGATTTGGTCCTGAAATGGTCAGTCTTGGGTCTTGCGACGGCGTTTTTTTTATCCCTCTAGTCACCATAACCCTAACGTGGACGCCATCAGTCATTTCGTTTGCGTTTAAAACGTCCAAAATTTTTTCTGTGAGTTCGGCTTTGGTCCAAGGTAATTTCATTCCGATAGTTGCGGATGCCGTCCACATTCTGTCGAGATGTTCGTCTAAAAAAACTAAGGTATTGTGATGCAAGCGCATGGCTTCCCATACCCCGTCGCCAACAAGATATCCACTATCAAATACTGAGATTTTAGCATTTTCTCTTGAAAATAATTCTCCGTTGACGCTGATTTTGATGGCGTCGTTTCTGGAATCGGAAATTGCGTTATGTGTACCGTGCATATCTATTCAATTTGAATAGAAAGTTAGGGAAATTTAGAGAGTTGACAATGGTTGTTTAGGACTCCAAAGCGGGTTTGCCAGAAATAAGTTCGGCAATCACTTTTGTGCCTTCGAACTGTTCCAAAATAATCTTTAGGAAAACGGTAATAGGAATCGCCATAATCAGTCCTGGAATACCCCAAAGGAAACCCCAAAACATTAACATTACTAACACGGTAATGATATTTATGGAGAACGATTTTCCCATAAATATTGGTTCTAAGATAGCGCCAAACAACACTTGAACACCAGTAATAGCTAACATGAAGAATAGTAATACTGAAGTAGCTTCAATTTCAACAAATGCGAAAATGGACAATAGAATAACAGAAATAAATGAGCCAACCATCTGAACAAAGTTGATGACAAAAGCAAACAAGCCCCAGAAAATCGGGAAGCTCACATCGAAGAACAAGCACATCAATCCAGTGCCGATACCTGTTAACAAGCTGACCATAAATTTCACCTTGATAAATTTAATAAGGTCGTTTTCAATTTTAATGAATGCCTTTATTGAGGTATGCTTTTGTTTAAGCAAAGTTGCGTTCAACAATTTATGAACGTTGATAGATTCTCCCAACCACAAAACCGCAAAGAAGATGGTCATCATCAGCGTAGTTAAAAAACGTCTAATAAAACCAAGTGTTGTACCTAGATTGTCTTGCTGAAAGAAAGATCCTAGTACTGTGGTATTCTCATTAAATGAAATTCCGAAAGCTTCAGATAAATAGGTTTTAAGGTTTGCTAATTTGATTTCGGCTTTTTCAAAAAACTTAGATTCTGATGCCACTATTTGTTTACCGGAAAGCTGTATCAATTCTACCCCTATAAATACAATGCTCACTACAATGAACAATACAATCAGAATACTGACAACTTTTGGAACATTTCGTCGTCCCAAATATCGCATTAATGGTAAAAACAACAATGCGATGAACATAGAGAACACTAACGGGATGAATATAAAGGACAAAACCTTTAATAAATAAAACACCAAGGGAATGGCAATTAATAGTAGTAAAACGTTAGTGGTGCGCCTCTTTTCGAGCATGGGAATCGTCTTTTAAATAGCAAAAACAAAGTTAACTGAAATTAACTGTTCAGCTCTTAAAATTTCCTAAAAAGGAACGCCATCATCCTCAGGTGCATCAAAGGCATCACTCGCAGATGGGAAGTGGTCTTGTTTAAAAGTATCATCGTTGGCAGCCGCATTCATTTTAGAGTGGAATTCACCAAATGGCGTATCAAAATCATCCAAATTATCAAACTTGCCAAGATGTCCGATGAACTTTAATCGGATGTTGTCCAAACCACCGTTTCTGTGCTTGGCAACAATAAATTCACCCTGACCTTCGGTCGGCGAGCGCTCTTCATCATCCCATTCGTCAATTTTATAATACTCTGGTCGGTAGATAAATGAAACGATATCAGCATCTTGCTCAATTGCTCCAGATTCACGTAAATCCGAGAGAAGCGGTCGCTTACTTCCACCACGAGTTTCTACTGCACGCGACAATTGTGATAGTGCAATGACAGGAACATTTAATTCCTTAGCCAAGGCTTTCAAGTTTCGGGAAATCATGGAAATTTCTTGCTCACGGTTTCCGCCTTTTTGACTTCCACCTGCCGTCATTAACTGCAAGTAATCAATCATAATTACTTTAATATCATATTGAGAGGCTAAACGACGTGCTTTGGCTCGTAAGTCAAAAATGGAGAGTGAAGGAGTATCGTCAATAAACAATGGTGCTTTCTCTAAAGTCTTCACTTTAACGTTAAGTTGCTCCCATTCGTGTTTTTCAAGTTTTCCGGTTCTCAGCTTTTCTGAAGATAATCCTGTTTCACTAGAGATAAGACGCGTTATCAGTTGTACAGAGGACATTTCAAGCGAAAAAAACGCTACAGCTTGATTAAAATCTACTGCAATATTTCGGGCCATAGTCAAAGTTAAAGCGGTTTTACCCATACCAGGACGTGCCGCAACGATGATTAAATCTGAAGGTTGCCAACCGGAAGTCAATTTATCTAGCTTATCAAATCCCGTGGGGATGCCACTCAATCCGTCTTTATTGGAAATTTCCTCAATTTTCTTCTTGGCTTGAATCACCAAGCTCTGCGCCGTCTCCGTAGATTTTTTAACATTGCCTTGCGTCACCTCATACAATTTAGCTTCAGCAGTATCTAAAAGGTCGAAAACGTCATTGCCTTCATCGTAAGCTTCTTCGATAATTTCGTTTGAAATCTTTATTAAACTTCTCTGTATGTACTTTTGAAGAATTATTCGTGCATGGAATTCAATATGAGCAGAAGACGATACACGTTGGGTCAAGGAAATCAAATAAAAATCCCCTCCTACCATATCTAACTTTCCGTCCTTCTTCAATTGTGACGAAACTGTTAATAAGTCAACAGGCTCACTGTTTTCAAACAATTTGAAGATAGATTCAAAAATAAACTTGTGACTGTCCTTGTAAAAGGCATCTGGACTCAAAATATCAATCACCTCATCAACCCCTTTTTTGTCAATCATCATAGCACCTAGCACCACTTCTTCCAAATCAATGGCCTGCGGTGGAATCTTGCCTTTTTCTAGGCTTATCAAGGTACTCTTATCGACTTTTACGCCTTTTACAGGGTTAGGTTGTTTCATTATTTTGTCTTCAGAAAGTTTAGTTAGTGCTTGTTCAAACTTAAAAATATAAACTCAAAATTAATTCAGAATTTATGTCACGAACAAGGTCTGCGAATGTAACAAAAAGTAGCTTTAACGATAAATAGATACTTGTGCAACTCTCAACACTTCGTTAACAATTCAACTGTTGATAAGTCTTAAATATTGTTGATAGCCACAAAAAAACCGAAGCACAACACTTCGGTTTTTTAAGAATGCTTTGTTTTAGTACGTTTAAGATTTGTAAACACCCATCTCATCGTATTTTTCCATACGTTGACTCACCAATTCTTTTGGTGATAAGTTCTTCAACTCATCATAAGTTTTCACAATGGTATCTCTTACCGTTAAAAATGTTTTCTCTCTGTTGGTATGTGCTCCACCCAGTGGCTCTTTGATGATTGTATCTACCAATTTCATACGTTTCATGTCCTTGGCCGTCAACTTTAAAGCCTCAGCCGCTTGCTCTTTGTATTCCCAGCTTCGCCAAAGAATAGATGAGCAAGATTCAGGAGAAATTACAGAATACCAAGTATTCTCTAACATCATAACCCTATCGCCTACGCCAATACCCAAGGCACCACCAGATGCGCCTTCACCAATGATTATGGTAATGATTGGCACTTTTAATCGGGCCATCTCAAAAATGTTTCTGGCAATAGCTTCACCTTGGCCACGCTCCTCAGCTTCCAATCCTGGGTAAGCACCTGGAGTATCGATTAAAGTGACTACAGGAATACCAAATTTCTCTGCAGATTTCATTAATCGTAAAGCTTTTCGATAACCTTCTGGGTTAGACATTCCGAAGTTTCGGTACTGTCTTGTCTTTGTATTATAGCCTTTTTGCTGGCCAATAAACATATAAGATTGGTTACCAATCTTACCTAAACCACCAATCATGGCCTTATCATCCTTTACATTTCTATCGCCATGTAGCTCCAAAAAAGAATCGCCACATAATGCCTTTATATAATCCAAGGTATACGGGCGATTGGGATGACGCGATAACTGTACGCGTTGCCAAGCTGTTAGGTTTTTGTAAATGTCTTTTTTTGTATTTACAAGCTTTTCTTCAATCTGCTTGCAAGTCTCGGTCACATCCACTTCACTCTCATCACCAATGATTCGGCACTTATCTAGTTGTTCCTCGAGTTCTTTAATTGGAAGTTCAAATTCTAAATATTCCATACAATTTGAATAAATTAATTTTAGTTAGTTAGTCTGCAAACCTACATATTCTCATTTGATAATGATGGACAATTCCATTAAATATGAAGCAAACTGAAGGCAAAAATAAGATTAAAACTAGACATATAAAATTATAGTAAGGCTTCGTTTTGTTTTGAAAGTCGCTTCTTTAATACAGCATCTATAACTATAGCCAGCAAAACCACAACAGCACCAATGTAAAAACTAACTGACATTTGCTCTTTCTCCGGAAAAAGAATCAATGCCAAAACGATACCGTATACGGGCTCCAAATTGTAACTCAATATCACCGAAAATGGCGAAATATACTTCATCACATGTACCGCCGCGATAAACGCATACGCCGTACATACTGAAGCCAGAATAAAGATATATATCCAGTCGGAAGACGATAATTGAAAAAATTCCAAATCAAACCCATTTCCGAACAGCACAATAAATAAGGAGAGGAAAAGGGTACCACTAACAAATTCATACACCGAAATAACACTGGCTTTATGAGTTTCAATAAATCGTCCGTTAATCACAGAGAATAAACTTGAAAATAAAGCTGATGATAAACCTAATAGAATACCATTGATGTAGCGTAATTCGCCTTTAGTAATTAAAAACACGCCTAATATGACTACAATACCTAAAAGAATTTCTTGCCAATACATCTTTCTTTTAAAAAATAAGGGTTCAAGAAATGAAGCGAAAAATGCACCGCTTGAAAACATAGCCAATGCGATAGATACGTTTGCTTGATTAATTGATTCGAAAAAAGTAATCCAATGTAAGGCGATAATGATTCCAGCAATTGCAAATTTGAAAACCTGCTTAGGCCGCATTTTCAAACTCGTCTTAGAAAGCTTTACAAAGCCAATCATTAAAACTACGGCAATCAGCATACGATACCAAACCAAAGCGAGCGACCCAATGGAAATCAGTTCGCCCAAAATTGCCGTAAAACCGGCTATAAGTACCAAGACGTGTAAATGAAAATAGTGCTTTAGCTTATCGCTTTGCATTGTAAAGTAGATAGATGGCTAGTGCACCAAATATAATGTTTGGAAACCAAACGGCAATCAGTGGTGGAAAGTCCGACTGCTCTGCCATAACTCCAAACACCTTATCGAAGAAGACATAAATCATGGCAATGGCAATACCAAAAGCCAAGTTAACGCCCATGCCACCGCGTCGCTTAATCGATGAAACGGCAACGGCAATAATAGTTAATATAAACACCGAAACTGGCAAACTCCATTTTTTGTACTTCACCACCTCATAACGACCAATATTTGATGAGCCCCTAGCCTTTTCTTTGTTTATAAAACTAATCAGTTTAGGGTAAGACAGTGTTTCTGCGAAGTATTCAACAGGTGTTAAATCTTCCAAATCAAAAGCAAAAGTGGTATCGACACGTCTTCTGTTTTCTACAATTTCTTCGCCGTCGACAAATTTTCGTTTGTGGTAATTGGTTAATCTATATATAGAATCGGACTCAATATATTTTATGTTATTCGCAAAGATTTTAAATTCTAATTGGTTCCCATTGAAACGTTCTAAGGTAAAATTCTGGCCTGTACTTGTTGCTGGATTAAACCGACTGACATATATATAGTCACTGTCATTTAGTTGCCTAAATACATTATCGGTTTGTTGAATGTCACTATGCTTCTTTAAATAGGTATATTTAAATTCATTGAAACCTCTACTTGCTTTCGGTGCCAAGTACAATCCCAATACTAAAGCGAAACCTGCAACAATTGTAGCACCAATCATATAAGGTCTTAAAAATCGACTAAAAGACACACCAGAACTTAAAAACGCAGTAATTTCTGTATTGTTCGCCAGCTTAGACGTAAAAAAGATTACTGATAAGAACAAGAACAACGGAAACAACAAATGGGCAAAATACAAGGTGAAATTATAGAGGTATTCTGCAACAGCTGGAAACGGTACTTCGTTCTCTAAAATCTTTCCAATCTTTTCCGCCAAATGCACCATTATGCCAATAGGGATGAATAACAACAGCATCACTGCAAAAGTGGAGAGATAGCGTTTTAGTATGTACCAATCTAGAATTTTCATGCTTAATCGTAGCCTTCCGACGTAAATCTATTTATAATCGATTATCCATTTGTATTACCATTTTATCTTTCCATTCCCTAAAATCCCCGGCGATGATATGCTTTCGAGCTTCACGAACCAACCACAAATAAAATCCAAGATTATGAATGGTCGCTATCTGTTTTCCTAAAAGTTCATTCACTTTAAACAAATGACGCAAATAAGCTTTTGAATAATCTGTATCTACATAGGTAATTCCCATTTCATCCACTGGTGAAAAATCGAACTCCCATTTTTTGTTCTTAATATTAATAGTACCATTTGCTGTAAAAAGCATACCGTTCCTGGCATTTCTAGTTGGCATCACACAATCGAACATATCTACACCTAACGCAATATTTTCTAAAATATTTATTGGTGTTCCAACTCCCATGAGATAACGTGGTTTGTCTTCGGGCAAAATATCGCAGACCACTTCAGCCATGGCGTACATCTCCTCTGCTGGCTCGCCAACAGATAAGCCACCAATAGCATTACCTTTCGCACCTGCATTGGCAATATACTCTGCAGATTGTACACGCAAATCTTTATAGGTTGACCCTTGAACAATTGGAAAAAACGTTTGGTCGTAATCGTATTTTAATGGTGTCTTTTTTAAATGTGCTAAACAACGCTCCAGCCAACGATGCGTCATGTGCATGGACCGCTTGGCATAGTTATAATCGCATGGATATGGTGTACACTCATCAAAAGCCATGATGATATCAGCACCAATTGTCCTTTGGATTTCCATCACATTTTCGGGTGTAAACACATGTGTGCTTCCATCGATATGAGATTTGAACTTTACACCTTCTTCCTTAATCTTTCGATTTGCCGATAAGGAATACACCTGATAACCCCCTGAATCCGTCAAAATATTCCGGTCCCAATTCATGAATTTGTGTAGACCGCCTGCCGCCTCTAATACTTGTGTTTCTGGGCGAAGATAAAGGTGATAGGTATTTCCTAAAATAATATCGGGATTAATGTCATCTTTCAACTCACGCTGATGAACACCTTTTACAGAGGCTACTGTACCTACAGGCATAAATATTGGGGTCTCAATTGTACCGTGGTCTGTTTCAATAAGTCCAGCCCTAGCTTTACTTTGAGCGTCTGTTGCTAAGCGTTTAAATATCATGAAAATTCAATGTCGAAGGGCAAATATAATTAACTCCCTAGCATTACTTCTTAATTAAAATTAAAATTGTTAGCAATTAGTCCAAATCGTTAATAAGTGCGGTTTACAAGGCTTTGCAGAGGCTTTATATTACATTATTTTTGGGCTGTAATTTAACTTAAAAAAGATGCCAGACATTTCAGCTTTAAAAGATTTAACAACACAAGTGAGGCGTGATATTTTACGCATGGTTCATAAGGTAAACTCAGGTCACCCAGGTGGTTCTTTGGGCTGTGCCGAATTCTTTGTATGCCTTTACAACGAGGTGTTAGAGACAAAAGACGGGTTTAATATGGACGGTAGGGACGAAGACCTTTTCTTTTTATCCAACGGTCACATCTCTCCAGTGTATTATAGTGTTTTGGCACGTGCGGGCTATTTTCCTGTTGAGGAATTGAATACGTTTAGGTTATTGGATTCAAGATTACAAGGTCACCCAACAACGCACGAGGGCTTACCAGGAGTGAGAATCGCCTCTGGCTCTTTAGGTCAAGGTATGTCTGTGGCATTAGGCGCCGCAAGCACTAAAAAATTGAATGGTGATTCTAAACTTATTTATAGTTTACATGGCGACGGCGAATTGCAAGAAGGGCAAAACTGGGAAGCGATAATGTATGCCTCAGGCAATAATGTAGACAATATAATCTCTACTATTGACGTCAACGGTCAACAGATTGATGGTTCAACGGACAAGGTTCTTCCTCTTGGTGACCTCAGTGCAAAATTCAAGGCTTTTGGATGGGATGTTATTGAAGTTGAAAAAGGTAATGACATTGAAGCTATTTTAGAAGGATTGGCAGATGCTAAATCCAAAACAGGTAAAGGGAAACCAGTCTGTGTTCTGTTGCAAACCGTAATGGGCAACGGTGTAGATTTTATGATGCACACGCACGCTTGGCATGGTAAGGCACCAAACGACGAGCAATTAGCTGAAGGACTCTCACAGAATCCAGAAACTTTAGGGGATTATTAATCCAACCATCATTATTTCAAATTACACGAAACAACTATGAAAACATATATCAACACAGGAAATAAAGACACAAGATCTGGTTTTGGAGCAGGACTCACGGAACTTGGTAAAACCAATGAAAATGTTGTAGCACTTTGTGCTGATCTTACAGGGTCCTTAAAGATGGACGAGTTTAAATCGAATCACCCCGAGCGTTTTTTTCAAGTCGGAATAGCAGAAGCTAATATGATTGGTATGGCTGCTGGAATGACGATTGGAGGAAAAATTCCTTTTACCGGAACTTTTGCCAACTTCTCTACAGGCCGTGTGTACGATCAAATTCGCCAAAGTGTAGCCTATTCGGGTAAAAATGTGAAAATATGTGCTTCTCACGCTGGTATTACTTTAGGCGAAGATGGCGCAACACATCAGATTTTGGAAGATATAGGTTTAATGAAAATGTTACCTGGCATGACAGTCATCAACACCTGTGATTATAACCAAACCAAAGCTGCTACATTGGCCATTGCAGAACATGATGGACCTGTTTACTTAAGATTCGGGCGACCTAAAGTCGCCAACTTTACACCCGAAGATCAAACATTCGAAATCGGTAAGGCCGTTCGACTTACAGAGGGCACTGATGTCACCATTATTGCAACAGGGCATTTGGTTTGGGAAGCTTTAGAAGCCGCCAAAGCATTGAATATAAAAGGCATTTCTGCAGAAGTTATTAATATCCATACCATTAAGCCTTTAGATTCTGAGGCTATTCTAAAGTCTGTGGCTAAAACAGGTTGTGTGGTTACCACTGAAGAACATAATTATTTAGGAGGTTTAGGTGAAAGTGTAGCTCGAATACTTTCAGAAAACCGGCCAACACCACAAGAATTTGTTGCTACCCAAGATACATTTGGTGAATCTGGAACACCTGCGCAGCTTATGGAGAAGTACGGATTAAATAGTGATGCCATAGTTTCTGCCTCTGAAAAAGTACTAAATAGAAAATAATCTTCATTTGGCAACGTTTTTGATAGTAGAAGTTCTAAATCAAAAAACGAATAATTATGAAGAAATTAATTTTAACAGGAATTCTCTGTTCAGTAGTTAGCTTAGCCTCTTTTGCACAAGTCGGAAGTGGCTTTGGTTTTAAAGGTGGTCTCAATTATGGAGGCACAGGTGAATACTTTAGATCCATTAGCGACAATTTTGAAAATCCAGACCGAAACATTGGCTACCACTTAGGTCTTTTTGGAAAAATAGGTGATCGCTTATATCTAAGGCCTGAGTTAGTGTATACCAAGGTAAAAACCGATTATGAAAGTGGCACGTTTGACTTGCAAAAATTCGATGCTCCGATTTTAGTTGGCGCGAAAATCCTTGGTCCAATAAGTGTTTTCGGTGGGCCAGCATTACAATACATCCTAGACTCTGAATTTAACGATGTAAACGTTGACAATATTGAAAACGATTTTACAGTTGGTCTTAATTTCGGAATCGCTCTAAACTTTAATAAAGTTGGAATTGACCTACGTTACGAACGTGGTTTCTCCGAGAACGAAGCACGTTTCTTAGACAACAATAACATTATGAATGGGGATCGATTAGATACCCGACCAGAGCAATTGATTTTAAGTTTGTCTTTGAAGATATAACATAATAAATGCATTTAACAAAAAAGCCGCTTCATCAGCGGCTTTTTTTATTTTATGTTATTCCTCTAATTATCTTCACTGTAATCAATGGTAATTTCATCATCCAAATAGTCAAATTTGTTATTACCATCTGTATCCAGCCTCTCAACAGTATTAATAGTTATAATACCATTTTCTTCACTTCTACTAATTTCAAATTCATTAGCTCCTAAAACAGGCTCTGTATCTCCGCTATTGGTATCCACAATATATTCCTTAGGTAATAATTCATTTCTGGTAGATACTCCATCGCCATCATCATCAATATCCAAGAAGTCTGGAGATAAATCTTCGTCTTCGTTATCATCAAAAGTATTCAAATTACTATTTACATCCTCAAGGTAAGATGGAATACCATCACCATCATGATCATTCTCTTCGGTTTGAAGCAACGTAAATTTAAAAACCAAGTTAGAATACACGGGTATACCTAGTCTAGCGGTAGAGAAATATCCTAAACCAGAAGGCAAAAACATAATACCAGTACCATAATTATTATATTCTACACCATTTGCTCCAGTAGTAAAATCTTGAGACACATTAAACTCTGGCATCACTCTATTCCATCCTGTAGGAATGACTACAGATCCAGCGGATATATCCACTAAATCGAAATCTTCCGGTGTAATTGCACTGTCAAAAACTTCGCCACCATCAACTAAAAACCCTTCATATTCTACTCGTACTTTATCTGTAAAACGAGGTGAAGCTTCTCCTCCGCCTTGATTCAATCTTAAAATATAGTAGGTATAATCAACATCTGAAAATATTGTGGTATGAGTCTCTACATTACCTTGTAAAATGACATAGCCATCTGGTACAGTACCTCCAGAGGCCACTTCGATAATATCAATATCCTGCACTCTAATATTGTTTAAAGCATCCAATTGCATTTTATTATAATAGTGGGTACTAAAATACTCCTGCAACAAAGCATCATCTGTAGCCTGTTGTTCTGCTCTATCTCGGTCAGGAACAGGAATAAACTCAGGATCGTCTGGTGAACATGCTGTGATTATAACAGCGAGGACAACTAAAAATTTAAGGCAATTTTGAACTTTCATAATTTTCGAGGACGTTTAAATGCTGAAACGCCATTTTTTTATCTTTATTTTCGCAGGGCAAGATACGATATTATAATACTTTTGCACAAGGAGATTAACGTTGTTTTAATTAATTATGAGAGTTGATAAGTACCTGTGGTGCACGCGCTATTTTAAAACCAGAAATCAAGCTACCGTTGCCTGTAAAAAAGGACAGGTTAAAGTTAACGGTGATGCCGTTAAACCTAGTCGGGAGCTGTATATATTGGATATAGTGGATGTTCGGAAAAACCAAATTAATTACAAACTAAAAGTTAATGATATACCTACAAGTCGAGTTGGTGCCAAATTAGTGGATATCTACAGAACGGACATTACACCAAAAACAGAGTTTGAAACTCAAGACTTATTAAAATACAGTAAAGACTATTACCGCAAAAAAGGTACAGGTCGCCCTACAAAAAAAGACCGAAGGGACATAGACGATTATACCTCTGAAGAAGAATAACTCTTGAATTAGCGTTTCAATAAACGTCTAATTTTGATTAACCAAAACTGTATTATATTTGAACTAGCATCTAATCGGCATCCATGAAAAACATCATATTAAATCATCAGGAAATTGAACATAAAATAAAGCGCATCGCCTATCAGATTTACGAGAGCAATGTCAATGAATCTGAATTAATTATTGCCGGCATAGAAGACAATGGCTTCTTATTGGCTAAGCGCTTGAAACAAAATCTGGATAAAATCTCTGATATAGACAGTCAGCTCTGCAAAGTTACGATAGACAAGAAGCAACCACTAGACACTATCACAACATCTCTTAAAAAAGAGGATTACAAAAACAAGTCTTTGGTGTTGGTAGATGATGTCTTAAATTCTGGAAGTACTTTAATGTACAGTGTGCGTCATTTTCTTGATGTTCCGCTAAAGCAATTTAAAACCGCAGTTTTGGTCAATAGAAACCATAAAAAATATCCAGTAAAAGCAGATTTCAAAGGCATTTCGTTGTCGACCTCATTAAACGAACACGTCAAGGTCAACCTTTCTAAGCAACCTTACGAAGCGTATCTAGATTAATTCAACAACTATAGATTCGCAAATAGATTTTATAGATTTATCGTCTGTAGTAATTGTGACATCGCTTTGCGAATAAAATACATTGCGTTCAAACAGATGTTTACCTATAAATTCTGCTAGCTCCTCTTTCGTTTCGATTTGATTTAATAATGGACGGATTTCCTTTTCGGGCATTAACCGATTAACAAGTGTTGGAATGGACGCTTTCAAATAAAAACACGTAACATTTGAGGCATCTGAAATCATTTTCATGTTAGTTCCATAACAGGGTGTACCGCCACCTAAAGCAAGTACTAAATTATCCTCAGACTCCAACAGTATTTTAAGACATTCAGCTTCCTTTTTTCTAAAAAACAGTTCACCTTTTGTTTTAAAAATATCGGGTACCGAAAGACCTACGGTTGTTTCAATAAACGTATCGAGGTCTTGAAACTGATAGCTGAGAATTTCAGACAAATGTCGTCCAATCGTCGACTTTCCAGACCCCATATAACCCATTAAAACAATAATCATAAACGCTTTTATTTTGACACTTAATAAGATAGATTTCCTTGAACAAAAAAACGAAAAATTTAAATCAAAAAACTATTGTTTTATGAATTAATCATTTTATATTTGCACCCTCGTTAGAGAAAAATTAATGACCGGGTAGCTCAGTTGGTAGAGCATCTCCCTTTTAAGGAGAGGGTCCTGGGTTCGAGCCCCAGCCCGGTCACAACAAGTTAAGCCACTGCTTAACTTTTTTTTTATATTTACTTTTCTTTATTGCGCACGTGGCGGAATTGGTAGACGCGCTGGCTTGAGGGGTCAGTGGACATTAGTCCGTGGAAGTTCGAGTCTTCTCGTGCGCACTTTTTATCAAGATATTTCACTCTGATGTATTACGTTTATATTTTGCATTCTGAACGTTTTGACAAATATTATAAAGGACAAACAGGTAATTTTCCTGAAAGAATCAAACGCCATAACGCTGGAATGGAAAAATCAACTGCTCCCTACAGACCCTGGACACCTATTTGGGTAACCCAGAAACCAACAAAATCAGAGGCAGTAAAATTGGAACGTAAACTCAAAAACCTATCGCGTGAGAAAACCTTGAGTTTTATCGAAAAGTTCAGCCAAGATAAGTGGAAGCCCTGATGTTTTGAAATTGTATTTCAAAAATCAGGATGCTGACCAAAGCGTCAGCATTCAGTCTTCTCGTGCGCACTTTTTCTTGTTTTATTTTTCACTCAACATTATATTTTTGTTAAAAAACAAGCACTTATCAGCTAAAATCTTATTTTTGTTTAACTAATTTTCTAAATTAATGAACAATCTAAAGAATAGGTTTAGCATTAAAGACCTTGAAAACCTAACCGGAATTAAGGCTCACACGATACGGATATGGGAGAAACGCTATAATCTCCTTACACCAAAACGTACAGAAACCAACATACGATATTACGATTTAGAGAATTTTCAGAAACTCCTTAACGTAAGTTTCTTGAACAATAATGGCTATAAAATTTCAAAGATAGCTACTCTTGAAGACCATAAAATCCCAGTATTAGTTAGGGAAATTGCCTCGGAGGATAACAACGAAAGTCATGCCATTAATTCCTTTAAGATGGCGATGCTCAACTTCGACCAAGTTTTGTTTTATAACACGTACGAATCACTTCTCAGGGAGCGTCCTTTTAAGGAAATATTCTACGATATATTTATACCGCTTTTAACGGAAATAGGCTTACTCTGGCAAACGACGACTATTACGCCGGCACACGAGCATTTTCTCGTAGCATTAATTAGACAAAAGATTTTGTTGAATATTGAGATAATTCAATCTAAAACACCTCTTAAGTCAAAGTCTACCTATGTGCTTTATCTTCCTGATAACGAAATTCACGAGCTTGGGCTTATGTTTATTCATTATGAGCTCGTTTCGCAAGGCAACCAATGTATATTTTTGGGCTCTAGTGTGCCTATGGAAAATCTAAGTGACATATTGAGATATTATGATGATGTAAAGTACGTCAGTTACTTTACCATTAAACCTGTTGAAGAAGAGGTAGAATCTTATCTGAAGCAATTCCATAAAGATATCATAGTTGGAAACAATGCTGAATTATATGTGCTTGGAAGAATGCTCAATCATGTAGATATTCCTAACTTGCCCAAAGAGATTAAATCTTTTAAATCCATCCAAGAATTGGTGGAAGCTGTATAAGTCTTAAAATACTATGCCTACAAAAATTGCCGTAATCGGCTCTGGTTTTTCTTCCCTTTCAGTGGCTTGTCATCTTGCAAAAGCAGGAAATAATGTCACTATTTTCGAAAAAAACGATACGGTCGGCGGACGGGCGAGACAACTTAAAAAGGAAGGCTTCATCTTTGATATTGGCCCTTCGTGGTATTGGATGCCCGACATTTTTGAAAAGTTCTTTGCTACATTCGGTAAGTCAACCAGTGATTATTATCAACTCGATAAGTTAAGTCCAGCATATAAAATATTCTTTGCCGATGATGTTATTACCATTGGCGATAGTATGGATAAAATATGTGATGAGTTTGAACGTATTGAGCCAGGCAGTTCAAAACCATTGCGGTCTTTTATCAAAAAAGCACAAGACAACTACAATATTGCCATCAATAAAATTGTCTTAAAACCTGGTTTGTCGCCTTTGGAGTTGGTCACAAAAGACACTGTGACCCGTTTGGACCAATTCTTCAAAACGATAAGTAGTGACGTTCGGAAAAAATTCAAGAATCCTAAACTTATTTCAACTTTAGAGTTTCCGGTGCTATTCTTAGGTGCAAAGCCTAGCAAAACACCTTCGTTTTATAGCTTTATGAATTATGCCGATTTTGGTCTAGGCACCTGGCATCCCAAAGGCGGTATGTACGAAGTTATTAAAGCCATGAAAGCCCTTGCGGAGGAGCTTGGCGTTACCATCAACACCAATTCAGCAGTAGAAAAAATCAATGTGGAGAATTCAAAAACTACTGGGTTAACTGTTAATGGTTCACAACATAAATTTGATTATGTGGTTAGCGGTGCGGATTACCATCATTCCGAAACCCTTTTAGATGAAAAATACCGTCAATATTCCGAAGCGTATTGGGATAAAAAAACCTTTGCACCATCCTCACTCCTATTTTATGTAGGATTCGACAAAAAACTAAAAAACGTAGAACATCACAATTTGTTCTTTGATGCAGATTTTGAAGTTCATGCTGAGGATATTTACGATAATCCAAAATGGCCGGATGAGCCTTTGTTTTATGCTAATTTCCCGTCTGTGACTGATGCTTCAATGGCGCCAGAGGGCTGTGAAACGGGCTTTTTTCTTATTCCTATTGCCCCAAATTTGGAAGATACACCCGGAATAAGAGCGCGTTATTTCGAATTAATTATGCGCCGTTTTGAAAAGAAAACCCTACAAAAGGTTGAAAAAAATATTATATTTAAAGAGTCCTTCTGCGTGCTAGACTTTATGGAAGCCTATAATTCTTACAAAGGAAATGCATACGGAATGGCGAATACATTGATGCAAACGGCTTTTTTAAGGCCGAATCTTAAGAGTAGTAAAGTAGAGCAACTCTATTTTACAGGACAGTTGACCGTCCCGGGACCTGGAGTTCCCCCAGCATTAATTTCTGGAAAATTGGTGGCCGACCTCATCTTAAAACATCAATCTAAAACGTCTTAACATGAAATCGATTTTTGATAATGTCTCCAAAATGTGCAGTAAGGTGGTTACCAACTCCTACAGTACCTCTTTTTCTATGGCGACCAAAATGCTTTCCGATAGCATACGGCAAGACATCTATAATATATATGGATTTGTTCGTTTTGCTGATGAAATTGTGGATACCTTTCATGAGTACGACAAGGAAACCTTATTCAACGATTTTGAAAATGACTTGGAAAAAGCGCTTTCCCAAAAGATTAGTTTAAATCCTATCTTGAATAGCTTTCAAGAAACCTATCATAACTACGGTATCGACAAAGATTTGGTGGATGCTTTTATGAAAAGTATGCGCCTAGACCTTCATAAAAAGGACTATCTCACGGAAGAAGAATACAAGGCCTACATTTATGGTTCTGCGGACGTGGTTGGCTTGATGTGTTTAAAGGTTTTTGTAAAAGGCAATCAAGAGAAATATGACGAATTGAAAGCTTCTGCCATGAGTTTGGGTTCGGCATTTCAAAAAGTAAATTTCCTTCGGGATTTAAAAGCTGATTTTGAAGATTTGAGTAGGACTTATTTCCCGAATACCGATTTAAATCAACTGGACGAAGCCTCTAAACTAGCCATTATTCAAGATATTGAAAGTGACTTTGCCAAGGGTTTAGTAGGAATAAAGAAGTTACCTCTTGAAGCGCGTTTCGGTGTATTTATGGCTTATAGATATTATAACAAGCTACTCGAAAAGCTAAAGAAAACACCAGCTCTAGATATTAAGTCCGCACGAATAAGAGTACCTAATTATCGTAAAGTAGAACTTCTCACAAGAAGCTACGTAAAGTATCAACTCAACCTTATTTAACCAATAGATATGCATACCCTTTATTGGATTCTTATATTTTTAGGAACCTTTTTTATCATGGAATTTAACGCATGGTTTACCCATAAATACGTGATGCACGGCTTTCTCTGGAGTTTACACAAAGACCACCATCACAAAGACCACGATAGCTGGTTTGAGCGCAATGATGCCTTCTTTATTTTTTATGCTATAGTAAGTATGACCTGTTGGTACATTTGGAATTTTCATGACGTCTGGTACTGCCTGCCTATCGGTTTGGGCATCATGGCTTATGGACTCGCCTATTTTATTGTACACGATATTTTTATCCATCAACGCTTTAAGTGGTTACGTAATATCGATAATAAATATGCACGTGGCGTAAGACGTGCACATAAAATTCACCACAAACATTTAGGAAAGCATAAAGGCGAAAACTTTGGGATGCTGATAGTACCCTTGAAGTATTTCAAATAGTCTTATTCTAAAATTAAAGCATCCAACTGATTGGTCACATCTTCGCTGAACCAATCAATGGCACCGCTTTCGTCGATAACAATATTTCCTTTTTTATCAATCACGAAAGTTCTAGGAATGCTTGGCACCTCGAATAAATGACTATAATCCGAAGCCGGATTGTACACTTTAAAATCAAAACCTTTCCGTTTTATAAATCTTGAAATCTGTCCTTCATTATCATTCGTCACAAAGAGGATTTCCATTTTACCATCATACGCATTATATAAACTTTGAAGGCTCGGCATTTCTGCAATACAAGGCGGACACCAGGTCGCCCAAAAGTTGATAAACACCACTTTGCCTTCAGCCGTTTTTAAATCATACAGATTACCCTCTTGGTCTTTCAGCTTCCAATTGTAATCAGCTAATCGCTCTTGTTCATTTTTATCAATAACTGAAGCTGAAAAGATTTTAGACTTCAATTTATGAATAGCCACTTGGATTGGCGTCCGTGTTTGGGGCACAATCAAAATAACGATGAGGATTAAAAAGAGGATACTGTTTCTTCGGGATTTAAAGAAGCTCATGGCATGGGGAATTAATTCAAACTAAAATAATATAAAAGCGTGATGTCTTGGTCGACATCACGCTTTTATTATTACATAAACTAAGTAAGTTATTCTACTGTCTAGTAATTGTTCCTATTGGTTGAAACATTACAACTACGTTAAAATTATATGAAACCTTAAAATGTTAGCTAGCTAACACTACGCCACTTTTTTTGAAAATTCTTATCTCTTTTCTATTGAAATCGATAACCTTATTGTCCTTTAAGTCATTCATCAACGTATTTAGTGTTGGTCTAGAGATACCAAGTAGAGACGCCATATCTTTTTGCGTGTAGGGATGATGAATGATATGGTCTCCTGTTTTATCACAGTCGTAACCATAATCGGAACATAATTCATCTAAAAACTCCGTCAATCTTGTTTTGGAATCTTTAAATAGTAATAATTGTAAACGTCTTTCGAGTCGCTTGAATTTTAATCCAATGAATTTATAAACCTTAAAGCTGAAGGTTTTATTGTCGCGCATTAAATCGTGCATGGTATCAACGCTTACTGGGCAAATTGAAGTTGTGTTGTCAATGGATTGCGCAAACTCGTCGCGTTTGCTTTCGCCAAGTATGGATTTTTCGCCAAACAACTCACCTTTACTTAAAATTGACTTTACAATCTCTTCGCCATCTTCACTGTAATAGCCTATTTTCACTTTACCTTTTTCAATGAGGTATACCTTATTTGAAGCGTCTTCTTCAAAATAGATGTAATCGCTCTTTTTGTACCGGTCAAATTCATGGCAAGACTTATACCGTTTAAACTTATGCGGACAAAGTAGCCCGAATAGATTTACATCTTCAAAAACCCAAATAGATTTCATAGTAAAAAGCGTTTAATACTCCTTACTGTCGGAAAGGTTTCAAATAGCTTACAAAAAAAAGACGCTCGTAATGAACGCCTTTCTCTTATATTTTTAATTTGAAGGTCTCCTTAGATTGAAAAACCTAAAGTTAAAACCACGTTGGTGTTTACGTTATCAATAATACTTGCATTGGTAAATTCCTGCGAGTTTCCGAAGAACTGATAATTGTATTGGCGCTGAAGGCTATTGAAAGCAACGTCCAAAGTTGTGTTTCCGAATTTGTAGCCCAATCCTAAAGAATAGCCTGTTCTGTTTCCGAAGAAAGATTCATCTTCATAAGGGCTTTCTTCAAAACTATAACCGCCTCTTAGACTAATGCGCTCAATTCGGTATTCGGCACCAAATCTATACGTAGACGCATCCTTTAGACGGTTTTCGATATCATCGTTCTGAAACTGAAAAAATGGGTCGGAATTTGGTCTGAATTCAGCATTCGAAAAATTCTTTCGAGAATAATCAAAACTCAATAATCCTTTATCTAGAGCTACATAAGCCACACTCGCCGTAATTTTCGAAGGCGACCTGAATCTGTAATCTGGAAATAGAGTAAAAAATCCTGGGTCAATAACTTGACTAAATGGTGCATTGTCACCGTCATTAACCGTAGTTTCCAAATATTGATAACTTTCTTCCGTAATTCTATACCATGTTGGTGAATCATAGGCCAATCCTAATCTGAAACCATTATCCAACTTTAAGATAGACCCTAATTGAAAGGACAATCCAACACCATTGGTCAACAATATATTTTCGAATCCTACACGATTCACGCCTGCGGATGCATTGTTATTTCTTTCTGAAAAGAAGGTACTTCTTTCGTAATTCACAAAATGCGAATTAACATTTAACCCAATATGTAAATTGTCACCATACTGTGCGGATGCATTAAACGCTAAAGTACCGTTATAGCCATTGGCGTTGTATGCAAATTGCTGGTCATAATTGCCACCAGTAATCGTGTTAATGTATGCCGTATTATCGTCGGTTTCATTCTCAGGGTCTAATATAAATGACTCGTAGCCTAAAAATGCCTGCTGATGGCCAAAGCCAAAAGCCTGCCCGATTTCAAAATAAGCATCAGATAGTGTTTCGCCCTCCAGAGCAGAAATATCTGCAAGTGGAAGCCCTCTTGCATACTCCAAAAAGTAATCTCCGATATTGGCGGTTGGGCTTACACCTCTAGCCGTCCAATTATCGTTGAAGTTTCCGGTTTTATCATAGGCCAAAGCCAAAGCAAACTTGCGCCATGGTGAATTTTGATTACCGTTTAAATAGACAAAAGATGCCCCTGCTTGGTTTAAATCGAAACTAGAATCCTGACTAGATAAGGCATCTTCAAAATAAAAGGTGTCGTTTCTGTTATTGCCAAAACCTAAGGATGCCGAGGCATGGCTGTTATTAAAAATTGAAGACCCCGCTGGGTTGATAGATACAGCAGACATATCACCACCTAGTGCACCGAATGCACCGCTCATACCCTTAAAACGTGCTGTTCCTTCTACATTATCCGTTGATAAACGAACCGCATCTGAGATGTCTTGGGCGTTTAACGTAGCCATAGCAAGCGTAGCTATGACAAAATATTGAAACTTTCTCATTGTAAAATATTAGTAAGATTGATGAAATTTTTATCCGCGTCCTCTACCTCTGGAAGAACCACCTCTGCTTCCTGAAGAACGACTTGAAGACGACCTAGAAGATGAGCGAACACTACCCGAAGAACGACTACTACTAGACGAACGTACAGAACCTGAACTTCTTGAACTCGATCTTGAAGGTGCTGAACGATTAACTCGTGTACCACTAGATCTTCTTGTTGTTGAACGTGTTCCGCTACTTGGTCTGACTCTAGTACCACTTCCCGGGCGAACTCGTGTACCAGACCCTGGTCTCACAACTCTTGTACCGCTTCCTGGGCGTACTCGAGTGCCTGATCCAGGCCTTACTCTTGTCCCACTACCTGGACGTACCGTACGTGTACCGTTTGAATTTCTGATAACTCTACCATTAGAGTTGGACAGTCGAGATCTTGTGTTAGTCCCTCTGGTATATCTACCGCTAGTTGCAGTAGTTCTGTTTCTTATGCTTCTTATATCTGAGCGTCTTCCTAATTGTGCAACGCTTCGGTTATTAATCAGAGAACTGTTTCTTCCATATACAGAACCTCTCCTTCCATAATTGTAGGCAAAACCGTTTCCGTAATAACCGCCGTAGCCATATCCCGGTGGACACCAGTAAGGATTACCGAAGCCTCCGCCCCAGCCCCAGCCAGCATTCCAACCAAAGCCACCGCCCCAGGCCCAGCCGTTGTTCCATCCCCAGCCGAATCGGTTAAAGCCCCAAGGTCGTCCCCAACCCCAGTTATTCCAACCCCAGCCAAAACGTCCACCGTATAACCAAGGGTCATTCCAGCCCCAGCCCCAGTTGTTCCAGCCGTTGTCTATTATATTAATAGTAACTTGATCATTAACTTGTCCCCAACCACCGTAATTCAATGGTGCTTCGAGAGTGTCCGTAGCTACAAAGTTCCCTTCATAAGAATCGATATCCGTAAAGATTTCTGATTCCCCACTAATTTCATTTAAGTCCCTAGACTCTTCAGCAAAATAGTTAGAGTAATAGTTTGATGAGCTTCTAGATGCTTCTTCAGCCTCAACAACAACTACTTTTTGTCCATTTGTCTGGTAAATACCATCATTATCATAGCCTGCATATTGATATGTACCACAAGAGGTTAAGGCTACAAGTGCGCCAAGCGCCAATAGCGAGTTAAAATTCTTTTTCATAAGTGTAATTATTCTCATAACGATGCAGGTTTTAATTGTTGGGCAATACAAAAATAGTTAGTTTTGCGCCACAAATTTCTGTTTTATTATTATTTAACTTAATCACAATATTTGTGCCAAAACACTCGCAATGAGCAAAAATCTTACGAAAAGGGCTGAAGATTATTCAAAATGGTATAATGAACTCGTAGTCAAGGCCGATTTAGCCGAAAACTCCGCAGTTCGTGGTTGTATGGTGATTAAACCCTACGGATTTGCTATTTGGGAAAAGATGCAGGCGGAATTAGACCGCATGTTTAAAGCTACAGGTCATCAAAACGCCTATTTCCCGCTCTTTGTGCCAAAAAGCTTATTTGAAGCCGAAGAAAAAAATGCCGAAGGGTTTGCCAAAGAATGTGCCGTAGTCACCCACTATAGATTACAGAATGATCCAGATAGACCAGGAAAATTACGTGTGGATCCAGAAGCAAAACTTGAAGAAGAATTGGTGGTTAGACCAACAAGTGAAGCAATCATATGGAACACCTATAAGGGTTGGATACAGAGTTATAGAGACTTACCGATACTAATTAATCAATGGGCCAATGTAGTACGTTGGGAAATGCGTACCCGTTTGTTTTTGCGTACTGCCGAATTCCTTTGGCAAGAAGGCCATACGGCGCACGCCACTGAGGCGGAAGCTATTGCAGAAACGGAACAAATGAACGACATCTACGCCACGTTTGTACAGAATTTTATGGCCATTCCCGTAATAAAAGGTGTTAAGACAGAAAGCGAACGTTTTGCAGGTGCCGTAGATACGCATTGTATCGAAGCTCTAATGCAAGATGGAAAAGCTTTACAGGCTGGCACATCACACTTTTTGGGACAAAACTTTGCTAAGGCGTTTGATGTGAAATTCGCGAGTAAGGAAGGCACCTTAGATTATGTCTGGGCGACCTCTTGGGGCGTTTCCACACGTCTTATGGGTGCTCTGATTATGACGCATAGTGATGACCAAGGACTTGTATTACCGCCAAACTTAGCGCCGATTCAAGTGGTTATTGTACCTATATATAAGACTGATGAGCAACGTGACGCTATTACAGCGAAAGTAGAAACGCTTAAAGCCGTATTGGAAGCCAAAGGCATTAGCGTAAAATACGATAATAGAGACACGTATCGCCCAGGTGCAAAATTTGCCCAACATGAATTGCAAGGTGTCCCATTACGAATCGCGATTGGGTCACGGGATTTGGAAAACGGAACGGTAGAATTAGCTCGACGTGATAATCTTACCAAAGAAACCGTTTCTTTTGAAGGGATTGAAGACCATATTGAAGGGTTATTGAAGACTATTCAAGAGGATTTATTTAATAAGGCCTTACACTTTAGAGATACGCATATTACTGAGGTGGATAATTTTGAAGATTTTAAAACTATTTTAGACACCAAAACCGGATTTATTTCGGCGCATTGGGATGGAACTCCAGAGACTGAAACTAAAATTAAAGAATTGACAAAGGCTACTATACGTTGCATTCCCAACGATTTTGAACCAGAAAAAGGCCAATGTGTGTACAGTGGAAATCCATCTAAAGGAAGAGTGCTTTTTGCAAAAGCGTATTAATTTTGAAAAAAAATTAATTTGAAGTTGCAACATTTAAAAATAGTTGTATTTTTGCATCCGCAATGGAAACATTGTGTGTTCATTTAAATACTAATGAGTTTTACAGGCCCTCAAAAAGCATGTAAATAGTATAACTAAATGGCCCGTTCGTCTATCGGCTAGGACGCCAGGTTTTCATCCTGGTAAGAGGGGTTCGATTCCCCTACGGGCTACAATTTTTTAAATTAGAAGAAAAACATATAATGGCAAATCATAAGTCAGCATTAAAAAGAATTAGAAGTAACGAAAAGCGCAGAGTTCTTAACAGATATCAGCACAAAACAACGCGTAACGCTATTAAGAAGTTACGTGAGATTACTGACGCTAAAGAAGCTCAAGGTATGTTACCTTCAGTGATCAGCATGATTGATAAACTTGCTAAGAAAAATATCATTCACGATAACAAAGCTGGAAACTTAAAGTCACAATTAACATTACACGTTAACGCGCTTTAATTAGATTCCTAAAAGAAGATATTTGAAATCCCTGCCTTTGGCGGGGATTTTTTGTTTCACCTTTTTAAGATTTCCATTTCACTTCGTGATCTCAATCGCCTTATAAGAGAAATAGAAATGATTGATAATATTAGAACAAAGCCAATCACAATTTTAATTATTCCGAAGCTCGCTATAAACAGGACAATTCCAAAAATACTCCGACCACTACCAATAATTTCGTAGTTAGCTCCATTTTCAATTTGAACAGCTAAATAAAGAGACCAAATAAAAAGTCCTGTCATAAACAATAGCGCGAAGAATTGTTTTTTACCATAATTGAAAATACTTGGAAGTTTAGAAACGTAATTAAAACTTGTTAAATCGGCTTTTAAAACATCAAAAATCTCTTGCTTTATCTTATTGTCCTTTACGATTAGCTCATCTTCTGAATTGTTACCATAGTAAATTTTTAATTCATTTTTTCCACTTTGATTTTCAATTCGTTTTATGTAAGTATAAGGAACACTAAAAAGATTATCTAAAAACGACAAATCAGTAGACTCTACATTTAATTTATTAAGCTCATCGTACTTTGGGTTTCCTTTATAGATTGTTTTATTTCTTATAACAATCAGCTTATTTGACTTAGAGCCTTTGATTTTCCAATATTTATGCATTTCGATTTTAATGTTAGTTGTAAAGTATTCAAAAAAAATCGTGACCCGTATTAATTTACTTATTCAGTAAATACAAAACAGTTTTTCATCTTCTCGGCTTAAAATCCCCAAAATGCCATAATATCCCAGAAGGGTCATGAAGGAAAAACTCGTTGCCCCAATCATTATTGACGATGTCGGATAGTCTTACGTTGTCGTAGGTTTCGGTGAGTTTAAGACTTTTTATATTAGTCAGCGTGTTTTCTAAATCATCCACTTCAAAGAAAATCATGGAGTTGTCCACCCAATCTTTTACATAGGCATCTTGCAAGTAAAAGCCGAAGCGACCCATAAAGAAATAAGACATTTTTGGAGAAGTAACCACTTCTTCAAATCCTAAATCCTTATAAAATTGCCGAGATACTGTGTAGTCTTTAGCACCGATAAATGGTCTTATGGATTTTCCTTGTAGTTTCATTCGCTATATATCTGATTATTAATCTGCGCTTACAGAGCTCCAGTTCTCTCCTCTTTTTATTCTATGGATTTGTGTGTCGGATACGCCAAAACGTTTTGCAATCATGCTGATTCGGGTTTTGTTATTTTTTAGTTGGCGTTTGATGATTTTCACTTTCCCTTCGTTCAGCTTACCAATTTTTTTGCCACGTTTTTCAACAACTTGTTCCCAACTTGGATTATTGAACTGGTGCAGTTCCTTTTCGCGCTTGGTTGCCCATTTTAGGTTTTCAATACGATTGTCGGTTTTGTCGTAGTTAAGATGGATGACGCAAACTCCGTCATTTTTTTCAAGGAAATGTTCTGCTAAAAGTTTGTGAACGTATCTGCTCGTTAATTTACCATTCCGTTTTTGTTTTAACGGTAGGTTTTGGTACCCATTGATATAGGTTTTTTTGACTAAAACCTCCTGCTCTCCTTTGCAATTTATTATCCGACCATAATTTGAGATTTTATATTTCTCGTTATCTGCGATGCCATCATCAAATTCAATCGGCTTCCATTCTTCATTCCAATAGTTTCTTATCATTCTTTATTTTTTATCAAAAGTACTCAACGTTTTTGTCTATGGTTGATTAGGTATTTTAAGTGTCTAATTTAGTAAATACAGAGCGAATACAAAATCCGTGAGGATTCTAGAACAAGCAATTACTTCTATCCGTTGTTGTACACAGTATCAATTCATTAATCCTATTTGATATTTCGTAGCATCAAAAGCTACCTGCAAACCTCTCAAATTTGATTCAGATTTATTTTGCTCAAATAATTCAGTCAAGTGTTCGGTTTGTTTAGCGACATTATCATTCTCTTTTTTAAAGATTTGATATTTTAAAAGAATTAAATTCGCCATAATTTTATCAGAAACGGTTAAATCTTTTTGGTTTAGGTATTCCACTATTGTGCTTTCTATCTCGGAATCGTTTTCAGATAGTTCATCGAATAAGTATGCATTTGCCAAGTCAGATTTATTCATAGTCGAGTAATCATTCTGGTTAGACATATCTTTACGATAAGTCATTTTGTTTCCATTTAGAAAATACCATCTCGTGTAGGAATCATTTTCCATTTTGATATCTTTTTCAAACTCTTTTTTCTTTACGCTCCAGTTAGTGAAAGCTATTAAAAGTTCAGTTCCGTCTTCTTTCTTCAAAATTGCAAATCGAATCAAGTAATTCCTTTTTCCGGGCTTTTCAATTTCAACGTCTAATTTGTTTTCTAACGAAACATACTTTTTAAGAGCCTTAAGAATAGAAGAAACATCCTTGGAACTCGCTTCTGGAAATAGATTTTCTCTTAGAAACAGGTCAATGTATAGATAATGAGTCAAATAAAAGTCATCCATTTGCAGATAATTCGCTTCTAACAAATGTTCAGTTTTAATATTGATTTTTTCAGATTGAGCATACCCAAAATTCGTGAATATTGCTACAAGTAAAAGTGTGATTATTTTTCTGTTCATTGTTTTGATTTATGTTGTAAACAACGGTCTAAAATAACCGTCAGTTACGGCTAAATTTACATCAAATTTCGGATAGCACAGGCGATAGAAATTTCGTAATGGATTTGCACGTAGAGGAATCCGCCGTAATTACGACTTTATAGCGCTGGTAAATGTTATTTATTTTTATTTTTCGGTGGCATTGGTAGTGGATTTCTCAAAGTATCCTTAAGCAAATCTGTCAATTTTATAGAGTCTATTTTATCGATTAATAAGTTTCCGTCATCACGATAATTTAAAAGTACCCCAAATTCGTTCTTCGAATCAATGTCTTTTAGATTGTAAATAATTTCCAATGGCTTATTTTTCAATGGAATCTTACCATAAGCAATCACAGTAATCTCCACGCCGTCTGGATAGTTTTTACTAATCTCCTTTAATTTTGATAATGTTTTCAAAATTTTTTCATTTAACCCATTCTCGCACCAGTTGTTAAAGCCATTAAAATTATCGCTTGACTTCACAAATTCTATAAATTCAAAAGACCTGTTGTTAAAATCTTGGAAAGTTAATGAATCAGTTTTTACTTGGCCTAGGCAGAAATTAACCGTTAGAAGGAAAGTAGCTAGTGTAAATATCTTTGTAATTTTCATAATGTATACTATTGGTCTCGGCTATAAATTGTTGCGTGTGTTAGCATTTGACTTTGCAAGTACAGAAGTGGTAAGAACCTGTCTGCCGACAGGCAGGCAAGCAATTACTTATAGCCATTGTTTTGAGCAGTTTATCAGTTAATCAATGAATTCGATATTTGATATGATTTTAAATGATTCAGATTCCAAAAACTTTTCTTTACTCAGTTCTTTGTTAGAATTGTATACTTCTTTTATATAAGAAGCTGTTAACGATTTATTTAAGTCATTTGGGTTTGGTACGATAATATATGAATATTGTTGCCATACTTCTTTGTCTTCTGCTTGATAGCGTATTAGGAGTTCAGAATAATTTGCTGGTAAATCATTTATTATAATTTCGTCATCGGCTTTTTTTGAGTAAACAACAATGCTCGGGTAAGAACAAAACTGGTTAATCAATTTCTGCATTCCTGCCTCAATAACATATTTGTCTATTATCGGTCTGAATGTGTTAAACATCATACTGTAGCTTTTAGAAGCGTTTAAATCACCGTCTACAAGATTTGTGGAAAGCGTTAAACCCAAACTTGCGCTTGCAAATTCTAGTAATTCGCTACTTTCGTCAGTTTCTTTCTGAACACTTACATAATGAATTTTATTTGGTGTGTCTTTTTCATAATTTTTGTAGGTATTAGGAATCTTAACTTTAAAATTTCTTTCTTCCCATCCATATTTTTTGCAGTAATCGGGCTTAATATGAATAATTTTATAAGGGTCTTTTATTTCTAAATCAATTTTATTGGCTTCATTTGATGAACATCCTATAGTGATTGTAGTAAGGAAAAGAATAATGTAGTAGCTAATGGTTTTGTTCATTTTTATAGGTATAATTATTTAAGTTGAGTTTTTATAAAATCTAAATTTTTAAGCTTATTCCATAATTCTTGCGGTGTATCCGTAAATTCTTCAAGGTTAACAATTACTAGACCAGAATCTGTCTTACTCGCCCATATAAAATCTTTAAAACTATCAGTTGTTTCAATTTTATCCAATTCCGACATCTTATTTTTTAAGTCTAATATTGCAATTGTTGGATAAGTCACTCCAGTAATTTCGTCTAGAGTGTTGTTTTTTAGTAAACCAACCGTACTTATTTTGGCTTGTGAAAAATCACAACTGATTAATTTATTTTCAAAACGTAATTCAAAACGTCCTTTGAATGAACAATTTTTGAATTTTGGATTCCAATTTCCGCCAATTTGTTTTGTATGTGCCCAAATAAGACAATTTTCGAATGTGCATTTGTTTGTCAAGACATAGGTATACTTGGCAGAGCAACGAATCTTTATTTCACAATCGATAAAATGACATTCTAAAAATGAACCAACAAATTCCTTGGCATCTATCTCAACTATTTTGTTGATGATTTTTTCTCTATGTCTTTTGTGAATTGGGAATCCGTGAGCTGTACTATTTGGTAATAGCTTTTCTTTTTTAGCAGATTTGAGGTCTTTATTAAAATCAAAGTTTTTTTCTCTTCCAAAAAGTTTGTTCAATATTGACATAATTTCTGTTTCTCAAATTGCACGCAACGGTCTCGGCTATGAGTAGTTGCGTGGTTTAGCACTTAACTTTGCAAGTACACACCAAACTGAAAATCCGCGAGGATTTTCAGAAGTAGGCGAGAACAAGCAATTACTTATAGCCATTGTTGTGCTTTCGTTATTTTTTTATTTCTGATTCGATTGCGATATTAACTTTTTTAAGAAATTCCAATAAATCATTCTCTTCTTCCAATCCTGATTGCCTAACAGTTGTAATGAAATCAACCCAAAAAATAAATTCAGGATTACGAAAAGATTTTTTGTTGTCCCTTGAGAGCTTATTATAATCAATTATTTCTTTTTTTGATGCAATCATTGGCCAATAATATTCTCCTCTTAATTTTTCTATAATTTTAGTATCTTCATCTGCGTCAATAATAAATTCATTTATTGAGGATAACATATATCTAATTTCTTTATTCTGTATTAAGTTAATTCTCCCTGAATTTATTACTGAATTCAAAATTCCAAGTTTAGGGTCATAGGTATAATTATAATTCATAACAATTAAGATAGACTGCAAGCTATCATTGGAAATACTATTTAGCTTATTAGTGTCAGTTATCATTGATTTAATTTCCTTTCCTGCAACCAAAGATTTTTCGTGTTCAGCTATTATTATTTCCAGTGCTTTTATATTAGATTTTATCTCTGTATTTAAATCATAAAGAGCTTCTTTTTCAGAATCAGAGTCAATTCTTTTTTTGTTCCAATTACTAACTTGCAATGCGATTAATATTCCAATAACTACAAGTAAAATCTCTCCAAACGCATATTTAAGATACTTTCCAGTTTTTCCTTGTGAAAGCAGATTTTGTCTAATTTTTCGAAAGAATTTTATCATTGGTTAATGGTTGGTTTTAATGAAGCACAACGGTCTTGTGTATGATTAGTGGCGTGTTTAAGCACCTAATTTAGCAAATAAAAGCCGAATAGAAAATCCGCGAGGATTTTCGTAAGTAGGCGATAACTAGCCATTAATTATACACTTCTTAAGTTTACAATCCATTAAATTTAGAGTTATAAACAGAAAAGACAAAAGAGAGGATCAAGGTTATTATACACGTAGAAGCCTAGACTTCGTCAACATTGAAAATCCCCTCTCTTTTTCTACACG
>NZ_JBHSAT010000018.1:0-4265 GCF_042650215.1 Winogradskyella maritima | reverse complement strand
TGCAATAAGTTGTTAAAACAGGCCTTTGCCATAGCAAAATCAGGACTGATATACGACGATAGTTACAGAAGTACTTTAGTGAAAAATTAATGGGATTTTACTTGTTTTCTACCACAGTACTTTGTTGGGCATAGTATTTTATTCAAATTTGGTTGAAAATCTTTTCACATACCATTCAACAAATCTTTTCCTGTACTTTCTGTATAAGTAGATTGCAAGCCCTAAAATTCCGACTTCAAATATGGTTACAATGAACTCAAGTTTAGAAAAAGCCGATTCATTGATATATGTCATTGGGTCATTCCAAATTAGGTCAGGATTTATCAATACTGAAAACAAATACCACAAAGTCAACGCAGGTATGATGAAAATTAAAATGAAGAAGAGTATGTTACTCCAAATATTTAATCTTTTAGTTTCCTTTAGTTTTAATTTCAAGAATTTCGGTTCGAAGTAGCCAGTATTTGCCTCTTGAAAAAGACTAATGAGCTCTTCATTCTTGCTTTTTTCAGTCTGTAATTTATCAAGTCGTTTAGCAATATTCTCTAAAGAATACTTGTCAAATAGATTATTCAGTAAAAAGTCGGCATCATAAGTTGAAGAGGATGCAGATTCACATAATGTTAGAACTTTATCTAACGTTTCTATTTCTCCCTTATCATAATCTTCTCTAAACACATTTGAATAGAGCATATAATTTCTGAAAACCTCAAAATAATCTCCTTTTATTTCTCCAGCAGACTCGATTAAACGAATAAGTTCAGATGGAAGGATACAACTACTTTTTATTTTATTGTCATCAAGTTTAATTAGTTCTGAATCTATGGCTAAGGTCGTTTGGTCTGTCGTAATTAGCCAAAATTCGATATCAAAAAGGTTATAATTGTTTGAACCTCTTTTGTTTTCGATATGTGAAAGTAGTTTGGTGATGTGTTTTACGCGAGGTGAAGATTTTTGTGTTCTACCTAATTCAATTTGTAGGTTATCAAATTTGCCACTTGGCTTTTGTATTTTATTCTTATCAATTGAGAATCTCTCTTTACCGAAAATTTTGGTTAGAACTGCACTAACATTGCTAAAAAACAAAGTAAAATCCTGAATATTTTGAACTTCTCCATTATGTCTTAGTCTGAAATAAAGGTCAACTACATTCGAACCTTTCCCAGTAAGTTCGCCAGCTCTTTTTAATAGCTTTTCACTATGTTTTAAAGACTTTTGTGACTCATCTATCTTCTGATTAATTCTGGATTGAGCCTCGCTTAAAGTCTCTAAATGAATATGAAAATGAACTCCTTCTATTTTTTTTAGCAGTTCTAACAGGCGAACTGCTCTTTCTTGCCTGATTTCGTTGTCAAAACCTAATAATCGTAAAACAACAGAACTATCTAAATAGAATTTTTTATTTCCAAGTTTTTCGTTGACAAATTTGTCAACATCAGGATTATAATTTAACGTGAGAAAATCTGTTAATTTAAGTAATAGAGCTTCAAGGACTTTATTAAAATCTCCATTTACGCTTTTCATAAATTGATTGTACAATTTCAACTCCTTCTTTTTATATTTTTTAGAAGGACTGGCTATTTTATAATCTTCAAAATTTTTCTGCTCTATTGGTTTAATTAAAATCTTTAAGTAATCAAGATTTTTAGAAATCAGTGTGTCAAGTAAGATGTTAATTATTGGTTCTTTCTTCTTCTGATTTAAGTTATTTTCTTTTAAAAATGCGATAACTACATCGTCTAATTCTTTTGTATAGTTCGTTAAGTCTTTTACATTATTGTAATACTCTTTTTTAAGTCGGAATGGTTGGTTAGTTTCCGCAAGTGGTTCAAATCCCTCAAATATATTTGAGTATTCAATATTTGATATAACATCCTTTAGTTTTTCTGGCGAGCAAACAATTCCGATTTTGGTTATTTCTTTCGAAATATCAATTAGGCTATGATAGTTGTTTTGGTCGTTTAAAAAAGCGTCCACAGCAAGCATAACGTGAACATTCTCTTTTTTCAGATTATTAAGTTGAGAAAAGAGATAAAATAATTTATTCTGTTTTAATTGTTCTTCGTTCATAATATTATGCCCAACGGATTGGTGTATGATTTCGTTGCGTGTTTAAGCCTTAAAGTTACCAAATAATCACGGATAGAAAATTCCAGCGGAATTTTCGTAAGTAAGCTCTAACTAGCAATGAATTATACACATTGTTAGGCAACGTTAATTTTCCATTTCAGTTCAGGTGTTGACTTGATAAATTCAGCAAATTCGTTAAACGCATTTTTATACCAATCCGCAATTTTTGAATCTGACTCTTCATCGTTTAAAAAGATAGAAATTTCTTTTTTTAGTTCGATTGAAATTCCGTTTTTTCTTTTGTTTGTTATGAAATGATTTTCTTTTTGTTCAACTGCTTTTACGAAATTCTCAAATTCTTCATTTGATTTGTCTATCCATATTCCAACATAAATTGCTGGATTGTTTAGTTGAAATCCGTATTTCAATTCGGACCAACCTTTATCTGCTAAAATATCTTTAAAATAGTAAATCAACCTATTATGTTTTATAATCTGCGAAGCACTTCTTGCATCGCTGATTTTTGAATTCGTTTTAAAAGTTGATTTAAATATTGGTTTTACTCTGTCAAGATAATTATTTGTTGTTTTTAAAATGCTTTGAAGATTTTCTAATGTTAAGAAATCTTTAGCGTCAAATGTTAATTCTTGAGCCATATCTTTACTTGTTAAGAAATTTATAAATTCGTTTGCTAATGTATTTTCTTGAAATTGTTTTAAGAATTTGGCAATATGAAACCATCTTATTTGAATAAAATTATGGTGTTCATATTTCTTTTTGTCAAAATATTTTGTGCAATAAAAAAGTCTTGTTTCATAACCGTTGTCAGCGTATGTTTTTAGAACTTTTCCATATCTTTCTAATTGTCGATATCCTTCCTTTGAATTTACTTTATTTTCCATAAAGCAAATAATTTCTTTACTTTCAATTACAAAGTCAACAATACAATCTTTATCGTCTTTAAGAGAATATTGCATTTGAGTTTTTAGTAAATAATCAGATTTCGGAAGTTTTAGAAAATCGTATAAAAATTTGCCTTTAATGTTGTCTTCTAAATTCAATAATCCAACGAAAACTTCAGTCGTAAAATCTTCTAAAGGCGTTTTAGTTCTGTGCTTTCTGTAAAGTTTTAAAAGTTGATTTAGCAATGAGTTTTCGTCTTAATGTTGCCTAACGTGTTTGTATAAGATTAGTTGCGTGTTTTAAGCACTAAATTTAGCAAATAAATCACAGATAGAAAGTCCGCGAGGACTTTCGTAAATTGGCTAGAACTAGCAATTAATTTTATACGGTGTTGTACAACGTTTTTTATTCCATTTCCCATTGTTCCAAGTCATCTACTGGATTTGGTAATCTACCATCTAACCATTTCATCAATGTTCCAGGTTTAAATTCCTTGTCCTTTGTTTCAATTACCCAAGATAAATAGTCTTCAGGTCCTCCATTCATATATGGTGCAGGTGATACTGGGTAAAAAACTGTCGGTAGTCTTTCATTGATTGAAAGATAATTCACAACACAACCTAATTCCTGAACTACATTCCAAGCTAATTCATTCGTTATGTCAAGTTGAAACTTAATCCACCATAATCCGTCCTCATCTGAACCGAATGAAATAGGTTTTGTCATTGATGGAATTTTTTCTAGGTATTCTATTAGTGTTTTAAAAGCTCTTTCGTCCAATTTTATATTTCTGTTTAGTTCTTTATTTGATATTCAGATAACCAGCTTTGAAATCCCATTGCATCTGTTCCGTTTCCATTGGCAATGTTTTTAATTATCTTCAAAGCCTTTTGTTCAGTCTTTTTGTCTACGCTTAATTTTTCCAACATTTGAGTTGCAACCCAAAGATTTGTTCGGTTATCTTCAACATTTAGCAATTCCGCAAACTTTTGAATATCCGCTTGATTTTCGAATTCAGAAATTGATTCCAAAATATTGTACATCTCATTAACAGCAGAGTTGTTTTTCCGAACGGATTTTTTGTCGGCATAATCTGTTTCAGCACAGATTTTTGTCAATTTAAGATATCGTTCTTTTAAATTCTCGATGTTCATTTAAATGTTGTACAACGGTCTCGTATAACCGTCAGTTACGGGTTTATATGCGTTAATTTTCGGTTTGGCACTGACGCTCGCAATTCCGAGTGGATTCGGACGTAGTCGAATCCGCCGTAATTGCGGTTATACATTGTT
>NZ_JBHSAT010000016.1:0-2262 GCF_042650215.1 Winogradskyella maritima | reverse complement strand
GTGCAGGCGACAGTGTTGGCTTGGTTGGAAGCCCATTAGGCGGCACGTTCTCCGGAACGGGAGTCTCCGGGAGCACTTTCGACTCGGCAGGCTTGGGATCGGGCGACTATACGGTTACCTATGAATACACTGATGACAATGGATGTACCAACAGTGCGGAAGCTACTGTAACGGTCAATGCCCTTCCTGATGTAACAGCTGACAACGCTTCTGTTTGTGCAGGCGACAGTGTTGACTTGGTTGGAAGCCCGTTAGGTGGCACGTTCTCCGGAATGGGTGTCTCTGGGAGCACTTTCGACTCGACGGGTTTGGCTGAAGGTGATTATACAATAACCTATGAATATACTGATAACAATGGATGTACCAACAGTGCGGAAGCTACTGTAACGGTTAGTCCACCAGTAATGGTCAAAATTATTTGTGACATTGCAGTTTGTGAGGGTGGTGTATTACAGTTAGCCGCTCAAGGCATTGGAGGAACGGGACAATATACATTCACCTGGGGGCCACCTGAGTTTACTCAATATATTAGCGATACTACTATAGGAGCGCCTACTTTTAGTGGTGCACCAGTTGGAGAATATTTATTAAATGTATTTGTCACAGATGAAGCAGGTTGCGTGAGTGACTCTGCCGAAATACTTATCACTGTATTAGAAAATCCTACTGTTACAGTTACAGCAGATGCACCAGAACTATGTATCGGAGAATCCACTACAATTACAGCAAACCCAGATCCGGCAGAGGATGATGACACGGATTATACGTATGAGTGGACAGTTCCAGACGGAGTTTCAGACCCAGGTAATGTTGCAGAATTTGATACTTCGGTTCCAGGTACATACACAGTAAAAATTACAGACGTTCAAGCAACTATTGAAGATATCACCGCTGGATGTATGGCAGAAGGATCAATTACGATTACGCCGATTGGAACAAATGAAGCACCAATTGTAACACCTACAAACTATTGTGAAGGCAATCCACCAGCAGCTACATTAGAAGGCTTTGCGTCAACTACTGTTCCTGGTGGTACCATAGTTTGGTTTGAAATTGTTGATGGGGAAGCTGTGCAGTTACCAGGTCCTCCAGCATCACCAACTGAACCGGGTGAATATTCTTATTTAGTAAGAATTGCAACTGATGACGGTTGTATTTCAGTAGCTAGTTCCATTGCACAATTTACGGTATTTGCTAACCCTATATTATCTGCTACTGCAACAAATGTGAGTTGCAATGGTCAAGCAGATGGTACAATAGAGGTTGAAACAAATTCAGACTCTTATACTATCACCTTAAATGGTGGAGATGATACAGACTTAAGTGATCAAACTGAGTTTGGTCCAGGCACCTATACAATCACAGCGAGCTCTTCAGCTGGAAATTCTGATATAGTATGTACTTCATCTACAGAAATTACGATTGAAGAACCAATCGCAGTTACACTGGAAGCAGTTGCAACAGATGTGACTTGTTTTGATGAAGCAGATGGTACCATAGAAGTATCCAATGTTAGTGAAGGAGCTACTGTTACTATTACTTTAAATGGTGGAGATGATACAGACTTAAGTGGACAATCTACATTTGATGTAGGTACATATACAGTCACAGCTACTGCGCCTGGAGGTAATGATGGCGATAGCTGTACACTCTCTATAGAAGTCACTATTTCTCAACCTCCAATGTTAGAAATAACAGATGTTCAAGATGAAACCCTAGGATCTTGTCTGACTCAGGAAGCAGTAAATTCTGCATTCCAAGATTTCTTAGATAGTTTTGGTTTCACTCCGGGATCTGAAGGAGCTAGTGGTAGTTTTGAAGAAACGTATTCTGCGCCTCCTGCATGTGGTGGATTTGTAGATGTAGTTTATAATGCAAGTGATTTGTGTGAGCAACTCCAGGATGTTGCAAGATTTACGGTTACTGCAGATACAGAAATCCCGTTGATCAGCGTTGTTAGCAACGAAAATCCAGAAGGAGCGTGCAACCCAAATGACATAGTAGCACCGACATTTAGTGCTAGCGATAACTGTGGCGTAGGTGCTGTGGATGTAGTCGAAGGAGCCGTGAGTATTGAAGGATGCTTATACAGCCAGACCTGGACAGCGAACGTAAATGACAATTGTGGAAATCCTGCCGACGAAGTAAGCGTAACGTATACATGGATAGTTGATACGGACAAGCCAGTAATCACCAGCTCGGTGGAGGGCGGCGACCTAGGTTGCAACCCAACGGCGATCCCTATGCCGGAGTTCACCCTAG
>NZ_JBHSAT010000015.1:0-1890 GCF_042650215.1 Winogradskyella maritima | reverse complement strand
AGATATGAATGAATTAATACAACATTTAAAAAAGAATAAACATATGTGGTTTTGGTGGGATTAAAAATACGTTACACAACAATGTATAACCGCAATTACGGCGGATTCGACTACGTCCGAATCCACTACGTAATTGCTAACGTCAGTGTCAAACCGAAAATAATCGCTAATTTAACCCGTAACTGACGGTTATACGAGACCGTTGTAGCACATTTGAGGAACAATGAAACCTGAATTAAAATATATAGAATTAAAAAGCGGATTTGGAGATACTGGACCTGCGTGGATTGGAATGGCTGAATTCTCAAAATCAGGTCGAACTGTCTATTTTAATGGAAAAGCTCTTAAAAACTCAAATGCTCAAGGAATCGCAGGAAATTTCTATGATATAGAAAATGGAGATGAATATTGGGTATCTGGAATAAAGAAAAACGGAACTGACCGACATTGGGCTGGTGGTGGAAAAATAATGATTGACCGAAATATTGTTGACCTTTACTTAAGTTTGGTTGATTTTAATACTTTAGACAAAAACCGTTTCGAATTGACCGAAATAAAACCAACGGACAAGCAGAAATTTGCAGAATTGGAAAATAAAAAGATAAATTAATATGGTTTATAAATTTAATGCAAATGGTATTGATAAAGATACCGACACTTATTTAGAATTTTCAACAGATGAGGATAGATTAATGATTATTTCTGGAGAATATGGAGATGAAATGAGAGCTAATTTTCATTATTTGAATAAAGAGGAAATTAGTGATTTAATTATTGCATTGACCAATTTGGAAAACGAAATAACGCAACGAGAACGCGAACAACAAAGATAAAAACGTGCTACAACACCGTATAAAAATAATTGCGGTTTAGAGCTAAAACAAAGGTAGTTGCGTATTTGCTACATCTGATTTTCCTTCGGAAAATCCTCGCACGCAAACCCGCAACTATTCTTATACATAAACGTTGTGCTTCATTATGACCAACCAATAACCAATGATAAAATTCTTTAGAAAAATAAGACAGAAATTACTCTCTGAAAATAAATTCAGTAAGTATCTGATTTATGCAATCGGAGAGATTGTTCTTGTTGTTATCGGAATTCTAATTGCGTTGGGAATAAACAATTGGAATGAGAACAATAAAACTCAACAAGTAACCAATGATTATTTAGAAAGACTATTGACCGAAACGCAGATTAATTTAGATAAAGTTGAAAAGGAAATTGAAATTGAGCAAAATCAAATAAACGCTTCTAAAAAAATACTTGATATGTTTCATCAAGAAAGAAAAAGTCTTAGAAGCAAAACGATTGACAGCCTCATCTCGATTGTTTTTAGTGCCAATGCAATTGACATTAATTCCGGAATTTTTACCGAAGGCATTAATAGTGGGAAAATCGGGAATCTGAAATCTGAAAAATTGCGAACTGCATTATATGGCTTTGTTGGATTGGCAGAAGATTTAAAAAGACAAGAGCAAATTTGGAACAATGACTTAAATGACGTACTTGGAGTGTTTTTGTATAAAAATTTTAATTATCGAAATATGGATAATTCTTTCGGCAAATACAAAGATAAAATAGGAACAACACATTTTAAGGATTTTAATAATTTAAGCCTTCTAAATAGTATGGAATTTGAGAATCATATAGATAATAGATTTTATACTAATAATGGGCAATTGGAAATCTACCAAAACTTGAGTTCAGATTTAAAGAAAATTGAAAACCTGATTAAAAATGAGCTGAAAAAATAACGAAAGCACAACAAAGTACTGTGGTAGAAAACAAGTAAAATCCCATTAATTTTTCACTAAAGTACTTCTGTAACTATCGTCGTATATCAGTCCTGATTTTGCTATGGCAAAGGCCTGTTTTAACAACTTATT
>NZ_JBHSAT010000014.1:0-1406 GCF_042650215.1 Winogradskyella maritima | reverse complement strand
GATTTTCAATGTTGACGAAGTCTAGGCTTCTACGTGTATAATAACCTTGATCCTCTCTTTTGTCTTTTCTGTTTATAACTCTAAATTTAATGGATTGTAAACTTAAGACGTGTATAATTAATTGCTTTGGCAAGTGCTTATTTGGAAAATTCCTTCGGAATTTTCTCGCGTTCGTTTTTGTTTACTAAATTAGTTCCTTAAACACGCAACTAACCATACACGAACACGTTGTGTGTAATTACCAATCAGAACGCAAATGTTGCAATTCAACAAAAATCTTAACAAAGGAAAAACTCAACTAATTGGAAGATTTAAATTGCCATTTTCGTTAAATGGAGCATTAGAAAATAATCCGAAATGGGTAGATGAAAATGAAACTGAAAAAGTAGAAAGTTTAATCGGACATTTATTCACTAAATATCTTCGAGAAGTAGAAAAAAGAAAAGTTTTATATTTCTCACCCAACAAAAAGGACGACCATAAAAATCCAGACTTATTAATTCATTTAGACGACAAAATTCACGGCATACAGGTTACTCAATTTGTTTTACGTGACTATTTATCGAGATTTAATCAAGCAAAAAGAATCTGTGAAAAACTATCTGGATTTATTAGTGACATATATAAACCGCCAATTAAGATTAACATTCAAATCGGAACACCTTGGGATAGTGACGAAGTACCAAAAGCACCAATAAAAAAATACAAGAAATTAGCGAAAGTTATTGCTGAAAAAATTTCCGAAAATATTGGAAAACTGACTACAAAAAACGAGTATCTGAATTTTTACCTGAACAAAACAGAATTTAAAGATATTGCAGAAGGTTATAATCTTTATCCAATTCCAAAAGGAAACAAATCAAACTTCTTTGGCGACAATAACATCTACATAGATTATGGATTTGATAATGTTTTAATCTTTAAAGAGGATGTTCAAGAAACCGCTGATAAAATTTACAATGACAAAAACAACGGGAATTCTGAAATCCTAATAATTTGGGGAGATGAAAGACAATTTATGAAAACTGAAAAACATATAATTAAAGCGTTGACAGAAAGATTTAAGGAAACGACTTTTGAATTAGTTTATTTTATGACTTTTGTGAATTTTTTAGAAATTCAAGATAGAGTTATAAGTGTGAATAGAATAAAATAACTACACACAACAACGGCTATAATTCATTGCGGCTGAATTCCTAATCGGAATTCAACGCAATTTTACTATCTTTCGGTTACGGCGGAAAGAATCCTGCGGATTTTTCCGCAACGAAATCATAGCCAAAACCGTTGTGTGTAATTTGAGCAAAGCTAATGCAGAGAACAGAAATCATAGATAAAAATCAACTTTTTGAACTGATTGAATACATTCTTTCGGACTCAAAAACTGAATTCTATGAATCATATTC
>NZ_JBHSAT010000013.1:0-1336 GCF_042650215.1 Winogradskyella maritima | reverse complement strand
GCAATAAGTTGTTAAAACAGGCCTTTGCCATAGCAAAATCAGGACTGATATACGACGATAGTTACAGAAGTACTTTAGTGAAAAATTAATGGGATTTTACTTGTTTTCTACCACAGTACTTTGTTGTAAAACGTTATTTATTTATTACTGTTCCAACAATGTCCTTTTTGTCTATCAATCCGACAAATCTTGAATCTTGAGCTGTATCTCTATTATCTCCCAATACGAAAAATTTGTTTTTGGGAATTATTAGTGGTCCAAAATTATCCAAATTCCAATTCTTTTTAAACAGTTTTTGGACAATAGTATTTTGGTCAAACTTACTCGCTACAGTACGTCTTTTGTCAAAATTATTTTCGAGAGCATAGCTATATGGTAAAAAAACCATTATCGAATCCTTATCATTTCCATTTGTGGTGTAGAATCGAATATCTTCTTTTAATTCAGATTTAGCTTGATTATATTCCGTTTTAGACAAAACATAAAAGTGCGTTAAGTCAAGTTCTTTGTCAAAATTTCTACCATTAATGAACAGTTTCCCATATCTAATTTCAACAGTATCATTTTCTTTACCACAGACTCTATTAACTGCGGTTTTTGTTAAAACATTTTTTTCGTTGAAGTAACAAATGAAATCTCCATTTTTCGGCGCAACTAAATTCGACAGAATCAAATTCGAGTTTTGTTTCAATGTTGGGAAATTCGATGTTGATTGATAATCATAGACTTTGAATATTCCAGTCCAATTCAAAATGAAGTACAAACTGAAAATAATTCCAATAAAGATTAATGTTATTTTCAGGGGTTTCTTCATAATGTTTTACAACGAAAGGGCTACGCGCAGTGCGACCCTGGATTTGTATTTGTTGTAACTGCAAGTTACATAAAAATGCAAATACAGATTGGGTCGTGCCGAATTGCGTTTAGCCGGTGATATGTTGAGTTGCCTTGGGCTCGAGTGCCGTTGACGGCTAAAATGCGCATGACTCCCGCTGATGAAGCAATTTGGTGTAGCCCTTTCGATGATGTCGACTTGCAAAAGGGTGGGAGTTCGACGTAAGGAGAACGTAGCCATTTTGTTCGGCGCCGACGCCGAATTCGACATCATCGGTCTTGTGTATGATTTGTTGCGTGTTTAAGCAACTAATTTAGTAAACAAAAACGAACGCGAGAAAATTCCGAAGGAATTTTCCAAATAAGCACTTGCCTAAGCAATTAATTATACACGTCTTAAGTTTACAATCCATTAAATTTAGAGTTATAAACAGAAAAGACAAAAGAGAGGATCAAGGTTATTATACACGTAGAAGCCTAGACTTCGTCAACATTGAAAATC
>NZ_JBHSAT010000012.1:0-1286 GCF_042650215.1 Winogradskyella maritima | reverse complement strand
ACAATGTATAACCGCAATTACGGCGGATTCGACTACGTCCGAATCCACTCGGAATTGCGAGCGTCAGTGCCAAACCGAAAATTAACGCATATAAACCCGTAACTGACGGTTATACGAGACCGTTGTGCACAACCTAAATTATGAACTCTAAAGATTTTTTAGAACTTATTAAATTTGAAACTGATGAAATCAATCATCTTTTTAAAAAAGCTAGTGTAGAAGGTAAAGGGACTTCACAAGAAGTTTCTGATAGAAGAGAAATTGCCGTTAAATTATTTTTAGAACGATACTTTCCATTTCCATATCGCGTTGCAAAAGGTAATATCATTGACAGCTATGGTTTGCGTAGTAATTCAATTGATTGTATCCTCCTAAGTCCATCACATCCTTACACAGTTTCTAATGAGAATAAGTATTCCGTTATTTTCGCTGACGGTGTAGATGTTGCAGTTGAAGTAAAACCAGACTTGTCTAATATTAATGAGATTCATCGTAGCCTTGAACAAATCAAATCAGTTAAGAATTTACGAAGACAAAAAAGCGGACTCTTTAATATGAACAAGAAGCATAATGATGAACAATTATTAACTTCTAAGCAGATACCCTGTGTAATTTTTGGAAACAAAACATACTCCAACATTGAAACACTAATTAAAAATATCGGTTTATACTATCTTGAAAACAAAATTCAAATGAGAGAACAATTCGATATGATTATTATAAATGGTAAAGGAATTTTATTTAATTCAAGATCTGATTATAGCATTAGTTTTTCTGATGAATTTCAAGGTTTATTTTTTGCAGAATTAGATGAACAAACTTTAGCAGTTTTTCTATTTTACTTGAATATTTTTCCACAATGCGAAATGAAAATGGGTGAACCTGTTCTAAATTATTATTATCAAAAGCCAGATACTTATAAAGTAAAGTATATTAAAGAAATAAATAAAAGACTTTTAGAATTAGGATAAAGGCAGTGCACAACAACGTATATAACTCATAGCTAATTAGTTGCTTAAACGAAGTTAAGGCATATTTGGAAAGTCGCCAAATTTTTAAATTTGACGATTTCCAATTAAAAAGATAAATAGTAAAATTTAAAAATCTGGCTTGTGCTTAACCGAAAAATAATCGCTAATTTACACGCTACGAGCCATATACAAAACCGTTGTGTGTAATTTGAGCAAAGCTAATGCAGAGAACAGAAATCATAGATAAAAATCAACTTTTTGAACTGATTGAATACATTCTTTCGGACTCAAAAACTGAATTCTATGAATCATATT
>NZ_JBHSAT010000011.1:0-1063 GCF_042650215.1 Winogradskyella maritima | reverse complement strand
GCCGGAAACGGTTGTCTTCAGACAAAAGAATAGACCATTTTGAGTACTTAGAAATTAAATTCCTTTTGGTTGTTAAGATGTAAGTGGAAACACTTAAAAATTTAACGATGAAGAGTTTGATCCTGGCTCAGGATGAACGCTAGCGGCAGGCCTAACACATGCAAGTCGAACGGTAACAGGGATTGCTTGCAATCCGCTGACGAGTGGCGCACGGGTGCGTAACGCGTATACAATCTGCCTTTTACAGGGGGATAGCCTTTGGAAACGAAGAATAATACCCCATGGTAAGTTGAGATGGCATCATTTCAACTTTAAAGCTCCGGCGGTAAAAGATGAGTATGCGTCCTATTAGCTAGATGGTGTGGTAACGGCACACCATGGCAACGATAGGTAGGGGCCCTGAGAGGGGGATCCCCCACACTGGTACTGAGACACGGACCAGACTCCTACGGGAGGCAGCAGTGAGGAATATTGGACAATGGGCGGGAGCCTGATCCAGCCATGCCGCGTGCAGGAAGACTGCCCTATGGGTTGTAAACTGCTTTTATACGGGAAGAAACACCACTACGTGTAGTGGCTTGACGGTACCGTAAGAATAAGGATCGGCTAACTCCGTGCCAGCAGCCGCGGTAATACGGAGGATCCAAGCGTTATCCGGAATCATTGGGTTTAAAGGGTCCGTAGGTGGACAATTAAGTCAGGGGTGAAAGTCTGCGGCTCAACCGTAGAATTGCCTTTGATACTGGTTGTCTTGAATCATTGTGAAGTGGTTAGAATATGTAGTGTAGCGGTGAAATGCATAGATATTACATAGAATACCGATTGCGAAGGCAGATCACTAACAATGTATTGACACTGATGGACGAAAGCGTGGGGAGCGAACAGGATTAGATACCCTGGTAGTCCACGCCGTAAACGATGGTCACTAGCTGTTCGAACTTCGGTTTGAGTGGCTAAGCGAAAGTGATAAGTGACCCACCTGGGGAGTACGTTCGCAAGAATGAAACTCAAAGGAATTGACGGGGGCCCGCACAAGCGGTGGAGCATGTGGTTTAATTCGATG
>NZ_JBHSAT010000010.1:0-757 GCF_042650215.1 Winogradskyella maritima | reverse complement strand
CGTTGTGTAACATATGAAAAAACTACTCTACATATTATTTTTAGTTCTTTATTCCTGTAATTCGAACAGCCAAACTGACACTAATAAGCAAACTAAATTTAACGATTTAAAGATTGATTCTGGAATCATTGAAAACATTGTCGAACTGACCAATAAAAATGCTGAAAAGAATTCAGTTATAAGATACAAGGCTTCAGATTCAATAAACCGAGTTTTCGAATCCTATGATTCTCTCGTACCTGGCGTGAGATTTAAGTTCGTTAACGAAAAAACTGCTTATCAAATAATTGACATACATTTTGATAATGTCAAGAAATCAAAGAATTACTTATTTCTAACGAATCTCGACTTTGACGATTCTTATAAATCTTATTATGATATTGTGATAGCGCCTATTTCTGACCAATTCGACCTAATTAAATTTATCGGAACTGAACCTGTAAACTATGATTTATCAAATCAAGATGTTGTTGAATGGTTTAGAAAGAAAAATACTGAGTTTGACTTCGACATCATTGTTGCTGATTTTGACAGAATAGAAACAATAATAAAATCAGAACCAAAATCTTACGAGAAACTTGGAAATGAGATTTATGAATTCTGTCCTGATGTAATTGACCAAGGTCATTCAGATATGAATGAATTAATACAACATTTAAAAAAGAATAAACATATGTGGTTTTGGTGGGATTAAAAATACGTTACACAACAATGTATAACCGCAATTACGGCGGATTCGACTACGTCCGAATCCACT
>NZ_JBHSAT010000009.1:0-647 GCF_042650215.1 Winogradskyella maritima | reverse complement strand
CGGTCTCGTATAACCGTCAGTTACGGGTTTATATGCGTTAATTTTCGGTTTGGCACTGACGCTCGCAATTCCGAGTGGATTCGGACGTAGTCGAATCCGCCGTAATTGCGGTTATACATTGTTGTGTGTAGTTTTTTTTAATCGGTTAATTATTTTTCTCGCTCTACTTTCCACATTTTTCCATTCCCATAATTCTGGGTTTCCGAATTCAGGATTGGTACTTTTCCAGTTTTCAGCTCGTGTTTTTGAATTTACGGAAACTCTACATTCAATTCGGTTTTCTCCGTTTAGCAAGTCAAGCTGAATAAATATTATAGCCCAACCATCTATTCGATAGCGGAAAGTTTTCCCATTACAATATTTAGGGTTGAGTTTTGTTTTCGAGGTAAAAAACTTGCCTTTCGATTCAGGATTATAAATTCCAAATCCGAAATGCACTTTTCCTTTCGCGATTCCCTTGTCAGAATAGTCTTGGAATTCAGACAGATTGTTTATCCGAACTATTTCCTTTTCCATTTCAGAATATGATTCATAGAATTCAGTTTTTGAGTCCGAAAGAATGTATTCAATCAGTTCAAAAAGTTGATTTTTATCTATGATTTCTGTTCTCTGCATTAGCTTTGCTCAAATTACACACAACGGTTTTG
>NZ_JBHSAT010000008.1:0-582 GCF_042650215.1 Winogradskyella maritima | reverse complement strand
AACAAAGTACTGTGGTAGAAAACAAGTAAAATCCCATTAATTTTTCACTAAAGTACTTCTGTAACTATCGTCGTATATCAGTCCTGATTTTGCTATGGCAAAGGCCTGTTTTAACAACTTATTGCACACTGCAATCAAGGCTAGTTTTTTGCTCTTTCCCTTGGCTACTATCCGCTGGTATAAATCCCTGCAAGCCTTGTTGTATTTACAGGCATTAAAACTGCACAAAAACAATAAGTTTCTCAGTTTCTGGTTGCCTATTTTGCTTATTCTTGCACGGCAATTGATACTGCTTCCACTTTGTCTAATCACTGGTGTTAAACCTGCATAACTGCACAATTCGCCCGCACTGGTAAATCGATCAAAACCACCTGTTAGAACCACCAACATTATGGCGGTCTTTCTTCCTATTCCCGGTATGGTCTCCAAGCGTGTCAATAAATCTTGATGTGCTTGTCTGACCAACAGCAGGAGCTGATCTTCCAAGGTTTTCATCTCTTTTTCTAATTGTTTTAAGTTTCGTTTTAATGACCTTACAACCAATTTGCTCGGCTCGCCCAAAACGGCCTCCCCATGTAATTT
>NZ_JBHSAT010000007.1:0-34591 GCF_042650215.1 Winogradskyella maritima | reverse complement strand
AAATAGCAGGAACGGTAGTATCCTGTACCGTTACAACACGAGTTATTTGAACAGCGTTGTTACCAGCAGCATCCGCAACATTATACGTTACATTGTAGTTGCCAGGAACGTTCATGTTCACAGCCGATGCGTCAATCGCAATACTACTTGAAATATCACCATCACAATTGTCATTAGCGGTTGCACCTAATTCTGAGTAGACGGTACAAGCTTCAATAGTTTGTGGGTCTGCACCAGATAAAGTAATTACTGGACTTACATTATCAACAACCGTCACCTCAGTGATACAAAAATCTGTTTGCCCTTGAGAATCTTCTACAGTAAGAGTTACGGTTATCGGAGCGCCCAAATCGGCACATGTGAAAGATGTACGACTTAAAGAATAAGTTAAAGAACCACCATCAAAATCATCAGTACTGGTATTATCTATATCAGAAGCATTTAAGGTGGCATTACCAAAAGCATCCAATGCTAAATTAAAAGTACTTAAGCAATTTGCTGTAGGGGGATTGTCTATCCTGAATGTTGCTTTGTAATTTGCAGGGTCGACTCCACCATTACCATCAGGATCATTATTTACGAAGTGGGTTCCAGGACCCCCAGGAGAGGTAAAGTCAGCGTAACCGAAAACTTCTAAAACGTAGTCTCCCGAAACATTCCCCACGAACGTCCTTAAATTAACATTGGCGGCAAAGGTCTGCCATTCTTGGTCAATGCCTCCACAATCTGCAGTACCGATGTTATTGACATCAAAAAAACCAATATTGCTGAATGTAGGCGATGCTGGTCGATTGCCAGAAGGGTAAATTATATAATTAACACCGGCTGATATTATGTCATCGCCATTACATTTAAAAACATTATTTTTTCCGCCGACAATAAATAAAGGTTCTGAAGCTTTAAATGTGCCAAAATCGTAACCATCAAAATCCGCATTAAAAGAAGAAGTTGGGGCTAATAAATCGTAAAATGTGTTGCCTGAATTATTGGCATTAACGATTATGTAACTCTCAAAAATCCCTGAATTCGTAACCTGTGCTATAGAAATTAGAGGACTTAAAGCCAGTAATAAAACAAAGTAAAATTTTTTCATACGTAGGTACATTAAAATTCATAAAACACCACAACCAACCATGGTATTTGCATAGTTGGATTAATTAATTTTTACGGTTTGCTATTAACCTTGTCTTTTGAGGGAAAGAGTAAAAGTACTTGTGCTTTGAGTCCTTGAAAAATTTACTCGGTGAACTACATAAATAGCTGTATATAATGTAATCTACATAAAATCAGAAATTTATGTGTAAACCGAGCATTCACAAAAATTTATATTATCGAAAGAAAATACTTACAATTAGAACATTTTTAAACGCACAGAGATACAGTTACTTAGGCGCAATATAGAAAATTATTCGAAAAAATATCTATTAAGTGTATAAAATATTCGATAAAGTGTATATGTAAAAAATCCGAATATGTAATCATATTCGGATTTCTTGAAATTGTTTAGTATAGAATATTCTAATTACCTGACTGTCCTGGTAAATTTTCAGGTTTTTTGGTTTGCCATAAGAAAGTATCTGTTTTTCTTTCAACCGGAGCGACTTCATCTAAAGTGTTAGCATCGTAAACCACACCGTTTTTAATAACATGACTTAGCGTGTTGGTATTGCGGAGATTATCCAATGGGTTTGCTGTCATAATAAGGATATCAGCAATTTTGCCTTCTTCAATGCTTCCTAAATCTTCATCTAATCCTATAGCTTCTGCACCTTTTACTGTTGCCATTTTTAAGGCATCCATATTTTTCATGCCTCCGCTTGCTACGGACCATAATTCCCAATGAAATCCTAAACCTTGTAACTGACCATGACTTCCAATACCCCCAATACCGTCAGCTTCGGCTAAATCTTTCATGAATTCCGCATGTTTTTGAAATACATGCTCTTCATCTTTAAACCAACCTGGTCTGCGTCTGGATTTTGATGCCAGTTCCTCGTAAGGTGTAAAGTATTGCATCTTCGGGTCATCGTACGGATTTTCTCTCGAATAGAAGTAGTTTTCCGCCCAAGGTCCACCATAAGACACCAGTAGGGTAGGTGTTACAGCCATTTTAGATTCTGCAACCGTTTTAATGACATCTTCATAAATAGGATAAACAGGAAATGAATGTTCATGTCCCGGGTAGCCATCAATGAGGTTCACCATATTTTGTTTGAAGTCTAATCCACCTTCAGTTGTAGGCATTAATTTCAGCTCTTTCGAGGCTTGAATTACCCACTGGCGCTGTTGGCGATTTCCAACCAAATACATCTTAATACTCTTAGTGTTGTAGTACTCACTGTATTGTTTTAATACGTCCTTGGCATGGTCTAAACTTTCAATTTTATACGCCCAAAACCCAACGCCCGGACCAGTACTGTAAACGCGTGGACCATGCATCATCCCTGCATCGACCATATCTGAATAGGTCAATACATCCGTCGTTGCAGTCTGTGGGTCTCTCGTTGTTGTAACGCCGTAAGCAAGATTGGCCGAGTAAATCCAAACTTGGTTTTTATGTAATCCCCAGTTTGGCCACATGTGCGCATGGGTATCCACAAAACCTGGTGTCAAAGTTTTACCAGAAACATCAATGATTTTAGCATTGGATGGTACGGAAAAGCTTCCGGTCGGGCCAACATTTTTTATACGATTATTTTCAATAAGAACGTCGCCATTTTCAATTACGGTATCGCCATCCATGGTAATTATTCTACCATTTTTTAGTAAAGTAAAGCCTTTAGGAATTGCACGATTGTAAGCCACTTTTACTTTTATTTCTTTCGCTTTAAAGACAGAATCTTCTTTCTTTTTGTCTTTATCCTCATCTTTAGGTTTTTCGTCTTTGTCTTTAGCCTTTTCTTTAGCCTCCTTTTCTTGCTTTTTGGCTAATTTTAAGCTGTCAGCAAAAGCTCTTCCAGCGTCCAAATCATATATAAAATGACTAGATCCTAAAGACCAGTGTACATTTTTACTGTTCTTTGACCATGCAGGGAATTCACCACCCATTATTGTCAATTTGTTTGCAGGGAATGACGCTTTATCGGCCTTAGCTAAAGAGATAGACGGTGTTTTTCCAATTTTTGGAATCAAGACCGTATAGATGTCATTATTGATTTTTGCCAAGGCTTGCTTACCGTTTGGTGAAATCATGATTACAGATGGTCTAGATGCGGTATTATTTTCACGCCAGCCTTCTTCATGCGAAGGCATTGCGGTGTGTTCGTCATTGTGGTCTTTTCCGAAGACATCAGAAGACCCATAGGTTTTTATTCCAGTTAGCTTTAAATGCTCCTTTTCATCTGATCCGTCCCAACGTATGGAAATGAGGCCTTTTGAACCATGATTTAAATAAATTCTATCATCGACCAAAGTAAAATGCGGACTGTTTCTGCCTTTCGCTTTGTCTATAATTGTTATTGCACCGCCATTAGCCGATATCCAAGCCAAGGATTCAAAGGCCCGACCTTCAAACGGATTTATAGCATCTTGGTAAACTTGATTCGCACCCTTCACAAATACGATTCTGTTAGAGCTAGACCAAGCTGGCATTGTATAGACACCTGCCGTTTGTGTGAGTTTGGTTAAATTACTTCCATTGACATTGACCTTATATATATGACCTTCGCCATTGCCCCATGTTGAAAAGGCAATTTGTTTCCCATCTGGCGACCAGGTTGGCATGGCTTCGGTGAAATTATTATCGGTAACACGCTTTGGCTTGCCATTTGGTAATTTCATGACGTAAAGTCTATTCAAAGCTGTAAATGCCAATTGCTTTCCGTCTGGCGAAGGTACAGCATCTCTAATTTGCGTGACAAAGGCTTCTTTGGCATCTTCTATTGGATATTTAAAAGAGACCATTGGCCCCATATCCAAATCTAAATCAACTTTAAAGGGAATATTCTTGGCCGTTTTAGTCGCAATGGAAATAGAATGAAGTTTTCCACCGTAGGAAACAATCAAATTCTTATTGTCCGGCGTAAAGGCCATGGCAGGCAAAACACCACCAGACGCAATGGATTCCTGGTCATCACGCTGTACAGGATAAGCGAGCCATTCTTCATCGCCTGATTGTAAATCTCTTAAAACCAATCCGGTTTCTTCTTCAAACCGACTACCATACACCATATATTTTCCGTCTGAAGATAATGTAGGTGTAAAGGCTGAACCGTAACGGGAGGTCACCATTTCGATGTCGCCATCTTCGCGGTCATAACTCATAATTTGATACTGTGGCAACTGGGCATTGTAATTCCAAGCCCCGTTTCGGGATGAAAAAAAGATATGGTTTCCGTCCGCACTAAAGGCAGGGTCGATTAGTTTTCGCCCTTTGTTTTCTGTCAGAATATCAGAACCAGCACCACCATCTTTATGAATGATGAAGGGTTTTATGTTTCGTCGTCCACGAGTTCCGACGATATAATCGCCATCAGGACTCCAATCTGCCGAGAAATGGTATTTGTTAGTGTCTTTGGTTAATTGTGTCTGTTCTTTAGATTCCAAATCCATCGTCCAGACATTATCAGAACCACTTTTGTCTGAAATGAAAACGATTGATTTTCCATCCGGGCTATAACGTGGATGAACATCATAAGGCATACCTTCAGTAATTCTGGTGGCAGTCCCTCCCGTGATAGGCATTGAATAGATGTCGCCCATCATATCAAAGATGATGGTTTGTCCGTCTGGGCTCACATCTACGGACATCCAGGTGCCTCGCTCGGTTGAAAACGCTATTTTACGCTCAGGTTCTAGCGGTAATTCTTTGGTTGCTTTTTTGTCGTCTTTTTTGTCATCGTCTTGAGAAAAACCTACCCATGTGGTAAGCATAATGAACAGCATCACAAGGATGCGTTTAGGCTGAAAGTGATTCATTTTGAAGAAATTAGTTTAGTGCTTTAAAATTAGGGAATAAGACCAACATTTTTAGCAAATAACAAAATTTTAGCATTTGATAGAGTTAACAATATCATCTTTTGAGTTGTTTAAGGTTTTGTTAATAATATTAAACAAAGTGGATTGTGCCTTATCTTTGACTTCAACAAATATTTAAAACCACAATAAAATGAAAGTATTAAGAACTATTGGAACATTAGCCGTCGCAGGATTATTATTTGCGTCTTGTGCAGACAATAAAAAAAGCGAAACGGAAGAAGACATGAATACCAACACTGAAATGGCAGTTGCCGACGATGTTGAAGTGGATTTAGAAGTTCAAGAATTAGAGCAACCAACAGTAGTTGGCGTAGCTATGACAAATGATAATTTCTCTACATTAGTAACTGCAGTGAAGAGCGCCGACCTAGTTGGTACATTAAATAGCGAAGGACCGTTTACAGTTTTTGCGCCGACCAATGATGCTTTTAACAAGCTACCAGAAGGTACAGTGTCTACGTTACTAAAAGACGAAAACAAAGCACAATTGACTGGGATTCTAACTTATCACGTTGTTTCTGGAAAATTTAAAGCATCTGATGTAATCAATGCCATCAATGATGCTAACGGAAAATTTATTGTCAATACCGTTCAGGGAGAGGCATTAACACTATCCTTAGATGGTGATAACGTAAAAATTACTGATGCCAATGGCAATATGAGTACCATCGTTATGACAGACGTTGATGCTTCAAATGGTATCATTCATGCCATCGATACTGTAATTATGCCAAAGTCATAAGTAGTGTAAACTATTGAATATAACCAAGCTTTAGAGCTTGGTTTTTTTTTTGGATTAATCTGAAGTCCATTCGCATCAATCCAAATCAGTGTTAACTATTAACTTGAAGAAAAATCTATAATTATGAATGATAATCAATTAGAAGGCAAGTGGAAACAAGTCAAAGGAAATTTCAAATCCAAATACGGTGAATTAACTGATGACGATACCACGCATGCTGAGGGAGAGTTTGACCAGATGCTGGGGAGACTTCAAGAAAAGTTAGGAAAGACGAAAGAGGAAATTAAAGACGAAATTGATAAACTTTAAGCTATGAAAGAATCTTTCAAAGAAGTTGATAAAGGCCCACTTAAGTCAGAACACATAAGCCAATATGGCGAACGAGATTATGACGATATGGAGCAAAAGCGTAAATCAAATGATTTAACCAAAAGCGGTTTGCAGGATTTTGCACAAAAAGAAAGTGCTGAAAAGGCCAAAGCGTTTAAAGAAGCGAAGAACAATTAAAGATTGGATTTAGATTGGGATGACCTATTCAGAAGCGTACTATGAGGCCTATAAAGGTCTGCCTGAAGCATTAGAAAAATCCTATCATAAACTGAACTTTGACAACCATTGTTATTTACGTATTGCATTAGACAATACGTTTAACGCCAAGTGGGACAACGTCATTAAACGCCCCGCTTACAAGAATCTCTCTAAGGAAAAGCTAGAGCGTGTCGTAGGGCTTTTACAGGCTTACAAAACTGATTTGGAGTTGCTACAATCACATAACGCAAAATCACTGTCTTGGAGAAAGAAATTAAAAACGAATACATTGAATTAAATAATTATAAAATCACATACTATGTCTAATACAAATAAAATAGAACAGAAGAAGCAAGGTTTGGCTGAGAATGCCATCCAAAAGAAAGGTGTACCAACGGATGGTGCGAAAATTAACCATCAGGTACAGGATAAAAAGGAAATCCACCAACCTAGAGATAACGCCTAAAAAAAATCCCTTTTCAAGTACGAAAAGGGATTTTTTATTTTACTGAGTTAGTATTTATTTCAACGGGTCGTGTCCTCAATTTTTTAGCGAGTAGTACCAATCGGTTTCCTTTACGTCTCCATCTGGTCGTTGAGCTGTATGCCTTGCCACGTAGCCGTTGACTTTGTTCATGTGTTTGTAATTGGTTTCGGTTAATTCCTCTTTTTTCTTCCGTTTAATTTTCACGATTTTCCGCCCACTCTTATGGCCCACGGATTCCCCGTCACCACTGTCTTTGCCTACGGATTTTGATTCATCGGTATCTAACCAATCCTCAAGTTCGTAGGGCGTCATATTAACATTATCGTAGAAGTCGTCGTAGATGTCTTGTTTTTCGTCGTCCGTCATAATTTTTTCTTTTAAAGATGCAACCTTTCTTTAAATGGTTTTTGTTCTATTCAATTGGATGTTAATGCTATAAATAGGAGCGTGGGCGCAGTTCTTCACATCAACAAAGCGCCAAGTTGGAAATCATTGAAGGCTTATGCTGATTAAAATTGCTTAATTTTGAGAGGAACTGACATAGGTTGTGTAAACGCATTGTGTTTATGCTGTTGTTGGCTTTAATTTAAACGAAATGCCTTGCTACAAAGAATTTCCCGAACAAGTGAAAAACTTATCATCTGAATTTATGAGTGATAATGAGTTGTCGTTATCTGAAATTAAGAATGATTATTATGTGCGCTTTTCGGGTAATGATTGGAATGTTGTTTTCTTATGTGAATACGGAGCGATTGAGGTAAACTTAATCAATTTAAAAGACGGGTATCAGTACGAATTAAGCTCAATATTCGAGAATTTAAAACCTGAATCTAATTTGATTCAAGAATTCGCTAAAAATGCTTGGAGTTCCGAAGAGTCTATAGAATTTTGGATTGAAGTTTTGACTGAATTTTATCCTTTATTCACAAAACAGTATAAAAATCTGAAAGAACAAATTTCTGAACACAGAACTAGGAGTTACTTACTAATCGATTTTGCACTTAAGAAAGGTTCTAAATCATTAAAATCTGAATTTACTTGGAGTAATGAAAATTGGATTCAAAAAGCATCGGAAGAATATATTAAGAAAAAAAACTAAAGCCAACAATGTATAACCGCAATTACGGCGGATTCGACTACGTCCGAATCCACTACGTAATTGCTAACGTCAGTGTCAAACCGAAATAATCGCTAATTTAACCCGTAACTGACGGTTATACGAGACCGTTATGTGTCATTTCGAACAGCAATTACATTTTTTATTGGGAATCATAAATGAAAAATAATTGAAGAATTCAAAAGGCTTATTATATCCAGCATTACATAAATTCTATAATGCCTTGAGAAGTTTGGAAAAATTTGAAAAAGGGTCAAACTTCTTCGATAATATAAGCCACTTGGATAATTTCTTTTCAGAATACAGAAACATCACATTAGTTTTACAAAAATCTCTAGCTAAAACGAAATTTAAGCCTGTGTATGAGAAGTTAAGAGATAAATATCTTATCAACGATGTTGGCAAATGGTTTATAGGTAAGCGAAATAGTGTAGTCAAAGAGCAACCATTCGATTTAGAAAAAAGAATAGTAATTAGAATTTATTCAGGCAAAGACATTTATTCCTTACCTGAATTTATTTTTACAATAGAAAATGATGTGGATTATTCATCTATAATTGCATCATTAAGAGATACATTTTTAAATTCAAGTCAAATAGAGGTCTTTTTTTCTGCTGAGTTCGCATTTTACGAGCGAGGACATACGCAAGATTTGTATGATAATTTTATTTTCGGGATAACACAGATGAAACTTCTTTTGTCCGGAATGCAGAAAGAGCTTAATGAAGATTGCTCTCTATCAGAGGAGCTTGAAAGAAAAATAGAAGATTTAAATTTTTATAGAGTTCCTAAAGATTTTCTGTTTGTAGACGACTATGTATTTAATTGTAAATATGAAAGTTTTGAGAAAGGGTCTAGAGCCACATTAACTTTTGGAAATAAAAGTTTCAGGTCACCAATTGAAAATTTAGATAAATTTTCACCTAATGGGGATATTCTACACAAGTTTCAATTAATGCATTTAGTAATTTTTCAAATGCAGAAAAAACTTATGCCTACTTTTATGTTAATTTTTAGCGATAATACTTTTGAATTAAACAGTTTTGATTCCTCAATCAAAACTACAGTATATCGGAAGTTTAATGAAATCGCTAAACGAATTGAGAAAGACAATATTGTAAATATTCTTTTCGTGACAGAAATGTATATTTACGATATTAAGAAAATAAAAAATCTTGATAGTAAAGAAAGGGTTAAGTATTCGGAAAATGAGTTTCTAACGTTTTTTATGATTGATAATCAATTGTCAATTAAGTCAAGTAGTTACGATACGAACAAAATCGATGATTTTAAATACATTGCACAAGTTATGGCTGAAAATTCAAATGAAGAAAAACTACCTGCATTTATGAACCCTATAAAATTAGAATTTAATAGGTTGTTGAAAAAGAATAAATGAATGAAATAACGCCACATAACACAGTGTATAATTAATTCCTTTTTTCGTTGTTTATTTAGAAAGTTCCTTCGGAGTTTTCTCGAGTAAATTTTTGTTTACTAATTTAGTTGCTTAAACAAGTAACGAACTCATACATTAGACTGTAAGCCATTAATAAAACCAACCAAATTAATGATAGGAATTTTAGTTGCTATTGCCATGTCGTGGTTGCTTTTATATCTTATTGAAAAGAAAAGCATCTTAGCATTAGGGGTTTTTCCAATCGGTAAAAGATTACAACAATTCTTAATCGGGTTTTTAATTACGGCAACACTTTGTGCGCTCACCCAATATTTAGAGACAGTCCTAAAATCTTCAACTTGGGTAGTGAACGAAGCTATTACTGGCGGTATTATTTTAAAGGCATTTTGGTGGGATGTTAAATCCGTATTGACGGAAGAATTGATTTTTCGTGGCGCATTACTTTATATTCTAATCCAAAAAATTGGCGCAAGAAAAAGTGTATTGATTTCCGCAATGGCGTTCGGAATCTATCATTGGTTCTCTTATGGCGTTTTAGGAAATGTAATGGCCATGATTTTATTTTTTATAGGAACTGGATTAATGGGTTACGCTTGGGCTTGGGCTTTTTCAAAAACAAAATCTATAATGCTACCTTTCGGACTTCATTTGGGGTGGAATTTTACATTTAACACAGTTTTCTCAAATGGACCATTGGGCGAATTACTCCTGATTTCACAAGGTGGCAACGAATTGACAGATTGGACTTCATTATTAAATTTTATCAGCGGATTGGTGATAGTCCCGATTATTGTGCTGATTTATGTACGATATTTTGTCAAAGAACAGAAGGACATACAAATATCGGTGTCTTAAAAAGCTATGCCTAGTATCCTTTATAATCAATTGCTAATGAAAGACTACTGCTGAAATTAATGTGGGTTTTTAGGTAGGCGGGTACTTGCTAGATAAAGTGCTGAACCGCGAAATCATATAACATCAAATAAATAAAAAACTTAAAAATGCAATCATGAAATACTTAAGCCTTATACTACTTTCATTTATTTTCCACCCCTTAAATGCTCAAAACCTAAAGAATAGTGATACAACTGTCGGGCCAGAAAATGGAAGCCTGGTTATTGTGGGCGGTGCCATGAAAAGTGATGCGATTCTTAATCGTTTTATTGAATTGGCAGGAGGTACAGACGCCTCTATAGTGGTTATACCTACGGCGAGTGGCGATGATAACTTTAACAAAGACCCGCACTTGGCTAGAGTACTAAGACGAAGAGGGCTTCAAAATGTAAGTGTATTGCATACTAATGATAGAGACACGGCAAATTCAAATGCGTTTGTTGAGCCATTAAAAAATGCCGATGGCGTATGGTTTAGCGGAGGTCGGCAGTGGCGTTTGGTTGATTCTTATAAAAATACATTAACCGAAGACTTGATTAAAAACGTATTGACTCGTGGTGGAGTGGTTGGTGGCTCTTCTGCTGGTGCTACCATTCAAGGCAGTTTTTTGGCTAGAGGGGATACCAAAAACAATCAGATTATGAGCGGTGATCATCAAGAAGGATTTGGACTTATTAAAAATGTAGCCATTGATCAACACGTGTTAGCTAGGAATAGACAGTTTGATATGTTCGATATCCTTAAAGAGCATCCAGAACTTTTGGGTTTAGGTATCGATGAAGACACGGCAATTGTTGTTCAGGGTAATGCATTTGAGGTCATAGGAGAAAACTACGTCCTCGTTTATGACGGTACGTTTTGGTCCCGAGAGGGCAGTGACTTAAAGAGGTTGCCTGAACCATCACAGATGTTCTATTTCCTGAGAAAAGGGGACAAGTATGACCTTAAAAATCGAAAGGTTATCAATTGAGATTTTGAAGAAAATATTTCTATTTGTTGCATATTATCAACAAATATAGTAATTTTGTGGTAAATATGCAACATAATGAATTCTAAGAAAACAGTTCTTCTACCTAAATATCAAAAGATTTTTGAGCAATTGGGCGAGAATATAAAGCTTTCGCGAAAGCGAAGAAAGCTTACGACAGAGCAAGTTTCTGAACGCGCAGGTATCAACCGGACTACATTGTATAGAATAGAAAAAGGCGACCCAGCAGTAGCCATAGGTTCTTATTTTAATGTTTTCAGAGTTTTCAACTTGGAAGATGATTTTAAAAAGCTGGCAGTAGATGATGAATTCGGCAGAAAATTACAAGACCTTGATTTATTATAAGTAGTATGGCAAAAGGGAAATTTGACATACACGTTTTTGCAGATTGGGTAGGCCTTAAAAAACCAGCACTAATAGGAACCTTATCGGCACATTTTGCCAAGGGCAAAAAAGCATTTAGTTTTGAGTACAATAAAGACTGGTTAAAGTCCGATGCACAAAGATTATTGGACCCAGATATCGATTTTTATTCGGGACCACAGTATCCAACCGATAAAGAGAACTTCGGAATCTTTCTAGACAGTATGCCAGATACTTGGGGAAAGACTTTAATGAAAAGAAGGACTGCCCAGGACGCCAGAGCAAACAATGAAAAGGCACGCACGCTCTATGAAATAGACTATCTGCTTGGGGTTTTTGACGAAAGTAGAATGGGTGCTTTGCGGTTTAAAACAGAACTGGAAGGCCCGTTTTTAGACAATGACGACCGAACGCCTACACCACCTTGGTCCTCACTAGGCGATTTACAGGAAGCTGTCAAACAATTAGAAAGCGATGCTCAAAATGATGATATAAGAAAATGGATTGCCTTACTCATCGCACCAGGTTCTTCATTGGGTGGTGCCAGGCCAAAGGCAAATATTTTTGATACTCAAGGAAATCTTTGGATTGCAAAATTTCCGTCTAAAACAGATACTATTGATAAGGCATTATGGGAATTCTTAGCCTATCAACTCGCGACGGCTTCAGGAATAGAGATGGCAGAATGTAGGGTAGAAAAGATAAGCGGTCAGCACCATACATTTTTAACCAAAAGATTTGATAGGGAAAGCGAGGGACGCATACACTTTGCCTCTGCGATGACAATGACCGGTAATACCGAAGATTCCATTAGAGATTCAGCGCCAAGTTATCTCGAAATTGTAGAATTTATAGAAAATTATGGTGTGGATGTTGAGGCCAATTTGCATCAGCTTTGGCGACGTATCGTTTTTAATATTGCCATTTCTAACACCGATGACCATCTGCGAAATCACGGATTCATTCTAACAGAAAAGGGATGGGTTTTATCACCAGCGTATGACCTAAATCCATCCATTGAAAAAGATGGGTTGTCTCTTAATATCGATATGGATGATAATGCTTTAAACGTTGATTTAGCCAAAAGCGTAGGACAATATTTTCGCTTGAGCGAAAACGAAATGCAAGCCATTTTAGATGAAGTCCTTTCTGTAGTTAAGGATTGGAAAGAGATGGCAGAGAAGATAGGAATAAAAAGAAGTGAAATTGAGTTGATGGCTGGAGCTTTTAATGCATAGAAAATTCAAATTAGTGTATGGACAATATTTTAGCTATGTTTTAGTAACAAAAATGGAAAGTCAAGATTTAATCTTGACTTTCCCTTAAAAACTAGTAGCGAGAACGAGTCCCGAAGCGTCGGGAGAGCTCGTATACGCCTGAGTCGGATATGAAGTTCTCTACTAAAATTGTGGTGTTCTTATTTAGATATTGAATTAGCTTCGCTGATTCTAAAAAAGGAAGCTATACAATAGTATAAGCTCGAAATGCAGAAGCATTTCTTGGACTTTTTTTATGTCATTTTCGGTTTGAAGCGAGCTTCGCCTCAATGCATAAAAAAAGTCCAAGCACTTCCGTGCTGGACTTTTACTGTTGTAGCGAGAACGAGAATTAGCTTCGTTGATTCTCAATAGGGAAGCTGTACAATAGGAAAAGTCCAAACGCTATCGCGTTTCATTGTCTTTTTTTATGGCATTACGCTCAAACTGCGTTTGGCGATACCCACAAAAAAAGTCCAAGCACTTCCGTGCTGGACTTTTACTTTTGTAGCGAGAACGAGAATTGAACTCGTGACCTCCGGGTTATGAAAATGCCCTAAAAAAATTTTAAAATACTGAATTTCAACATCTTAAAAATTACAAAAACTTAAATCGTGTTCAAAATCTCAATCGGTTTCGTGTTCACTTTTGGTTTGTAAATTGAATAACAAATGTACTTATAAATTTTATTAGCTCCTACATATTTTGGGTAGTTCTATGACCAAATACTTCAGTTATTTTTGACAAGTATTAATTAATAAAACATTGTATTATGAATTTTTATCAAGCATTTCTTTGGGCTATTTATTTGATTTTGGTAAATATTGCGACATCTCGAGATCCAGATTTTCAAATGAATCCTGACGTAAACGTAGAGACTGTGACACAATCAGATATTGATTGTATTAGAAGAGAGTTGCAAGAGGGAAACCTGTAGGTCAATTTTTTTTGGGGAAATTAGGCTAATGCATGTCTCGTGTATTAGCTTTTTTTGTTGTACTACCCAAAACGGGTAGGGAAATATGCTAGCGCTCGGTTTATATTGTTTGCATGAAAATTAAATTCTTGTTTTTACTTTTTTTTATCGTTCAATTTGTTACATCGCAAAGCATTTCAGATTTTAAAAAGTTAAAAGATAGTGCAAGTAATTTGTTACGTACAAAAGATTCTGAAATGGCATTTCCAATTTTGCAAAAGTTAGAGTCTATTGGCGAAGCGCAACAGTCGGACTCCTTAAAAATGATTGCCAAAGACCGTTTTGCGTTTTATTATTTTGTACAAGGCGATTATGAGCAAAGTATTTTTAATGCAATTGAAGCCTCTAAATTAGCAAGTAATATTGGTGATCAAAAAAAATATCTCGACTATAGAAATAACGTTGGGATGATTTTATCCAAACTCAACGAATTTGAAAAAACCAAGAATCTATTTGTTGAAAGTTTGAAAAACACATCAGTTGAAGACAACCCGAAAGGTTTTTTAGCAACATTGTCTAATCTTGGGTCGTCTCTTCAATCTTTAAATCAAATTGATAGTTCTAATGTTGTGCTTAATGAAGCTTTAAAATTAAGCAGAACCCTCAATTACAAAAGAGGCGAAGCATCAATTCTAAAATTTTTATCTAAAAACGCATTGGCTTTAGAGGATTATAATAAAGTTATAAGCCTCGTAAATACTATTGAATCTAATTTTTGGGAACATCTGCAACTTACACAAAAGGATGATGCTATTTTTTATAGAGCACAAGCCTATTTCAACATTAATAATTTTTCTTTGGCTAGAAAGGACATCGATAAAACCCTGTCTTTAATGAACGTGCTAAAAAAGGATCCAGCCTACTTAGAAGTGATTAGTTTTAAAAGCAAAATACTAGAAGCGCAAGGTAAATATAAGCAAGCTTTGAGTCTTCAGAATGAGGTGCAAGTGCTGCGAGATAGTTTTGATTCTGCCAGCAGAACTAAAAAAGTTTTAGAACTTGAAAAACAATACGAAACCGAGAAAAAAGAAAAAGAAAATGCACAATTAAAAGCCGAAACCATTAAAAAAGACTTAATTATTACTGAAAAAAACAATCAGCTATTACTATTCTTTTTGGCGTTTATCTTTTTGGTCGGCTCTATAATTTCTTGGCAACTCAAAAAATTCAAAATTAAAAACAAACAACTTAGAGATTTAATCACCCAAAAAACCAAACTTCAGCAAGAGTTAGATATTGTAAGAGATAATATTGCGAAAGATTTTCATGACGATTTGGGGAATAAATTGGCACGTATTACAACACTTTCAGACCATATGTTACGACGTGAAAATATTAAAACAAAGACCGATATTTTAGATGCTTTAAATATAATTAAAAAAGATGCTGATGAACTTTATAGCGGTACCAGAGATTTTATGTTTTCGCTAAAAACAGACAGTGACTCTGCAGAAGATATTTACGCCTATTTAGCAGATTTTGCGCAGGATTATCTTTCTAGTTTAGATGTAGAGTTAGATTTGCACTCCAATATCACAAGCTCTAAAAAAGTGCCTTATTATTGGAACAGGCAAATAATACTTATCTTCAAAGAAGCAATTACCAACGCTATAAAACATGGTGAAGCAACACAACTAAAATTGAGTTTTGAGTATTCTGATGATAAAATACATGTTGAATGTCAAGATAACGGTAGTGGATTTGATGTTGAAGGTTTGAACAGTAAAAACGGATTAAAAAATATGAAGCAAAGAGCATCTAAAATTAATTGTAATTTGGCAATAACTTCATCAGAAAGCGGCACAAACATTTCACTATCTGGAAAAGTACCTAATTTTGAATATTTAAAAATAGCTTAATATGCATAAGGTTTTAATAGTTGAAGATAACGAAACACTTAACGATATTTTTTGTAGAACCGTCAATGATTTAGAGAATTTTAAGGTTTGCGGAAGTTATCTTAATTGCGAAGATGCTATAAAGAATTTAAAAAATGATTTGCCAGATTTGGTACTAATGGATATTGAATTGCCTGGTATGAACGGTATTTTAGGTACAAAGGAAATAAAAAAAAATCTTCCAAAAGCACTAATTATAATGGTAACTGTTTTTGAAAATTCTAAATACGTGTTTGATGCTTTATGTGCTGGTGCTTGCGGATATTTAACTAAAAACGCTACAGGTTCTAAAATCGAAAATGCTTTAAATGAAGCTATAAATGGTGGTGCTCCTATGAGTATTCAGATTGCTAAAATGGTGGTCAATTCTTTTCAGCGGTCACCAGTTAGTGTTTTAACAGAACGCGAAACAGAGGTTCTAACGCTTTTGGCGCAAGGCAATAGTTACAAAGGTGTAGCCCTAAAAATGAATATTAGTCCTAATACTATAAAATATCATGTTAAAAACATTTATGATAAATTAGAGGTACACGACAGGGAAAGCGCTATTCAAGAAGCTTCAGATCGAAAAATCATATAATTTTAATTAGTTTTGAATATCAATAAAACTAAGTGCGCCACCATTTTCTTTATTTAATTCTACTTGCGTGTTCTTTTGGTTTTGCTCAAACCAAATTTGCCCATTTTACAACTTCAGACGGCTTACCAAATAGTCTTTGCTATGGGTTAACTCAAGACCATTTAGGGTATTTATGGATTGGTACCGATGATGGATTATCTCAATTTAATGGTCGTGAATTTACAAACTATCGTACAAATAATGGACTAAAATCCAATTACGCCATTGTACCATTCAAGCTCAAAAACAGATTAATTACAAGTACATGGGGAAGTGGTCTGTATGTAAAAAACGGTACTCAATTTAAACGATTAGCTGTAAATGACAGTATTTCAAAAATAGATAATCTTTTTTTTCATAAAAATTTTCTTTGGTCGGTAAATAACTCTAAAGATTACGTTTACAAACCAGTAAATGATACTATTTATAAGCAATATGTCTTTGCATTAAAATTAGTTAACAATTTTCCAGTTTTCAAGGATAATTTAGGAATTCATGATGTTAGCCACAAATTTAAGTCTGTTAATGACGAGCTGTTTTTGTTTGGTGATGTTTCAAAAACAAACAGCCTTAAAGGTATTTTTAAAATTAAAGATTTAAAGACTATTCAGCCAGTTTTTAGATTTATTGATGACAATGATATTACGGATATTTCAGCTTTTAATAAAAATTATATCATTAGCTCAAAGTCTAAAATTTTTATAGCATCGAAAACGAAAATTTTAAATAAGATTCAGCCAAGAATTATTAACGAAATCATAGATAGAGTTATACCTTACAATCAGAATTTCTTAGTGATTAGTAGAGATAATAAAAACATCAGATTACTGCGATTAATTGATAACTTGGGCAACATTTTAATAGATTACAATACGCAACTGAACATAATCTCAAATGTTTCGGATGTATTAATCGATAATGAAAATAACATTTGGATAAGTACTTATGGGCAAGGTCTGTATTGTGTCTATTCGCCAGAAAAATTACAATTTACCACTATCAAAAATTCAAATAATAAGCTTATAACAGATATAGCTAATGTCAAAAATTCAAATTTTCTACTTACAGATTCTGAATTGTTAGTAGCTAATACACAAGAGGTCGAAAAAGCTTTCGCTGTAAAAAATAACCCTAAAACTTTGTCAGTCTTTAACGACAGTTTAATTGTCAGCGCTATTGGCAAAGGCAAAAAATTAGATATACCAAATGCAGCGATTAAAGAAGTCAATACAACGCTTTCTGTTTTTAACACCGAAGTAGGATTGATAAGTATTAAAGAAGATGTACTAAAAATCCCAGAATTAAATTTTGAATACAAAGACCGCCGTTTTTTATACCTTTTAATCAACGATGTTGATTATATAAATGGTAAAATTTATGTAGCTACCAATGATGGATTGCTTACAATTTCAGAGACTACTAATAATTCAAGAATAAAAAGTCAGATAAATACCTTGATTAAAGATAAAGATACACTGTGGGTCGGCGCAAATAGTGGACTTTATAAAATAACTAATGACTCTATCTCGCATGTAAAGCAGAAAAACAACAATTTATCACAAAATATTAATGCGTTACTCAAAGACAAGGATAACAATTTATGGATTGGATCCAGTTCTGGTTTAACACTTTTAAAAGGGAAAGAGTTCAAAAATTTATATCTTAAAAATTCAACAGCATCTTCTTACATAAAAACTTTAAATCAAAGTAATGATGGTAAAATCTGGGTAGGTACAAATAATGGCGCGTTTACTATAGATAATTTTGAAACTCTTCAAGATGAAAAACCGCCACTTTTGGTGGTTAAGCAGAAAGGCAGGTATAGTTTTTACGTAGATGTTATCGCGTTTAATCGAAGCGAGGATTTTTTACTTCAATTTAAAATCAATAACAAAGATTGGGAAAATACAAAGAGTGAAAATTTTGACTTTAATGATTATACACAAGGCAATTATAGATTACAATTTAGGGCAAAAAAGAAAGACAGTAGTTGGGCATTTAGCGAAGTGTATAATTTTGAAATAAGACTGCCGTGGTACAGACAAAATTATTTTTACATAAGCTTAATCATACTATGTTTTGCAGGTATCATTTATTTTATAAATAGAAGATTGGTCATTACTAGAAAACGAAACCAAAGACTCTCTGATGTTATAAACAAAAAAAACAAATTAGAAGCAGAACTCAATAGCGTTAGAGAAAATATCGCAAGAGATTTTCATGATAATTTTGGTAATAAGCTGGCGCGAATTTCAATGATATCAAATTATCTTATAGAATCTAAAAAAAGCAGTAATGATGAATACACTACGGATGCTTTTGAAAAAATAAAATACGATGCCGATGATTTATACCAAGGCACAAAAGATTTTATGTTTGCTTTAAAAACCAATAGCGATTCAGTTTTAGAAGTTATAAATTATTTAGGAGATTTTGGACACGATTTAATGGCATCTTACAATATAGATTTTGAGATAAAAAGCAGTCTAAAAAAGGACGTGAAGCTACCTTATTACTGGAATCGTCAAATTATACTCATATTTAAAGAAGCACTTACGAATATTGCAAAACACTCTCATGCTAATAAGGCTTTTTTAAAGTTTGAAATTGAGCATCAAAACCTTCAAATTACCTGTAAAGATAATGGCGAAGGCTTCGATATTAATACAAATATTCTTTCTGGAATAAACAATATGAAAAAACGTGCTGAACGGATTGGAGCCAATCTCAAAATCACATCAGAGCCAAAAAATGGCGTCGAAATACACTTTTCTGGGTTAATAGAAAAATAGCCAACATTTTGCTACCCATTTTAGGCGGTAGAGTCAAAGCGCATTGCCCGTAATTTTATGTCAAATTATTTTAAATAATTTTTGATATGAAAGCATATTTACGTTCTTCACTCATTGCGCTCTTACTATTTACCTTCAGTTTTAGTGCGCAAGCTCAAAAAAGCAGCAACCAAACAACCATTATCGATTTTGCCAAGACCAACGGCTTTGCAGAAGCGCTAAATATAGAAGATTCTTATATTGACGAAGTTTTGGCTCGACTTTTTAAGTCTCAAAATCATACGGTGTCTTTTAAAGCAACCTCTGTAACTACAGATAAATTGAAAAATGACATATATACTTTTGAACTTTACTTAGATAATTATAAGGTAGAGCATTCAAACATTAAAGTCATATTAAAGGATGCACAGATTAAAAAAGTGATTCATAATATATCAAATGTATCAAATTTGAAATTTCAACCAGCTAAAATTTCAAGTAAAGCTGGATTTCAAATTGCAAAAAACGCATTTAAAAATTCTTATGGGAAGATAAAGACAAAGCCAAACGCTTAAATTATAAAAAACCTGAAGGTGAAATGGTAATATTGCCAATTCAGAATGGCGAAAAAAAAGAGATTGTTTCAGCATTAAAATATGACATTTTTACAACTAAACCATTAAGCCGAAAAACAATATATGTTGATGCTGTTACAGGTAAAATTCGTCTTAAAAAAAATAGAATACACCAACAAGATGTGCCAGCGCAAGGCGTAAGTATTTACGATGGTATGGTGCCATTTATTGCAAACCAAAACGGTAGTCAATATTATTTACAAAGTACAAGTTTAGGCGTTTTTATGGCTACACAAGACCGAAACAATACGCCAGGACTTAATGCAAATACGGTGATATCTAATTCCACAACCTTCACTAATAAAAATGACGCTGTACAAGTGCATTATGGAGTAGAAGCCACTTATAATTACTATAAAACCAAACACAACCGAAACTCCTATGACGGAAATAACGCACCCATTTTTGCTTTTGCAAGAGACGTTGGTTTAGGTACAGGAAATGCGTATTGGAATGGAAGCTCGATGAATTTTGGTAGTGGATTAGGACATCCAGAACGTAAATCAATGACTACAGTAGATATTGTAGGTCATGAGTTTACGCATGGTGTAATTGAGCATTCTGCTGATTTATTTTATCAAGGCGAATCTGGTGCATTAAATGAAAGTTTTGCAAATATTTTTGGTGCCTTAGTTAAGAACGAAAAAACAGGAAATATAGATTGGGAAATAGGAAGAGGCGTCAACAGATATGTTGTAAATGGTGGATTACGAAATATGCAGTTTCCACAGGTTTACAACCATCCACAATTTTATTATGGCGATAATTGGGCTGATGTCAATTCTGCTTATGATTATGGAGGCGTTCACATAAATAGCGGCGTACAAAACAGATGGTTTTATTTAATTTCTCAAGGCGAAAATGTTACCAATGAGGTGAATAATTACTATTCAATTTCAGGAATTGGATTAGACAAAGCTGCGGCTATTGCCTACAGAAACTTAACGGTATATTTATCGCCAAACTCTAATTTTCACGATTCGCGAGCAGGCAGTATTGCAGCTGCTAGAGATTTGTATGGTATTGGTAGTGCCGAAGAAATTGCTGTAACGGACGCTTGGTGGGCAGTTGGTGTTGGGCCAGCATACGGAAATACGGAATTGGTTTGTAATTCTGGAGATTTGTCTGTAGAAATTACTTTTGATAGCAAACCAGAAGATATTTTCTTTATAGTTTTAAAAGATGACGGAACCGTTTACCAATCGACAACAGCAGGAAGTTTTGCGAGTCATGCGCCAGGTTCTACATTTACATATTTGTTAACACCTCAAATTTCAAGAGGTTCGTTAACGTTTCATGCTTATGATATGAGTGGCGATGGATTTGATTCTGGTGGTCTAAATGGTAATATGAAACTTATAGATAACACCACAGGTCAAGTATTACATCAGTTTGAAGACTTTGGCTTTTCTGAAGGTATAGAGTTTTGTGTTAATCGTGCAGGAACTCGCGTGTTTGATTTAGAAAATCCAGTCGGCCCAACGTTTTTAAATGTTTCTAATGTCACATCAACTTCGGCAGATTTCGAAAATAGGTACAGCAACAGATAACAAGCAATTATGGTATTATTTCTTGTATAATAACCAGACACTTTACCAAGTGACAAATGCAAATAATACCATAACCATTGGTGGATTACAGCCGTGTACAACTTATGAATTTGTCGGTCTTGCTGTTGATTATGGAATAAATGTTTCAAATCCTGAACAATTTGTGACCTTCACAACGTTGTCTAATAATAATTGTGATGCACTACCGCCAAGTGTACCTCTTAATTTGGTGTCTTCAAATATTGGTACAAATTCTTTGCAACTCCAATGGGATGCGTCAACTGATAATATTGGTGTTACGGGTTACAAAGTCTATCAAGATAATATCGAAATCGCAGATGTAAACACAAACTCTGCTTCAGTAAATAATTTATCACCAACAACAACCTATAATTTTGAAGTATTGGCTTATGATGCCGCAGGAAACACTTCTGCAAAAAGTAATACACATCAAGCAACAACCTTGAGTCATTGTGCGCAGACCTTACAACTAGAAGTTACCGCAGGCTCAAATCCCGAATATTTGCAATGGGCAATTAAAGATGCAAATTATAATTTTGTAGCGTTTTCACCTTATGGACAATTTGCCACCCAAACTCCAGGTACAACTGTAACGTATGCAATTAATACATCTTATTTACCAGATGGCGATTATAATTTTGTGTTCTTGGATTTTGGTTCAAATGGCACTAGCTATACCTTAAAGGATGGTAATGCTATTTTGGCTTCGGGCAATATGGTGGCGTTTGGTAATGTACATCAAATTTGTATTAGACAATCTCAAGGTTTACAATTAGACCAAATAAAACCTACTACAGTTTTAGACCTTTCGGCTTCAAATGTTACCCAGACTTCTGTAGATTTAGATTGGTCTGTAGCTACAGATGCTAATGGCATTTTTTCTCAATTGATATTGGTTAATGGCAATATCAGAACAAACATTTGGAATGCTTCAACAAATACCAGCACAATACCAAACCTACTGCCAAATACGAGCTATGATTTTAATATTGTCACTTGGGATGTTGGTGGTAATATTTCGGCAATAAGTAATACAGTAACTGTAACAACCGCTGGTAATGGACAAGCGACAAGAGCTATGATTGATAATATTGCAAATAGGGAGACGTTGTTAGAGGATGTTACTTTTGTACTGTTCCCTAATCCAAGTAGTTCTTATTTCAAAATAAAAAGTGTAGAAACAAAACATAAAACTACTGAAATTATCGTGCGCAACTTAGAAGGTAAATGGATAAAGTCTTTCGGCGCGCAGCAAAATAAATACTTTATAGAAGATTTAACAGATGGACTTTACCTTATAGAAATTAAATCAAATAATAAAAGCATATACAAAAAACTTATAAAAAGAGGGCATTAAAAATTTTGTGTGGCTTTATAAAGAAGACGGTTTATTTACCGTCTTTTTTATTGAATGTTACCTACCTATTAAGGGTAGTATTGCGCGCTATTTTCTCTTTTACTTTTAACATGAAATTAACAAAACAATTATTATGAAAAAAATTAACTTTTTACTTACGGTAATATTTGCATTAAGTGCACTATTATCTTTCTCTCAAACAATAAATGCTGGGCATCATGCAACCTACATCAATAATGGAACAGATTTATATAAAATGGGTGGTACGGTTAATCAAAATCCATTGCAACAAATCACACCTTTGCCAAATTCTTCTGGTATTAAAAAAGCTTTATCAAGTTTCACGGCAGAATTTCTGCTATTTAATGATGGCAGTCTATACGCAAAAGGCAATAATAGTAACGGAATTTTAGGTCGAGGATTTGCTCAAAATGCAAATTTTAATACCTATCAAAAACCAATAAATCCTGATGGTCCTGGATTTTTGTCTAATGTAAGTGATATTTCAGTAAGCAGCGATAATGTATTAATGTTACTACAATCAGGTGAAGTTTTACAAATGGGACAACTGGGAAATCAAACCTATTTTTCTTCACCAACCTATTTAATTTTTAATAATACAAGTAATAAGTTATTAAATATAGCAAAAGTGGCAGCAGGTTATGAAGCAAATTATGCACTAACTAATAACGGTGAAGTTTGGGTTTGGGGCATAAATAATTTTGGGCAATTTGGTGGGAGTCAACCTTTAGGTACTTTTAGACTATTTCCTACTAAAATTCAAAGTTTGTCAAATGTTATAGATATTCAAACTTCCGGTAGACATACTCTGTTTCTACATACTAACGGTGAAGTAAGCTGTGCGGGCTTAAATGCTTATGGTGAGCTAGGTATTGGGAATTATGCTGTATTCAGTAATACAATTCAGAAAGTTAAAACCTATGACGCTAATGGTTATTTAGTTAACCTTAACGGCATACTTGACATTGCAGTCAATAGTTGGAGCAGTTACTTTTTAAAGGACGATGGAACAGTACTATCCGTAGGTAAAAATTATTATGGAAGCTTAGGGCAACCTCAAATTATGCATAATTCAAATATAAGTATTCCAAATAATGTAGTCAATGAAAATAATACAGGTGTATTAACTGGAGTTATAGATATTGAAGCTGGAGCTAATGGTTATGCGCTTGCGCGAAGAAGTAATTGTGATATTGTTGCTTGGGGAAATCCACATCTTAATCCTTACGGAGTTGTACCATCCAATAATCAGCCAATACCAGTTAAATACGATATTAACTTTATTGGTAATTGTCCACCAGTATTTAATTATCAAGCTACAAATTATACAATTTGCGAGGGTACTTGCACAGAAATCAGTGCTACTCAAGTTTCTGGTACTGCAGTCAATTCAATTGACTGGTTTTTGCCAGGTTCTGTTGATAAATATGGCTCTGGTATGGATGTGGAAGCATGCTATACAACGCCAGGAACTTACGATGTTCAAGTAAGTATTGATGGTGGCACATATCAGAGTACAGGTATTAGTATTACTGTGCTTCCACTTTCAGACAAAAACTGCCAAAATTCTGGATCGGGAAATGGTGGCGTCAGTAATTTTAAAAATGCGATGATTTATCCAAATCCTGCAGAAGACCAATTTTCAATAAAAAATATAGATTTTAAAGATATAAAATCTGTATCGCTTAAATCTTTAAAGGGCAATACTTTAAAAACATATAATAGTAGAAATAATTTTAGCACTGCAAACCTTAAAACAGGTATTTATATTGTTGAAATACTAGGTAAAGATGACAACGTAGTAAAGCAGCTAAAATTGATAAAAAACTAACCACTTTTAGAGTTTGTTAGTGATTAATTAGTTTATGGTTTGTAAAGGGTAGTTGTAAGATGCTACCCTTTATTTTAATTCAAGAAACTGTGTATAACGATTTATTTCAATATTCATACTACATGTTGTTTATTGGTGGAGCCTTGTCTTATCAGTCATGTCAATTGGCTAAGCAAAAACCGTTAAAACATTCCTATCAATTTCACGTAAAAGAATTAGACAGTTGTATAGTAAAAACGTTAGAGGTTATTGATGAACAATTTAATTATAATAGTTCTGATTTAAGACCGACTAAACCTACGTCCAAAAATTCAAAATACAGACTGAAATTCAGAATACTACACCAAACGTCAATAGTAAATAAAAAGACTAAAGACGATTACCAAATCATTAATGAGACAGAACAACACAAATTTATAAAGCAAGGTTTTCTTGTTGCTCATTTTTTGGAATCATAAACAAAAATATATGATGCATCACCAAAGCTAATACATCTAAATGGTGATTTAGCATTAGTCCATGCTTCAACATCAGACAAAAATACTACAGAATGCCAACTATTTATTTACGCTAAAAAGTAACCAATATTACAACTATTATGAAACGTATTTTTAACGAAAAAAATGTTATAGAATTTCTAAAATGGGCATTAATTGTCTTTATAGTTATTCTTATTACGCGCTTATAATTTTTTTGAAAAAAGCCTACCCTTTTTGGGTGGTACTGCAAAGGCTTATTCTACCGATTTTTGAATTATAAATATTAAACTCCTTTTATAATGAAAAAATCAAGTAAACAATTAATTAAAATGGCAACGGCAAGTTTCTTTGTTGCTTGCTTATTATCTTTTACTGTATCGTGCAGTGATGATGACGATGCAGGTGTGCCAATTGAAGCACCAACTATTGCAAATCTATCTTTTGCTTTGGCAGAAAATCCTATGGCAAATGCAAGTATAGGTAATGTACAAGCCACAGACCCGCAAGGTTTAGACTTGGCTTATAGCTTATCAACTCAAAGTGTTGCAAATGCCATTGTTATTAACAGCACAACAGGCGAAATTAGCGTAAACACAGTTGAAGCTTTTGATTACGAAGTCAATACATCTATCTCTGCTGATGTTGTGGTAACTAACGGTACTGAAAGTGCAACAGAAACTATCCAAATATTAATTGATGACTTAAAGCCATCAACACAAGGGTTGGCAGCACATTATAAAAATGATGCTATTGTCAATAATATTTGTGAAGATGCTTCTACAAATGGATTAGACGCTTTTTTCCAGAACGGAAATTTGCCAAATATAGTTACTGGCGTTGATGGTAATGCGTATGATTTTGCTGGTACTTCTAGTAATATTAATGTGGCGTCAAATGCAATAGCTAATCAGATATCCTATTCATTTGCTTTTTGGGTAAATGTTAATTCTAGTGGATATGTTATAGCTAAAGGACCTACAAACGATATGAATATTGGTTTGCAATTAATTGAAACTGATGGGACAGATTTTGCTTTTAACCTTGAATATGATAGTACTACAACACAAAATATAGATGCGATGGAAACTAATATATCCATTGCTCCTAATGTTTGGACTCATGTGTCCATAGTTTGCGACAACGGTACGAATTGGAAAACTTACTTAAACGGCGTCTTAGAAGATCAAACAACTACTACAGAAGCAAATGTTTGGAACAATACGATTCTTCATTTAGGCGGATACGGAAGTGCTTCTTTTTTAGGCGGTGCATTGGATGACATTTACATATATCAAAGGGCATTATCGGCAGAAGATGTATTCATCTTATTTAAAGAATAAACATATCAAAACTTATATATCAAAACTCCTAATTATGAAAAATTTTACATATCTCATATTATTATTGTTTTTATCTCTTTCAATTAATGCCCAAACACGGCATGTAAAAGATGTTGATGCACAAAATTCTTTTTTTTCAATCTTACAAAGTCCACTTTTTGAAGCAAACAATGGAGAGATTTTTTTTGCGTCTGCTGATAAGATTTATAAAACCAATGCAACTACTTTTGAAACAATAACTTTCGATGGTTTCACTGCTACTTCATTCGATATTTTGCAATATGATAATGATAGAATACTAGTAATCGCCAAGGATGATGCTAATGGAGCAATTGGTAATGAAATTTTTTTATACAATTTAATAACTGAGAATTTTACAGAAATACCATTATCGAATAATCCAGGTGAATTCGGAAATCCTGGTGATATATTTAAACTAAATAATGATTTTATATTTTCTGCGCCACATTGGGTTAATGGAATTAATCAAGGTAGAGAACTTTATAAATTAGATGGTAATGGAAACATTAATTTGGTTAAAGAAATTAATGTTGGTAATGGTTCTGGTTCACCTGTTGGCTTTTCCGTTATACAAAACTTGAACGGAGATGATATTGCGGTTTTTGTAGCAAATGACGGTAATGGCTTTAATATATGGACGACGGACGGTACAACATCTGGAACTTCATTGTTAACACCAACTAGCCCATCAACCAATACACCTTTTGAGTATGGCGACTTTTACCAAGTTGGTTCTAGAATTATTTTTTATAAAGAAACATCAGCTAATGGTAGAGAATTATGGTCTTTAGATTTAAATGATACTACTCCTGAACAAACCTTAGTTAAAGATATATACCCTGGAAGTGATGATAGTTTTGAGCGTGAAAATGACTTTGTACTATTTAATGGCACATTACACTTTGGAGCCTTTGATAACTCAAGCTCTTTAGCCTTTGATATGTGGAGAACTGATGGTACAGATGCAGGAACAACAAAAGTCAATTTAAATTCGGCAAACTATGGTAATTTAGTTTTACCTGATAATTTGATTCTTGCCAATGGTAGATTATATTTTACTGCGGTTGATGTTTCATTATCAGAGCAAAAATTATTTTTTTTATTAGCATTTGGTGCAGCAGAAATAGTAATTGACACTCCTGAAACCAATTCTGGTGGTTCTGATTCAGTAACAAACATCATTTCAGATGGTACCGATTTATACTTTCAAGCTATCGATTCAGGTTTTAATAACGAATTATGGGCATATGATACACTAACTGATGAACCATCATTATTAGCTGATATCATTCCTGGTGCAAACGGATCTAATCCAGTTCCAATGAATGTTTTTAATGACATATTATTCCATTTTACTCTTGCAAATACTCCTGTAATCTCTAGAGATTTAATGATTACTAATTTAAATAATACAGCTTCAGAAGTTACTAACATAAGTTTAAATGTCAATGGAGATTGGGCAGATATTACTTGGGACAATAATGGTAATAGTTTTTTGCAACATGAATTAATAGCATTTCCTGCTGGGAACGATATTCAAGGAACTCCTGTAACCTCTAGTGGAGTCAGTGATGGAGTTGATATAAGGTCTACTTTAGGAGGATTGCAACCAAATACTACATATGATTTTTACCTTACATCCTATGATGTTAATGGAGGCTTCTCAATAAGTCCTGTAATAACTCAAACTACACAAGCTAACTTTTGCGATGCGGTATTAGATTTTGAGGTAACAAATACAACACCAACTAGTGTTACTGTAAGTTGGACAAATCCTGTGGCTTATAATAACATTACTTTAGGAGTTTTTACTGGAGGTCAAAGTGTTTATTCTTCAAGTCCTGTAATACTTTCATCTCAACCTGGTAACGCTACAACAGCTACAATTACTGGGTTGACGGCAGAAACAGAATATTTTATTGTTATAGAATCTCAATGCACTTCTAATGGTGTTGGTTCATATCCTTTTGAATATCAAACTAAATTTAAAACGCCATCAACACTCTCGACAGAACAGTTTATAGTCGATAGTATTTCAATTCATCCAAACCCAGCAAATACCACTATCACAATAAAAGATGCCAATGCAAACATACAAAGTGTTGAGGTGTTTGATATTACTGGTAAACGTATTCAGCAGTTTTCACCTTCAGAAAATCACCAATATGATGTAAGTAATTTTGTAAAGGGTATTTACTTACTACAAATACAAGCAGAGAATGGTGCAAAGGTTACCAAGAAATTAATTAAAAATTAATATTTAAAATTCCTCCCAACACTTATTACTAAACATCTATAAGAATTTTTGGAGTTTTACGATAGGTGTAAGGCCTCGTGTTTAGCTTGTCTATTCATGAGGCTATTGGGTTAATATCTTCAACTTATGAAATATGTTTTATCACCGCTTTTTATAATTATATTAACTATTATAGCACCAACTATGGTAAAAGCACAGTCGCCATGCGCTAATGCATCTGGCAATGTCAATGTTACAGAAGGTCATAGAGCGTTTACATCTTTTAAAAATGCAAATAAACAATTAGATTTAGCAGAAACTGCTTCAGCTGCTGGCGAGTTGTTAAAAATGGAAAACAATCTCAAAAACGCAGAGAAATATATTGGCTATGTTTTAAAAAAAGAACCAAATGCAGATATTTCGGAGTTATGCCAAAGGTTGCAAGCCTTAACTGGTGAGAGTGCATCCTTATCTAAAAATAAAGCAGATTTTGCTTCTGCAAATTACAATTTCACCTTTTTTATAGACAATTACCAAAATTTTGCAGCAGGTACTTTTGAGAATGAGCGTTTTGCCGAGCAGAATAAAGTATTTGACGAGGTCTTAAACTTTGATAGAAAGGCAATGCAATCTCAAATGCAATCTGCAGAAGCACAAGGAAAATTAGACAGTCAAGGCAAGCAGCTTAAACAAAAATTAGAAAACCTAGAGCAAACCCTAACAACTTATCAAATACCTACCAATTTATACACCATGTTAGACCAAGTCAATAATCTAGATGGTGTTAAAAAGAGTAAAATGTCTAAACGTGTTTTAAAGGTGGTTAGAGGTTTTGCGGCAATTGGCGGAGACAATCAGACTTTAAATGACATTAAGACTGCTGCAGAGAATCAATTGGCTGCTGCGGAAGAAGAGCTGTCTGCTATCTATACAGGTGAGTTTCATAAAGAGCACGTCAATGAAATCGTATTCTCTAAAAAGCCGTACAAACCAGGTAACGAAGCTTCGGTTGAAATTAATCCCGTTTTTGAACCTGGAGATGCCATTTATGCAACCATCTATTTTGGAGCTACAATTATGGATGCTGTTGGTGACCCAAATACATTGAGCGCATCTGGGAAGCCGATGGGTACTGGTGGCGAGTTTACGGTTAGAGATGCTTCTGGCTTAACACTTGACCGTTATTTTACAGATGATGATTCGGGTAAAAACACAACGATGCTGGTTTATCCAGGTACAAATCCTTCAGCAACAACCTATCAGTTCGTGGTAGTGCCAAATATGGATACAGGCCTTAAAAAAGCAGCGAAATACAAAAATATTACACCATTACAAATGGCACGTGGTTTATCTAAAGAAACACCTAGAAAAAAGAAATGGAATGCTCAAGTGGCTTTAGTTACGGCCAAAACTGGTGCTGTGTTGTACAAAGGGTCTTTTGAAATGGATTTATCTAAAGGTGCTGGGCCAAAATTTTATCAAGATGTAGAGCTAAAGCAAGAGCAAGTATTTATAGCGGCAAATACTTTACCAAAAGCTGTGAGCAGAAATGCAGGCTTAGAAGCACAATTATTGGCAATTATGAATGGACAAGGCTTTAAAGAACAATTCACCAGAACCATAATTACCAAAACGTGGCAAGTGGTTCAGACACCTTTAGAAAAGTACCGTATCATGCATGCGGCATTTCCGTATAAAACTCCAGAAGGCAAATGTGGATATTTAGAGTTTGTTTTCAGGTCAGACTATGTTGGTGGCTGGTCTAAAGCCAGAAAAGATGGCGGACGTATTATGAAAGAACGTGTTACTTGTGATAAGGTAAATTAAACTAATTTATGAAGTCTTTTTATCTCTTATTCTTTGTCTTAGTTATCTGTGTTTTTAGTTGTAAGGAGATAACAAAAGATAACTCTGGTTTTATTATTAATGGCGAAATTGAAGATGGAATAGATAATAGTCTCATATTATTACGTATTGATGGAAAAGTAATTGACTCAACGAGACTGAGAGACGATCAATTTCAATTTAGAGGTGATGTTAAAGAACCTAAAAAAGTATTAATCATAGTAGATGGTACTCGATTATATAAATTTTTTTGGTTAGAGAATAGCTCTATAAATTTTAAAGCCTCTAAGAGTGATTTTGCTAATGCTAGTATTAAAGGTTCATCATTGCAAAAACAACAAGATGATCTGGCCGAAAAGTTAAAAGTAACGAGAAAAACTTTTGACAATGCAAACCAAATTTTACTACAGAAAGAAGCTCAAAATAAACTGGATGAAACTAGTTCCGAGGTTATCCGTTTAAGAGAGAATATGGAAATTGCAGATAAAGCTATGGATTCAATTAATAAAGTATTTATTTCTAATCATCCTAAATCTGTAATTAGTCTTACAACACTTAATGTGTACAAGCAAAAATATGGAAAAGACGTTACTAAAAACCTTTATAATAATCTAGATAAATCACTGAAACAATCTACCAAAGGTGATGAAATTCGACGTTTTATAGAATTGCCCACGAGCCCTAAAGTTGGAGATGTATTCATCGACTTTAAAATTAAAGATTTGGACGGAAGTATTAAGAATGTTTCAAAAGATCCTTACAATTATACTTTGATTGAGTTTTGGGCATCTTGGTGCGCTCCATGTATTAAATCAATGCCAGAATTAAGAACCATTTATGATAAATATAGGAAGAAAGGTTTTGAAGTACGTGCCATTTCTCATGATGATAATAAGAATTCATGGTTACACGCTATAACTAAGTTTGATATGTCATGGCCAAATTATTCAGACTTAAATGGTGGTAAAGATGAAGGCTCTTTTATTTATGAAGTTAATATTATACCAGATAATATTTTGGTGGATAAAAACGGGATAATTATAGCAAGGCATATTTCCATGCAGGATTTAGAAGACTTTTTACTTCAAAAATTATAAATAATATATAATCCAGTTCAAAAAAAATTAAAAATGATAAATATTAAAAAAATTATTGGTAGCGGATTCGAAATTAGAGACAAAGGTTTTGAGTTGTTAGGTAGCACTATTCAAAAAGCTGCGGAAAGTGTAGGTTTTGGGTCCAGAAGATAGAGATTCGTTGTCTAAGCTACCTGCGGATATTGCTAATGACCCAGCTTTAAACGAAAAGTTTCTAAAGGTGTTTCAGAAAAGATCACCTCAAATTAAGGATGCTAAAATTATAATTAACAGCAAAAAGTGGTTGGATAATTATCAATTTAATAGACTTATTGAAAAAAACAGAATGGCATTGGCAGTGTACCAAGAAGATGGGCAATATTATGCCGAATACTTTACTTTCAGTATGCCATACTCGGAAAATGGTTGGTGTGATATTGTAATACGAGATGTGCACGATAAGTATAACATTGATAAATCACTTGTATAGACTATGGCAACAACAGTTTTTGAAGATAAATTAAGAGAATATATCAGTAATGTAGAAAAAGTTTCGCATGGTTACTATATTTCTAACGGTGTTTACCATCAAAATTTAGAACCTGTCGATATCAATTACTTTGTAAATGCCGTTAGAACATGTAAAGCAATGTTTAGTGCAGCTTTTGATAATAGAGAAAGTTTGATTGCTAAAAATACAATTAAAAATGAGGCCTTTTGGAATGATTTAAAACGCCAGAAAAAGCGGTTTGATAGTATTATGCTTCAACAGTTAGAGTATGATTCTATAAAAAATAACGCAGATGAAATAATTGCAGAAATCAACAGCGGAAATCAACAAGTAGCGGCACAATTGCAAAAAGCTTCAGACTATAATTTACTCAAGTTACCGATTGTGTTTTTTAAAATAAAAAATGAAAATGAAAAAGTATCAGGCTTTATCGATTTGTATAATAGATTAGCAGAACATGGTAATTTTGAAGCCATTAAAAGTGTAGAAGATATCGATATAGTTGAAAATAATATTTCTAGTCAAGACGAAATTTTAAGCTGGTTTTCATCTAAAGAGGAATTTAAATTAGAGGAAAAACAGAAGCAAGATCTACAAATAATTACGGACAAAAATGCCATTGAAACAGAAAGACAGAATGCAATTAGTGCTGCTAATAGTGAAGCACAAAAGGCTATGGAAGAAGCAAAAAGGGCACAAGAAGAAGTATTAAAGCTAATGGAAGAGATGCAGAAAAAATATGGTTTATAAATAATTGACTATATTTTTTAAATAATAAAAGTCCAAGCCTATTAGCATATTTTTATCAAATTAATTTTTTTCAAGAATTAGCTAACGCCGATTCTCAGTCAAGTTGCCAAGACAATAATAAATGTCCGTAAACAATGCGCTAGCATTGTTTACGGACATTTTTTTATGCTTTTGCTTTTTTTAGCGGAGCTTCAACGCAACGTATAAAAAAAGCCTAGCACTTCCATGCTAGACTTTCACTGTTGTAGCGAGAACGAGAATTGAACTCGTGACCTCCGGGTTATGAAGGAAATCAAGTGACTTTTATTTAAAATTAAGTCACTGATTATCAGTGCTTTTATATTTTAACCGTGTTCACAATTGTGTTCAGTTTGTGTTCACTTATTAATACTATTCAAATCTAGTAAATGGATTGGTATTGGGGTTATGTTATTATAAATTTATTTAGCTTTGAGGGAAACATTATAAGTTGGCTAAACGTAATACGTTTAGCCAATTGTTGCCACACATTTGAGAAATGAACCTAAATCAGAATAATGAGCGTAGATATCACCACAATTAAAGGACTTACTAAAAAATTGGCTTTAATAAAATTAAAAAAATATAATTCTTTAAGCCAAGTCAAAGAAGATTTTGACGAAATCGCTACCGAATTTATTGAATTGAATACAGACGACCAGCAAGTTATTGAACAATTAAACTGTGCCGCAAACTATTTCAATCTTCTAACAGAGGAAGACTTCTCTTCAAATGACCAAAAAAAAATAAATGAATCATTAGCTATTAAATCACGTTTTACTAGAGAACTGAATGTGGTATTAGTTAAATACAGAAAAGAGCTAGGTCTATTATAATAACTAAAAGACAAAAATAATTAATGGAAAATTTTGGAGACAAATTATACAACGCTGTATCGCATACTAGAATGCTTTTATTTACGGAAGGCGAATTAGCAAATCTAACAGTAATAGCAAATAATAGATTCATAGAATTAATTGAAGAGGAAAAAGATGAGCCTATTAAAATTGACCATCCTGTAGGCTGGCGTGCAGATAATACACCAATAAATTCAACAAATACATATTCTAAAGAAGAATTAACTAGTAGATATCGTTTTATGAGTGAAACAAAACTTCCTCTAGACGCTATTTACAGATTAGTTACGATTACTGAAACCCTTTTAAATTATATTTTCAAAAGTGTACTTATTGAATTTCCTGGTAAAATACCTAGTAAGAGAAAAATAGATGCATCTATTGCACTTGGCGCTGATTCAATTGATTCAATTAAGATTGACATAGTTAACAGTATATTAAATGAAATAGCTTATAAATCACCAAAAGAATATGCTGAAGAATTTAATAAATTTGTTGGAATAAATTTACTTGAGAACCCTATTTTTCATAGATTCATTGAACTAAAAGCAACTAGAGATATTCACATACATAATGGAGGAAATGCAAATGATATTTATATATCTAAAGCAGGTCCATTGGCTCGAGTTAAATCCGGTTTTTACTTACCAGTAAGTGTACAATACTTTTTACAATCATACGAATCCTGCATACAGCTTACAGAAATATTAGAAAACGAACTTCATAAAATATGGCCAAGTGCTGAATTTATTAAATACAAAGAAAGCACGAAAAGCAAAGAAAAAGAACAAGTTATCGAAGAGAATATTGAGCAAGTGATTGAAGAGTCGCAGAAAAAAATTGAAGATTCAAAATCAAAAGAGTAAAAAAAAACGTGTGGCAACAAAGTACTGTGGTAGAAAACAAGTAAAATCCCATTAATTTTTCACTAAAGTACTTCTGTAACTATCGTCGTATATCAGTCCTGATTTTGCTATGGCAAAGGCCTGTTTTAACAACTTATTGCA
>NZ_JBHSAT010000006.1:0-4752 GCF_042650215.1 Winogradskyella maritima | reverse complement strand
GTGCAATAAGTTGTTAAAACAGGCCTTTGCCATAGCAAAATCAGGACTGATATACGACGATAGTTACAGAAGTACTTTAGTGAAAAATTAATGGGATTTTACTTGTTTTCTACCACAGTACTTTGTTAGCTACTGTGCTTTTAAGTGTTGTGGTTTATCTCTACTATTAATTTTCTATTCGGACAAATTATGTAAAAGTCGATATTCCCAATTTCATAACTGTGCATATAGTATTTATAAGCATAGTAATTTCCCTTTTCATAAAGTAAATCCTCTAATTCAAATTCCAATTCCTCAAGAGTGCTGTGTGCAAAGTCCAAAAACTTTTTCTCCTGCTTGTCAAATGGTGTTTTTTTCCAAAATTCAGTTTCCCAATGACTCCTTAATTCCGCACTTGGATATTTAGTAAAGAATTCCGATTCTGGGTTTTCAAAATATTGTGCTGTTTGGTCGTCAATTTTGTAAATCCAAATTGAATATCCATCTCCATTGAAGGCTCTTTCGGTTTCGTATTCATAAATTAGTTCGCTATCATTAAATTCAAATCCAGTCAGTTCGACATTGTAGTTTCGCTCTTCGGCTTTTTCGATTGGATTCCAAAATAGATTTGAACCTGGCAGGACTTTCCAGTAAAAGCCAGGAATCAAAATCAGAATTAAAAGTATTGTTGAAAGTCGATAAAATTTAGGTTTGTTTTTCGACCTAAGTGCTTTGAACATTTTCCAAGCCAATATTGGATAAAAGAGAACTATAATTAAGGTTAAAAACAGAAATAGTAAAATCATCTATGAATTTTGTTCGGCATTGTAGCTAACGTGTTTGTATATGTTTGGTTGCGTGTTTTAAGCACCTAATTTAGCAAATACAAATCGAATAGAAAATCCGCGAGGATTTTCGTAAGTAGGCTAGAACTAGCAATAAATTATATACGGTGTTGTAGTTAGTTATTTTCTTTTCCCTTTTTGTATTTTATAATTATTCTTTGCGTTTTCTGGGACAAAACTCATGTTGTTATATGCTTCTTTTTTGTCTTCTTCATAAATTTCTGAACATACTGAAGCATAAGTTTCGACCGCTACAATCATGGTTAAGTCAAATAATTGATTCAATAAGATTCTGTCCAGACTAAATTTATCTCCAAAAGTGTATTTTTCACTTGCGAATTCATTCAAATCCTTTGTTATTTTGCTACCATTATGTATTATCATGTTGCGAATTAAAATAAATTCTTCTAAATCGTTCAATAATTCCTTTTTCAATGAAATTTTTAAAAGAAATGGTTCAGAATTAAGCTTTACAATTAAATCACTAATCTTTAAGTAACCGGATTTATTTAGTTTTTCGTCAATTGTATGTTCTAGTAGTTTTGAGAAATCTTTTAGTTCTAAAATGTGTTTCCACTTAATCTCTTTTTCTTCAGGAAGTAATTCAGGTTTTTGTTTATACATATACCTTTGAATATCCTGTAATACTGCTTCTAAATGCGCAAAATAACTTATGAACTCTTGTTGTAATAGTATTTGTTCGAAAACTTCTTTTTGGTCTTCTCCTTTAGGGTTTCCGAGTATCATTGAATAAAATAGTCGACTTTCATCGGTAACATCGTCTTCGAATACACCATGATTCATAATCAACTTTTTCATATTAACAGCCCAATTTTTTCTGATTGCTTCTGGCAAGTTTGAATCGAAATCGGTAATAATAGGTTGGGTGATTTCGCCAGCTAAATAAACTTTGGATATTTTTTGCAGAAAGTCATAAACTAAATGCTGTAATTTTTCTTTCATGCGGTTTGTTTAATTACCTACAACGAAAGGGCTACGCGCAGTGCGACCCTGGATTTGTATTTGTTGTAACTGCAAGTTACATAAAAATGCAAATACAGATTGTGTTCCCGCAATTCTGCGGGACAGGCGTGCCACCCGAGCCTTTCGCCTGTCGCTCAAGACTGACTAAAGCGAAATGATGAATACCTTAAAAGGAAATAGAGATGAAATGAATAAATAGCTTTCCCGCCAGAGGCGGACAGGTAGCCGGTGATATGTTGAGTTGCCTAGGTCTCGAGCGCCGTTGACGGCTAAGGTGCGCATGACTCCCGCTGATGAAGCAATTTGGTGTAGCCCTTTCGATGATGTCGACTTGCAAAAGGGTGGGAGTTTGACGTCAGGAGAACGGAGCCATTTTGTTCGGCGCCGACGCCGAGCCGAGCGAAGCGAATACACGCAGGCCACGCAGTGGACAAGCTAATTCGACATCATCGGTCTCGGCTATGAGTAGTTACGTGGGTTAGCACTTAACTTCGCAAATACACACCAAGTTGGAAACTCCGCAGGAATTTCCAAAGTAGGCGAGAACCTGTCTGCCGACAGGCAGGCAAGCAATTACTTATAGCCATTGTTGTGTGCAGTTTTTTTATTTCAGTCGTTTTTTAATATCCATTCGCTGGTGCAAAATTCTAACTATTTCCACAATATCATTTTCCACTTTTCTATAAAAAATCAAATGAGATTTTATTTTAGTAACTCGATAATTCTTTCGAGTTTGTTCCGCTGACTTTCCAGTCATAAAGTTGTCAGCTATAAATTCAATTTCCGTAATTATCAAGTCGTAATATCTGTCAGCTTGTTCTTTAGACCATTTATTGAGCGTATAAATCCAAATTTTATCTAAATCCTCAATCGCTTGTTGACTTATGCGATATTTGTTTTTGCTCATAAGTATTTACGATGTAATTCTTTCAGATGTTGTTTTGGGTCAAAGTTTTCAACAAATCCACTATTTTCACCAACTTCGAGAGCTTTAATCAGTTCTCTTTCCTTTTTTTCTTCACGTTCTAACAAACGTAAAGCAGAACGAATTACTTCGCTAACCGAACCATATCTTCCAGAGTTTACTTCTTCTCTTATAAAATCCTCAAAATGATTTCCGAGTGATATTGATGTATTTTTTCCCACTTTGACAATATTTTTACTCAAATATACCAAATCTTGGTAACGTAGCCAAATTGGACACAACGAAAGGGCTACGCGCAGTGCGACCCTGAATTTGTATTTGTTGTAACTGCAAGTTACATAAAAATGCAAATACAGATTGGGTCGTGCCATCCCGAAGCGTCGGGAGCGTTTCCGCCAGAGGCGGACAGGTAGCCGGTGATATGTTGAGTTGCCTAGGTCTCGAGCGCCGTTGACGGCTAAGATGCGCATGACTCCCGCTGATGAAGCAATTTGGTGTAGCCCTTTCGATGATGTCGACTTGCAAAAGGGTGGGAGTTCGACGTTAGGAGAACGGAGCCATTTTGTTCGGCGCCGACGCCGAATTCGACATCATCGGTCTCGGCTATGAGTAGTTGCGTGGGTTAGCACTTAACTTTGCAAGTACGCACCAAGCTGAAAATCCGCGAGGATTTTCAGAAGTAGGCGAGAACAAGCAATTACTTATAGCCATTGTTGTGCAACGTATTTTTTTATTCGTAATATTCAATTTGTCTTTCCCAAACCATTCCTAATTCTCCGTTAGAGCTTCTCCTTTTAGAAATCCAATTTCCATTTTCGTCATATACATATTCGAAAGAAGTTTGGTGTGTTTGTTCGTCTTGTTCGTTAAACCAATTTTGAACAATCAAATTATCCATATCATCATATTCGGATACGAATTTCATAAAACTTCCATCAGGATTGAATTTGAACTGTAAATTTTCATTTCCGTCTTTATCGTATGAGTATGTGCGTCTGTCTTTTAAACTTCCATCAGGTTTATATCTGAATTGTTCAATTTTTTTGTTGTCAAAATTGTATTTGTAAACATATTTCCAACCATTTTCACTTTCTGGACTTTTGAGCAACATCTCGATATTATTGCCTTTTTCGTCATAGCTATTCGATTGAATATTTGTCAGATTATTATCCGAATCATAAGTTTTAACAGCAATCATATTGTCGTTAGAATCGTACTCATAAGTCCAATAGCTTTTCAATTCATCTGATGAATTTTTCTTCATAGCTTTTTGAGCAACTCCATCTTCATTTCTTTCGTAAATAGTTTTCTCATACAGTGAACCGTCACTTTTATATTGTCCGTTTTCTATCACTTTCTCATTTTTATCAAAAATCATATATGAGCTTATGTTTGAGTCAAATAGATTTTCTCGACTTTTTAACTCACCATTTTCTGGTTTATAAATGACTTCTTTAACCATTTTCATTTTTGGTTTGAGAGTGTCTGAAGTCGATTGAGCGATTAAATTAGATACAGGAAATGAAATCAGAATTCCGAGTAATAATATGTATTTCATAGGTTTTTTCAAATGGTGGGTAACGCAGGGCTACGCGCAGTGCGACCCTGGATTTGTATTTGTTGTAACTGCAAGTTACATAAAAATGCAAATACAGATTGGGTCGTGCCATCCCGAAGCGTCGGGAGCGTTTCCGCCAGAGGCGGACAGGTAGCCGGTGATATGTTGAGTTGCCTAGGTCTCGAGCGCCGTTGACGGCTAAGGTGCGCATGACTCCCGCTGATGAAGGAATTTGGTGTAGCCCTGCGATGATGTCGACTCGCAAAAGGGTGGGAGTTCGACGTTAGGAGAACGTAGCCATTTTGTTCGGCGCCGACGCCGAATTCGACATCATCGGTCTCGTATAACCGTCAGTTACGGGTTTATATGCGTTAATTTTCGGTTTGGCACTGACGCTCGCAATTCCGAGTGGATTCGGACGTAGTCGAATCCGCCGTAATTGCGGTTATACATTGTTGTGT
>NZ_JBHSAT010000005.1:0-126075 GCF_042650215.1 Winogradskyella maritima | reverse complement strand
CCAACAGGGAAAGCGCTACCAGAGGCAGGCCCAGCAGTTTGAACAACTGAAGCTACGCCACAGTTATCATCTCCCGTAGGGGTTGCGAAAGTAGCCACGGCAGAACAGTTACCTGCGTCTACGTTTAAGTTGATATCGGCAGGACAAGAAATTGTCGGAGCCTCGTTATCCGTAATAGTTATTGTCTGTTCACATGCATCGCTCGCGTTACCAGCTTCATCAGTGGCTGTCCAAGATATCGTTGTTATACCAACTGGGTAAGCGGCGTTTATTGCGAGACCGTCATCACGAGTACCAGTAAAAGTAAATGTTGATGAGCAATTGTCAGTAGCTGTTGGATTTGTAATACTTACAGTAGCGACACAAAGGCCAGAATCTGCATTCTGAGTTATATCTGCAGGACAAGTAATTACTGGATCTATATTGTCAGTTATTGTAACAGATTGGTCACAAGTCGCAGTGTTTCCTGATGAATCTTTATATCTCCAAGTTACTATAGTTATTCCAACAGGAAACGTAGATGGAGCATTATTAGTAATATTTCCATTAATTATACTACAATCATCATTCACGGTAGGATTTCCTAGATTAACAGTAGCAAAGCATTCTCCGGCATCAACATCAGCACTGATATCAGAAGGACAATCTATAGTTGGAGGCATATCTGTAATTACAACAGTCTGAGTTACGGTTGCTGAATTACAAGCAGCAATACCTCCACTGTCAGTTACAGTCAATGTAACTTCATATGTTCCGGGATTTGCATATGAGTATGTAGGATTCATTTGATTGCTAGTCCCTACATTATCGCCAAAATCCCAAGAGTAAGATGCTGTTCCTTGCACATTATTTGCACTACCGGTAAAATCCACATCCAATCCACAACCTGTAGATCCTGGATTTGTAGACATTATAGCACCAGAAATTGTATCTTGAAAACTTATTTCAACGTCAGCATCTACTGTAATGATTGTAGTTGAACATTCATCACTAAGGGGTAAGCTTACAGCAATATTAAAAACATAATCTCCTGCTTGAGGTACAGTGACAGTTGGATCTTGAACTGTATTGCTAGGGTCAAAAATGACGTCCCCCGGATTCACACCTGAAGGAACTGAAACTACTGTCCATAAATATGTGGCAGAAGCTTCACCTTCAACAAAACCGTTCAATTCAATATCAATAAGTGTTGGAGCCAGACAAACTTGGTTGTCTGTACCAGAAATTACGCCAAAATCTGGATCTATCTGAATAGTTCCACCAGCAGCAATCACCTCACTAAATAATATACAGACATTACCACCACCTGTACAGGCAGAATATTGCTGATTCCCAATTACAAGTCTTTTTCTGTTATTACAATTTGGACCACTTGAAGTAAGGGCTCCAGAACCTCCTTGCGTATCTAAGTCGGTTGTATCTTCAATAACAATTGACGTATTTGCGGCCAAAGTTAATGTCGCATTTGTAGTCCATATAATCTGTCCACCATCTTCAATGATAATACGGTTAATATCAGATGTGATGGTTATATCTTGGTTAACCAAAATATCTACACCATTAGGAATAATGACTGTACCATCACACATATTACCTGGATTGGAAACATATGCAGCGAATGTGGAAACATTCATTGTGTTAGGAATGGTACAATCCGCATTTGCAGAGAAGATCCCTGCAAAGGAGAATGTGACTATTAACAAAAGTGTTTTTGCTTTTGATAATAGTGTTGATAAGAGATGAGCGGTTATTGTTCTCATAAGATTCATGTTTTATTGAACTATGTCAACTTTGAATTTGTTATTCTAAATCGAATTTATATACTGAGCATCCATTTGCCATTGTTAAGGCTAATAGATGGAAATAAAATTTTATCTTGAGGGAAAGAGTTTGCCGACAGGTAAGCCAGCTTTTGGTTAATTCGATTTGGGATCATAATTAATTGATTAATAGCTATGGACAAAAGAACGCATATATATAAGTACTGTCAAAAAAAACTTCCAAAGCGCCTATTTTTTCGATGTGCGACCCTGAAAAACAGTTAATCGATATAAAGGTTCATTCGTCGATGAGACTTTGACACAATTTCAATTACATAATTTTTTAGATATTTATAGCTGTATTATACATTTTGGGGCAATATATACCTTTTGCCTGAATAAATAAACATTTAAACGATAAAAATTGCATTTAAACGTATTATTTTGAAAAAACTAACCTTTATAAGACACGGCAAATCCTCTTGGGAGTATAGTGTGGGTGACCGTGAGAGACCGCTGAAAAGTCGTGGCATCACTGATGCTTCCCTTGTGGCTACTCAAATTAAGAGCAGTTATTTAGAATTAGACATGGTGTTTAGTAGTCCCGCAAATAGGGCTCATTCAACCTGTCAGATATTTCTTAAAGAATTAAATATTGCCTCTGAAAAATTTAAGATTATCGAAGATTTATACGATTTTGGAGGTTCAAATGTGCTTAAGTTTATTCATGATTTAAGTGACGACCTGGACTCTGTCATGTTGTTTGGTCATAATCACGCTTTTACTGATTTGGTGAATCGTTTAGGCGATCGGTACATAGATAATCTTCCTACTGCTGGGTTAGTTTCTATTGGATTTCAAATTGAAGAATGGAAATATGCCAAACATGGGACGACAGACCATATAATATTTCCGCGCGATTTAAAATAAAAATTTAAAGGCAAACATACTATTCAAAAGAAATCAACATAAGCTATTAGAAATTTAGTCCATTTCTTATAATTAAAATATATTTGAATACATTAATTTTTTGAATGGAAATTATCGAAAACAGATATATTAATAGAGAGCTGAGTTGGCTTCAGTTTAACGCAAGAGTACTACAAGAAGCAGCGGATGCGAATGTCCCACTTATAGAACGGCTCCGTTTCTTAGGGATTTTTTCAAACAACTTAGATGAATTTTTTAAGGTGCGTTATGCCACAGTAAAACGTATCGATGAAGCCGGTAAAGGTGGTAAAAACCAATTGGGTGGTATAAAAGCATCTGAACTCCTCGAGCGGATTACAGAAATTGTGATTTCCCAACAAAGCCAAAGTTTAAAAATTTTGGCTAATATTCAAGAAAAACTCAAGGCAGAAAACATCTTGATTATTAAGGAGCATCAGATAAAGGCTGTACAACATGAGTTTATTAAAAACTACTTCTTTCAAGAAGTAAGTCCGGCTTTAGTAACAATTATTCTTAATGATGACATTGAGTTACCCTTACTCAAGGATAGTGCAGCGTATTTGGCTGTGAAAATGGGGTTTAAATCTAGCAAAACAATATTTGCCATGATTGAAATCTCCAAACAAATGGATCGTTTTGTAGAGTTGCCAAAAATAGGGGACAAAAGTTATATTATTCTAGTAGATGACCTATTACGATATTGTTTAAAGGATATTTTTGGCATTTTCAATTATGACCAAATCTCAGCCCACATGATAAAAATTACAAGGGATGGTGAGCTCGATTTTGATAGCGATCTTAGTAAAAGTTTTCTTGCTAAAATATCCGATAGTGTTAAAGACAGAAAGATTGGTGATCCCGTTCGTTTTGTATATGACAAAACCATAGATAAAGAAACGCTCAACTTCTTAATGCAAAAAATGGGCATTGACTCCAGCGATAGTGTTATTCCTGGAGGTCGTTATCATAATAGACGTGACTATATGAGTTTTCCGAGTCTGGGACGCACAGATTTGTTATATGAAAAAATAAAGCCCTTACCAGTTAAAGGCCTCCAGCCAGACGTTAGTATTTTTAAGTCAATTTCTGAAAAAGATTTCTTAGTCTATACGCCCTACCATACGTTTTCTTATATCGTTCGTTTTTTAAGGGAAGCGGCTTTAGATCCTTCAGTAAAAACCATTAAAATAACTATTTACCGCTTGGCTCAGATTTCGCATGTAGCAAGTTCATTGATTAATGCTGCCAAAAATGGTAAAAAAGTTATTGTATCCATTGAGCTAAGGGCACGTTTTGATGAAGAGGCCAATATTATGTATGCAGAACAAATGCAGGAAGAAGGCGTGCAAATGCTTTTTGGTGTTGCAGGTTTAAAAGTTCATAGTAAGATGTGCGTTATTGAGCGTGAAGAGAATGGAAAAGACGTTAGGTATGGCTTTATTAGTACAGGTAATTTTAATGAATCCACGGCGAAAATTTACACAGATTTTACGCTGTTGACTTCAGATCAGAAAATTTTAAAAGATGTGAATAAGGTCTTCAATTTTTTTGAAGTTAACTATAAGATATACAGATATAAGCATATCATTACTTCACCGCATTATCAGCAAAGTAAAATGTTTGCTTTGATAGATAATGAGATTAAAAATGCGCGGGCAGGAAAATCAGCATTTATCAAGCTTAAAATGAATAGCATCAGTAGCTACGTCATGGTAGATAAATTGTACCAAGCAAGCCGTGCAGGTGTGAAAATTCAAATGGTTGTGCGTGGTATTTGCTGTTTAATCCCTGGTGTTGAGGGGATGAGCGAAAATATTGAAGTCATAAGTATTGTCGATAAATTTTTGGAACATACACGTTTATTTATCTTCGGAAATGATGGAGATTCTAAAATTTATATATCCTCAGCAGATTGGATGACCAGAAACATTGACAATAGAGTTGAAGTCACCTGTCCTATATATAATGAAGACTTAAAATCTGAACTTTTAGACATTTTTGAAATTTGTTGGTCAGATAACGTTAAAGCCCGGCGGATCGACGAAGCCCAAAGTAATGCTTATCGTAAAACTGACGGAGAAAAAGTAAGGTCGCAATTTAAGACTTATGATTATTATCTAAATAAGTTGAACGCCTAATGCTAGATATAAAGAAATATGCTGCCATTGATATTGGGTCTAATGCTGTTAGGCTTCTTATCTCTAGTATTATTGTACAGAAAGACAAGCCTGTTATATTTAAGAAAAATTCTTTGGTGCGAGTACCCATACGTTTAGGAGCCGATGTCTTTGTAGATGGTTCAATTTCTGAAGTTAATAAAGCCAGAATGTTAGATACAATGACGGCATTCCGACTTTTGATTAAGTCTCACGGTGTTGTCAAATATAAAGCTTGTGCAACATCTGCTATGCGCGAAGCGGATAACGGCCAAGGGGTTCAAGCCGAAATATTAGAGAAATGCGGGATTAATATCGATATTATTGATGGTGAAGAAGAAGCAACAATCATTGCGGCAACGGACCTACATTCTTTTATAGACGAAAACAAAACCTATCTCTATGTTGATGTAGGGGGAGGAAGTACAGAATTTTCCGTTATCCATAATAGTGAAAAGATTGAATCTAAATCCTTTAAAATAGGTACTGTTCGATTGCTTAATGACAGTGTTAGCAATAGTTACTGGAAAGAATTGGAAGCTTGGATTAAAGAAAGCACTAGACACTATGATAAGATTGAACTTATTGGATCTGGTGGTAACATCAACAAAATCTTTAAAATTTCTCGAAAGGATATTGGTAAGCCATTATCCTACTTTTACCTTTCTAGTTATTATCAGAAACTGCAGAGTTATTCTTATGAAGAACGAATCACAGAACTCGACCTTAACCAAGATAGGGCCGATGTTATCATTCCTGCACTTCGAATTTATCTTTCTGCAATGAAGTGGAGTGGTGCTAAAGACATTTTGGTACCAAAAATAGGATTGTCGGACGGCATCATAAAAAGCCTTTATTTCGAAACAATAAGCGGTGTGAAACTCTAAAATTTACCGTTCATCTTGTTTTTCTTTAAGAAAATCCAATAAACCATCAATATTTCGATTTAAAAATTATATTTACCAACTATAAAACAACTACTTATGAGAAAATTTATCGCCCTATTCCTATTGGTAGCAGTAACAACGCTTAGTTACGCTCAGGAAAACAGAACTACAAAGTATGGTATAAGAGCCGCTTACAATATTTCAAACTTAGATTTTGAACCAGGACCACTTTTTGAGAATCAACACAGAAATGGATTCGCTTTCGGAGGTTTTGCAGAGTTTGAATTGTCTGATAAAACCTTCTTATTAACTGAAATTCAATGGTCCGCTGAAGGTGCAAAAGCTCAGGAAATTAGAGCGGATTACATTCAGATGCCAATTCAGTTTAGATATGCCATCAGTGAAAATTTAACTATCGGTGCTGGTCCACAAGTATCTTTAAAAACTTGGAAAGATAATGATGGTTTTGAAACCTTTGCTTTTTCAGCTGTTGGTGGGCTAGAATACATGATTTCTAGTGATTACTTTATTGATTTGAGATACAACTATGGTTTAACCAATATTTTAGATGATAGTTTAGCGCCTTTCGAAGCTAAAAACTATAATATTCAAATCGGGATCGGTATAAAGATTTAAGAATCTTGAAGAAACATATAATTTTAAGAAGCCTTTGCATTTGCGAAGGCTTTTTTATCCGTGTATGGTTTGTGACTTGCTGAGGCTTTTCATAATGTCAGCTTCATATTGCAAAAGCGCTTGCCATTTTTCATCCACCTCTTTTCGGTCACCATATTGTCTTGCAAAGCCCAAGAACATGGTGTAATGATTTGCTTCGCTTACCATTAGCTTTCTATAGAATTCGGCCAGTTCTTTGTCTTCTAGTTCTTCAGATAATAATCTAAAACGTTCACAACTTCGGGCTTCAATTAGAGCGGCGTAAAGTAAACGATGTACCAATTGTGTTGTGCGACTGCCACCTTTAGGAAAGAATTTCAACAGTTGAATCACATAGTCGTCTTTACGGTCACGGCCTAAAACCCAACCGCGCTCCAAAATCTTATCATGCACCATCTTAAAATGACTGATTTCTTCTTTAACCAGTGCCGTCATTTCTTGGACAAGCTCCGTGTATTCTGGAAAGCTAACAATAAGCGAAATTGCCGTGCTTGTCGCCTTTTGCTCACAAAAAGCATGGTCCGTTAAAATATCTTCAACATTTTTCTCTACGATATTTACCCATCTCGGGTCTGTTGGTAGTTTAAGTCCTAACATGGTTTAATTGTATTGTAGCTTTGCCGTTGTCTTCAATCCGCATCACAAAATCGTAATAACGATTGTCTCTCACATTTTTGTAGGACACATCGATAAAAACTAATTGTTCTGATAGCGAGAACTCTTGGTTCAAATTGATAGAGTTTAGTATAAGATGTTCTTTTGAAGTGTCAAGTTCATTAACTAATTTAAAAAACGACTGTCTATCATAAGTTGAACTGAAGACCATGCGATTGTCTTTTAGTACTTCAATAATAAAGTCTGAATTTCGATGCCTGGTTTTTTGTGTGATACCTCCCGAAGATTTCCCGACGAGTTCAACAAAATTGTCATTGCTCAAAGATTTAATGCTGACCTTAAATCCGTTCGTCAGGGTTGAATCTACTTGGCGTTCAAAATGCTGTTTAGGCACATAGTTAATTCGCTCCAACGAATTTTCAGAATTAAACTCCACTATGCTTTCTTTTATAGCGTTATAGGATGTGCGTCTGCCTTCGCAATTAAAAAGGGCAACACCGAAAACGCATAATAGCAGATATTTCAAAGTGGTTTTATACATCTAATCCAAAGGTTTTTTTGAGCAATTCTATATTAGGATTTTTCTCCTTAAGCTTTTCATACTTTTCAATTGGCGTAAAAGCGTATTTCTTGGCAACTTCTTCGCTGACACTAATATCGAGCTTTAAATCGTAATTTTTCAACGTGGGTCTCAAAAACGCCATTAGCGGATATTGGGCACGCTCTAGCTCAACTTTTAAAGTATCATTTGCGAACTGAAGTTTAATAGCTGTGCCATCTAATTTTGGTTGGTCCATTTCTAAAATGGAAGCCATAATTTTTTCGCCTTTCGCATTTAATTTGGAAATATAAGCCTGCCAGGCTTCGTCCAGTGCCTCTTGTGAAACGGGCTCTTTTGGCAATGAATCTTCATCAATCACCACATCCATCTGCTTGATTTGATGCGCTTTTTTCTCGCGAATACTTTTTAAAGATAATCCTGAAGTGCTTTTCGCTGGCGTCTGAATGGAAATCTTAGGAATGGGCTTTGGTTCTTCTACTACAGAGACCTCGGGGGCTTTAGATTCTTTTTTTGATATAGTTTCTTCTTGAGGTGTATCAATCTTTGGACGTTTCACAGGAATTGGTGTCACCCCAATCGCCTTAAAGTAAGACGGCGGAATTATGAAAGGACCGCTATTTTTTTTTTCTCCATCAAAAGTGATAGAGGCAAGTTGCATAAGGGTGAGTTCAACTAAAAGTCGTTGGTTTTTGCTGGTTTTGTATTTTAAATCACAGCTATTGGCAAGCTCGATGCCTTTCACGAGAAAGGGCAATGTTGCTTTCTGGCATTGCTCTAGATACTTGTTCTTGGTGTCTTCCCCGACTTCCAAAAGCTCTATAGTCTTCGGGTCTTTACAGACGAGTAAGTCTCTAAAATGTGATGCCAATCCCGCAATATAGTGGTGTCCGTCAAAGCCTTTAGATAGAACGGTGTTGAACTGTACTAATAACTCAGGAATTTTATTTTCCAGAATTAAATCGGTACTCGTAAAATACGTTTCGTAATCGAGCACATTGAGGTTTTCGGTTACCGCTTGTCTTGTAAGGTTTTTGCCAGTAAAGCTGACGACACGGTCAAAAATGGACAAAGCATCTCGCATGGCGCCATCCGCTTTTTGGGCGATGATATGAAGCGCGTCATCTTCTGCAGTTATTCCTTGCTCTTCGGCAATATATTTTAAGTATTCTTTGGCATCCGTTACCGTAATACGCTTAAAATCGAAAATCTGGCAACGCGATAAAATCGTTGGGATAATCTTGTGCTTCTCGGTAGTCGCTAAAATAAAAATACAGTGCTTAGGCGGTTCTTCAAGCGTTTTTAAAAAAGCATTAAATGCGGCGGCCGATAACATGTGGACCTCATCAATAATGTAGACCTTGTATTTTCCTACCTGTGGCGGAATACGTACTTGGTCGGTGAGGTTTCTAATATCATCTACAGAGTTATTGGATGCGGCATCCAATTCAAAAATATTGAAGGCAAAATCCTCGTCCGCTTTGGTTTCGCCATCGCTATTAATCATTTTGGCTAGAATCCTAGCACATGTGGTTTTGCCGACGCCACGAGGGCCTGTAAACAAAAGTGCTTGGGCCAAATGATTGTTTTCTATGGCATTGGTTAATGTGTTTGTAATGGCCTGTTGCCCCACCACATCCTTAAAGGTCTGCGGGCGGTATTTACGTGCCGATACAACAAAATGTTCCATAGAAATAACTTGAATTACAAATTTAAGAATACCAATAAATATAGCGATTTTGAGACTTATAATTTAATAGGAGTTATTAACAAAAATGTGATATGGAGCTACATTAAGATTGAAGTAAAAGTTGAATAAGAAATTGGTTTCAAAAGTGTAATTTTACCATCGAGTATATCGCCTTATCGCTGAGACTTATACCGTCTTGGAGGAAAGTCCGAACACCGTAGTGCAAGCATAGTGGTTAACAGCCACCGTTCGTGAGGGCAGGAAAAGTGCAACAGAAAGAATGTACAGGTCATGCTGTAGTGAAACCAGGTAAACTCTATGCGGTGAAATACCATGTATACCAATGTCCCGATGCGTCGGGAGAGGGCGGCACGTCCGATTGTTGGAGGGTAGGTAGCTAAAGTCTGCTGGCAACAGTAGACTCAGATAAATGATAAGGGTCAAGACATTTATCGTCTTGATACAGGATTCGGCTTATAGATATACTCCATTAAACAAGTCTTTTACGCTTAGCGTGAAAGACTTTGTTTTTTATTCAGATTCGTTTTCTGTTGGGATTTCGAAAAAGCTAAACGCATTACCACCATAGTTCTTGGAAAATGAAAAATTGGGAAGGTCAGCTAAATCCGTATGTTTTGAATGTTCTACAATTAATAATCCTTCATTGCTCAACCAGTCATTTTGAAAAACAAGTTCAGGGATTTTAGCGAATTGCTCTTTTTCAAAATTATAAGGTGGGTCGGCGAATATGATATCAAAAGTCCGTCCGTTTTGTTCTAAGTATTTAAAAACATCTGACTTTATGGTATCGATAGGCATTTCAAACTGTTCGGCGGTTTCGTTGATGAATCGTATACAGCCGTAGTCAGCATCGATAGCCGTAATATGTTCCGTTCCTCGAGAAGCAAATTCATAACTGATATTGCCTGTACCAGAAAACAAATCCAATACTGAAATATCATCAAAATAATAGCGATTATTTAGGATGTTGAATAAGGCTTCCTTCGCCATATCCGTCGTAGGACGAACAGGTAATTTTGATGGCGCTGTAATACGTCTGCCTTTGTAAACTCCAGAGATAATTCGCATTAAAAACTATTTAATATAATGTGATTTGCGTTTGGATTTCCATTCAGTTTCTTATTAAGTGAATACTTTAGGTTTTTATCCGTAAAGCTTACATTCCTAATGTATTTATAGCAAATTGAGTAATTATCATCATCCTTATAAATTTGCCCACTTAATTTTAAATCTAAAATTTCTGGATTCCAACCCAATTGCTCAACAACAAATAGTAGATAATAGATGAAATCTTCCTTAGAGTGGTACTCAAATCGGTTGTATAATTCAAGCCTTTTGTCCTTCACTGCAACAACGGCTAGGGCATTGGTAGATACGTTTACATACAAGGTGTTTTTTGTAGTATCTAGAGCTAATACTGAATCTATAAAAGCCGTAGACGCGTGTTTGTAGGTAAAACTTCCAAAGGTGTCAAAAATGTAATTATTTATGTTGACATAAGGCACGTAAACGTTAACCGATTCCGTAGTCTTTAAAGTGTCATGGGATATGAAATCCGTTTGGAGAATCTTGGTATTGAATTTTAAATAATCTGCGTTTAAGGCTTCGTCATATAGAGAAGTAGGGACAAGGCTTGACAATTCATTTTGATGGATAATAACAACGGATTCAAAATCATCAGAGAATACCGTATTTGTAGACAATTCAGCTTTTAGTTGGTCTAAGGCTTCAGACGGATTTAATTTCGTTTCAAAAGCAATGGTATTGAGATATTCAATCTGTTTCTCTGTCCGATTCAGAATGCAAAAAGAAAGTCCATTCAAATCTACTTGAATGGACAGGTCTTTTATTGTGTTATGTGACAAACTATTCTTTATTAGAGAAGTTTTTAGGCCAGTTTCCTGTAGTTTTAATTTCGTTCATAGAACCAACAACAATCGTTGGGCCATTAACGCCATCCACTGAAACGACTTGTTTTTCTTTTTCAACAAGATTTTTATCTTGGTCGTAAAGTATGACAGCTTTATCTACGCTCGCTTCAAAAACTGGGATTTCATCTAACTCTCCTGCTTTTAACTCAAACTTAGCACCTTCTTTACCGACACCGACTAAAGCTAAGTCTTTATAGTTACGTCCCTTAAATAAAGAGTCTTTTACGCTATAATAACCGACAGTATCGACGATAACCTCAGCCTTAAAGGTTTCAACTCCGCCAAAAAGTCTGGTTCTTTCAACATCTAATACTGTAGTATCACGTCTTTGTGTAATGGCAACTTCAGCTGTATCAATAAATCGTACCAAGTTGTCAAAATTATCCGTGTATTTACCGGTAACTCTTTTGTATGATAATTGTGCGTCTCTTACATCTTGTAAACGTTCAACAACCGTTGCGTATCGCTTATCCTTTAACTTGTTGAATTGTATTTCGCTATAAACAGACATAAACGTAATGTAACCTAAATAAAAGATAAGCCCCCAAAGAAGAAGGGTAATGATAGGTTTTACTTTCTTAGGAACAAATTTGTCGATTACCCAAACAATCAATATCGTTAAGAGGATAATGGCGACAATAGTCAGGATTACATACATAGTTAGTTTGTTTTAATATGGTCTTTCGCAAATCTACAATTTTTTTTTGTTCGTAAAAACCATAAGATATAAAATTACTACAATTTCTATAAGCTATCAAATTCACTGCGAAAATAATGAAGATATAGTACTATCTTGCAGGTTCCTTACCCAATTAAATGATTGAAAAACCATCAGATTTTTACAGGCATTTAAAGTCCAAATTTCCGTTTCAACCTACGGAAAAACAAGACCTTGTTTTAATGCAATTGTCTGATTTTGTTTTTGATACTTCATCTCGAAGTCTGTATTTACTCCAAGGTTATGCCGGAACGGGTAAAACAAGCATCATCGGTGTTTTGGTATCCCAACTATGGCAAGCCAAAAAAAGTGCCGTATTGTTGGCACCTACAGGGCGAGCGGCCAAGGTTATTTCAAATTATTCCCAAAAGGAAGCCTTTACCATTCATAAAAAAATCTATTTCCCTAAAAAAAATAGTGGTGGCGGTGTAAAATTTGTATTGCAACCCAACAAGCATCGCAATACTATTTTTATTGTGGACGAGGCATCGATGATTCCGGATACGCCTGGCGATTCCCGATTATTTGAAAACGGCTCCCTGCTCGATGACCTTATGGAGTATGTGTACTCGGGACATAACTGTAAATTATTGTTAATTGGCGATAAAGCCCAGTTGCCTCCCGTAAAATCAGAATTGAGCCCAGCTTTAGACGCCCACAAGCTAGAGCTTACTTACGACAAACATGTCAAAGGCCTAGAGTTGGACGAAGTGATGCGTCAAGAACAAGATTCAGGAATTTTAATTAATGCTACAGAATTGCGAAACACCTTGCATTCGGAATTATACGACAGTTTTAAATTTAATTTGAAGGGCTTTACCGATATCGTGAGACTCATTGACGGATACGAAATTATGGACGCTATCAACGACGCCTACAGTGCTAATGGCTACGAGGAAACAGCGATTATAGTGCGAAGTAATAAGCGCGCCAATATGTATAATAAACAAATTAGGGAGCGCATATTATTTAATGAAACCGAACTTTCCGCGGGCGACCATCTTATGGTGGTAAAAAACAATTATTTTTGGTTGAAAGCGACGTCTGAAGCAGGGTTTATTGCCAATGGCGACATTATTGAAGTTTTAGAAATCTTTAGTTTGAAGGAAATTTACGGCTTCCGATTTGCGGAAGTCAAAATTCAAATGGTGGATTACCCACGCATGAAACCTTTTGAAACCGTATTGCTTTTAAATACCATAGAGTCCCATAGTCCGTCGTTGACTTATGAAGAATCCAATCAGCTATATCAAGAAGTGTTGAAAGATTACGCTAACGAAACGTCAAAGTACAAGCAATTTATTGGGGTTAAAAAGAATTCGTTTTTTAATGCCTTGCAAGTAAAATTCTCTTATGCCATAACCTGTCACAAATCGCAGGGTGGTCAGTGGAATACCATATTTGTTGAGCAACCTTATCTTCCTGAAGGTGTCAACAGGGATTATGTGCGTTGGTTGTACACCGCCATGACAAGAGCCAAAGAGAAATTGTATCTTATTGGTTTTAAAGATGATTTTTTTATGGAAAATTAGATGACAATGGAAACAGTTATCAGCATATTCTTAGGTATTGGTTTGGCCGCATCAGTTGGTTTTCGGGTATTCCTGCCTCTATTTGCATTAAGCTTGGCCGCTTATTTTGATGTTTGGCAACTCAACGACTCTTGGCAATGGATTGGTAGTCAATCGGCTTTAATCGTCTTGGGCGTGGCGACCATCGTGGAGATTTTTGGATATTACATACCACTAATCGATAATGCTTTAGACACTATTGCTATTCCCTTGGCCACAGTTGCTGGTACGGCGGTTATGGTATCAACGGTGGCAGATTTAAGTCCGGTAGTGACTTGGGCCTTGGCCATCATTGCAGGTGGTGGTACAGCCGTCGCCATAAAAAGTTCAGCGAGTGTAACGCGTCTATCATCAACAGTATCCACTGCAGGTTTTGGTAATCCTATTGTCTCAACTGTAGAAACAGGAACTTCAGTAGTAATGAGTGTCCTTGCGATTTTCGTCCCGATTATCGCCTTTCTCTTTGTACTATTGATTTTTTATGTATTGTACCGCTTGTTTAAAAAAGTACGGCGAAAACCGAAGGCTTAAATCGGCAAACCTTATTTTTGAATACCGAAATAGACTAAAATGAAAATCATAGCCATGATTCCGGCGCGCTACGCGGCCTCTCGTTTTCCTGCTAAATTAATGCAAGACTTGGCGGGCAAAACCGTCATTTTAAGAACCTACGAAGCTACTGTTGCTACAGGTTTGTTTGATGATGTTTATGTAGTGACCGATAGTGATATTATTTATTCTGAAATCACATCCAACGGAGGTAAGGCCATGATGAGCCATAAAGAGCACGAGTCGGGTTCTGACCGCATTGCAGAGGCTGTAGCTGATGTAGATTGCGACATAGTGGTTAATGTGCAAGGTGATGAACCATTTACTGAAAAGGAGAGTCTTCAAAAAGTATTGGGTGTTTTTAAGGACGACCCCAACAAGGACATAGATTTGGCATCACTTATGGTTGAGATTACCGATTGGGATGAGATTGAAAACCCAAATACGGTCAAAGTCATTGTTGACCAAAACGATTTTGCTCTGTATTTTTCACGAAGTCCCATTCCGTTTCCAAGAGATAAAAAAGCTAATGCTAGATACTTTAAGCATAAAGGGATTTATGCCTTTAGAAAACAGGCTTTGCTCGACTTTACGGAACTCACTATGCAATTTTTAGAGGCTTCAGAAAAGATTGAATGCATCCGTTATCTCGAATATGGTAAACGCATAAAAATGGTGGAAACGACGGTGCAAGGTGTTGAAATTGATACACCTGAAGATTTAGAACGCGCCAAAAAGCTCTGGAAATAATTATGCCCGATTACAAAGACATAAAAGTTATTGGCTTTGATGCTGACGACACACTGTGGGTCAATGAAACATTCTTTAGGGATGCCGAGGCTGAGTTTGCCCAAATGCTCTCCCAGTTTGAAACTCCGAACAAAATAGAGCAGGAACTGTTTAAGATGGAAATCAAGAATTTACCGTTGTACGGTTATGGCGTCAAGGGTTTTGTGCTGTCGATGGTAGAAATGGCCATTGACTTGTCCAACGGAACAGTGTCTAACGAGATAATGACCAAAATTTTGGATATCGGAAAGCGCATGCTCAATGAACCCGTAGAATTATTGGATGGTGTGGAAGAGGTGTTGGAAGCACTTTCAAAAAAATACAAACTGATAGTGGCGACAAAAGGTGATTTGTTGGACCAAGAAAGAAAGCTCGAAAAATCGAATTTGCTCAAGTATTTTCACCACATCGAAGTATTGAGCGAAAAGAAAGAAGACAATTACAGCAAGCTATTGAAGCATTTGGAGATACAGCCACAACATTTTTTAATGATTGGCAACTCTCTAAAGTCTGATGTGTTGCCACTTATTAATATTGGCGCAAAAGCTGTTCATGTGCCGTTTCACACCACGTGGCAGTTTGAAACGGTGCACAATAGCCCACTATCAAAAACCGAGTTTTTAACCTTGAAAAGTCTTTCAGACTTAAAAAACTATCTATAAGATTGACGCCTGAAGATGTAGAATTAATGAGAAAATCAAAATTTATTCAATAGTAGCCGATTTAACCTAAGTGAATTTTTATTTTTGTTTAATAATTAACCTGAATGACTTTTAAGAACTTTCCAATGGTGTCCAACGTAGTTTTTGGACGCGGTAGTTTTAATCAACTTGAAGACCTTATCGCTCCAAAACGAAAAGGACGTCACGCCCCATTTATATATTACGTGGATGATGTCTTTAAAGGCAACCATTGGCTGACCGCTAGAATTCCTTTAGCCTATAAAGATAAGATTATATACATACCAACATTAGAAGAGCCTAAAACCGAACAAATCGACCAATTGGTTGAAGATATTATTTTGGAGTTTAGCGAGTCGCCGTCTGGTATTATTGGTATCGGTGGTGGCATTGTTATGGACATTGCCAAAGCGGTGTCTTTAATGCTGACCAATAAAGGCGATGCAAGGGATTATCAAGGTTGGGATTTGATTAAAAATCCTGCGATTTACCATGTGGGGATTCCAACCTTATCGGGTACAGGTGCCGAAGTTTCTAGAACGACAATATTAACAGGACCAGAGCGCAAGTTGGGCATCAACAGTGATTACACACCGTTTGACCAAGTGGTATTAGACCCAGAGTTAACCAAGGACGTTCCTAAAGACCAATGGTTTTATACTGGGATGGACTGTTTTGTACACTGTGTGGAGTCATTACAAGGGACATATCTAAATGCTTTCAGTCAATCTTATGGTGAAAAAGCTTTCGATATGTGTAAGGAAATTTTCCTTTCCGATGAATTAAGTACCGAAGATGCTCAAGATAAATTAATGATGGCTTCGTGGCATGGCGGTATGAGTATCGCTTATTCCCAAGTCGGTGTGGCGCACGCCATGAGTTACGGTTTGGGCTATCTATTGGGCATTAAGCACGGTATCGGTAATTGTATTGTTTTTGACCATTTGGAAGACTATTATCCTGAAGGTGTGGCGCTTTTCAAACAAATGAAAGCCAAGCATAATATTGAATTACCAACTGGTGTTTGTGCCGATATGCACGATGACGACATGCAGAAAATGATTGATGTTTCCTTGGAATTGGAACCTCTATGGGAGAATGCATTGGGCAAGCAATGGAAAACCATTATGACCCGCGAAAAACTCGAAGACCTTTATCGTAAAATGTAGATGAAAGCCATAGCCCGTTTTATTTATTTTAAGTTGATGGGCTGGAAGGTTGTTGGGAATACCAATTTTTCGAAAGACACTGTAAAGAAAGCAGTTATCATCGCCTTGCCACATACGAGTTGGCACGATTTCTACATTGGGCTTTTACTTCGGAAAATTTCAGGTGTTAAAACTAATTTTGTTGGCAAAAAGGAATTGTTTCGATGGCCATTTGGTTATTATTTTAGGGCCGTAGGAGGAAAGCCTTTAGATAGAACGTCTGGTCAGAACAAGGTGGAAGCCATAGCCTCTTTATTCGAAAGTGAAGACGAATTTAGATTAACATTGGCGCCAGAAGGCACCCGAAAAAAAGTAGAGGAATGGAAAACAGGATTTTACTTTATTGCTAAGAAAGCAGGTGTGCCCATAATCATGTTTACGCTCGATTTTAAGAATAAGCAAAACAAGGTCTCAGAACCGTTTTACCCAACAGAAGATATGGACGCCGACTTCAATTACATGAAATCCTTTTTTAAAGGCGTAGTGGGTAAGGTACCAGAGTATTCTTAAATAGATTGAAGTTAAGTCTATTTCAATCACAACTTAGAATTTGGCACGAGAATTGTTTTTATCCTATTGACGATGAAACATAAAGTAAACCTTGTGTCCCTAAAAAGAAACATCGCCTTACAAAAAGCCTTCTGTCTATTAAGCTAGAAGGCTTTTTTTATATCGGCACTCACATAAAAAGATTGCCACAGCTCGTTCTAACGAGCTTCGCAATGACCTTACACTAATTGTTTAATGGTCATTACGAGGAGCATAGCGACGTGGTAATCTCACCAGAATATAAATAAACTAAAATTTACGTTTCCCAGAGCCTTCTTCCTCAATAGGTAAAGATTCTTCTTCCTTGGCATTACCCGGAAAAATTAGCGAAGTGCTGGCATAAGAACTTCCAAAGTTAACATTGGCATAGTAGACTTGACTAATGGCATCTTTGACCTGCTCGTTTGACAATTCCCGCAACGGATGAATAAAAGCCGACCATAAGACATTCTCGGCTATGGCATACTTTACATCCAATGCCGTATGAAAATTAGCAATCAAGGAGGACTTTAATTGGTCATCGTCAAGACTAGCTACTTCAGCAATAGGAGAGATGATGCGCATGCGATTGTTTGTAGAGTCTGTTAGCATTATAAACACGGTTTCATTAATTTGAAATTGCCAACGCCCAGAATCGCCTCCGTAAGTATCTGCCGTGGATTTTATAATAGCCTCTAGTTTTATATTGCTCATTTGCGCCATAGCTGACGTGCCTATACTAAAGCTTAAAAGGAGAGTAAGCAGTTTCATGTTTAAGGATTAAATGTTATTGCATAGTAGTCGAGAAGTTTGTCAAGGCTTACATAGTCGAAGGCTGTTTTTCGGTCTTCGTAATGTAAGTATCCAGCATAGCATTGGTCTGTTTCTGCAATTGGCGCTTAAAAAAGCCTGTTCCGCCTAGCAGTTTTCCTTTAAAGCCCATCGCTTGGCTAGCCCACTTGTGTAAGTTGAAATCATCGGTATGTTTCGTGATTTTTCCGTCTTCAATCGTGAAGCTAGCATGGATAATATTATGAACTCTTCTACCTGTTTTACTAAAAGTATAATAAGCTTCCCAAATTGCAGAGCCTTCAGACGTGGTTTCAGTCACACTGTGATAGTCTATCTTAAAATCCTTTCCTTTTTGGGACGAACAAAGCATCTGCCACATGGCTTTGGATCGTTTTCCCTGAAGCCTTCCAAAGGCGGGGTCTTCAAATATAATGTCATTATGATACTGTTTTACCATGGTGTTTGCATCTAATTGATGAAATGCATTATAGAATGTTGTGATGATTTCAGACATAAAAAATATTTTTTTTAAAACCACACTGTTCAATTTTTCGTAGGTATGGTACTAACAATAAAAATAACGATTATGTTTTTAAAAAATCTTACCCGTTTATCATTAGCTGTTGCTATTGCTTCGGGTACAATGGTATCGTGTAGCGATGATGATACTGATGGTAACCAATCAGCGAATTCAACTTTTGTTTATGCTTCCAATAACTCTAACGGTAATATAACCGTTTACGATGTTTCTAATAGTGCAAGTGTTTCGTCTTCATCGTTTATCACAGCGTCCTTGGCGGCGGATGGTATTTATGCCGATGGAAACGGTACTGTCTTCCAAGCTTCGAGAACCGATAATGGTTTAGAAGGATTTAGTATCTCTACAGATTTAGTTTCAGGAACGGCAGTTAATGTGTCTTTGGACGGACCTAACGATATGTCTAGTCCTAGAGAGGTTGCTGTTAATGGCAATTTGTTTGTAGTAGCTGATAATGCTGACGTTGATGGTGACACCAATACTCCAGATGGACGTTTATTTATCTATAGTATGAGTAATGGTGAATTCACTTTACGTAATACCGTAACTACTAATTTTAAGGTTTGGGGAATTACATTTAATGGAAATGATTTATATGCTGTAGTCGATGCAACCAATGAGTTAGCGCTTTTTGCTAATTTCTTGGCAACTAATACGGCTGATGCAACGGTAACTGCCACAAAGCGAATTGCCATTGAAGGCATTGTAAGAACCCATGGATTGACCTATGATGTAGCGTCTGACGTTATGGTGATGACTGATATTGGTCAAGCCTCAAACGGACAGGATGATGGTGGTTTTCATATCATTGAAAATTTTACTTCTAAGTTCAATAGCGTTATGCCAGGTGGTACTTTAAGTGTTGCACAGCAAACCAGAGTTTCTGGAGCGGCAACATTAATGGGTAATCCTGTTGACGTTGCATATGACAGTGCCACACAGAATATATTTATCGCTGAAGCCGGAAACGGAGGCGGTCGCATCTTAGGATTTTCCAATACAGATGCCGGTGGAAATATAACACCATTCTTTAATAGCAGTTTGGCATCAGCCTCATCTGTCTTTTTATCGAAACAATAAATTTGAGTTTTTGCCCTAATGTAAAATACCCTTTAGTTGATTGATTGAATTGGTTGGTTGATTAGATTGCTATGAGGGAGAAAGAAAGGCCCCGACGATTTTGTCGGGGTCTTTTGTTTTGCACAAGCTTTATTCTCGTTTTGCTCTTGAAAGTTTGAAATATTCATTAGCGCTATGGTCAAGTTGCTCTATAATTTTTTTGAAATTCTCTTGGGTTGGTTTAAGGTCAACATATTTGTCTATTATAGTACTTCTTTTGTATATCAGAAATGTATTATTCACATTTTGGTCAATCTTATTCAAGTATACTTCAGAGGTTTTATCCTTAAATGAGGGAACAAAAGTCAAAGCTACTTTTTTTAAGTCGAGTTCATTTCCAAGTTGTTCTAATTCCTTTATTCTACTTTCTTTATTATAAATGCTATCGTTGCCATAGACAAAATACACCTTAAGATAGTCCTCTCTTTTTTCACTTTCAGCGTCAAAAAATCTAAGCCAATCTTTTATGTCACTCCAATTGGGATTATTACCAACAAAATATAAAACACCATGATACCAACCGTATTTACAAATAGGACATGTTTTTGTGCCTTTGTCAGATCCGTATGCATGATAAGGAGTAAAAGAAATAATATCTTCGCCAATGTTCTTCCCTGAACTCTTTTTTTGATTCTTTTTTATTGGATAATTAGGAACATTCAAACCTAAGATGATATTGCGTTCTCCAATCCACAGATCATCCTTTTCAACAAAACGAATAACGCCACTTCCGCCTCGGTTCATCATCTTTTTTCTGCGTTCAGTACTTAAAAGGGGATCGTTGTCAAATACAAAATCATCAATATAATATGGGTCATCCATATTTTTATCGCTAATTGTAATATGAATATGTGCAGGCTCATTTCTACTTGGATAGGAGCCTGGTTTTATGGTGTAAATGGAATAATTTCCATGCGCATCTGATTTTACCCAACCTCTAATGTACCCATGAGTTTGTCCTAATTTATTTTTGGGCATATTTCGTTCTTCAATTTCTTTGGTAGCGTAGATTCCATTGGTATTTGTCTGATAATAGTAGAGCACTACGTTTGAAGCTGGTGTTTTACCGTCTCTTTCATAAATCTTCCCTGTGAGCAAGATTTTCTGTTCATTCTTTTTAAATGCAGGGCTTGTATCTATAGCAGCTAAGTGTTGTGGCATTTTATAATAAAATGGCATTGATTCGTCAAAATCTTCACTTAAGGTATGAGACGGCTTGTTGGTAGTTTGACTGATACAACTTATACAATTTAAACAAGCGAACAGAAGAAGTATAATTTTAGAAAATTGTAACATTTATAAAAGTTTTCTTGTAAACCTAAATATTACATCGTCGTGTCAACTTAAATTTAGTATTGAATTGTCTATGTGGAGTGCATATATGGCTTACTGGATAAGCTGTTTCCAATTATGTCTAAAATGCCTACTTAATCGAATTATCAGATCATTTTGAAGCGTTGCATCATAATCACCATTATTTCGTGATTTTAACTCTTTTACGTAAGTAGCATTAATTATTGATGAACGATGTACCCTTATAAAAATACTTGGGTCGAGTTCAGTTTCAAACTCCTTTAGGCTTTTGTTTTCTAACAGCCTTTTGTCGTTTATGTAAACAACAGAATAAGGTTTGTCAGTGGTAATACATTGTATCATTGAGGTTGAGGTGTTTATTATTTTTGAACCAATCTTTAGTTTAATTTTATCGGAATAAACTTTATTTAAATTGCTCGATTTGGGTTTTGTACTATGAATTGCGGGAAAAATAATATACCACAATAGCGCTATATAGAATTGATTTGAAAGTGCACTATTATAAATAGCAGAAAATCGATGTGTTGGATTGTAAATTAAACTACTAACTAACACGAATAACGATGCAAACAATACAATATGTAAAATGCTTAAAAACAATCCAATCCCAATTTTTAAAGGTAACTTGAAGAATGTGTTTTTTTTATTAGTAACTTTTAATAATCGATTTGCTATAATGCTAAAAGGAATAAAATAAATCCAAAACGTGTTGTAAAGAGAGGATTCCGATAAGTAAAATCCAGTGTTTTGTATTCTGCTATAAATATAGTCTTGTAAGACAGCGAGGATAAACACTAAAATTACCAGTAATGGATACAATGGCAATCTTCCAATTCTTGGAATTTTAAACTTTTCAGGTATGTTAATGGTTTTTCCCAATATTTATTAACTCGCTTACAGAAAATTCTAGTTTCAGTATGCCCCTAGATTAATGTTGTCATCACTACAATTTACATAAAAACTAATATACAGATTGCTTTCGCTCAAATCTGCTGGCTAGGTAATAACAAACCAATTGGATTAATTTCCTTCAAACTGAAAGGTCAGTTATTAAATAAGGTATTTGTAAAGAAGCCAAGTTTAAAAAAAACTTTATTCCCGCCTCAATGACTGTTACTATTAGTTATAACTCAAACACATCATTCAATCTACCGATTTTATAACCTCTTTCAATTACTTGTTGACTTTCCATACTCTCAGGATTTAACAAAGGGTTGGTATGGTTAAAGTGAATAAATATGATTTTTGCCTTGTCTGATTTACTTAAGCCATCAAACGTTTCGAAGCTTTCTATGACAAATGGATGAGGAATCTCACTGATATCCCTATTGTTCATTTCTTTGCCACTATAAAAAGTCGCGTCTAAAAAAGCATAGTCTACCTTCTGTATTTCTTCCACAATATTTCTTTCCCACTTTTCCCATTTATCAATATCAGGAATGAACAAAGCGCTCTTCTTAGGTCCTTTGATTCGGTAGCCTACAGTTTCAGAATATTCATCCCTGTGGGGCACTAAAAATGGCGTCACCTCTATATTATTTGATAGACGAATAGGCTGCTCGTCTGTCATCTCCTTAAGTTGTACATTTCCTCTGGAAACCAATTGATCCCAAGGACCATTTTCAGAAAGAAACCCTTTCATTTTGGGCATGACATAGAGTGGTATATTCTTGGCATCCATGGCTTCTTTACCTAAATACATTAATCCTGTATAGTGGCCAATATGAGCATGAGTCAAAAAAATGCCATCTACAGATTCCTTATCGCTTTTCGGCTCTAATTCGGTAAGAATTTTATTCTGTTTACCGATATCAGGTGTCGCTTCAAATAAGTATGTTTTATGATTTTCAGAATCAATTAATCCTAATGACACGACTTGTCTTTCGTTATCCGAATTTTCAAAAAGATTAGCACAACATTCCTTTTTACAAGCAATTTGAGGTGAGCCAGCATCTTGTGCCGTTCCGAGAATGACGAGTGATGTTCTATTAATGACTTGCTCTAAAGCTTGAGAAGAACCAAGTTTTATTTTGGGTGTTTGGGAACAACTAGTTAGGATTGATACAAAGATTTTTATTAAGTACTTATTCATAACTCTATTCATATTAATAACGCTTAGTATATGTGGCGTTACGACCAACGGGAGCTATGATTTTATAGCATTGTTGAAGCACTTTTTCATTTTATCTATTCGTCAAATAGTCCAGATATTGTTAATTGTCTTGCAATCATAGGCATTAGATTTTCGGTCATAGTCTCATCATGTGTTCCGAAAAAAGCAATGACTAAATCTCTACTTGGGGATATGTACAATCCTTGTCCGCCAATACCTGCTTTAAAGAAGTCTCCTTCTTGGGTAATATGATCCCATTGATAGGTGTTATGTTTTATTACTGTCTTATCTTTAAACAAGTTTGGCCAATATCCATTAGCATATATTTCTGGTCTACCTCCATGTTGGATTTTTTCAAGGTAATTGTCAGAAATAATATCGTATGGTGCTTGTTTTCCAGATGGCGTAAATAATAAACCAAACCTCCCTAAATCTCTTAAATTTGAATTAATTCCAAGTGGTGTAGCGGCATGAGCCTGTGTTCCAGTTAACATTAACGCATCTGATTCAGCCCCCATTTTTTGCCATATTTCGGTTGCCATCATATCACTAACTGATTTTCCAGACACCCTCTCTATTAACCATCCCAAGAGCCAGGTATTAACTGAGGTATAATCCATTTTCTTTCCATTGAGCTCATACTTTTTCATTGTTTTTAACAACTCAACTGGATTTTCAAGGGCGTTCTCGAGATTAGGAAATCCAAATCCAGCCATGAATTTCTGAAAACAAGTTTCTGGGTCATAATATGCTCCTTCTTCCTTTTCCCTACAATCAATACCTGAACTCATATCCAAAATGTCAATAATAGGAATTCCTTCCCATCCAGAATTTTTGAGTTCTGGCATGTAATGTTCTATAGGTTTTGATACATCAATCATACCTCTATCCTCCAATATTGCAATTAAAGTTGAGACGAAAGTTTTTGAAACAGAGAAGTAGATGTGTTTGTCCGTTGGCAACATACGAGGATATTCTTCAAATACTATTTGTCCCTTATGGATAATGATTACTCCATCAGTTGGCGAGTTATAGACATAGTCATGAAGAGCTTTTTTTTGGCTATCGATAGTGACTAAATGATTAGAAACCTCTTTTCTTAAATGGATGGGTAATTCTCTGATAGTGTCTTCTCGGGTTATTACTGTATGTGGAAAAAATTCAGAATAATGAATATATACATATCGAGACATTTCCCCACCACCGATAAACATACTATTTTTAAATTCCCGATGAAATTTTCTTGATTCTTCTAAAGTGAAATCTTTATAATCCTGACCATAGGTGTGTATAGAAAGACAAATTAATAGAATGAAGTAAATTCTATTTCGAAATATTTCCATTTTATTGGTTTTTTAGTGGGCTACAATGAAAAGACTACGCGCAGTGCGACTCTGGATTTGTGTTTGTTGCAACTGCAAGTTACATAAAAATGCAAAAACAGATTCAGTTCCCAAAACTCTGACGGATTGGCGTAACAAACTGAGATTGACCATAAGGAATGCTACAAATTCTATTGAGTTGCAATATTATAAACTCGAAACTCCATCCCCAAAAGCCGATGCGCTGTGGGTAACTGAGCACCAGTGCTGGTCGTCATCCAGTCATTCCAAGTCGCCTCCAAGCCACCAATCGGTAAAATATCTACCCACATTTGAAAGCTTTTTGGGCGTCCATCGGCATCAAAATACCAGAGATAGGCATCCCCAGGTGTTGTGCCTCCTTCATTATAAATCACTAAGAGTGCATTTTTATCATCGTCCGTCTTTACCAAGTGTCGAGTAGTGCCAGCATCAAATACTTTGTATGGCGCCACCAACCAAAAGGAGTCGTTATTAAAATACTTAATAGCCTTGTTTATATATTTTTGGCGCTCTTCACCCTTATATACTTGGTCAGCAACAAATATTTTGGACTGTGAGGGCGTTGCCAAATCCAAGTCAACCTTAAAATGTGCCCAAACAACTTCGCATCGGTTTTGAGACTTGTACCAATTGAATTTATGACGGTTATCGTAGTTCCAACTGATAAAATCTGTGGCTTCGTAATTGTCATGATTCAAAGCATCGAGCATTTGTGTAGCCAACGCCTCAGCTTCCGGACCAGATGCTCCTTGTGGCAATGGTTCGTTATATTTTATATACAAAAACCCAAAGAGTAGGAGCGTCGGTAAAGTTAAAAATATAAGCGCTCCGAACACGAATTTTAAAATTCGTTTTAGCTTTCCTGTTGCGCTAAGATGTCTGAATTTGATACGCTTCTTTTTACTCATGCTTTAAGTGTACTTTTTATAGCCTTGGCCAATAAATCTGAGGCTTCAGGATGTTCCCTAAACCACAATTCGGGTTCAATAAGCTCCAATTCAGACAATGCAATTTTCCCATAATTATCTTCAAAAATATCAACACGGGCATAGATAGGTAATTCCGGACAAGCCTTCACGGCGTCCTCTGTGAAGTTAATTTCTTCAGGTGTTGGTTTGTACGATTCTACCGTACCTCCAAAATCATCCTGAACCCTAAAATCACCCGCTTTGGCCTTCTTTAGCACGGCATGTGAGAACTGCCCACCGAACAGCATCAAAGACAGTTCGCCTTTAGTTACAATATGGGTTTGAAATGCTTGTAACAGCATGGCTTCTTTCGCTATCAAGGTTTGAAAAACCCCTTCATGTTGGTTAAGCGTGTCCAAAGTCAATTGATAGGTGTGTCTCGCTGCACCCGAAATGCGGGGTTTTAAAACTGTATGTTGCCAGCCCAATTTTTCATGAAGTTGTTTCAAGTTTGAATTGGTTCCAATTTCAATATAGTGTGTCTCAGGTATATGAATGCCTTTTTCGTGTAAATCGGCCAAATAATGCTTGTCGATATTCCAGCGTAATAAGGCTTCAGAATTTATTAACCTGCAAGTTTTTGAAACTTTGTTTAGCCAAATTTCAAATGTTGCAAACCGATCAAAATAATCCCAAGTACTTCTGAATAATAAAGCATTTGCCAATGACCAGTCAAAATCTTTGTCATCCCAAGCTTTTCGAGTCGTTTTTAGACCTTCACGCTTTAAGGCTTCAACGACCAACTGATCTTCAAAAAAGACATTATGCTTATACGGATCGTCTGAATCATTCAGATACCGATGATCCGTTAAAACAACGACATCATAGTGTTTCATTTATTAATTGTCAGTCTTGTAACCTTCAGGACGCTTCCATCTAATCGGAGCCTTAGGCTCAGGTTTCATGATAAATTCTTCAGTTTTCAACAAACGTAGCGCTTCTTTTACAGCGCGTTCCAATTGTGGATCCTGACCTTTGGAGGTGAACCGTGGTTCTTGTATCACTTCAATATCTGGTGCCACACCTTCGGCCTCCACAGCCCATTCGCCATTGACATCAAAGAAACCACCGCGTGGTGCTACCATTCGGCCACCATCAATAAATCGTGGTGTATCCCAAGTACCAACTAAACCGCCCCATGTTCGGGTGCCGATAAGCGGGCCAATATTTTTAGCTTTAAACATGTAAGGCAATAAGTCGCCACCAGAACCGGCGCGCTCATTGATTAACATAACCTTTGGTCCCCAAATACCTGCCATTGGCGTGGTCCAAGGGCGTTTGTCACCAGCTTTTGAATTAAAATAACCAAACAACTCACGCGACATAATGTCAATCATATAATCGGCAGCAGAACCACCACCATTATTACGTTCGTCTATCACAGCTCCTTTTTTGTCTTGCTGTGAAAAGTAATAGCGATTAAACGACGTAAATCCTGGTCCTCCGGTATTTGGCACATGCACATAAGCCAATTTGCCATTAGAGAGTTCATCTACTTTACGTCGGTTATTTTCTACCCAGTCTACATAGCGCAAGCTGTTCTCGCTTCGTACAGGTTTAATCAATAATTCTCTGGCATCGCTAGAATCTCCTGAAGAACTCACAGTGATATAAATTTCCCGTCCCGCTGTTTGTTCCAACAGTTGATACGGATTCATTGATGCCGTTAAATCCCGACCATTAATCTTTAATATATAATCCCCTTCGTTTACATTCATGCCTGGCATTGCTAAAGGCGCATCTGTTCCGGGATTCCAGCGTTCGCCTGTAAATAGTTTTTTGATACGATATTTTCCGTTTGAAGTTTCCAAATCCGCACCTAGAAGGCCGACAGGGACAAAATCCAAATCGGGCATGTCACCACCGGAAACATATGAATGCCCAATAGCGACTTCACCACTCATAATATCCACCACATAGTTTAAATCCGAACGATGACGCACATGGTCTATCCATGGCGAATACCACTCGTAAACATCATCCCAAGGTGCGCCATGCACATTGTCTACGTAAAGAAAATCACGCATGTAGCGCCATCCTTCCTTAAAAATTTGATGAGCTTCCGCCTGCGGGTCCAACTTAATTTTCATGCTGGTGTTTAATTTGCCATCGCTTGCTTTTGGCTTTCCAGAAGTGCCTGCCAATTGCCAAGACCCATTTTTATATAATAAGATGGATTTTCGGTCTTCAGAAACTACCATTTGCGAAATACCTTCAGCAAAATCTGAAGCTTCTTCCTTAGACACATCATAGGAATGTACTTTTAAACCTTGCGCATTCGGAATGGCTTCCGCAATGAAAACCTTGTGTTTTGGTCCCTTAGCTAAAGCGACATAATTTCTGGCAGGAAGCTTTAAATCTACAGCACGATTGAAAATTCCATCGGCATCAATAGTTACAACAACATCGGAAGCCTTATCTTTTTTGTCCTCCTCGTCGTCTGATTTTTTATCTTCCTCCTCATCTGTCTTCGGAAGGTTTGGTGCCTCGTCCGATTGGCTCAACACCACAGTATATAAGCTACGCGTGGTTTGAGGGTCATAAGAACTCATATCTAACCAACCCGAAGCTAAACCGTAATCCGTACTAGCCAAGGTATAAATGTATTTGCCTGAAGCATCCCACACCGGACTGATGGCATCGGCAATTGGGTCTGTAATTTGAATCGTCTTCTTTGAATCCACGTTATACGCGAAAATGGATTTAAAATGACTGTCGTTTTGCTTGGCATAGGCAATCCATTTGCTGTCTGGTGACCACTGCGGATTCATACTTCTGTTGGGATGCGCATAGCGGTCTGTTGCTACCTTGGTTGCTTTTTTGGTATCCAAATTCATAACCCAAATATTGTAATGCGTATCGGTGTAAGCGATGTGCTTACCATCTGGTGACCAATCTGGTACAAAATAAAATGTTGGTTCTGTAAGTTTTATGGCGGTTTGATTAGAGCCATCTTGGTCGGCAATCACCATTTGGTATTCCCCACTTGCGTCTGAAAACCATGCTACTTTATCACCCTTTGGAGACCAAATTGGGCTTCGGTCGGCAACACCAGGGGAATTGGTTAAATTTCGCCATGTACCATTTTCTTTCGGAACCGTAAATATTTCACCCCTATGTTCAAAAATCGCACGTTTCCCTTTTGGAGACACATTAGGGTTACTCAGGTTTCGTCCTGAAATATCTTCCCATCGCGGTCTAGAGAAATTGAGGTCACCACGAACGTTGATAGTAATTTGTTTGCTGTCTTTTGACGTCGGATTCCAAACATGTAAGTAACCACCTTGTTCGTAAACGATTTCTGAGTCTGAAGCATCCAAGCTTTTTACGTCAAACTTTTTATGAAAGGTAATCTGTTGTTCTTCTTTGGTCGTAGGGTTAAACGACCAAATATTCGCTGTGTAGTCACGTTCCGAAATGAAATAAACCAAACCATTCAACCACACCGGATTTAAATGACGTTCCTTAGTCGGTTGTGATGTTCGCGTTAATTCCATAGTCTTCAAATCCACAACCCAAATTGGCATCGCTTGTCCACCACGGTAATTGCGCCATTCGGCATCCCATCCAGTAATAGGTGTATAGGCTAAATAATTGCCATCTGGAGATAGTTCCCCGTAAGCGGCTCTAGGAACTGGCAAAGCCACCGGCAAACCACCCTTAGGTGATACGGCAAAAAATTTATTGGTCATTGTTGGTTGGCTTTCCCGATTAGAACGGAATAGAACTTCACCATCTGGCGTCCAGCCTTCTACAAAATCAGCACTACTGTGATAGGTGAGTCGTTTTGGTTCGCCCCCTTCGGAAGGAATCAAAAATACATCAACATTGCCGTCGTACTGTGCGGAAAAGGCAATCCATTTCCCATCAAAAGAAAAATGCGGGTTGGTTTCAAAGCCATCGTCGCTGGTCAATCGAACGGCGTTACCACCATTTTTTGAGGCTTTCCATAAATCATTGGCATAGGTAAATACAACGTCATTACCATGAAGTGTTGGTTGTCGTAGCAATTGCGTGCCTTGGGCATTTACATTGAGCAGAAGCCCCAATGCAAACAGAAAAGAGAACTGTTTCATTTTTGGTGAGTTAGATTGATTAAATTTTAATGCGTTTTAAAGATACAACTTTTAAAAACCTACAGCGGTATCATCACCGCGTGGGTCGGCGCCACCTTCAAGCGTGCCGTCATCTAAAACTAAAATACCGTCTACGATTCCAATCACTGGCGAACGCTCTTCATTGACGTAATAGCCTAAATCTTCAAGTTGTTTTATAAGGTTTTTGTCAAAGCGATTGGGTTCCACGCGTATTTCATCAGGCAACCATTGATTATGAAAACGAGGCGCTTCCACAGCATCTTGCATGCTCATTCCGAAGTCTTCAACATTCAAAATAGTTTGAAGCACAGACGTGATAATCGTTGAACCGCCAGGTGTTCCAACAGTCATCAATAATTCGCCATCTTTTTCAACAAGGGTTGGGGTCATAGAACTTAGCATTCGTTTTTCTGGCGCAATACTATTCGCTTCAGCACCAATTAGTCCATACACGTTAGGAACGCCAGGTTTACTGCTAAAATCGTCCATTTCGTTGTTAAGAAAAAAACCGAGTTCGTCCACATAGACTTTAGAACCATAACCACTATTTAAGGTTGTTGTTACGGCAATAGCATTTCCGAATTGGTCAACAATGGAGTAGTGGGTGGTTTGGTCACTTTCATATCCGGTAATGGTCCCATGACTTATAGAATCAACTGGAGTTGGTGCCTTAAAAGAAAAGTCGGACATACGCTGATTGAGATACACATCACTCGTTAAGGTTGCGACAGGAATATCCACAAAATCAGGGTCACCCAAATAATAACTGCGGTCGGCATAGGCGCGTTTTTCGGATTCAGCAATCACCTGAATGGCCTTGAGCGAATTATGGCCGTAACCTCTTAAATCAAAAGGTTCTATCATGGTCATAATCTGGTTGAGGCAGATACCACCGGACGATGGTGGCGACATGGAAATAATCTTAAGGTCTTTATAGTTAAATTGAATCGGGTCTCGCCATTTAGCTCCATAAGCCTTCATATCGTCTAAAGTGATAATACTACCGCGTTTGTTTAAATCTTCAACTAAAATCTCAGCTGTTTTACCTGAATAAAATTCATCCCTGCCGTTTTCTGCAATTCGGGTTAAGGTTTCGGCGAGTGCAAAATTCATGACTCTATCGCCTGCCTTCAATTCGTTATTGAATAACAATTTATGACCGTTGACGGCTTTAAAAATGCTATCCTTTTCTGCAAAGCGTGCTTCTTGATTTTTAGTGACCACAAAGCCGTTATTTGCTAAATCGATAACCGGTTGCAATACCTCTTTTACTGGTAGCTTTCCGAAACGTTTGTGCGCTTCAAAAACACCAGCAATAGTTCCTGGGATGCCAATAGCCATAGGGCCGACAACGCTTAGGTCTTTAATGACCTCATCTTTATCATCGAGATACATGTCTTTAGTTGCTGATTGCGGGGCTTTTTCACGATAATCGAGCGCCCCCACAGAACCATCGTCTAAACGATACACCATAAAGCCACCACCGCCAAGATTTCCTGCATACGGATAAGCAACGGCCAAAGCCATTTCTGTAGCCATCATAGCATCAAAGGCATTGCCTCCTTTTTTCATAATGTCTGCGCCAATTTTACTGGCTTCTTCACGGGCGCTGACCACCATAGCGTTTTTGGTAATAAGACCTGTTTTAGGTGTTGTCTTTTCTTCAGTAGATTTTATGTCCTTTTTACAGGATACGAAACAAGCACTGAGAAATAAGTAAACTAAAAATCGTTTCATATATGGAATTCTTTTTCTATCTGTGAGCGTTTTTCCTCACTAAAAATAATTAATTCGGCAAAAAAGCTGGTGAAGTCTGCTTCAAATTCAGAATAGTATTGCTTTAATTCTTTAGTGGCTTCATGCATGCCAGATTTACCTTTTGTTCTATGATTCATGCCATTCAACACTTTTTGAATGCCTTCAAGTGAGGCGTAACTCAGCAACCAATTGTCTTCAATCATAAAGGGTGTCAGTTTTTGAAAGCGAGGAGGCATAATTTCCAAATGTTTGGTAAGGCTCTTGTAAAAATTTTCGACATTTACTTCTAGCGGAATTAAGGAATAGTCGCTCCAGTTTTTAGCCAGAAAATGGTCGTAAAAAATATCGACTATTACCCCGCTGTAGTGACCGTAATTTTTATGCAGACGTTTGGTGCTTTTTCTAACTGTAGGATGTGCATCGGTAAAGGTGTCGATTTCCCGGTGAAGGATGATTCCGGCTTGCATTTCCTTTGGATATGTTTTGTAGCGTTTTCCCCGAACGCCGTCAGCCGAGAAGTTACCGAGCGTAAGGAGTTCATTGTCGCCCGAAAGAAAGATATGTGCCAGAAAATTCACCTTTCGAAATTACGAATTCGTGCGTACAAAATCGACATTCTATTTATATTTGCTGAAAATAGAAACTATATGACCCTTATAAAATCAATTTCAGGAATTAGAGGCACCATCGGTGGTGCTGTTGAAGAGAATTTAACGCCTATTGACGCCGTAAAATTCGCTTCAGCCTATGGTACTTGGATTAAGCAACAACGTAATAAAGAAAATTACCGTGTGGTTGTTGGTCGCGATGCCCGAATTTCTGGCGAGATGATTCAGAATTTAGTAATGAATACGCTCGTGGGACTTGGTATCCATGTTATTGATTTAGGCTTATCCACTACACCAACGGTTGAAATCGCCGTGCCTATGGAACATGCTGATGGTGGTATCATTTTAACGGCCAGCCACAATCCCAAACAATGGAATGCCTTGAAACTACTGAATTCCGATGGCGAGTTTTTGAATGGCGAAGAAGGACAGAAAATTCTGGAAATTGCCGAAAGCAATGACATGACCTTCGCTGAAGTTGATGATTTGGGAAAAATCACCAAGAATCAAGCGTATATTGATATGCATATCGATGAGGTTTTGGCTTTGCCTTTGGTCAATGCCGAAGCAATCGACAAAGCCAATTTTAAGGTAGTGGTAGATGGCGTCAATTCTACAGGAGGAATCGCCATTCCTTTATTGCTGGACCGATTGGGGGTTCATACCGAGAAACTTTACTGTGAGCCTACGGGGCATTTTCCGCATAATCCAGAACCTTTAAAAGAGCATTTAACTGACTTGTCCGAAGCTGTTAAAAAAGAAGGTGCTGACTTGGGGATTGTGGTGGACCCAGACGTCGACCGACTGGCCTTTATGGATGAAAACGGTGAGATGTTTGGCGAGGAATACACACTTGTGGCTTGTGCCGATTATGTATTGAGTAAAACACCTGGAAACACGGTGAGTAACATGAGTTCTACGCGAGCGCTACGGGATGTCACCGAAAAGCATGGTGGTACTTATGAGGCTAGTGCCGTAGGCGAAGTCAATGTAGTGAGTCTCATGAAAAAAAATAACGCCGTTATTGGTGGTGAAGGCAATGGGGGAATTATTTATCCAGAATCGCATTACGGCCGTGATGCTTTAGTCGGCATTGCCTTATTTTTAAGTCTATTGGCCGAGAAGAAAATGTCGGTTAGCGAATTGAAAGCGTCTTATCCGTTATATTTTATGAGCAAGAAAAAGATTCAGTTAACACCAGAATTGGATGTTGATGGTCTTTTGAAGGCGATGGAAGAAAAATATAGTCACGAACGTTTGACTACAATTGACGGTGTAAAGATAGATTTTGACAACTCTTGGGTACATCTAAGAAAAAGTAATACCGAACCGATAATTCGAATTTATACGGAAGCACCAAGTCAATCTGAAGCAGACACACTAGCTGACCGTATCATCGGAGAAATAAAGCACATCGCTAATATTTAGTACCTTGCACTATTACCAAAATAGAAATGGCAACACCACTTGTAGCAGATAGATTAGAAACTTCAGAATTAGAGAGGTATTTTGAGCAATTCAGGCAACATATTGTCGGTTGTGATCAAACTTTCAAGTCTCCTTATGGCGAGCAAAAAATCATCTATACAGATTGGACGGCTTCAGGACGTTTGTACAGGCCGATAGAGGAGAAGTTGCTAAACGAATTTGGACCTTTCGTAGCAAATACACATACAGAAACGACAGTGTCTGGTACAGCCATGACTAAAGCGTATCATAAAGCGAAGCAAATCATAAAAACACATGTCAACTGCAACGAGGATGATGTGTTGATTGTGTCGGGTAATGGAATGACGGGTGTCATAAACAAATTCCAACGTATTCTAGGCTTAAAAGTTCCTGAAAATCTTCGTGAGCATACCAATGTGCCTGACATCATGAAACCTGTGGTTTTTGTGACGCATATGGAACATCATTCCAATCAGACGTCTTGGTTAGAAACCATTGCCAAAGTTGAGGTCATTCCTCCAGGGAACGATGGTTTGTTCAGTATGGAAAATCTTGAAAAACTTTTAGACGATTACAAAGAGTGTACTATTAAGATAGCATCCATCATTGCAGGTTCTAATGTAACGGGGATTCAAAATCCAGTAAATGCTATTGCAAAAGTGATGCATCAACATGGCGGGGTTTGCTTTGCAGATTATGCCTGTTCCGCACCTTATGTAGATATTAATATGCATCCTGAAGATGAAGACAGTTATTTGGATGCCATATTCTTCTCACCACATAAGTTTTTAGGTGGCCCAGGAACCTCTGGGGTATTGGTATTCAATAAAAAGCTCTATAAAAATATGGTGCCTGATTGTCCCGGTGGTGGCACCGTTAGCTGGACGAATCCATGGGGCGAACATAAGTATATTGATAATATTGAAGACCGTGAGGATGGTGGTACACCAGGATTTCTTCAAACCATAAAAACAGCGCTTTGCATTAACTTGAAAGAAAAAATGGGCGTTGACAAGATGCTAAAACGTGAGCATGAGTTGGTGTCTTATGTTTTCAATCGCCTTGACGATGTTGAAAATATCAATATTCTGGCGGGTCAACATAAAGACCGTTTGGGTGTCATTTCATTTTACATTGACGATTTGCACTATAATTTAGGTGTGAAATTACTCAATGATAAGTTTGGTGTACAAACCCGAGGTGGTTGTAGTTGCGCAGGTACTTATGGGCATTATTTGCTTCATGTCGATTATCAAAAATCCCAAGAATTAACCAATGAAATATCTATTGGTGATTTAGTGCGTAAACCGGGTTGGATACGCATGAGCATTCACCCAACGACAACCAATGCCGAAATTGAATTCGTCTGTGACAGTATTATTGCGTTATCCAAAAACCATGAAGAATGGGAAAAGGACTATCAGTATTCATCTTGTAATAATGAATTTGTCCACAAATCTCTTTTAGATAAGGATTGCAAGCAGACATCAGAAATTAACGACTGGTTTAAGTTATAATTGAGTTTCAAGTAAGAAGGAGACTTTTAGAAATTTACTTGACTGGCGTCATGATAGAAATTAAGAGTTAGCAGAACGTAACTCGTAGGGCGAGTCCTTAATCAATTCGCAGAATTGAGCATCAAAATTCAGGAATAATGAGCGAAGGAATGGAGATGCGAAGCGAAACTTCAAGCACGCAATTCCGAGAGCGAGTGGTGCGAGAGCAATTCCCTATATTTTGATTGTGTCCCGACGCTTCGGGATTGGTTCGTTTTGCATCAAGGCAAAATGAATAGAAATTTAAAACCTCAAGATTTTTTAAACTGTTCCGGAACATGGTCCTTATGCTTCCAGCGCTTATGCGTCCATAAATAGTATTGTGGCGCTTCGTGAATCTGTTTCTCAATTAAATTGAAATACATGTCCGTAATCTCATAATCCGGATAATGATTTGGATTTTCCGTAATCGTTTCAAAAGTGGTCATATAATAACCGCGTCTTAAACGTTTTACTCGAAAAAACACCACAGCCAAATCCATTTTTTTAGCTAAGGTTTCAGCACCAGTATGCATTGGTACTTTTATACGCATAAATTCCCCCCAATGGTAGGCTTTGTCTCGTTTTGGTGATTGGTCGGCCGCAAAGCCATACATGGTCAATTCTCTCTTTTTATGGGATTCAGACAATATGGAAAATGTTTCCTTAGTCGTAATTAAGTAGGTATCATGTTTAGCTCTGATACGTTTCACCAAACGGTCAAAGTATTTGTTCGCAAGTCGTTTGTAAACCGCGTAACCCTTGTAGCCAATGTAAGTTTGAAGAATAAACACCCACTCCCAACTACCGTAATGGCCACACATTAACATCACACTTCTTTGTCGAGATTCTAGGTCTCTAACGAGTTCAATATTTGAAAACTTGTAGCGTTTTTTCAATTCCTCTCTAGAAATTGTCATTGATTTGATTGATTCCACAATCATATCACATAAGTGATGATAAAATTTTGAGGCAATGCTCTTTATTTCTGCATCTGATTTTTCAGGAAAAACCAGTTTTAAATTAGATGTTACCACCTTAGTTCTGTAACCAAATAGTTTATAAACGAAAAGGTATAAAAGGTCTGAAAATGCATACAACAACCGAAACGGTAAAATGGAAATGAGATAGAGAAACGGATAAACCAGGATGTAGGCCAGAAGTTGCATCAAAGAATATTAAATTTGCGCCAAAGATAGAGTATATTTAAAATCTAAGATTAAAGTTTATGCTGAATTTAGGTCTGGTTACCTTGATTATTATCGCTGTAAATGTCATCATCTCCTTTAAGGGTTTTGGTGACCGTTTGTTTTTTGAACGCTACAAATTTAACGTAGGTGCCATAAAGCGTGGTGAACAAATTAGAATGTTTAGTTCTGGGTTTTTGCATGCGGATACAACACATCTGCTCTTTAATATGGTGACCTTGTTCTTTTTCGCGAATGTGGTTTTATCACGATTGGGGAATCTCAATTTTATCATCATATACGTTGCAAGTCTACTCTTTGGGAATCTGTTATCACTTTATTTTCATAAGCATGAAGACTGGTACAGTGCCATTGGCGCGAGTGGTGCGGTCACCGGAATATTATATTCGGCTATATTACTAGACCCTAATATGAGTCTTTATATGTTCTTTATCCCGATTCCTATACCAGGCTACATCTTCGGAATAGGCTATCTATTATACTCTATTATTGGTATGAAAAAACGTATTGGTAACATTGGCCACGATGCCCATTTCGGCGGTGCTGTTGGCGGTTACGTCATAACATTGTTGATGTATCCGTCTCTTCTTCAGACGGATTTATGGCATGTTGGTCTATTGGCGATTCCTATTGTCATTTTGTTTGTGATGTATAAGACCGGGAAGCTGTCTTGATTGAAGATGGATTTAAAGTATCCATTTACATCGCTATTGTAGCAAATTAAAGCAAAGCTTTAATTTATTTAAAGCTAAAAGACCTGCTTAAGAAAGTGAACTTTCTACGCAAGTCTTTTAGCTTTAACTTGTCGGGATGACTGGATTTGAACCAGCGACCCCTAGCACCCCATGCTAGTACGCTACCAGGCTGCGCTACATCCCGAGTAATTTTCTAAAAATCTAATGAACGGTAAAAATAGAATTTCTAATGAGATTGTAAAACTCTATTAAATCTAAAAATGGCTATACTTATGAGGGATGATCACGCATTGCGTGACGACCCCTAGCACCCCATGCTAGTACGCTACCAGACTGCGCTACATCCCTATTAAATCCATCGAATACGGGGTAGCGTGAAAATACAGAACACACCACTTATCCCTAATAAAATACAAGTAAAACTAATTAGTATTTTTTAAAATTCTTAATATCAGAAACATAAAATCCGTTATTCTTTTTAAAATATTTGTTATACTTTTTTTTTTAAAAGTTTAGCTTTTTAATTTTAATAGTAATACTATTAAAATTTTGTTAATTGAAAATTTGACATTAAAATTTATTTTAAATTTGTCTAACATTTTTAATAAAAACCTAAACACTATGAAGAATATTTTATGCCTTTTCATGCTATTTTCGTCCTTTGGATTATTTAGTCAGACCCAAAAAATTTCAGAATTATTGAAACTTGAAAAAAACATGTACTTCGCCGACCGTGATAGCGCGTACGCCGATCCATACTACGGTTTAAAAAAATTGATTTATGGAAATAAGCGCTTCGCCGAAAATAAGAGTATATCTCCAAGACAGACGGATGAAGATCTTAGAAATACAGAGTTAGGCCAGACACCTTTTGCTACCATAATTGGTTGCGCAGACAGTCGCGTACCAAACGAAATTATTTTTGATCAAGGTGTCGGAGACTTATTTATAACTCGAACCGCGGGGCAAGTTATGGCAGAGGCTTCTTACGGTACTATAGAATATGCTGTTGCGGCATTAGATACTAAACTTATTGTGGTTTTAGGACACCAAAGCTGTGGAGCAGTTGATGCGGCAATGAAACTTCCAGAAAATCCGCCAGGACACGTTGTAACGTTAATCAACGCTATTAAGCCAGCATCGCTCAAGGCCAAACAATCCAATTTGTCGGACGTGGAAGAATTGGATATTGCAGTACACGAAAATGTTAGAGAACAAGTAAAATTATTGAGAAACCTTGAGCCACTTTTGAGTCGGAAATACCAAGCAGGAGAGACTTTAATTGTGGGTGCTGTTTACAACATGCAATCTGGTAAAGTTGAATTCTTGGAAGATACCATTACAAGTCTTCCTAAATTTGCAAAAGCTAAGTAATATGAAATCCATTCAAAATTATATTGTTATTGTATTTTTATGCCTTGGTACTTCAAATGTATTTGCCCAAGGACCCGATGAAGACCAATTAGGTGCATGGTATATGTACTTTTGGAACACCACCTTCGGTGAATCTAATTGGGGGTTGCAAGGTGATTATCAATACCGTGACTGGCGTGGCATTGGCGATAGGGAACAACTGCTTCTAAGAACTGGTGTAACCTATACCCCCAAAGACTCTGGGGTTAAATTTACCTTAGGATATGCAAATATTACCTCTGGACAATTCGGAACAGAAATTGATGCACCAGTGTCAGAAAACAGGATTTACCAAGAAGCGCTTTTCGGCCAAACTATTTGGAAAAAACTTCTCCTTACGCACCGCATTCGGTACGAGCAACGTTTTGTAGAAGATCAGGATTTTAGAACCAGATATCGCTATAACCTATTTGTTAACGTTCCTTTTAAAGGTGATAATCTTAATAAAAATACATGGTATTTTGCCTTTTACAATGAAATCTTTATCAATGGGGAGCGACGTATTGGTGACGGAAGAAGCGTACAGTTTTTTGACAGAAACCGGACCTATTTAGGACTTGGTTATTCGCTAACGGACAGTATACGTTTTCAATTGGGATGGATGGAACAGACAACGGTAAATTGGCAAAAAGGGCAGTTGCAGTTTAGTATGCATCACACGTTCTAATACTTAACAGTATTTCTAGATATAAAATCCTTTCATCGTTTGCGAAAGGATTTTTTATTGTAATTAACCCCCAAGTCCGTTTTAAGTCCGTTCTTAGTGTAAATTTAGTCATAATTAGTACATAAAACAAGTTTTAAGAAGATCACTAAGGTAGAGCTATAAAAGCAAAAACCCCGCTAATAGCGGGGTTTTAATGTAGTGATGGCACTAGGATTCGAACCTAGGACCGCCTGCTTAGAAGGCAGGTGCTCTATCCAGCTGAGCTATGCCACCATTAATCACAAAATTTGCAATTAAATGATGTCGGGTTTGTCACGTTTCAAGGCGTGACGACCTCCAACTTGTCGGGGTGGCAGGATTCGAACCTGCGACCTCCGCGTCCCAAACGCGGCGCGATAACCGGGCTACGCTACACCCCGATTTGGTTACCATTTCAAAGTTGCGGAGAGACCGGGATTCGAACCCGGGCAACACTTACGCGTTGACAGATTAGCAATCTGCTCCATTACCACTCTGGCACCTCTCCAATACATTTTTAAAAGAACGTCTCTCAAATGCGGATGCAAATGTAACTTTTCATATTAAAGAACGCAATATTTTTTTTGTGTTTTTTGGAGGAAGTATCATTATCATAAAGATGAGGTAGATAGCTATTCTAAAAATGCAAATAGGTCCGTTACGAAATGTATAAGGGTTCAAAATTAAGCCCGAAATTTTATTGTTATAACAATTTAATACGTTTTCCATCAGTCTCAATAGAGCCCTCTTTTTTGAGACTTGATATTGTCCGAATAGTGACCTCTTTCGCCGTTCCAATAATATTAGCCATATCTTCTCGCGTAAGTAAAATAGCTAAGTAGCCATCAGCATCTAAACCAAAATTATCTTTTACATATCTAAATAGTTCCAATAGTCGTTCACTTACCGTTTTTTGACCCAGCAGTACTAACGCATCTTCAGATGTTTTTAAGTCATCGGCAATTCTAAGAAGTAATTCCTTAGTGAATTTTATATTGCCCTCAATGTTTGTTGAAATTTCTTGTTTTGCTATAAAACACACCTCCATATCATTGAGGGCAACAGCTTTTAAATTGGCAGACTGCTCAGTAATTACAGAACGTTGACCTAGGAGTTCTCCTTTTTTTACAAGCTTCACAATTTGGTCTTTACCATTTTCGCTAAGTTTTGAAAGCTTTGATACACCACTGCGTACACAAAAAACGCCATTTAGTTTTTCACCTTCTTCAAAAATGGATTCACCTTTTTTAACGCGTTTGGTTACTTTACTGTCTGAGATACGCTTCAATTCATTTTTGTTTAGGGCATTGAGTGCATTCAACTTCCTAATAATACAATTTTCGCAACGTGTTTCGCTTGAGTTTTCCATATAAAAAGCCCTGAGGAATAAAGATATAAAACCTCAGGGCAACATTAAAAAATTAGGTTATTTTAACTGAAAGCTACGCCGAATGTCATAACTAAAAAACTGGTTAAAACGCTAGCTATAAGTAATTTTAATACAACTGACGGCTTTTGTACGGTTAATATCGATGCATTATGAATACTGCAAGCACACACTACCAAAAACACCTGAAACATCTGAAAGAAACCATTGCCTTGCATTACAGAGGTCATGATTGCTACAGAACCAATACAAGTAGAAAGGACAATAGCCATAGCTGTATATCCTAGAAAATTCTCAGTCCATTCTCGTTCAATTTTTTGATATAAAGTAGTCATAATGATTAGGTTTTAATTATAGATACAAAGTTAGAATCACAGGTAAGGATAAAAGATGACTTATGTCACCTTTTGACTTTTTTGATGCTTTTATGTTTAAAATAAATGGAATGGAGCACAAAAAAGTAGTCCTATTTAACAAAAACTTCAATCAATTTCATTGTCATTTTTGTAGCTTCATATTTCGAAAATAACCAACATGTCTTACATCAAATTCACTAAGAAGGGAATCTATTGTATTCCTGGAAAATTCTATTTAGACCCTTGGTTTCCTGTGGATTATGCGATTATTTCACATGGGCATGCGGACCATGCACGATGGGGCATGAAACGGTATCTTTGTGTGGATGATTCTAAGGCGATTCTTCAGCACAGAATCGGTGCAGACATTAATATTGAAAGTATTCCATATAACCATCATATCAAAATCAATGGTGTGGATGTCAGTTTTTTCCCGGCTGGTCATGTCATTGGTTCCGCACAAATCCGATTGGAATATAAAGGCGAAGTGGTGGTTTTTACGGGAGATTATAAAATTCAGCCCGATTTTATTACAACGCCATTCGAATCCATAAAATGCCACACCTTTATTACCGAAAGTACATTCGGTTTGCCGATTTATAATTGGAAAACTGAAGAACAGTTACAATCGGATATGCAATCCTGGCACGAAACTAATAAGGCAAACAACCGAACCTCAGTCTTTATTGGCTATTCCTTAGGAAAAGCGCAACGTATTATGTCATTGCTAGATGGTACTGATGAGATGTATGTGCATAATTCCATTCACCGTTTGAATCAAGCGATACAGGGCTCGGGAATTGATTTACCCAAAACGCAACTCCTGACTAATGATTTTGATAAGAAAGCCCTTCAGAATAAAATTGTGATTGTACCACCGGCATTATTGGGTTCCCGATTATTGAAACGATTGCCGAATCCTGCGACGGCCATTTGCTCAGGTTGGATGCAGATTCGTGGGAATCGCCGTTGGCAGGCTGTTGATGCAGGATTTGCAGTTAGTGACCATGCGGACTGGGATGGTTTAATTTCTGCAGTAAAGGCTTCAGAAGCTGAGCAAGTTTATGTCACTCATGGTTCCCAAGCGACGTTTTCGAAATATTTGAATGAAATCGGAATAAAAGCCGATGAGTTAATAACCGAATATGGTAACGATGCTATGGCGACTGCCGAAAAAGAATTGGAAAAAGCGGATACCGAATGAAACAGTTCTCCCAACTCATCAGCGCCATAGAGATTACGAATAAAACCAACGCTAAGATTGATGCCTTGGTAGAGTATTTTAAAGTTGCACCCGACAAAGATAAACTCTGGCTAATTGCATTATTTACTGGTAAACGTCCACCAAGACCGGTAAAGACCACTTTGATGAAACAATGGTGTATGGAAATCACAGAACTCCCGGAATGGTTGTTTTTGGAAAGCTACAGCACCGTTGGCGATTTAGGCGAAACCATAGCCTTATTATTGCCTAAACCAACGCACGACATTAATATCACACTTCATGAATGGATGATGGAGCTTAGGACTTTAAAACCGAAATCGGATGAAGAGAAAAAGAAATTTGTTCTCGAGGCTTGGTCGGGATTAGAACAGCAAGAACGATTGATTTTTAATAAATTGATAGGAGGAAGTTTTAGAATAGGCGTATCCAAAAAGACCTTAGTTAATGCCTTGGCGAAACTTACCGGCATTGACGCTAACCAATTGATGCATAGTATTATTGGACGCTGGTCTGTCGACGATATTACGTTTGATGCTTTGGTGCAAGGCACACATATTAATTACGATAACTCCAAACCTTATCCGTTTGCGTTGGCTTATGCGTTGGAAAAAGAATTACCTGAGTTGGGCAATCCCAGCGATTGGCAAGTGGAACAAAAATGGGATGGTATTCGAGGACAAATCGTGAAGCGAAATGAAGAAATTTTTATATGGTCGCGTGGCGAAGAATTGGTTACCGAACAATTTCCAGAATTAGTGGAGGCGTTTTCGAGCTTTCAACATGATTTTGTGATTGACGGGGAGATTCTGGCGTTGAAAGACAATGACGTTTTGCTGTTCAACGACCTTCAAAAACGATTGAATCGAAAGAATGTCAGTAAGAAATTACTCGAAGAAGTCCCGATTGGTTTCTATGCTTATGACTTATTGGAATGGGAAAATCAGGATTTTCGAGATCAGTCGATGGAAAAACGTCGGAGTCAACTTGAGTTTTTGTTTAATAGCGTGGCACTTTCAAACTATATAAAACTATCGCATATCGTTCATTTTGAAGAATGGGACGAGCTCTGTAGCATCCGGGAGAACAGCAGAGCCATTAATAGTGAAGGCTTAATGCTCAAACAGAAAGCTTCGCCTTACCATACCGGTCGAAAGAAAGGCGAGTGGTGGAAATGGAAAGTGGACCCGCTGACCATAGATGCAGTAATGATTTACGCACAAAAGGGGAGTGGACGCCGAAGTTCAAAGTATACTGATTACACTTTCGCGGTAAAAAAAGACGAAGGTTTGGTTACCGTGGCCAAAGCCTATTCCGGCTTAACAGATAAAGAAATAACAGAGATTTCCCGTTGGGTCAATAAGAATGCTATTGAAAAATTTGGTCCTGTGAGAACGGTAAAACCTGAACTCGTTTTTGAAATCGCCTTTGAAGGCATTGCTTTGAGCAATCGTCATAAATCGGGTGTGGCTCTACGTTTTCCTCGGATTGCCCGATGGAGAAAAGATAAACCAGCCGAAGAGATTGATACCATAGAAACTGTAAAACAATTGATTACGGCATCGTGAGCACATTCAAAGAAAGTACGGGGATTGGCATCATCAATAATTGGATGGCGGAAAAAGCGCAGGCGCCGTTTCCGTTTCAGATGCAGACCTGGCAACGCTATGCCAATGGCTACAGTGGTATGGTGGTGGCCCCAACAGGATTTGGTAAAACCTATTCGGTATTTTTGGCGGTTGTTGTGGATTATCTCAACCATCCCGAAAACTATCCAAAAGGTTTAAAATTGCTTTGGATTAGCCCTTTGCGCTCGTTAGCTAAGGATTTGGCAAAGGCTATGTCTACTGCCATTGATGAGATTGGACTGGATTGGTCCGTGCAAGTTCGAAACGGCGATACACCAACTAAAATTCGGCGTCAACAAGAGCGATTAATGCCCGATATTTTACTGACTACACCTGAAACGATGCATTTGCTGTTTAGTCAGAAAAAGAATTCGCGCTGGTTTAAGGATTTGAAGTGTGTCGCAGTAGACGAATGGCATGAACTCCTGGGAAACAAACGTGGGGTTTTGACGGAATTGACTTTAGCACGATTGAAAAATCTGTCGCCTAAACTTCAGATTTGGGGCATTACCGCAACCATTGGAAATTTAGAAGAAGCAAAAAATGTCCTTTTACCTTACAAAGGTTTGAAGACCACGCAAGTTGTGGCCAAACAAAACAAAAAGCTGGATGTCATTTCCGTGCTTCCTGATGAGATTGAAGTTTTACCTTGGGCAGGACATCTGGGCGCAAAAATGGTGGATAAGATTATACCTATTATTTACGAAAATACCACGACGCTCATATTTACCAATACCCGAGGACAATCAGAATTATGGTATCAGTTAATCTTAAAATCAGCACCTGAATTGGCGGGATTGTTGGCCATTCATCACGGGTCTATCGATAAAAAACTGCGCAATTGGATAGAAGACAGTATTTCTTCAGGCGATTTAAAGGCTGTGGTTTGCACATCCTCGTTGGATTTGGGCGTTGATTTTAAACCTGTGGATTGCGTTATTCAGATTGGTTCTGCAAAAGGTGTGGCACGCTTCGTACAACGTGCGGGACGTTCGGGGCATTCGCCGTATGAGAAATCAAAAATTTACTTTGTACCAACACATTCCTTAGAATTGGTTGAAGTTTCAGCCTTAAAAGAAGCTATAAAAAATAAAGAGATAGAGTCGCGAGACCCAATGGTATTGACCTATGATGTGCTTGTGCAATTTATGGTCACCAATGCTGTCGGCGAAGGTTTTGATTCGGATAAATTATTCGAATTGATTCATGAAACCCACGCCTTTAGTTATATGACTAAGGACGAATGGTTATGGTGTCTTAATTTCATTACCAAGGGCGGAAAAACCTTATCGACTTATGAGGAGTTCCATAAAGTGGTTTTTGACGACGAGGATGGCTTATATAAAGTAAAAAGCAGACGTATCAGTATGTTGCATCGTATGAATATCGGCGCGATTGTGAGCGAAGCTATGATGTTGGTGAAATTTATTTCCGGAGGTTATGTCGGAATGATTGAAGAGTTTTTTATTTCGAAATTAAAACCAGGCGACAGCTTTATTTTGGCGGGTCGTGTTTTGGAATTGGTCACCATAAAAGATATGTCGGCACTCGTAAGGCGAAGCAAAGCCAAAAAGGCGATTACGCCAAGTTGGTTGGGCGGTCGTTTGCCATTGACTTCGCATTTAAGTCATTATTTGCGCTTAAAATTATCACAATCTTTAGAACCTAAACGATTAGAAAAAGAACTTCGGTTTTTGAATCCCTTGATTGCTACGCAAGACAAAAATTCACACATTCCCAAAGCCGATGAATTCTTAGTGGAAATGATAGAAACCCGAGACGGCCACCACTTATTTATGTATCCGTTTGAAGGCCGTTTGGTCCACGAGGTGATGTCTAGCCTAATTGCTTATCGGATTAGTAAATTAAAACAGCTGACGTTTACCATTGCTATGAATGACTATGGTTTCGAGTTGTTGAGTGACCAACCGATTCCGTTGGATGACGGCAATGTTGCCGATATCTTGACTAAGGATAATTTGATGGATGACGTCATAGCAAGCATCAACGCATCGGAAATGGCATCACGGAAGTTTCGGGATATTGCCGTGATTTCAGGCTTGGTGGTACAATCGCAACCTGGCAATCGAAAAAATAACAAGAGTTTGCAATCATCTTCAGGATTGATTTTTAGGGTGTTGGAAGACCATGAGCCCGATAATTTATTGCTGAGACAAGCTTATACTGAAGTATTTAATCAACAATTAGAAGAAGCTCGATTAAAATCTGCCTTTGAACGTATTTCAAATTCAAAGATTATCGTTAAATATGCAAGCTCATTTACACCGCTGAGCTTTCCATTAAAAGTGGATAGCTTGCGTGGTACCATGAGTAACGAAAGCTTGGATAAACGAATTCAACGTATAAAAGCACAAACGCAGAAAATTGATTAATGCAGATTGTAAAGCATCCCATTCAACTTAAATCCGAAGAATTAACGCTTACCAATCAGCGTGCTATATATTGGCAACGTGAGCGTGCCTTGATTTTATCGGATGTACACATTGGTAAAACCGCGCATTTTAGAAAATACGGCATCCCTATGCCTAAAACTATTTTGGAGCAGGATTTGGAACGTCTTATGGGTTTAATTGAACATTTTAACGCAAAAAAACTCTTGATTGTTGGGGATTTGTTTCATGCAGGAAGCAATACGGATTTAACTGTCTTTGAAGAATGGAAAGCAAAATCTAAAGACCTAAAAGTAGTGCTGATTAAGGGTAATCATGATAGAATTTCAAAGTCGGTAATCGAGCGTTTTCAATTAGAATTACATGCGCCAGAACTGGTCATAGAACCGTTTACCTTTATTCATGATAAAGGAGAAAATTCTTCAAGTTTTCAGATTTCTGGGCATACACATCCTGGCGTGACCATTGAAGGCAAGGGCAAACAACGGATTAAACTACCGTGTTATCAAATTACCGAAAGCGAATTGATACTTCCGGCATTTAGCTTATTTACGGGCTTAAATACTAAGAATGCACCAGAAGATTGCGACTGCTATGCTTTTACCGAAACGGGAATTTTTAAAGTTTAGAACAAACGATGATTATTTTTTCATCATCGGAGTTTGTCGTAAAAAAAAGATAAACCGAACCTCCATCCTTTATGCTTAACTTTTTGCGAATGTCGTGCACTGAGAGATTGAAATTTCGGGTTGTGACATTCGCCTTTTTAATACCCAATTTTGAAAATTGCTTTTTGTTGAAAGGAATTACCGTTTCAATTTTAAAAGAACGTCCTGGAAATTCTACGATGTTATCACTCGTATATAAATGCGAATGATGATGCAATTTAGAAACGCCTAATTTTTTGGCCAAAATTTTAAAGGCTCCTGATTTTAAAACAGAGACATTTGGCTCGTAGAGATATGTTTTAGGATATCCAAAATTGACTATTGCTTCAGACTCTTCATATAGCTTAAAACTAAATTCATCCTGACTATCACTATGAAGGTTTACTGCATGTATACTTATCTCGCCCTCATAGTCACGCTCTAACAAAAACATTAATTCTTTAACCTCGTTTTTGACGGCAACGACGTGAATATCCTTAACATGAACCAAATCAGAAATTGTTGCTGATATGTCGAGCAAAGGCGATGTTTTTATGAGAACGGTTTTGGCATACTTTAAGAACAGATTCTTGAATGTCTTAAGATTCGGCGTACAGTCGGATAGTAAAAACACTTTATTCTTTGCCTCATCACGTCGAGATGGGTCCACGTATAACACATCAAAAGGCTGGTCATTTTTCTTTAAGTATTCGATGCCGTCTGAGGCTACAGTTTCAATATTCTTTATTCTGAAGACTTCAAAATTATGTTTGGCGATATTGGCAAGTGTTGCGTTTTGTTCGCAATGCGTCACGGATTTAAAGTGTTTTGAAAACGCATAGCTGTCAACACCGAATCCACCCGTGATGTCAATGAGGCTTTCGTCTTTTATAAGTTTGGCTTTGTAATTGGCGGTTTTTTCAGACGAAGTTTGTTCAATATTCAATTTGTTGGGGTAGTAGATACCTTCGTGCTCAAACCAGGTAGGCAATTTTTTTTCGCATCGTTTTTTCGCTTCGATTTGTTCTGTAATGTCAGAAATGGATATGTCTTCAAACGGAGAACCCTTCAGAATTAAAGAGGCGACATCCGACTTTAAATTTGAAGTGATAAAGGATTGCACTTCGGGTTGAAGCAATTTCAGATTCATGGAACTTATAAATCTTTGGTCAGTTTTTTAACGATACGGTATTCGCTTAAAAATTCCTTAGCAATAACTTTTATGGTTGTATATAGAGGCACTGCGATAATAAGTCCCATAATTCCGAATAACAATCCGAATACGATAATGATTAGGAATATTTCTAAAGGTTTAGACTTTACACTTGCGGAGAAAATAAAAGGTTGGCTAAAGAAATTATCGACCAACTGCGCGATGATAAAACCAATCATTACATAAAGGGTCTTAGGTAAAATGACCGCTTGAAAGTCTTCTCCCAAATTACTCGTAATCGTCAATAAGCAAATTAAAATAGCACTAATCAGTGGTCCAACATACGGTATGACATTTAATAAAGCGCAAAGTGTTGCAATGATCAATGCATTCTGAATTCCAAAAATCAATAGAATAATAGAGTAAATGGTAAATAGAATTAACAGTTGTAAGAGTAGACCACCAAAGTACCTCGATAATAAATCACGTATGGTTATAAGAATGCGTGATAAACGCCACTCTTCACTTTTGGGAAAGAGAGATAGAATGCTGTTCACCAGAAGGCTTCTGTCCTTCAAGAAGAAGAAGAGGATAAACAATACCGAAAACAAACCAATACTAAAGCTTCCCAAGCCTGAAATTACAGAGTTTAAAAAATCTGGAATCATGCCAAAGTCAAATTCTGAAAATATCTCGGCTTCTTCAATTTGTGTCTCAACATCGACTTTTCGTATCCCGAAATAGTCAATGATTTCAGAATAGATGTATTCTACGTTTTGTTTTAGTAAGTCTACATCTAGTAAAGCCAGATTATGACTTTGCTCTATCACCAACGGAATAAACAGCGAAATAATGCCTAAAACGAGTAGGACAAACAATACCATAACCGTAATAACCGCTAGTGTTGGATGAAATTTTAAACGATTCTCTAAAAACTCTATCGCCGGTCGACCCACCAAGGACAAAACCCCTGCAATGGCTATATAACCAATCACCGAACGAATGGCGTAAATAAAATAGAGGAGTAGTGCAATGCCAATAATTACAGCAAGTGCCCTCAAAATACCGTTAGCGATAATTTTAGAATTCATAAGTTGGTTTATGCGCTAAAGATATTAAATCTTAACTGTTTGTTAGCCCTAAATATTTTCAGTGAGACGCTTTACAAATTTATATTCTGATAAAAATTCTTTTGAAATGACTTTAACTGTAGTGTAAACAGGAATCGCCAAAATCATCCCGAAAATCCCAAACAACAACCCAAATATTACAATGGCGATAAATATTTCTAGCGGATGGGATTTTACGCTCTTCCCGAAAATGACCGGTTGAAATACCAAATTGTCCAAAAGTTGTACTATGGCTACCCCAACGGCGATTATGACGAACTTTGGTAATAGCTCAGTTGAAAAGTCTGCTGCCAAATTGTTGGCCAAAACTATTAAGGCCATGGCGGCACCTCCAATTAAAGGTCCTAAATAGGGAACAACATTTAAGAAGCCACAAACGAGGGCAATGGCAAGTGCATTTTCAATATCCATACTAAACAATAGAAAAAAATAAAGTAATGATATGGTAAGTGTTTGTAACGTTAGGCCCAAGAAATAACGAGATAATAATACTCGAGATTTAAATATTACAAGCATAAAGCGTCTTTCATTCTTCTTTTCGGCAAAGGCCGTGACTGCTCTAATTAAAAGCTGGTCGTCTTTCAGGATAAAAAATGAAATAAACAGTACGGCAAAGATGCCAGCCATTATATCAGCACCATGAACAACAAAAAAGTCAGAAAAGTGAGATAAAAACTCCTTATTGACATTATTCATAAACTCAGTGTTCTTAATGGTTTCCACTAAATCTATCTGTTCTACACCAAGATATTCGCTGGCTTGGACACTCAGCTCATTTAGATCGCGACGAACCAGATCAAGATCAATTTCGGATACAATTTGTCCTTGTTCCAAAATAATGGGCACAAACATCCAAAGCATTAGGGCCACCACGGCAATCATAAAAACTAGGGTAGTAAAGGCGGCAAGCGTATTGCTAAATCGCAACTTATTAGTTAAGACCACTACGATTGGTCTACAAATAAGTGATACTGCCATAGCCACAAAAATAAAGAGCAACAAGATCTTAATCTTAAACATAAAATAAATGAACAGAACAATCCCAGCGATGATTGCAAGTGTCTGTAGATTCCCTTTTACGTAGTCTTTAACTTTCATGATTTAAATATAGCTTTTATACTTTACGGGTTAATCCGAATTTTTAAATACGCTACTAAAAAGAGCAAATGAGAACCTATAGGTTTTTATTTTGCAATTGCTTTGTAAGCTCATAGAGTGCTATGCTCGTGGCATGCGTTACATTCATGCTACTGTTATTGCCAAACATATCAATATGAATACAATACTCACATAAATTTAGGGCTTGCTCTGAAATACCATGATTTTCGTCGCCAATCAGCAAAACAATTGGGTTATGCTGTTTGAGTTTAAAATCTTTAAGAGAAAGACTAGTGCTGGTTATTTCTAAGCCGATAATGGTGTATGCAGATGATTGATAATCTTCAAGTACTTTAATTGCATCCGTTTCCAACGCAAAATCCACATATTGCTCCGTAGCTCTAGACGTTTTAGTAAAACGCTTTCCTAAGCTGACATGCTCACCACAAAAAATCAATTTTTCTACGCCGAAGGCATCTGCAGCTCTAAACAAACTACCCACATTTGCAGCATTTGTTACATTTTCCGAAACTATAACAATTGGAAACTGTTTCGTTGTAAATGGCGATGTGTAGTGGGTGTGTTGCACTTTGTTAGATGTGCTTACTCCGCACTTTCCTCCATGGTATGATACACATTCTGTACGTCATCATCTTCTTCAAGCTTTTCAATAAGTTTTTCAACATCTTTGGCCTGCTCGGGAGTTAACTTTTTAGTGACTTGCGGAATGCGTTCAAAACCAGAGGAAATAATTTCAAGATTGTTTTCTTCTAAGTATGATTGAATACTGCCAAAACTTTCAAACGGCGCGTAAATCATGATGCTGGTTTCTTCATTTCCATCGGCATCTTCATCGGTGTCCTCAAAGATTTCTTCAACACCGAAATCAATGAGTTCCAATTCCAATTCTTCGAGGTCAATATCGTCGGCTTTGATTTTAAAGTTACAGGTATGGTCAAACATGAATACCACAGAGCCCGATGTGCCTAAGCTTCCATCTGTTTTATTAAAGTAGGAGCGGACGTTGGCTACGGTTCTTGTATTGTTATCGGTAGCCGTTTCAATCAATACAGCAATACCGTGTTGTGCATAACCTTCAAAAATCACTTCTTTATAATCGCCTTGATTCTTATCGGATGCACGTTTTATGGCACGTTCAATATTATCTTTCGGCATGTTAACCGACTTGGCATTTTGTATTACGGCACGCAATCTTGAGTTGCTATCTGGGTCTGGACCACCTTCCTTTACCGCCATTACGATGTCCTTGCCAATGCGTGTGAAAGCCTTACTCATAGCTGACCAACGCTTCATTTTACGTGCTTTTCTAAATTCGAAAGCTCTTCCCATTAGAATATATTTTGATTCCCGAAACATCGGGATATTTATTTGTGTTTATTTCAAATTTGAACGCTCGAGAGGTTCATCGCAAATTTAACAAATTATGGATGTTTTTAAAACGTCTACTCTTCTGGCTCAACAATAGCTTCAATGGCTTCCACCAAATCGAAATCTTTTTGCGTAACGCCACCTGCATCGTGTGTGGATAGGGAGATTTTCAAGACGTTATAGACGTTGGACCAATCTGGATGATGGTTATGAGCTTCGCATTCAAAAGCAATTCGGCTCATGGCGCTGAAGCAATCTTTAAAGTTTTCAAACTCGAATTCGGCATGCAAGGCATCATCAAAATAATCCCAATCGGGGAATTGAAGGAGTTTGGCTTCTATGGTATCTTGGTCTAGTGATTTCATGTGTTTTAAAGTAAAAGAGTAATTTAATTTTTATTTGTTTGACTTCGACTTCACTCGGTCTGACATCATTTTAATTCTAGTAAATTAGCAAATACCTCAATCAAAACCAAGCTATTTTTCTAGTTCCTGAAGGACTTTTTGGCTTGTTATCTGAAGGTGTTTAGGCAATACATTATATTTTGGCAGTACGGCCAAATAACGGTCTTCATTGGTTGTAAACACATGTTTTAGAGATACTGCACCATCTGAAATTATGGCTAAGATATCTTTTATAAATTCATCATGATGTACCAAATCCGTTGAGCCCAAATGAAAAACACCATGTTTGTTTCGATTAATGATATAATGGATTTGCTGGGTGACTTTTTTGTCTAAGGTCACATTCATAATCAAATTTGGAAATATCTCTACGGCTTCTTTTTCTGAAATTAATTGTCGCATTTCTTGTATCCTCGGACAATTAGTACCAAAAACCATGGGCATTCTTAGAATAGCAACCTGACGCTTGGGTAAGCGCAATAACATGTTTTCAATCTTTATTTTGAAATGTCCATAAATACTATGGCTAAGGGTTTTGTCTGTTTCGTAGCTTGGGTATTTGCTATAGGCGTCAAAAGCATTGGCAGAGGACAGAAATATAATTTTAGATTGATGTTGCAAGGCATACTCCGAAATGTGCGCGTGTGCAATAGTCTGCGCATGAAAATTACCACGTAAGGCTGAGATGATGATGGAAGGTTTAGTGACTTCTAAAAGCTCATAAATATCGTCTTCTTCAACATTATAGTGAAAGAATTGTTTATTCTGTTCCCATTCCCTCTTAGGGGTGAAATACGTCCCGTATACCCTAAAATAAGGTGATAACTCCTTGTAAATGGCGTTGCCCAAGTAGCCACTGACGCCGAGAATAAGTATTTTATGTTTGCTCTGTTCCTGCTTCATTCGTTCGCCGTCTCAGGCCAATATTAGCCTTTATAGAACGGTAACTTTACAACGGTCGCAGGTAGCGCCTTCTTACGTACCTGAATGTTTATTTTGCTTCCAGGTTCTGCAAAGACTGTAGGTACGTAACCTAAGCCAATGCCTGTTTTGAGGGAAGGTGACATGGTGCCTGAGGTTACTCGGCCAATGGTTTTTCCGCTAGAATCTACAATTTCATAGCCTTGTCTTGGAATACCTTTTTCGTCTAACTCAAAAGCCACTAATTTTTGTTCTGGTGTGCGTTTTTTCTCTTCAGCAAGATTTTCAGAATTGGTAAAGTCTTTGGTGAATTTTACAATCCAACCCAAACCAGCTTCAAAAGGTGAAGTGGTATCATCAATATCATTTCCGTAAAGTGAATAGCCCATTTCCAAACGCAAGGTATCACGAGCGGCCAAGCCAATTGGTTTTATTCCGAAGTCAGCCCCAGCTTCAAATACGCGGTCCCAGATTTGTTTTACTTCAGAATTTTTACAGTAGATTTCGAACCCGCCACTTCCGGTATACCCAGTCGCTGAAATAATTACATGCTCTATGCCTGCAAAATCTCCAATAACGAAATTGTAAAATTTTATGTCTGACAAATCATGGCTAGACAGGGACTGCATAGCTTCAACGGCTTTAGGGCCTTGAATGGCTAATAACGCGTAATCGTCGCTCAAGTTTCGCATCGTAGCGTCTACATCATTTTTAGAGGATATAAACGCCCAGTCTTTTTCAATATTACTAGCATTAACGACTAGTAGATAAGTGTCGTCCTTAACACGATAGACAATTAAATCATCAACAATACCACCAGTTTCATTCGGTATACAGCTGTATTGTGCTTTTCCGACGGTTAATTTAGACGCATCATTACTCGACACTTTCTGAACCAAATCCAAAGCATTAGGGCCTTCAATTAAAAATTCGCCCATGTGGGATACATCAAAAACGCCAACAGCATTTCTAACGGTTTCGTGTTCTATATTCACACCTTCGTATTGTACGGGCATATTAAAGCCAGCAAAGGGAACCATCTTGGCACCTAAGGCAACGTGGGTTTCGTGTAAGGGCGTATTTTTCATCTATTAAGCGTCTTAAATTTTGAAGGGCTAAATTAATGAAATTTTACACCAATACTAGGGCAAAACTTGAATTTTGAAGTTCGTTTATACGCTCTTTTTACTTAGCTTTTTAGCAATGGTTCCACCTAAATAGGCCATAGGAATATAAGCTATTAATAAATCTGCGATGGTAAACCACGTTGGGCCGGGAATCATGTAATTAATCATGATACCTCCAAGCAAGAAGAGAACACCGACAATCATGGCAAAACGCATTTTATTCTGCTGAGCAATAAGTCCTGCTATTGTGGCTCCAACCAATGTTCCCATCGCATGCGCCAAAAATGGGAATATAAAATGTTCTGAACTTAGCGTGGGCATAATTTCGGCCATAGCTTCCAAGTCATTGGGGTCAAGTCCTTCAACAGGGTACATGGTATGTCCCAATTGCACAAGGCCCATATTTACTGCACTACCGGCTAACCAGCCGATAACTATTGCTAAAATTTTTCTTAGGATTGGATACATAACGAAATGGTTGTGTTAGATGTAGAAAGGTAGCAAAAAAAACGTCAATCCCTTAACTCTTCAAGTTGAACGGTATAGTCGTACTGTAAATCTTCATGTAGTACAGCTACTTTTTTAGCGATGGCTAGTTTTTGTCGGGCGTAGAGATTCTTCAATGTCTGATTTCGGTGAATATTTGGTTTTAAGCCGTTCAGACGTTCGCAAAAATAGAGGAGGAGTTCTATTTCTGTGGTTTTGCTATTGGAATATCTAGCATACGTTTTTATCTGCCGAAGAATCTTGCGGATGGTTTTCTTCATGTAGAAGTAGCTGTTGGTATTCATATTTTCAAAATCGGAATCCAATAGCTCTTTTACAGAAGCCACGTAATCATCTTCGTCATGCGCCTTAAAAAGTAAATAGGTGAGCAACGCTTTATTTTCTTTTTTAAACCGCGCTAAACGCAGGCACAATGCCATTAGCTCTGCATGAGATAAATGCTGTAATTCTTTTTTTATGGTGACGACGGATTCAATTTTCATGCTAGATATTTAATGCTTTTAAGACTTCAGGCTTAAAGGTTTGTCCTATAGGTAAACGTTGATGATTAATTATGATTTGATTACCTTTTAACATAGAAATATATTCCATATTTACACTAAAAGACTTATGGATTCTAAGAAAATACTGTGGTAATTTTTCTAGAAAAGAGGTAAAAGTACTAAGCGTCATTATGGTTTTTTGAGCCGTATGAACTTTAACATAATCGCCGAAGGCTTCAATATACAAGATGTCTTTGAGTTTCACCTTATGAAGCACCTTGTTTTCATTAAGAACTAAAAAATCATAAATTGAATTATCGTCTAGATAAGTTAACCGCTCCACAGCTGATAAAAAACGTTCGTAAGCAATAGGTTTTAACAAATAATCAACAGCATTGACTTCAAAACCATCAACGGCAAACTGTGGATAGGCCGTAGTAAATATAACTTTTGGAGGATTTACAAGGCGTTTGTAGAAATCCAAGCCCGTCTCATTTGGCATGTTAATATCCAAAAAAATGACATCGACCGTGGAATTGCTTTCAAGAAATTTAAAAGCTTCATCGGAGCTGAAACAGGTACCACTAAGAAATAAACCATCAGTTGATTTTATAAAATGATGTAGGACATTTTGAGAAGAAACTTCATCATCTACGACCAGGCAATTCAATATTTTTTTGTTGGACTTAATCATTTTGAACCTTGAAAAAGACTGTAAAATGCGTTTCAGATTTATCAACCTTAAACGTATGTCGATCTCCATAAATCAAATTAAGATTATTTTTGAGATTGCTAAGTCCTACACCAGAATATTTCTCCTCAATATTGACGTTAATGTGACTAATAGGGTTTTTAATCTTAAAACTCAGTGCGTCTCTGCCTTGTTCCAAATTTATGTCAATAGGATTTTCTATGGTTGCTAAAGATAAGCCGTATTTAAAACTGTTTTCTAGAAGAGGTAAAAAGAGCATGGGGTAAATTTGAAAATGGGGATTTTTTATCGACTGTTTAAACTGCACTCTTTTACCAATCGGTGTCCTGTGGTTTTGGAATTTGATGTAGTTTTCAATTAAAGTCACTTCCTTTTGAAGGCTCACACGTTTGGTGTCGGCATCATAGATGACATAGCGCAATACATCAGATAGTTCTACGATGGCCTTGGTTATTTTTTTGTTTTTATCGAGCGCCATGGCGTATATGACGTTCAGGGAATTGAACAAAAAATGAGGATTCATTTGAGCACGTAGTGCCATTAATTGTGTCTCTACCTGCTCGTTACGTTGTTTGAGTTCTTTGTTTTTTGAAGCATTAAAATAAAACCAATCTTTGGATAGTTTTAGTAAAGTAGTGGCAAGAAGAATAATTCCAAATAAAAGATAACTATTGAAATTGTTGAGATAAGAGCTAAAGAAGTAATCTGGAAAAATTAAATCTAATATGATTTGAAAAGAATAATCAAAAGCCCAAGCAGTGACAACCAATGTCAATAAAAATGCAACTATATAAGTAATGTAATGTTGCCTCTTTAATAGCTTGGGTATGAATTGATACAAGTTAAATGTTATAGGAACTGCTAAAAACACTATGAAAGTCATTGTGAAGAGGTAGTCAATGATAATTGGACTTTTGCCTTTTGAAAATACAAAGAGTAAAGTAACAAACATTATCAATGCCAAAAGCCCATTAAATAAAATGGGCTTATAAGCTTCTTTTATAGAAACGATATTCGACATGTTATTTGCTGGTTTGAGGGCTTAGTTTATAGGTTGTATCATTTTCCCATTTGTTATTTTCTTTGAATTTTTCAAATTTGTGTAAAAAGGCATTAAGGGCCTCGGTGTCATCGGTTAAAACTAAATCTTGATCAATACCGGATTTTTCGAACTTTAGTCTTAATTTCTCTTGCTCAAATAGACTTGTTATTGTCGACTCTGGCAACCATTTTAAGGCTATTGGTTTATCGTTCGAAAAATCTACTCTCGCAACGGAATGCGTTTTTAGAAGGTGCTGTGAAATTAAGTCGTTAATTTTATCAGTGTCATATATAAAAGGCATTACATCAAGATACACCGCTTTGCCAACTTTAAAAGGCATAGCAATGAAATTGGCCTCTTTCCCATGTTCTATATAGGTCATTACATAGCCATCTTTGTAATTTTCGTAAGCCTCACGATCTTCCTTCATAAGTTTTGTAGGCTCTTTGTTTTCTTTTTTCCATTCAGTTTTAAAGCTAACAAATTCCCAAGTTCCTTCCCTGTGGTCTATCCACTTACCAATTAAACGCGTATCGAAGTTAAGTTGTTCTTTTTTGTAAAACGGTTGTAATGATTTTACTATACAAGAAGAAAAAAGTAATAGTGCGCTTACTGCAATTAATAATCTAGTTTTCATAGTGTTTGTTTTAAAATTATAGTTCAAATCTCGAAAAAATGATAATGTATTAAAACAATTTTCGACAAACATGGCCCTGCTCATGCCAAACACTAAAAACATTTTATTTTATCACTTTCTCCCATCAATTGAATAGCGTCCTGCGCCGGTGAAAATCAGTGCTGTAAACGTTATGAGATAAAGAAGCGCCATCTCTTTATTTTGTAACGGGTCATTGCCATGAACTACAAAGGCCGCTACGGCCATGGTGATAGCTGCTGGTATAGCTGCCAGTTTTGTTTTGAAGCCAATGATTAAAAGTGCAGGAGCAAGGACTTCGCCAATGAGGCAGAGAATAAGGGATATTGTTGACCCTAATCCTATAGGATCGCCAAATGAGGAAGGATCATTTAGCATTTCTAATTTTGGGATACCGTGCGTAAGCATTAAGCCACCAAAGCCAAGTCGAAGGATTAAAAGCCCGAGGTCATAGTTGGTTTTCATATATAATGATTAAAAATTTGTGATGTCTAAAATAGAAAAACCACAACAGAGTTGTGGCTTTTGTTCAGTCAAATTAAGAATTCCTATTCGTTTCTAGATAATTCAATGGGTTCAGGTACATTATAAATGGCTTTGTATACAATGCTTTCTGGCTCATATTTAAATTGAATTTGTCGATTGTTCTGGTTTTTCAATTCAAATACAGAATCATTGACCACAAACTTAAATTCCAAATCAAAATTTGCTGTACTTAATTCTATTTCGGTTCTATAAACATTATCCTTTTCAAAGTACGTAAGCGGCATAGTACTCTTCCATGAGAGCGGTTCTAGATTACCTCTTAGGCCTACGGATGTAACCTCTGATGGGTTTTCAAGCTTTAGTTGAAAGCTAATTTTTTTAGTTTGTGTTTGTTGTACGCAACTCAGAAAAGACAGTGCTAAAATTCCAAATATGAGATTTTTAATATGTTTCATCCTTTATGTTTTTTTATAGTCATAGCGGTTTCTTACAAAGGATTTCTCCTCGCCGAAATACGTCACTTCTTTAACTACAGAATAGGTAGAATCGGTTAAGGTACGGGTCATACGCATATTGGCTTTTTTACCATTGTCTTTACCGACATAACTTGTTACTAGCGTTTTTGTGCCATTTGTATTGGAAAAGTGTTCTATTTTTTCATTGCCAAAATACGTACCATCGTTTCTCAATTTTACAGAGCTCTTATTATTCTTACTGGGCTCATAGGTGTATTGCACATTCATAACGATTTTTCCGTTTTTGAGTTCAATTTGCATCGTCGCGTCGATGGATTCCTGCTTGCCAGATTGGTAATCCTTATAGATCAATTTTCCTTTCCAACTGGTGTTGTTTAAGCTTTCAAAGTCCGAAAGCGATACTCGGTTCTGAGCTATTAGGTTGACGCCCATTAGTAATGCGATTGTCATTGTGATTAACTGTTTCATGATACTAGCGTTTTTATTGATTATTGAATTTTTTAGTAATTAAATAGTCTAGCCCAAAACGTCCTGAGCCTAACATAAGATTGTAGATGCTGGCCCAAAGGAAACCCATAGCCGGAAGCATAGACCACAGTCCTTGATTCCATTTTTGCATAAAAATGGCGACGAGCATGGTACACATAATTAAGAAAGAGGCGATCCTCGTTTTTAAACCTAGTAATAAGAAAAGACCGCCAACCGCTTCGCTGAATGCACCCATCCATGCAAAAAATACTGGTGCAATCGCAAAGATGCCTCCATAAGCTTTTACATCATCTGGAAACCAAGCCACAACCTCAAACAGGTTTAGGTTTTGGGAATCTGATGTCCAAGGCATTCCGAATTTATCGGCACCAAAACTTGCAGTAAGCCATAAGCCACATAAAATTCGAGGAATAGCAAATGCCAAATCCATGTACCATTTTGGTTGTAGTACAGGTTTTAAAATTGAAAGGAAAAGTGTTTTTAATCGTGTCATCTTTGATGTGATTTCTTCTGAATAGATTCAGAGTTAATGATGACACAAATTTGAAGAAAAGTCTACCGCTGGGCGACTTATAACGTCTCAGGAGGGCTCAAATACGATTTGAGACGTCTTAATTGAGTTGCGTTTTGAGATATTCGGATGGGGAATGGTTGGTAAGTTTCTTAAATACCCGATTAAAGGTGGCTTTACTATTAAAACCACAGTCTAAAGCAATACCTAAGAGCGAGAGGTGCTGATGCTCTTGATTTTTTAATTTGATTTTGAAGGCTTCAACCCGATAAGCATTTACATAGTCGTTAAAGTTTTTTCCGAAGCCTGTGTTTATGATTTCGGAAAGTTGCCCTCGCGTCATATTGGCCATTTCGGAAAGGTCGGATAAGTTGAGCTCTGGGTTGAGATAGACGAGTTGGACTTCCATTAACTCAGTGACTGTGGTTTTGTCTTTTTCTGAAATGGGGTTTGTCGGCTCGCCTTCATGCTCTGGGATACCGATGGTTTTTGGGCTAAAACTAAAACTCAATCGATTTAATTTTGTGGTATCCGTGAAGTAGCCTTTAATTCCAATAAAGAGGGTAATACATGCCATATAAAGATTTAGCCACCAACGTTCTTTATAGCCTAAATCAGCAAAAAATGACCCGACAATCTCTTGAATATTAGAATAGAGAAACGATAGTGAAAACAGGATGAGGAAGGTGAGAATCCAGTTGAGTTCCAGCTTATAGGTATTAGAGAAATATTGCGTTATTTTTCTTCTATAATTATAAAATAACTGAAAGGTAAAGGCCAAATACAAAAGCATCTGCGCGGGCGCAACAAAACTTAAAATAGGTTGCAAAATGGCTTCGTCCCAAGCTAATTTTAGCACGCCATTTTGTACGGTGTCAAAATTGGGTTGTAAGGCATCATAAACATAGATACCTAGCCTAAAGACAACTATAATAATAGCTAAAGCAAAATGCCACCAATACTTCTTTTTAAATTTGAAGTTAGATTGTGTAATCGACTTCACATAGAAGTAAATTAACGGCGCCAGCGCAATACCAATATTGATGAGGAAGTAATTAATCTTAGTAGTCCTAAAGGTATCATACCAGCCCATAAAACCTACAGTATAGCAGATTTGGGTATAGCAAGTCAAAAACAGTATGAGCCCCAAAAATAAATCTGAAAGATTATGTTTTTTGAAGTATCGCGTCAATAACAAAATCACGAAAATAAACCCTTGAAGGGCAAGAATCAGTAACGGCAAACTCCAACGATTAAAATCCGGAAACATTCAAATAGTATTTTACAATTTAAATGTAGGGCATTTTTGAGAAACTATAAAAATCAATGCGTCTCATATTGTTTAAAGGCCTTGAAGTATCGGCAGATTATTGAAGTTGAACATTCTAAATATGATGACGACATTACGAGGAGCGGTGCGACGTGGTAATCTCCAAAATAGAATTAGATAACTAAAAAGATTGCCACATCTCGCTTTGGCGAGCTTCGCAATGACGTAATGATTTCTTACCTCAATCGAGGAAAGTCTTCAGGATTCACTTCATGCATTACCTTATAAACGGCTTCAAAAATATCTTCCGTGGACGGTTTTGAGAAGTAATCGCCATCCGTTCCATAAGCTGGTCGGTGAGCTTTGGCCGTTAGCGTCTTAGGCTGACTGTCTAAATGCTGATAGGCGTTTTGAGTATTTAGAATTTCATTCAAAATATAAGCTGAAGCACCACCTGGGACATCTTCATCAATCACCATCAACCTATTGGTTTTGGCTATGCTTTTTACGATATCATGATTCAAATCAAATGGAAGTAACGATTGGACATCAATCACTTCAACATCAATACCAACGGTCTGTAGCTCTTTTGAGGCCTCTTCCACTAAACGCAATGTTGAACCGTAAGACACCAAAGTGATATCTGTTCCTTCCTTTACAGTTTCTACAACACCAATAGGTGTTTTAAACTCCCCGAGATTGCTTGGCATTTTTTCCTTGAGACGATAACCGTTTAAACATTCAACAACCAATGCTGGCTCGTCGCTTTCTAATAGTGTATTGTAGAAGCCTGCCGCTTTGGTCATGTTTCTTGGTACAAGGACGTGTATGCCTCTAATTAGATTTAACACACCGCCCATTTGAGAGCCAGAATGCCAAATACCTTCAAGTCTATGGCCACGTGTTCTCACAATCAAAGGTGCTTTTTGTCGCCCTTTGGTGCGGTATTGCAAGGTCGCCAAATCATCACTCATAATTTGAAGTGCATACAGTATATAATCCAAATATTGAATTTCTGCTATTGGGCGCAGACCACGCATGGCCATTCCAATCCCTTGTCCGAGTATAGTTGCTTCTCTAATACCAGCATCCGAAATCCTCAATACGCCATATTTTTCTTGAAGCCCTTCCAGCCCTTGGTTAACATCTCCGATATGACCAGCATCTTCACCAAAAATCAACGCTTCAGGATAGGTACTGAAAATTTTATCAAAGTTGTCTCTTAGCACTACACGTCCATCAACTTCTTCAGCATTATCTGCATACACAGGTTCTACGGCTTCAGAATTTATCGCTTTATATTTAGAAGAACTATATAAATGAGAGCTAAATTGAGGTTGAACAGTACTAATATAGTTGGTAATCCAATTCTGAAGATTGTTCTTTTCAGCTGAATCTTCAGTGATTACATAACGTAAAGCTTTGCGCGTTGCCGAAAGAATATCTTTTCGTATCGGTTCTGAAATTGACGCTAAGTCATCTTTCAATTTATTTATAAAGACAGCATTGTCGCTAGAATTGGCTAATGCTGAAAGAAGAGTAATTGCTTCGTTTTGTTCTGACTTTATTGGTTTCAGAAAAGCCGTCCAAGCAACTTTTTTCCCTTCACGCACCTCTTTTTTAATAGACTTTTCAAGCTCCGTCAGTTCCTCATCTGTGGCAATACTATTACCAACCATCCATTGACGCATTTGTGCATTACAATCGTACTCAGTTTCCCACTCTAAGCGCTCTTTACTTTTATAACGCTCATGAGAACCAGAGGTTGAATGACCTTGAGGTTGAGTTAATTCATTAACGTGAATCATCACTGGCACATGCTCCGTTCTTGCGATAGAGGAAGCCCGTTGGAAAGTATCTATAAGTTCTGGGTAATTCCAACCGTTTACACGAAGAATTTCATAACCTTTGTTATCTTCATCACGTTGGAAACCTTTAAGGATTTCAGATATATTTTCCTTGGTGGTTTGATGTTTAGCGTGCACAGAAATACCATATTCATCATCCCAAATACTTATCACCATAGGAACTTGCAAAACACCTGCGGCATTTATGGTTTCGAAGAACAAACCTTCACTGGTACTGGCATTACCAATGGTACCCCATGCAACTTCGTTACCCTCGTTTGAGAATTTGGAGGTGTCAATACCATCGACATGTCTGTAAATTTTAGACGCTTGCGCTAAGCCCAATAATCGTGGCATTTGCCCTGCGGTAGGAGAGATGTCTGCGCTAGAATTCTTCTGTTGTGTCAAATTCTTCCATTCCCCATTTTCATCTAAGCTATGGGTTGAAAAGTGCCCACCCATTTGGCGCCCAGCAGACATTGGGTCATGGTTAATGTCTGTATGTCCATAAAGTCCGGCAAAGAACTGCTCAATTGATAGTTCACCAATGGCCATCATAAAGGTTTGGTCACGATAATAGCCAGATCTAAAATCACCATTTTGAAAAGCCTTGGCCCACGCAATCTGTGGTACCTCTTTGCCATCACCAAAAATCCCGAATTTTGCCTTGCCCGTCAGTACCTCACGACGTCCCAAAAGACTACACTCCCTGCTTGTCACTGCGATTTTGTAATCGTTTAGAACTTCAGTCTTAAAATCGTTGAATGTAATTTCCGTTTTAGTGCTTTCGTTAGACTTCATTTGGCATGGAATTTTAGTCTAGCAAAAGTAAGGAATAATGCTATGGCTTGCAATGCCTAAATATGTTATAAATTTGAATTATATTCATTAAATTGAATAATTTGAAGATTATTATTCAATAAAATATTAAAAATTAACATTTCAATAAGAATTCATTAATACCACTTGCGCCTAAAAAGACCTAATAAAACCTGTGGATCTACGGTAAATTTAAAACGTATTTTTTGGTCATAATTCTCTTGTCCTATTTCCAAGCCCAAATTGGAGTATATTGGAAAGAAGATTTCAAAATAATCCTGAACAAGATTTAATCTAACTCCAGAATCATAAACAAAAACTGGATCAAAACCCTTGTTTTTCACAAAGCCAACATCACCATAAGCTTGAATATAGCGCCAAATGGACGTACTGAAATTGGCTGTGCCTATCCATTGATTCGCAAATTCAGGTTGCAATTGTGATTTAAAACCGCCTTCGGCAATGATGATCTGCTGACTAAAAATACCAGAAGCTTCAGAACGCCCGAGATAATTTAGGTCAAAGAGATAGTCCGTTGGACGATCCAAGGCAAAACTGAAAAAGTCTGAGTTGGGATCAGAACTGTTCTTTAAAAATGTACCGAGGTAGACCCTAAAGTCGTAATTCCGATTGCGCTTGGTCAGCTTTCTGAATTCGTAATCAACAGAGACCTTACTAAATTGGGCACCAATTTGAAAATCTGTACTAAATCTTGAAAAATTGATAATACCTGGGCTAGAATGTATGTACCTCAAATTGAAAACGCTATAATCAGGATCATCCACAACTACCGTCGCATCTGGCCCTAAATTTCGTGTTATACTGATATATCTTAGGTTAATAAAATCTCGCACATCCGATCTAAAATCATCTTTATCTCGAAACGCTAGTGTAAAACTTGGGCGTATTCTAGTAAAAAATGCATCTTCGGCAAAAGATTGGTATGCAACGCCTAGTCCATAGGATATATCATATAAATTTTGCCCTTCCAGATTATGCGTATATGATACAGAACCACCACCAGTAAACGATTTTGAGTTCGTTGCATATTGTGGTGAAAATCTATAATTCAATCGCTTGCGTAATAATGTTTTGTTGTAGAATTTAGTGCCAAGAGTTAAACCGTCATAGATATTGTTGAACTCAATTAACGGCATCAAAAAGAGTTGGTTATAATAAGGATCTTCAATATCCTTAAATAATCGAAACTGTAGCGGTTTGCTAAATAACGATCCGTTTGTCGATTTGTAATTGTCACGCTGATTGATTTCAGGAATGGTGTAATCATAATCTAAAACCAATTTGTCAATACTATCCTTGGCAATAGCGAATTGTTTTTCACCTTTAAAGCCGTCTAGCCAGGTTTTGCTCAACACAGAATCATTATTCATTGCAAATAGAGAAACAGGCATAGCATGGTCTCTTTTGTTCTTAATGGTGAAACTTATGGAGTCTTCAGTGGTTTTGAGTTTATAGATCTTAAAATCAATCTTTTTTCGAGTATTTACATAATCAGTGAAAAACCAATCCACATCTTTTGTAGTCTGCGATTTTAAGTAGGTTTCAAAATCATTCGGAGTTACAGATGTTAATCGGTTTTCCGAAACAAAGTTCTTAATCACTGAATTTAAATCCACATCTTCAGTGTAGTCGTTGAGATAATTGAGACCCATCCCAGCTTTATATTTTGAAGCAATCTTGGCGTTGAATTTAACCAGCGAATCTTTTGAAGTGTTTAATGGCTGGTCGTTGTTCTTTCTGGCCATTTCCATGGAATAGAGGAAATATTGAAAGTTGAAATCCAAATCGGAAGCATGGAAAGCTCTAATACCCCAAACATTGGCGAGGTTTCCAAGAAGCTTTAAGTTTGGGTAATTTGTCTTCACATATTGAATCATCAAGTAAATCTGAATACCTTCAGAAAGCCAATAGTCTTTTCTGGGGTTTACAAGTAGAGTATTATCTAAATATTGCTGTAAGGCAGATTTAAGCAATTTTAATTCATATTGAATGTCATCCGGAAAGGGTCTCAAAAAATCAGGGAGTTGATTGATGCCATACAAAGGATCCCGATTATAATCAATAGCCGTGACCAATAAATTTTTATGAGGATAGTCGCCAAGAGCTTCCGTAATGTATTGTGTGACCCTATCGGTTATTATAGCTTTGGCTTGTGATGCTAAACCTTTTACGTCGATGTCGGACAATACCGTGAAATCATCTGTAGTTATTGAGCTGTATTGTTTCGTGGTATTTAAGGATACAAATGTCTCTGTTCTGTTTTTTCCTGATAAGAGTGTGGTTGTCACATCAGTCTTTGAGGCTAATATTTGCTGATTAAATTCAGACTCTACTTTATAACCAGATGGGTGCGTCAATTCAATACTAACGTCTGATGCTGGAATAAAAAGATCATCTAAATTTTTGTTGCTATAGACCTGCCATTTGCCATTGTATACAGCTGGTGTGATATACCAATATTTAAGTTTAAAATTTCCCTCTTTTGTAAATCCATAGTCCGTAAACTGTGCATCGGCCAGTTTAATGAGATACTTGAGTTCTATATGATAAGTGTCTCCTGGTTCTAGTGGACTGTTCAGTATGACCTTCAGGATATCGACTTGTTTTTTTGGTCGGATGAAATCCATGGATTTTCCGCCTTGGTCAGCTATTGAATGAATGGTAGTGTAACCTCGGGATCTGTCCTTAGCCAAATGAAAACTGGTGTTGAATTCCTCTTCAAATCGTTTGCCTAGTGCTGTACTTTTATTGGAGTAACTATTATTCCAATCGTGTAAGTATACCTCGTATAAGGTTGTGTCTGAGGTATTTTTATACTTTATAGTTTGTTGTATCGCTATCTGCCGTGAGTCTTTGTTAACTTCGGCTTTAAGCAATAGTTCATTTTGGGCTTCAATTGAACCCGCAACAAAACAGAAGCAAAATAAAAAAGTTAGGATTTTAATCAACTAGCGTAATAAATTTAATAGGGTTTAAATTTTAATTTAATTATTGGAAGTTGATTGATTTGTGTTTTAAAAACGCTCCAAAATACACATAATTGTTCGGAAAGTATAAAACAAATGTTAAGTTTAAAAATTAGGACTGAGATTGTATTCTTTATAGAAGCTATCTAAGATGTCAATTACTTCATCCGCAGTATCAACCAAGTGGATTAAATCTAAATCCTCAGCACTAATATTATTGTTAGCTTTCAGCAATGTGGTTTTTACCCAATCCATTAAACCGCTCCAAAATTCTGTTCCGACTAAGATAATCGGGAAGGATTCAATTTTGTGGGTTTGTATAAGCGTAATGGCTTCAAACAACTCATCCAAGGTTCCAAAACCGCCTGGCATAACTACAAAACCCTGTGAATACTTCACAAACATCACTTTTCTTACAAAGAAGTAATCAAAATCTAGGCTTTTATCATTATCAATATATGGGTTGTCATGCTGTTCAAAAGGCAAATCAATATTAAGTCCAACTGATGTTCCTCCTGCAATATGCGCTCCTTTGTTACCTGCCTCCATTATACCTGGACCACCACCAGTAATGACGCCATAACCGTGCTCCACGATTTTCTGGGCCACTTCTTCTGCCAATTGGTAATAGGTTTGGTCTGGCTTGGTACGTGCCGAACCAAAAATAGAAACGCAAGGCCCAATTTTACTTAGTTTTTCATAACCATTGACAAATTCTCCCATAATCTTGAAGATTGCCCAAGAGTCATTCGTCTTTATTTCATTCCAGCCTTTATGCTTATGTTCTTTTCTCATGTCGGTAGTTTAATAGTCTCAAATAATCTCAAAAAAAGCCCTAAAAAAGGACCAAGGACAAATTTAAACTAAATACTTTGTATTACCAGTAAAAGCCATTCAAGTTATGACCAAAAAAAACAGGCCCAAAAGGCCTGTTCCATAAATATATTTTAATGTCTATAACGGCTTTCTGCCTGAGATAATGTTGTAAAGAATAACGATTACGGCGATAACCAATAATACGTGAATCAATCCGCCGGTTCCGATTCCAGGTACAATACCTAAAAGACCTAATAACCAAACGATAATTAAAATAACGGCAACAAGCCACAATATGCTTTTCATAATAAATAGTTTTTAAATTGTTAGTTAGCTCTAAATTAACAAGAAAAGTCCATGAAAGTGCTTTATCTCTCTTTAGGGCTAAGGAATTGCCCAAATGAGCAAGGAATACGTAAATGGGTTAAGTCTTGCCGTGTTTAGGGCAATTCTCGCTTTAAAAACTTAGCAGTGTAGCTCTTTTTGTCCTTAATAATCTGCTCTGGAGTCCCAACAGCTACAACTTGGCCACCACCTTTGCCACCTTCATAACCAATATCGATAATGTGGTCTACGGTTTTAATAACATCGAGATTATGCTCGATGATAAGCACCGTATTACCTTTGTCAACGAGTTTATTCAAAACTTTCATTAAGACGTTGATGTCTTCAAAATGAAGCCCTGTTGTTGGTTCATCTAATATGTAGAAGGTGTTACCCGTATCGCGTTTACTTAGTTCTGTAGCCAGTTTTATACGTTGTGCTTCGCCTCCTGAAAGTGTTGTGCTTTGCTGTCCTAGGGTGATATAGCCCAACCCAACATCTTTGATGGTCTTGAGTTTACGATGGATTTTAGGAATATGCTCAAAGAAGCCCACAGCCTCTTCAATCGTCATGTTTAAAACGTCTGATATAGATTTTCCTTTATATCGAATCTCCAAGGTTTCCCGATTGAAACGCTTTCCCTGACAGGTCTCGCATTCTACATAGACATCAGGTAAGAAGTTCATTTCTATAACTCGAAGTCCAGCACCTTGGCAGGTTTCACAGCGTCCGCCAGTCACATTAAAACTAAAGCGTCCGGGTTTGTAGCCTCTAATCATGGCCTCGGGAATTTTGGCAAAAAGACTTCGGATTTCATCGAAAGTCTTGGTGTAGGTTGCAGGATTGCTTCGAGGCGTTCTCCCAATTGGCGATTGGTTGATATCAATAACCTTATCAATATGCTCTAGACCTTTTATGTTTTTGTAGGGCATTGGTTTTTTCACGCCATTAAAATAATACGCATTAAGAATAGGATAGAGGGTTTCATTAATTAAGGTCGACTTTCCACTGCCTGAAACTCCTGTAACACCAATCATTTTTCCCAATGGAAACGTAACATCAACATTTTTAAGATTATTCCCTGTACAGCCTTTTAAGACCATTTTTTTACCGTTTCCTTTTCGGCGTTTCTTTGGGATTTCAATTTCCCGCGTGCCGTTAAGATAGGACGCCGTAAGTGTATCCTCCTTTAAGAGTTCTTCTGGCGTGCCTTCGCTGATTATTTTTCCACCATACTTTCCGGCGAAAGGGCCAATATCAATCACATGGTCGGCACGTTCAATCATGTCTTTGTCGTGTTCTACGACGATGACGGAATTCCCAACATCACGAAGGGATTCTAAACTATTGATAAGTTTTTCATTATCACGCTGATGGAGACCGATACTGGGTTCATCTAAAATATAAAGTACGCCAACGAGTTGAGAACCAATTTGCGTCGCCAGTCGAATACGTTGCGCTTCACCACCAGAGAGTGATTTTGAACTTCGATTTAAAGACAGATACGTTAATCCTACATCTATAAGAAATTGTGTTCTATTCTTGATTTCCTTAATAATTTCTGAAGAAATCTTTTGCTGTTTCTCGCTTAATCTAGAATCTAAATCCTTCAGCCATTCGGCCAATTCCACAATATCCATGTGTACCAAATCGGCAATACTTTGGCCATCAACTTTAAAGTAAAGCGATTCCTTTTTTAAGCGTGAGCCCTCACACACAGAACATTGGGTTTTGTCCATGTATTCCTTCGCCCAGCGGACTAATGATGTGGAGTTAGATTTGTATTGGTTTTCGATAAAATTGGCAACGCCTTCAAAATCTATTTTATAATCGCGCGTAACGCCGAGTAATTTGCTTTCTACTTGAAACTTATCCTTGCCACCAAAAAGAATGACTTGTTTAGCTTCTTCGGGAATGGTTTCCCAAGCATCTGCCAACGAAAAATCAAAACGTTGGGCAATGGTATCAAACTGTTTAAAAATCCAGCTTTTCTTTTGTGGGCCGTGAGGGGCAATAGCTCCGTTTTTAATCGATAGGCTTTCGTCTGGAACAATCTTTCTAGGATTTACCACATACAATTCGCCAATCCCATTACAATTAGGGCAGGCGCCTTTTGGAGAATTAAAGGAAAAGTTATTCGGTTCCGGATTTGGATAAGAAATGCCTGAAGACGGACACATTAAATTCCGACTAAAATAGCGAGGCTCTGGCGCATCTTGGTCAATGACCATTAGTACATCATCCCCGTGATACATGGCCGTGTTTATAGATTCCATTAAACGTTTTTCGTTGTCTTGGGAATCATCGATTTTAAGGCGGTCAATAACGATTTCTATATCGTGGGTTTTGTAGCGGTCTAGCTTCATGCCTTTTTCCAAATCCACAATCTCGCCGTCAGTACGTACTTTTACGAACCCTTGCTTGGCAATCTGTTCAAACAATTCCCGATAATGGCCTTTTCTCGACCTAATAACCGGTGCGAGGATATTGATGCGCTTTCCGACGAAGGATTCCAAAATCAAATCCTTAATCTGCTCATCGCTGTAGCTGACCATTTTTTCGCCCGTGTTATAACTGTAAGCATCACTGGCTCTAGCGTAGAGCAGTCGTAGGAAATCATAAATTTCGGTAATGGTACCAACGGTTGAACGTGGTGACTTGCTCGTGGTTTTTTGCTCAATGGCAATAACAGGGGAGAGGCCATCGATTTTATCGACATCAGGTCGTTCTAAACTGCCCAAAAACTGACGTGCGTAGGCTGAAAAGGTTTCAATATAACGGCGTTGGCCTTCCGCATAAATAGTATCAAACGCCAAAGACGATTTTCCGCTTCCGGACAACCCAGTAATTACTACCAGTTTTTCTCTGGGAATAGTGACATCAATATCTTTAAGGTTATGGACGCGAGCGCCTTTTACTTCGATAGAATCGTCAAATTGGGTCATAAATGTGAGGGCCTTAGCTTAATTTTTTGAAAAGTTCCCCTTTGCTCATTTAGCTTCGGGTTACAAGTTTGCAAAGGTACGATTTTAGATATTAATTTCTTGTGAACCTTTAGTCCATATTGCTTATAATTGTAATTCAAAAACACAAATTATGAAGTTATTAGGCATAGGTTCAAGAATCAATCATAGCGACTACGGAAAAGGCGTAGTCACCAACGTGACCTCCCAGCATTATTGGGTGACTTTTATAGATAATGGTTTGGAAACTATTGATTTGGATGCGGAATTCGACGTCATTGAAGCCTCGGAAGACGAAGTGGATACCATTAGTTTTTACGAAGTAGAAAGCAGTCTGCGACAAATCTTGAAAAAATGGTCGGATGTGTCCGAAGTGGTTTCCATCGCCGATAAATGGAAAGGCGGAAAACTTATTTTTGAACCGGGTGACACCAACCTTCAAGGGAAAGAACTGCCGATTGATACGTTCTTCCACAAAATCACTATGGTGCGTGACCGTTTACGTGTGATGGAACAAAAAATCAATTCTAGCAAAAACTTGGACGAACAGGAAAAAATAGATTTACAGCAATACATCACCCGAAGCTATGGGAGTTTAACGAGTTTTAATGTGTTGTTTAAGTTGAAAAGCCAGCAGTTTAGAGGGCAGTCGGGGAAGGGGTAGTTCTTAGTGTAAAATTTAAAATATTTATTATTTAATTCTCAAAAGCAAACTTCACAATATTAGCGCCCATTTTTAAGGCTTTTTCGCGAACATCCTGCGGGTCGTTATGGACTTCGGTGTCTTCCCAGCCGTCGCCGAGGTCGGTTTCAAAAGTAAAGAGTAGAATTAATCGGTCGTCATGAAAAAGACCCAAAGCTTCAGGCGCTTTACCATCGTGTTCATGGATTTTTGGAATACCGTTCGGGAAATCAAAAGCAGTAGAAAAAATAGGATGCTCTTTGGTTATGGGAATTAAGTCTTTATTGGGAAAGACTTTTTTAAGTTCTTTAGTGACATAAGGTTTCATACCGTAGTTGTCATCAATATGAATAAAACCACCAGATAGTAGATAATTCCGTAGGTTTTCAGCATCCGTGTCATCAAAAAACACATTGCCGTGCCCCGTCATGTGGATAAACGGATATTGAAAGATGTCCGTACTGCCAGCTTCTACCGTGGCAACATTTTCATTAATGTTGGTATTGATATTATCATTACAATATTTCACCAAATTAGGTAGGGCTGTAGGGTTAGAGTACCAGTCGCCACCTCCTTTATATTTTAGAACCGCTACTTCTTGCGCATTTAGAGTTAGGCTCGTTAAAAGCATCATAAAAGGCAATAGTTGTGTAAGGCTCTTGATTTTTAAAGTACTAATCTGCATATCTCAAATGTAAAAATTAATTGTTATGAAAGCCTTGTTGTTAACAGTATTTATCATTCCGGTGTTATTGTATACTCCTAATGAACGACCCATGGAAAAATCACCTGTTGTTCTAGAGTTGTTCACCTCACAAGGCTGTAGCAGTTGTCCGCCGGCTGATCGTTTGTTATCAGAATTGGCTTCGGAAGACATTATCGCTCTATCGTATCATGTCGATTATTGGAATTATATTGGCTGGAAAGACCCTTTTAGTAAAGAAAGCTACACCGACTTGCAACGCCAGTATTCAAAGAAATTCAACAGCTCAACCATCTACACACCACAATTGGTGCTTAACGGAAAAACACATGTGGTGGGTTCGGATAGAAATGCAGTGGCACGAAAGATTGAAGCCTATGGCACATCAAAAGGAACAGCAGGAATTAACATCGCCAATGCAAAGACGGTTGATGGTTTTGTGGAATTCAACTATAACGCTTCGGGTCAGTTTGAAGACCAAACCCTAAGAATCATTCTGGTCATTAAAGAACGAAAAACATCCGTAAAGCGTGGTGAAAACAGAAATAGGAATTTAGTGAATAGTAATATTGTTATCAATGAACAGCGCTTTAGTTTGAAGGAAAACTCTGGTGAAGGCCGTATTGCCATTCCGGATATTGTAAAATCTTCAGATGAGTTGTCTTTGGTGCTTATACTTCAGGATGATAATTTGGACATAAATGGTGGCACTATAAAAAGCCTTTAGTCTTCATTGATAAAGGCAACACTGTGACAAGCTACAATAGCGGCGGTCTCTGTCCGTAATCTTGTGTTGCCGAGGGTCACGGGTTTAAAGCCTTTGGATATAGCCAATTCTATTTCTTCCGAACTAAAATCGCCTTCAGGACCAATAAGAATAGTAATCTCAGAACCTTTTTTAATAATAGATTTTAGAGATGTTCTATCAGAATCTTCACAATGCGCGATAATGCGTTGTCCTTCAAAATCTTGATTCAAAAATTCATGAAACGGTTGTGCTGGTTTTAATTCAGGCAAATAGAGATGTAGCGACTGCTTCATGGCAGACTGAATGATTTTTTCAAAGCGTTCGGGCTTTATCATCTTCCGCTCACTGTGTTTGCATATGATAGGTGTAATGCTGTCAATACCGATTTCGGTAGCTTTTTCTAAAAACCACTCGTAACGGTCGCTCATTTTTGTTGGGGCTACAGCCAGATGTAGTTTATACGATTTTGGTTTGGAAAATTCTTTTGATGATATCTTGGCTTCACAACGCTTTTGCTCTACCACATTTAAAACCGCTGAAAACAACCAACCTTTTCCATTGGTAATAGACAAGGTATCACCAACACGTTTGCGTAGTACTTTAGTGATGTGGCGACTTTCTTCTTTGTCAAAGACAATGACGTTATCACTTTCTGAAATAATTGGGCTGTAAAACAGTTGCATTAGCGACTCGTTTTTTCCGTGATTTTGAGTACCGTAATTTCTTCTATAGGTTTGTCCGCTTCAGACTTCAACATTACGTAGTGGCGTTTTTCTCTGGGCTCGTCAAAACTAAAGACTTGCCCGACTTTATGGTCTGCCAAAATCTTTTCGAACCGTTTAGACATTGACCCTTTTTTCAACCAGCCCAAATCACCACCGGTTTTAGCCGAACGGTCTTTGGAATATACTTTGGCCAAGCCACTAAAATCGTGACCACCTTCGCGCATGCCTTTGAGGATGAAGCTTCGTAACGAGTTGATTTCGGACATTGGTTGAATCTTACTATCGAACATAATAATGCTAGCACGATAATGCGGTACCATGTCTCTTTTGATGACTTTATAATGAGTGGTTTCAAATTCGTTTTTATAGGTTTTTTTGCCTCCAGTACCTAATTCAAAAAGTTCATCAGCTAGTTTTGTTTTATGTTTTTCGGCGTTATAAACTACGATTTTCCCTTTTAGTTTGCTGTTCTTTTTAAGAAAGGCATTGGCTTCTGTAGCATTTGAAATAGAATCTAATTCGGTTTCAATATTAAGTTCAGAAGAGTCCTGAGCCCAAGCAAAAGTGGATAAAAAGCAAAGTAATAGCGGTAATCTCATTGATGGAAATTTAGTATTCAGTAGGATTTTCATTCTTTCAAATTTAGGGAATCTCGTTATATTTTTAGTCGTGCTGTGGCCATGACATCCAATCCTGAAAAATCTTGTTCTAGATATTTGTAATAGCCAACTATGGCAATCATTGCGGCGTTATCTGTGGTGTATTCAAACTTAGGGATATACGTTGTCCAACCCATGGTTTTTTCGGCATTTTTTAACGCTTCTCTTATTCCAGAATTTGCCGAAACACCACCACCGATAGCCACTTGTTTTATCCCCGTTTGCTTTACGGCTACTTTTAGCTTATCCATAAGTATGCCAACAATGGTGTGTTGAATGGAAGCGCAGATATCATTGAGATTGTCTATTACAAAATCAGGGTGCTTTGCTGTTTCTCGCTGGATAAAATAAAGGATTCCGGTTTTTAATCCTGAAAAACTAAAATTCAATCCGTCGACTCTAGGTTTCGTAAAATGAAACGCTTTTGGATTACCCAATTTTGCACGTTTGTCAATCTCCGGTCCGGCAGGATAACCCAATCCCAGAATCTTTCCACTTTTATCATAGGCTTCACCAACGGCATCATCAATCGTTTCACCAATGACTTCCATGTTAGAATGACTACTCACCTTTACAATTTGCGTATGTCCTCCAGAAATGGTCATCGCTAAAAATGGAAATGACGGTTGTGCGTAGTCATCTTCTTCAATAAAATGTGCAAGTATATGGCCACGCATATGATTGACTTCAATAAGTGGAATATTCAAGCCTAAAGCCAATGATTTTGCAAATGAGGTGCCAACCAATAAAGAGCCCATTAATCCAGGACCTTTGGTAAAGGCAATAGCGTCTAATTGTTCTTTGGCAATACCTGCTTTTTTCAACGCTTGTTCTACAACCGGTACAATATTAGACTGGTGGGCACGTGAAGCCAGCTCTGGTACAACACCGCCATATTCAGCATGAATTTTTTGGCTAGAAACAACGTTACTCAGAATTTTCTGGTTGCATAAGACTGCAGCCGATGTATCATCACAGGAGGATTCTATACCAAGAATATAAATATTTTCTTTCGCCATAGCTTAGATAGGCACAATAATTGTTAATTTTGAAAACAGTAGCATTAGCGCGTAAAAATCTACTGCAGTTTAGGGCAAAGATAAAGCAATAATGCGAGTATAAAAGCCTCGAAAACACATCAAAAAAGTCGCCAAAATAATAGGGAAAATCGCAGCAATAATTTTGCTGCTTTTTATCATTTTGGTATTGGTACTTTCTATTCCTTCCGTGCAAACCAAACTTGGTAATTATGTTACTAAGCGACTAAATGACGATTTTAAGACAGATATCAACGTTGGTCGAGTTAGTTTGCAATTCAATGGAGACGTAGAGCTAAAAGAAGTCCTCATCCGCGATTATATGAAGGACACACTCTTCAGTATTGGCGAATTGAACACTTCAATTATCAGCTTTGGAAACCTTTCAAAAGGCAAATTGAATTTTGGAGATATTGATATTGAAAATTTAGTTTTTAACCTCAAAACTCACAAGGGCGATTCCTTGACGGGCTTGGATGTCTTCGTAAAGAAGTTTGAAGAAGACAATCCTAAATCCACGCCAAGCGAGTTTTTGTTTACCTCTAGTGATGTGACTATAGATCATGGAACTTTCAGAGTTGTCGATGAAAATTTAGACGAACCAAAAGTTCTTGAATTTAAAGACATACAAGCCAATACAACCAATTTTAAGATTATCGGTCCCGAGGTGGAAACCCGAATCAATAAGTTCACCTTTGCCACGAGTAGAGGGGTTTTGGTCAAGAATTTAAGCACAAATTTTCATTACACCTTAAATGAGATGACCTTTGATGCGTTGTCTATTAAAACTGAAGAATCATTTCTAAAAGGTGATTTAAAGTTTAAGTATAAGCGTGAAGACATGGCTGACTTTGTCAACAAAGTAGAACTTGAAGCCAGCTTCCATGATTCCGAAGTACAGTTAAGCGAGATTAATGTCTTTTTTGATGAGTTTGGTACCAATCAACGTGCTAATTTTAATGTTGATTTGTCTGGGACGCTTAACAATTTATCGGCTAAAAATCTTAATATTAGTACTAGTAGAAATACTCAAATTATAGGCGATATTAATTTTAAGAATATAGCTGGCGCAGACAATGGTGGTATGATAATAGATGGACGTTATGACAAACTCTCGTCTAATTACAATGACCTTATCGTCATTTTACCTAATATTTTAGGGCCAGCCATTCCTAAGCTATTTGAAAAAGTCGGCAATTTTAGAATCACAGGTACCTCTTATATTACCGAAGATTTAGTTAAAGCAGACTTTAAAATCAATACCGATTTGGGTTATGCCGAAACTGATTTAGAGCTGACCAATACCAGTTCAATCGACAATGCAAATTATGTTGGTAATATCATTTTATCAAAATTCAATATTGGAGAGTTGCTCAATGACCCAACCGTTGGTACCACGACGCTCAATTTGGATGTCAAAGGCAAAAGTTTTGAGTTAGAACGTTTAGACACCAATATTAAAGGCCGCATAGACACTTTATTTTACAATGGATACAAATACAAAAAAATAAATGTAGCTGCCAATGTCGGAAAGCAGATTTTCAATGGAGAACTAAAAGCAGATGACCCAAATCTTAAAATGGATTTCAACGGACTTGCCGATTTTTCAGGAGCTAAAAACAAGTTCGATTTTAAAGCTGATGTCACCTTCGCCGATTTAAAAACCTTGAATTTTATTACCCGCGATAGCATTTCAATCTTTAAAGGAAATGTAGAAATAGCCGGTACGGGCTCTACGTTTGATGATGCCGAAGGACGAATCAATATCAAAAATACAACATACGAAAATCAGGATGATAGTTACGTGTTTAGGGACTTTGCCGTGGTTTCAAGTTTTGAAGGTGAGGAGCGAACTATAGCCGTAAATTCACCAGATATCGCAAACGGTCAAGTAAAAGGACGATTTAATATTGCTGAGATTCCACGATTAGTTGAAAATTCTGTGGGTAGTCTATATACCAATTATCAACCCTTTGAAGTCACTGAGAATCAATATCTCAATTTTGAATTTAAGATTTACAATCAAATCGCTTCGATTATTGACAAAGATTTAAAACTTGGAAGAAACACTACTGTAAAGGGTAAAATTGAAACTGATGAAAAAGGCTTCCAACTCGATTTTACAACCCCAAGCATCAGCTACAAAAACTACTTTGCCAATGTCATAGATTTGGAAATTGATAACGGCAATAGGGTATACAACACTTTTATTGAAATAGATAGTTTGCATACAGGAAATTATAACGTCTCCGATTTTTCCCTGGTGAATGTTACGCGTCGTGACACCCTTTTGGTGAAAACAGAATTTAAAGGTGGTTTGAATAACACAGATTCCTATGACCTCAATTTATACTATACCATAAACGAGAACAACAGGTCGGTTGTCGGTTTTAGAAAGTCGGCATTTAATTTTAAGGGCTATGATTGGTTCATCAATGAAGAAAAAAATAGACAGAACAAAATTACATTTGACCGCTCGTTTGAAAATGTAGATATTTCAGAATTAACCATAAATCAAGGTGATGAAGAATTGTCTGTATCTGGCATGTTGCGCGGAAATACTGAAAAAGATATCAATGTAGCTTTTGAAAACGTTGCCCTTCGGAAAATTACACCACGTATCGATAGCCTGGCTCTCGCAGGTAGGGTTAATGGTAAATTGAATTTGCTTCAAACCAATGGAGTTTACCTTCCGACGTCAGATATTGAAATTAGAAACTTGAATGTCAACGATATGGAGTTGGGGAATCTCAAAGCCATAGTGAAAGGCGATAATTCAATTTCTAGATACAAGGTCGATGTAAAACTTCAAAATGATAACGTAAAAGCTTTAGACGCTATAGGGGTTATTGATATTGATAAAAATAACCCGACAATTGATGTCAATGTTGCGCTAGAGGATTTTATGATCGACCCTTTAAATCCTTTAGGTGAGGGTGTCATCAATAATATTAGGGGTTTAGTCTCAGGAAATGCTAAGGTTACAGGAAGTTTAAAACAACCTAGCATTGACGGTGAATTGTTTTTAGATAATGCAGGGATGACCATTCCATATCTCAATGTGGATTATAGCTTTGATTTTGACTCCCGAGTAACATTAAACAATCAGCGTTTCATCTTTAATGATGTAGAAATGACCGATTCTGAATATTTCTCACAAGGTATATTAAACGGTTTTATTGCCCATAATAATTTCTCCGATTGGGAACTTGGTTTAAGCCTACAAACAGACAGATTGTTGGTGTTGAATACGGAAGAAACAGAAGACGAATTGTACTACGGTACTGGCTTTGTGTCTGGTACTGCCGAAATCTATGGGCCTACGGATGAATTGACCATCTCGGTGGATGGAACTACGGAATCTGGCACAGAGTTTTACATTCCACTCAATGATACAGAGAGTTTTGGAGACAACTCGTTTATTACGTTTTTGAGTCCGGAAGAAAAAGCCGCCAGAGCACGGGGCGAAATTATTTCACAACGTGAAGTAAAAGGTGTGGAGCTTGATTTTGATTTGAACGTTAACGAAAACGCCTTGATTGAAATTGTGATTGATAAAGAATCCGGAAGTACCATTAGAGGTCGTGGTGCAGGTAACTTATTATTTGCCATTAATACCAATGGGCGCTTTAATATGTGGGGTGATTTTACGGTGTTTGAAGGGCTCTATAATTTCAGGTACCAAGGCTTGGTTGAAAAAAAGTTGACCGTAGAAGAAGGGAATATCGTTTGGGAAGGCGAACCATTGGATGCGACTTTAAACCTAACGGCGGTATACAGAACCAACGCTAATCCTTCTGTATTGTTAGATACACCTGTGAGCCGAAGCATACCTGTGGAAGTTCAAATTGGGCTGACGGGTCGACTGGAAGCACCAGAGCCAGACTTTAATTTTAGGTTCCCAAATGTGAGTTCCACCATTAGGTCAGAGCTCGATTATCGGTTGGCCTCGAAGGAAGAGCGCGATAATCAGGCCTTATTTTTATTGGCGACTGGTGGTTTCGCCAGCGGTATTGGCGATTTAAATATCAGTGGTACAGTATCTGAGCGTCTCAATGGCATTATAAATAACATTTTTGGCTCAGATAATGGTGATTTTGCCGTTGGGGTAGATGTAGAATTAGGTCAGAATCGTCCAGATTTTCAAACAAATAATCGTGTAGGGTTGACGCTTCAGACTAAATTGTCCGATAGAGTCTTAATTAACGGTAAGGTTGGTGTACCTTTTGGTCAAGCCAATCAGTCAGTGATTGCAGGAGACCTTCAAATTGACTTTTTATTGAATGAAGAAGGCACCTTAAAAGCTACGGTCTTCAATAGAGAAAATAGCCTTCAAAATTTTGGAGAGCAAATTGGCTACACGCAAGGTCTGGGAATATCTTATAATGTAGAGTTCGATTCGTTTAAAGAACTCATTCAAGTCCTTTTCAAAAAAAATCAGAAAAAGCCTCTTTTAGAAAATGAAGAGCAAGAAAAAGATAAGCAAGAAGAGGTTTTACCTAATTACATTACCATTAAAGAAAAATCTTCAAAAAAGAAGCAATAAGCATTATTGTTCTTTAAAATTCTAAATACTTATTAACGAAATCGTTTGAAATTTTAGAAGTTTCCATAAATTCTGTTAATCCCCTTATGCGTTTTTGTTTTGTTTGTTAATTTTACTTTAAACAAGTAATTAATGTCTAAAACATTGAAAAAAATTGGGGTGATGACCTCTGGTGGTGATTCCCCAGGCATGAATGCTGCCATACGTGCTGTTGTAAGAACATGTGCTTATCATGAGATTGAATGCTACGGTATTTATCGTGGTTATGAAGGGGTGATGGAAGGCGATTTTGTAAAAATGGATGCCCGTAGTGTAAAGGGCATTATCAATAAGGGTGGTACTGTTTTAAAATCCGCCCGTTCCAAAGCGTTTAGAACTAAAGAAGGCCGTCAATTGGCTTATGAAAAATTGACCGAGGCAGGAATCGATGGATTGGTAGTCATCGGCGGTGACGGAAGTTTTACCGGTGCTATGGTGTTCAATTCTGAATTTGATTTTCCCGTAATGGGAATCCCAGGAACTATTGATAATGATATCGTTGGTACAACACACACTCTAGGCTATGATACAGCTTTAAACACGGTTGTTGAGGCCATTGATAAAATTAGGGATACTGCCAGTTCCCACAACCGATTGTTTTTTGTAGAAGTTATGGGACGCGACGTTGGTCATATTGCTCTTAACGTTGGTGTTGGAGCAGGTGCAGAGGAAATTTTAATTCCCGAGGAAGACCTAGGATTAGACCGATTGATTGATTCGCTTAAACGAAGTAAGGCTTCTGGAAAATCATCGAGTATTGTTGTGGTTGCTGAAGGCGATAAAATAGGAAAGAACGTATTTGAATTAAAAGACTATGTTGAAGAAAACATGACGGAATATGAAGTGCGTGTTTCCGTGTTAGGTCATATGCAACGTGGTGGTTCACCATCCTGTTTTGACCGTGTTTTAGCAAGCCGAATGGGTGTTAAAGCCGTTGAAAGCTTGTTAGAAGGCAAAAGTAATTACATGGTCGGATTGAAAGATGATATCATTCAAATCACACCATTTGATCAAGCCGTAAAAGGAAAATCGAAAATCAATAAGGAACTCTTGCGAGTTTCTGATATAATGACTGTATAACCAAATAATAGAATTAAATAGAAACCAAAATATGTCAAATTTAAAATTAGGAATCAACGGATTCGGGAGAATAGGAAGAATCGTTTTTAGAGCAACCGTTAAGCGAAATGATGTGGATGTTGTCGCCATTAACGATTTATTGGATGTGGAGCACTTAGCCTATCTTTTAAAATACGATTCGGTTCACGGCCGTTTTGATGGTGAGATAGAAGTTAAGGATGGAAACCTCGTCGTAGACGGAAAAACGGTAAGAGTAACTGCTGAACGCGATCCTAAAAACTTAAAGTGGGATGAAGCTGGTGTAGATGTCGTTGCAGAATGTACAGGTATCTTTACAACCTTAGAAACTGCAGATTACCATTTACAAGCCGGTGCTAAAAAAGTAGTTATTTCTGCACCAAGTAAAGACGCCAAAATGTTTGTCATGGGCGTTAATGACCATGAGTTAACCGCTGACCATAAAATTGTGTCCAACGCATCATGTACCACCAATTGTTTGGCGCCATTGGCCAAATTGATGGATGATAATTTTGGTATTGAGGAAGCGTTGATGACAACGATCCATGCAGCCACAGCAACACAATTAACTGTAGACGGCCCATCTCGTAAAAATTATAGATTAGGTCGTTCTGCATTAAACAATATCATCCCAACTTCAACGGGAGCCGCAAAAGCAGTGGGTAAGGTAATTCCTAGTTTAGATGGTAAATTAACAGGAATGGCGTTTAGAGTGCCAACTGCCGATGTTTCCGTAGTTGATTTAACCGTAAAAACCAAAGAAGCAACATCGCTAGAAGCTATTAAAAAAGTTTTTAAAGAAGCGTCTAAAGGAAGTATGAAAGGCGTGTTAGGCTACACTGAAGAAGGTGTTGTGTCTCAAGATTTTGTGAGCGATGCACGTACAAGTATATTTGATGCAGATTCTGCTATTGAGTTAAATCCAACATTCTTTAAGTTGGTCTCATGGTATGATAATGAGTTCGGTTATTCCAATAAGCTTGTAGATCTTGCACAGAAAGTAAATAACCTTTAACATTTTAAAATTCCGTAAGTCTAATTTAGATTTACGGAATTTTTCTTTATTATCACCCTATGATATTAATCACCGACGGAGGATCCACAAAATGCGATTGGATTGCCATAAACCATTCAGGAGAGCAGGCTGCAGAAAAAATCAGGACTAAGGGTCTTAATCCAGCTATTATTGAAGAAAAGAAGCTTCGAAAAATAATAACTAAGAAAAAAGCACTTCAAAAAATAGCTAATGAGGTGACTCATGTCTTTTTTTATGGAGCAGGCTGTGGCACGGACAAACCACGTTTGTTGCTAAAAATGATTCTGGAAGAGAAGTTTCCAAATGCCGTAGTTGAAGTGAGAGAAGACACCTATGCAGCCGTAAGAGCATGCATCAATACAAACGATGAAGCAGCAGTTGTATGTATTTTGGGTACAGGATCTAACTGTAGTTATTATGATGGTAAACAATTGCATCAACGTATTCAAAGCTTAGGTTATGCCCTAATGGATGATGCCAGTGGCAATCATTTTGGTAAGCGATTGATTAGGGATTATTATTTCCATAAAATGCCGGAATCCATTCGTGTGGCGTTTGAACATAAGCACAATTTGGAAGCAGATCACATAAAATTCAATTTATACAAACAGCCCAATCCTAGTGCGTATTTAGCAAGTTTTGCGGAATTTATGTTTTTGAATAAAGAATCTCAATACATTCAAGAGGTGATTAAGGATGGTATCAGAATTTTTTCAGAGAATATGATTCTTCAATTTAAAGAGGAGATTGAAACGGTACCGGTTCATTTTGCAGGTTCTATAGCCTTTTTTGCTAAAGATGAAATTACTGAAGTTGCTAAAGAATATGGTTATACCGTCGGTAATTTTGAAAGACGCCCAATTGAAGGTTTAGTGAGTTATCATGTCAATAACCTTAAAGCCTAATAACGTTTAATAATGTGTTGATAAATGTGATTCGCGCTATTGTAAAACTTATAAAATGGTTTTATCTTTGCACCAGAACTTAAACACATACTCATGTTCGAATTTGATCAATATTTAGGATTTTTAGCGTTTTTAACCATTTTAACCATCGGTTTTTGGTTAATGATTTTCCTACTGACTTTTGTTATCCCTTACTGGGTATTTGGTTCGGCTATTGAGCGTTTTAAGGAAATTAGAGAAGAACGCAAGGCAAAGCGCGAAGGAAGAGCGTAATTTGTTTTTAAACCATATATTAAAGAGTGCATTTAGCACTCTTTTTTTTGTTTCAATGTTTTATCTTGAAGGCTTCAAACCATCTATTCAATATGAAGACACTTCGATTTACAATAGTCCTTATTTTCTTTAGCTTTTTTACCATTTCCGCTCAGCAGATACTGTCTGAGCAGAAACGTGCAGAGGTTGTCGATGAAATTCTCGCTGACCGATTTAATAATCTGCTTCCTAAATTAATGGACGACACCGGTTTTGATATGTGGATAGTCATTTCACGTGAGTATAACGAAGACCCTATTTTAAAAACCATGCTTCCGGCAACATGGCTTAATGCAAGACGACGCACCATTTTAGTGTTCTACCGTAATAAATCGAATGACACCATTGAAAAATTGGCTGTAGCACGTTACAATTTCGGGAAGAACATAATATCCGCTTGGGATAAAGAAAAACAGCCCAATCAATGGCAACGCTTGGTGGAATTAATAGCAGAACGAAACCCAAAGTCTATAGGGCTTAATTTCTCTAAGCATTTTAATATCGCTGACGGTTTGGTAAAAACAGATTATGAAGAATTTATGGCCGTTTTGCCAGAAAAGTATAAATCCCAAGTTAAGTCGGCCGAAAAATTGGCCATTGGCTGGATTGAAACACGTACAGAACTTGAAATGGTCATCTACAACCAACTTGTAGATATCACACACGATATTATAGCAGAAGCATTTTCTGAGAAAGTAATCACTTCAGGAATTACGACAACAACCGATGTAGAGTGGTGGATGCGAGATAAGGTCACGGCGTTAGGTTTGGAGACTTGGTTTCATCCCACGGTTGACGTGCAACGGACGTCAGAAGACTTAGGTAATCATTTATATGCATTTTCCAATCGACCAGAAAACATGGTCATTCTGCCAGGTGATTTATTGCATTGTGATTTCGGGATTACCTACTTACGTTTAAATACCGATTGTCAAGAATTGGCCTACGTCCTAAAACCGAATGAAAAAGCACCACCTAAATATTTGGTTGATGCGTTGAAGGATGGTAACCGTGTTCAAGATATTTTCACAAACAATTTTGAAACTGGAAAAACTGGAAATCAAATCTTATCTGAATCTTTAGCACAAGGAAAATCCGAAGGATTAAGGCCAGCCATCTATACACATCCATTGGGCACTTACGGTCATTCCTCAGGAACAACACTTGGTATGTGGGATTCCCAAAACGGTGTTCCAGTTAATGGCAATTATCCCTTGCACGAAAACACGGTCTATGCCATCGAGTTGAACACCACCGTAAACATTCCAGAATGGAAACGAGACATCCGCATCATGCTAGAAGAGGCTGGTTTTTGGGGACCAGATGGTTTTCGCTATGTCAACGGACGGCAAACGGAATTATTAGTAATTCCTAGGATTAAAGAACATCAAGGGAATTAATTTAATTTTTAGTCAATCGATAAAATAAATAGGCGCTGACCAATCCAACCAAACTAAATATCCCCATCACAAAAAAAGCATGCTGCAATCCTAAAACCTTATCAGGATTATCTAAAAGAATCCCGAACATAGGTCCTGAAAAAATATCAGGCGTATAGCCAACTACTGAGATAATGCCTACTGTGGTGCCAGTTAGAGCAACAGGGATTTTGGCTTCTTCCAGCGTAGCAAAATATAACACCCGACAGGCATATATACCAATAGCTATCGCTAAAATATTAACACCAAAGAGTATCGCTTTCCCTTCAGAAATATAGCCAGAGGCAAAAACAAATGAAGCAACAACGGATAGCGTAAAACCAATAATTAACCACAAAGATGCTCTTGTTCTATCCGCCAATACCCCTATAGTAACACCAATTATGGGCCGAATGTAGAGCAGGGCCGTGCCAACGTGTGCAGATTTAATGTCATCATATCCCATAACATCAGAGGTGTACAATGTAAACATATCAGTGCCTTTATAGGCAACATAAGCACACAGAATAATGAGCATCAGATACCAAGTAGAACGGTAGGTCAGTACTTTTTTAATGGCTTCAATATTATTTTCCTTGTTACTTTCCAAAGTTTCTTGACTACCCTTAAGTCGTCCCATAAATAGAAATACCGAAACGCCTATGAGACCAACAATGGCAGACGACCATAAAATCACTTGGCTAAACGCATCTTGCTTATTGACGAGCGAAATCGTATCTATTTTGTCTCCAATTACTGCTGAAAAAATAACGACACCAAGTGAGCCGAATAATGCAGCGACCAAACCTCGACCGCCATCTAAAAATCCAAAAGCCATACCTTGTTTTGAAGTACCACCCCAAACTCTAGTGGCTTTTATCATAGCGGCCCAAAACAAAAATATAGTTGTAAAGCCCCAGTAGCCATAAAGTAGTTTGAGGTTAGAATAGTCGGGATATGTACTTAGGTAAATACCACCAGAGGCAGTCATAATCAATGCGATTGCCATTAAATTTTTAGGATGAAATTTATCAGCCAATGGACCACCAAAGAAATAAGAAGCCAATGCCACCAGCCCATATACAGAAAAACAATAACCAATCTGTTCATTGTTAATTGCAAATGTTTCTAGAAAAACGGGTCTAAAAATCCGCTGAATCACGAAAGGCAAAATAAAAACAGCCTCCGCAGCCAGTATCAATAAGACAATGACAAACCAAGGCTGTTTCTGTTCTTTTTCTGTAGTCATTACACCTGTAAAACACCCATATTGAATGGTTTTTCAATCGGTGCATGATTGGCAGCTTCTATACCTAGGCTGATCCAAGTTCGTGTATCCAAAGGATCAATCACGCCATCAGTCCACAGTCTGGCAGCCGCGTAATATGGCGACACTTGATTATCGTAACGCGACTTAATTTTATTAAATAATTCTTCCTCCTTTTCTGGCGTAATAGTTTCACCTTTCTTTTTTAGAGAGGCTGTTTCAATTTGTAATAATACTTTAGCGGCAGATTTACCGCTCATTACGGCCAGCTCCGCACTCGGCCATGCGACAATTAAATTCGGGTCATAAGCCTTACCGCACATGGCGTAATTTCCTGCGCCATAACTATTGCCGATAACGATGGTAAATTTCGGTACTACCGAATTACTCACGGCATTCACCATTTTTGCACCATCTTTTATAATACCACTATGCTCACTTTTACTGCCGACCATAAAGCCTGTAACGTCTTGTAAGAATACGAGAGGTATCTTCTTCTGATTGCAATTGGCAATAAATCGTGTGGCTTTGTCCGCTGAATCATTATAAATCACGCCACCAAACTGCATTTCGCTAGGTTTGGTTTTAGCGCCTTTTGTTTTTACGATATGACGTTGATTGGCCACAATACCAACAGCCCAACCATCAATCCGGGCATAAGCTGTGATAATCGTTTTTCCGTAGCCTTCTTTGTATTCTTCAAATTCCGAATTATCAACCAAACATTTAATAATCTCCTTCATATCGTACTGGTCAGCACGACTCCTAGGCAGAATACCATAGATGTTTTCCTGTTTTTCTTTAGGTTTTGAGGCGTCGACACGATTAAATCCTGCTTTGTCATAATCCCCAATCTTATCGACGATAAATTTTATTTTGTCCAAAGCATCCTTATCGTCTTTGGCTTTGTAATCCGTGACACCCGAAATTTCACAATGCGTTGTCGCACCGCCAAGGGTTTCATTATCGATGGATTCGCCAATGGCAGCTTTTACGAGATAACTTCCTGCTAAAAATATACTGGCCGTCTTATCCACGATAAGAGCCTCATCACTCATAATAGGGAGGTAAGCGCCACCAGCAACACAACTTCCCATGATGGCCGAAATCTGGGTTATCCCCATACTGCTCATTACTGCATTATTTCTAAAAATGCGTCCGAAGTGTTCTTTATCTGGAAAAATCTCATCCTGCATCGGTAAAAACACACCAGCGCTGTCAACTAAATAGATGATGGGCAATCGGTTTTCAATAGCAATTTCTTGAGCGCGAAGGTTTTTCTTTCCAGTGATAGGGAACCATGCGCCAGCCTTCACCGTAGCATCATTAGCAACAACAATACATTGCTTTCCTTGTATGTATCCAATCTTCACAATGACACCTCCAGAGGGACAACCACCATATTCAGGATACATGTCTTCACCGGCGAAAGCGCCTATTTCAATCGATTTTTTCTTAGCGTCTAAAAGGTAGTCAACACGCTCCCTGGCAGTCATTTTTCCCTTGGCGTGTTGTTTGTCGATGCTTTTCTGCCCGCCACCAAGCTTTACCTTAACAAGGCGCTTTTTAAGGTCGGAGAGTAGAAGTTTATTGTGGTCTTCGTTTTTATTGAAATTGATGTCCATAGAAAGAATTTTCTTTTGCACGAATTTACAAAAGATTAAGACGATATAAATAAGGTTTTTTATAGCGCTTAACTGCGTTTCTAGATGAAGTTAAAAAATTACTTATTCACTAAGCACAATAAGGGTCATATATTGTTTTGTCTATTTGTATTTGATTATAATTAGTCTTTCAAAATATTCATGTCGCCTATTAACCGTTCGATTTCTTTATCATTTGTTCCATCATAGACTCCACGTATTTGTTTTTTCTTGTCCACCAATATAAAGTTAGGTGTATGGATAAAATCTTGTAGGCCTCCATCGCCTTGCTCTACAACAGCGAAATAACTTTTTCTGGCTAATTCATAAATGTGTTTTTTATTGCCTGTAGTTATATTCCATTTAGAGTCTATAACATCATTTTCTTTGGCATACTTTTTTAGAACAGAAATACTGTCGATATCAGGTGTTACGGATAATGATAAAAACATAATATTATCATTATCTACATATAGGTTCTGAAGTTTGCCCATATTATTGGTCATTATAGGACAAATACTTGGACAACGCGTAAAAAAGAAATCGACTATATAAATTTTATTATGATAATCTTTTTGAGTTACAATTTTACCGTTTTGATTAATTAATTCAAAGTCAGCCACTTTATGATTCTCATTCGTGTTTTGTAGCACAACATCCACCAATTCAGGGTTAAAATCTGCAGGGTTATAAACTGGTAATTCATTTTTCGCTCCTTTTTCACAGGATACTAAACAACAAATACTGATGGCTATGAGAATGCTAGAAAGTTTACCTGAGCCCATATTAAATGGTATTTTGTTCTATAAATGCATTGGCCTCTTTGATTTCTTTTCTATCGCTATCTATATTCTTAGATAGTTTTAGCAATGCTTCAAAATAAACAGCTGATTTTTCAATATCACCAGACTGTTTTGCTGCCATGGCTGCTCCATAGAGACCATTGAATCTGTTCGGACGCCTTTCTAAATTCAGTTCATAGGCCACTAATGCTTCTTGAGGTCTGTTTAATGCTAAAAGCATATCTGCCAAAAGTTCATCCGCTGGTAAAATTTCACCTGGTGTTACAGGATGTTTGGATGTTAAACGCTCCATTTCTGATGCAGCTGTCATCAATGATATGGCTTCTTCGTTATTCCCTTTTTTCAGTTGAAGCCATGCTTCTATGGTTTTAATTTGTATAGCAACTTGATTTGCTTTATAGGCATCCTTCAAATCTATCAGCTCTTTTTCAAAAGAACGTAGCAAATCAAGTTCGTTTTGAGCTTCATTTATATTGTTAATATGTATGTTTCCCAGAGCTTTTGCATAATGAAGTAGTGCTTTCTGCCAAGGGAATTTCTGCCACTCTAATCCTGTAATTTGAGGCAATTCAATACGTGAAGCCTCATTCCAATTTTTGTTTTCCACGGCTAAACGCGCAGGAATCGCAGCGGCTGTGTAGGCAATTTTAAAGTTAGGAGGAAAGATGTCTTTAAAAGATTTAAGATACTCGTATTGTTCATAAGCGAGTTTATTATTCCCTGTCTGAAGATAGGCATAAACCAAATATCCCATGGCATGTACTTCCTCATCCCAATGCGCACCAGGTGAAATGCTTTCAGCATAACAAATGGCTGATTCGGCAGAATTAAGATTAGTTTCAATTGATTCGTCCCAAAGTCCCAAACGTGTAAATATATGTGATGGCATATGTTGGGCGTGAGCAGAATTTGGAGCAATATCGGCATAGCGTCTTGCTGTACTCAATCCAAGTTTGGCCAATTCTTGATAATCATAGGAATGGATGATATAGTGAGCAATACCTGGATGGTTCGGTTCTTTTCTAAATAAATCTTCTAAAATTTTTCCAGCTTCACGTTGTTTTGAATAGGTTTTGTCTGAGGCTACTGCAGATGCACGAAGCGCCAAAGCGTAGAAAACAGCTACTTCGGTATCCTCGCTATTTTCTTCGTACATATCTTTCATTTTTTGGGCATAAGCAAGCTTTCGGGTTTGGTTATCAACTGATTCCCAGTTCTTATAAAATGAGCCTATAGCATCTAAATATTGTTCTGCTTTTTTTGATTTGGGTAGTTTTTCAGCTATTGCTATAAGTTTTACGCCTTTTTCTAAAACGGATTTTTCAGGAGGAGCCCATAATCCATGATAGATACTCATTGCTACACCCCAGTAAGCCATGGCGCAATCTGGGTCTTTGTCTATTATTTTAACAAATGCCTTTTCTGATTCGATGTATTCAAAAGAATGGAGCAAAGAAATGGCAAGATTGAACGTATCTCTTGTTTCGTAGCTACAAGATTCGGAAAAATTGACATCTCCAAATTGTCCATTACCACACAATTGGAGTTCACCTCTCAATAGGTTTAATGATGCTAAATTTGGATTTGGTGTATCGTTTTTACATGAAGAAGTTGAAAAAAATAGGATAGTTCCCAGAATAAGCAGTGCGCTTTTAGAATATTTCATTCTGTAAGGTACTGATTAAATATTAAGCGTTTGGGCTACAGAGTATTAATCAGGATAATGTTAAATATATGTTACAAGGAAATATATTCCTAGGAATATAAATTGCTTTATCGTAAATTTGAGTTCAAATCAAAAAAAACTATTTATGAAAAACATAATAGCATTCGCTGGAAGTAACAGTGCAGATTCCATAAATAAACAATTAGCTACCTATGCGTCATCTTTAGTCGACGGAGTAGAGGTAGACGTTTTAGACTTAAATGATTTTGAAACGCCGATGTATTCCAAGCAATTGGAAGAAGCTGAAGGACATCCTGAAAACGCCAAAAAATTCTTTAAAAAGATTAAGAATTCAGACGGTATTGTCGTTTCATTAGCAGAATATAACGGCGCTTACACCTCGGCCTTCAAAAATCTATTCGACTGGATGTCTCGTATCGAGGTTAAAACCTTTTGTGGTAAACCCATGCTTCTCATGGCGACTTCGCCAGGAGCCAGAGGTGGACAGTCTGTATTAGGTATAGCAAATAGTCGCTTCCCAATTCATGATGCGGATATTGTTGCAAAATATTCATTACCATCGTTCAATGATAATTTTAAGGACGGTAAGATTGTGAACGACGAACTTAATGAAGAGCTAGAAGAGCAGGTTGAACAATTTAAAAACGCACTATAATATGGAAATTAAGCACAGAAATTCAGAAAGCCGTGGCGCCTTTTATGTAGAGCTAAACGGAGAGGAAGTTGCGTTGATGACTTACAGCAATGCTGGACCAGAGAAGATAATCATTGACCATACCGAAGTCAGCGAAACGTTAAAAGGCCAAGGGATTGGTAAGAAATTAGTTGAGGCAAGTGTTCAATACGCACGCAAACATGGCAAGAAAATTTTACCGCTTTGCCCTTTTGCCAATGCCGTTTTTAAGAAAACGCCAGAGTACGACGACGTAAGATTTTAAGCCATGGGCGATTTAGAAAAAGACATTCAATCCAAGTTTGACAACAACCGAATCAAGGCCTTGTTAAATATCATTTACACCGCCAATTGGATTACGAGTTGCCAGAACGAATTCTTCAAGGATTTCGGCATTTCTCCACAGCAATATAATATTCTTCGAATTTTGAAAGGCGCAGGAAAGCCTATCAAAGTTCAGACTATAAAAATCAGGATGTTAGAGCGTGCGCCAAATGCCACAAGATTGATGGATAAGCTCTGCGCCAAGGGATTGATTGAACGTTTTCCTTCTGAAGAAGACCGTCGTGTCGTAAAAATCGGAATTACTTTTGAGGGTTTAAATCTTCTGAAATCCATTCCGAAGAATTTTAATAAAGACTTACTGAAAAATTTAAATGAACAAGAAGCCGAACAGTTAAGCCAACTGCTCGATAAAATGAGATAATATGAAAACAACGATAAGAAAAGCAGAAGACCGAGGCTTTGCCAATCACGGATGGTTACAGGCCAACCATTCCTTTAGTTTTGCCAATTATTACAATCCAGAGAATATGCAATTTGGCGCTCTACGTGTCTTAAACGATGATATTATTGCCCCAAGCATGGGCTTTGGGACGCATCCGCATGACAACATGGAAATTATAACCATTCCGTTTAGTGGCGTTTTAAAACATAGAGATTCCATGGCGAATGAATGGTTAGAAGTAAAGCCAAACGAAGTCCAGGTAATGTCAGCCGGGACAGGTTTGCAACATTCTGAAATCAACGGTTCTGCGAAAGATTATTTGAGTTTGTTTCAGATTTGGATTATGCCCAAAGAACGAAGCGTAAAACCGCGATACGACCAAAAAACTTTCTCAGCTGAAGCTCGAAAGAATAAACTTCAGGTTTTGGTAGAGTCTATGGATTCCGATAATCCTGAAAGTTTGAAGATTCATCAAGATGCTCAAATTTCTAGGATAGATTTGTCGGAAGGTGAGTCTTTTCAATATAATTTGAATAACCCTTCAAACGGAGTCTATGTCATGACTATCAGCGGGAAGCATATTATTAATGATTCAGAATTAAATTCAAGGGATGCTATGGAGATTTCTGAAACCGATTCGTTTACCACGATGGCTAAAGAAGACTCAGAATTGCTATTCATTGAAGTCCCAATGACCTAAAGGAAACCATACAAATATGATAAAAAGCATCCTCAAATGGGGTGCTTTTTTTGTTTAAAAACACGATATTTGTGTTCTGACTAAATTTCAAAAAAAGAGCATTATGGCGATGAATAAAAACACGGTTTTGGCTTGGGCTACAACCATTATGATAATAGTAGGATTAGGATTAATAGCACTTGGCGCCTTTAGATATGATGATGTTGCAGGTTGGGGATTCGCTTCAGTAGGCATCGGCTTTTTTGCCATTGCATGGGTGTTTAACGCACTGAAAGGGCGTGTATAATTCTACAGACTACCAACTATAAACAACCGAATAACAATGAGCGACGATAAAAAAGTAATCTTTTCAATGGCGGGTCTTACCAAGACCTTTCAAGGCGCAAATACGCCAGTATTAAAAAATATATACCTCAGTTTCTTCTACGGTGCCAAAATCGGGATTTTAGGTCTCAACGGTTCTGGTAAATCAACTTTATTGAAAATCATTGCAGGCGTTGATAATAATTACCAGGGCGATGTTGTGTTTCAACCAGGTTATTCCGTGGGTTATCTCGAACAAGAACCTCAGTTGGATGATGAGAAAACCGTCATGGAAGTGGTTAAGGAAGGTGCTTCGGAAACTGTGGCAATTCTTGATGAATACAATAAAATAAACGACTTGTTCGGGCTTGAAGAGAATTATTCCGACCCAGATAAGATGGAAAAACTGATGAATCGCCAGGCGGAATTACAAGACCAGATTGATGCATCAAATGCTTGGGAATTAGACACTAAACTTGAAATCGCTATGGATGCCTTACGCACACCTGAAGGTGACAAGAAAATAGGCGTACTCTCAGGTGGTGAAAGACGTCGTGTAGCTTTATGCCGTTTGCTATTGCAAGAACCAGACGTATTGTTATTGGATGAGCCAACCAACCATTTAGATGCCGAATCTGTTCATTGGTTAGAGCATCATTTAGCACAATACAAAGGCACCGTGATTGCCGTGACGCACGATAGGTATTTCTTGGATAACGTAGCTGGTTGGATTTTAGAACTCGATAGAGGTGAAGGTATCCCATGGAAAGGGAATTATTCCTCTTGGTTAGACCAAAAATCGAAGCGATTGGCGCAAGAAAACAAAACCGCATCAAAACGTCAGAAAACATTGGAGCGTGAGCTGGAGTGGGTGAGACAAGGCGCCAAAGGCCGTCAGACCAAACAAAAAGCACGTTTAAAGAATTATGATAAACTGTTAAGTCAAGACCAAAAGCAACTCGATGAAAAGTTGGAAATCTATATTCCAAACGGACCACGTTTGGGAACGAATGTGATTGAAGCATCGGGAGTCAGCAAGGCTTATGCCGACAAGTTACTTTATGAGGATTTGAATTTCAACTTACCGCAAGCAGGGATTGTCGGGGTTATCGGACCAAATGGTGCGGGTAAAACGACGATTTTCAGAATGATAATGGGTGAAGAAGCACCAGATAAGGGTGAATTTAAAGTCGGGGAAACAGCCAAGATTGCCTATGTGGACCAAAGCCATTCCAACATTGACCCAGAGAAATCCATTTGGCAGAACTTTAGTGATGAGCAAGAGTTGGTGATGATGGGCGGACGCCAAGTAAATTCTAGAGCCTATTTAAGCCGATTTAATTTTTCGGGAAGTGAACAGAATAAAAAGGTAAAACTGCTATCAGGTGGAGAACGTAACCGTTTACATTTGGCCATGACGTTAAAAGAAGAAGGTAATGTGTTACTTTTAGATGAGCCAACTAATGATTTAGATGTCAATACGTTAAGGGCATTAGAAGAGGGGTTAGAAAACTTTGCTGGTTGCGCTGTAGTGATTAGTCACGACCGTTGGTTTTTAGATAGAATCTGTACACACATCCTAGCGTTTGAAGGTGATAGCCAAGTTTATTTCTTTGAAGGCAGTTTTAGTGATTACGAAGAAAATAAGAAGAAACGCCTTGGTGGCGACATTATGCCGAAGCGAATCAAATATAAAAAGTTAGTAAGATAATTTTAACCCAATCGATTAAAGCAAAAAACCACCGCAATTGCGGTGGTTTTTTAGTTATATCTGAGATTTTATTTAGTTATCACCATAAAGATGACCCCCAGTAAAGTCCTTGTATGTTTCGTCTAAGTCGTTTTCAAACGCGTTGGTTTCCATCAATTTTTTATTTTCGGCCTTCAGTTTATACATCTTCACAACGGCGATGAGAATGAAAATAGCGAATACCGATGCGGTAACAATCAGTATAATTGTGAGTTGCTCTGTTGATACAGCGGTACTCAAAATATGTAGGAAATTAGACATAGCGGTTAAATCTTTAGATTTGGATTACAGGGCTAATATAAAATAAATTTGATTTCGTAACTATTTAATTTTAAAATATTTACATTTTCTTATCAACAATAATATCGATTAACTGTTAATTATACCAGTTTAACTGCGCAACTTCAATCTGTGAATTACCTTTATTTACCAGTGTTTTAAAACGATTTACATCACTTTTCCCATCTGTACCACGGTAGTGATAAGGATATACTTTCTTTGGTTTAAACTCCAAAACAGCACTTGAAGCACTATCAACAGTCATGGTATAGGGCAAATTCATACAAACAAAGGCCATGTCAATGTTTTCTAGGTTTCGCATTTCTGGGATATCTTCCGTATCTCCAGAGATATAAATCCGAGTATCGTCTACAGTGAGCACATAGCCATTACCACGCCCTTTTGTGTGAAATTTCTTAGCTTCTTCCCGGAGATTGTACATCGGTATCGCTTCTACGCCGATGCCTAAGTTTTCGTATAAATCGCCATTGTTTAAAGTGACTTGTATCTTGGCTAAATCATTATCTAACTTGTCCATTACGGCCTTTGGAGCAATTAACGTAGTCTCAGATAAGTCTAATTCGCGCAATGTTTTAGGGCTTAAATGGTCGCCGTGGATGTCGGTGATTAAAACCAAGCTAGGTTTTTCAAACATGGAAAAAGCACTAGCACCGCCAACAGGGTCAACATAAATGGTGTGTTCTTTTGACTTAAGTACCATTGTAGCGTGTTCAATGGGGTTAATTTCAATGGAGCTCATTGGTTTGTTGGTTTCAACAGTGTCTTCAACATTCTGTTGTGCTTCAGACGTAGAAGCGGTTTTTGTATCGTTCTTACAGGATACAAGAAGTAAAAGGACACAAAGGCTTTTGGTGATTAGTTTCATGATGTTTCAAAATTTTCAAGTAAAATTAATATAAAAACAACACATTCCTTCAAACTGTAACATTTGCATCAAATATTCTACATATTAAGTACGGCTATTATTTTATTACTGTAAAAAAATGCCGAAATTGCTTATCCATTTTTAACCCTTAAAATCCAACCTATATGGCAGACGAGTTCGATTTATTAGAAACCAGTTCAAACGAAAAACAAGAAAAAGTAGATGTCAATTGGGGAAAAGCCATTGACACCATGAAATCTAAGTTGGCACAAGAGGATGACCCAGAAGTGCGTCAAAAAATCTTGAATGCCACATTGGATGACGTTGTACACATGGCCGAAAAGGACCGTACGACCTTACTGGATGCTATTAAAGACTTAACTGATTATCAGGACGAAGTCGGGATTATTTTTGAAGACTTTTCGTCTTTAAATGCCGACGAGCAGAAAATTATCGACAATGCCATTAAGCGTTTAGAACGTGCCAAAGTAGAATTGGAAGATGCAGAAAACAAGCCAGATACCTGGTGGAATAACCTTTGGGGACGTAAGAGTAAAATCAAAAAAGCTGAAGACGAGCTAAAAGCAGCGCAAAAAGATAGAGATGCAGCAGATAATAAGGCTAAGGCAATGTTTCAGCAACGTATTGAATCGGCTGATATTCAAACTTTATTGAATGAATTATCATTTAAAAGTCAGGCAGCCGTTAAGCGTTTAAAGGATCGCGAGGTTGAAATCAAAGAGGTGGAAGACAAGTTGCAAACCGCAATTGTAGAGGCTACCAAAAACCATACACGCGCTTTAGAAAAGAAAAAAGAAGTAGAGGACAAGCTTGAAAGCGAATATGCTGCCTTAAAGCAGGCGCGTCAAGAGCTCGAAGAAATTTCAGATAAGCAATCTGCAGCCTATGCCGAAGCTATTGGAAAAGTTACAAAAATTGAACAAAGTGTTGAAGAGTTAGAAGGTCTTAAAAATGCCTACACCACCTTAGCGGCTAGTAAGGACAGCTTTGTACACAAGCATAATTTAACGATTAAGGTGTTGACTTCATTGCGAAGCAATTTGCAAACGCACCGTGCTAAATTAAAGAGTGATACCGAAGAGCGTTTAAAGTATTACGATGGCTATGTTGTGGCTTTAAAGGCGAGAACGGATCAAGAATTCGCAGCCATATTAGAGCATTTAGGCGTTAAAACCGATGAGCATATTGGCGAAACCTTAGCTTCGATGCATACGGCTAGTGCCAAAGCAAGACAAGAAATGATGGATAACATCCCAGTTCATGAAAAAGTGATGCAAGGCGTTTACAGCAGTTATGCTGAGGCTTTACAGGAAATCCGTGAGAAGGATATTGACATACAAAAGAACTTTGCCGAGCGCTACGGAATCGATATGAAAGAGATTTTTGAGGAATATTACAAATCAGACGGTACGGCACCATCCAATGACGGTAGCGCTGGAGATGATGCACCAAAGCCACAACCGGAAGGCGGCGACGATTTGTTGTCTTAACATAATTTGGACGTTACCACGCCTTTTTTGACGTGGTGGGGCTTTCCGTTATATCCCTGACGATACCGTCAGGGGATGCCAAAATCCCTGCCTGCCGGCAGGCAGGCCTAACGCGCCCACTCAGACGAGAACGGCACGCACACTAATTTAAAAGTAAATTCGAGAGCTTCACCTCAATGATTGTAACTCCATTAGATTCAGCGCATTTAAACTCCAAAGAACAATACCAGTTCTATCACAAAATGGTGGATTTCACTATTAAGGAATTGATTGTGAAGATGCAACAACAGCAATTATGTTCAGAAAATGAATTGGTCTTCTTTGAGCAATATTGCGACTTGTTGTTGTATTCCATTGAAGCCATGCGAGTAAAGTATATGTATGATGATGAAGATAATATGAAGGTTGATTTGACCGATTCTGGCTTTCCCAATTACTTGGAGTTTCGTTATCTGTTCAACGATTTGGCGCTTCGCGAAGAATACTTGAACAAACTGACGGATATTGAGGTGCTTCAAGAGGAGTTTTTAGACACCTTAATGCGTCGCAAACAACCCATAAAGCGAAGTAAATTGTTTCAGGCGGCTTCAATTGTATATTATACCAATGTAAAGCAACAATTTATCTTCAACCGTTTCGTACAAGGGAAGATTGTACTGTCGCCAGACCAAGCTTCTGCGGGTTATATGACGAGTTGGAGTTTTTATGATGTGTCACACAACAGGCCTTTTGTCTGCTTTATGTATTTTGATTATGATGGTCGTAATCCTGAAAACGATAAATCTGAAATCTACGAGGCCATCAAGCAGACGGCTGACCGTAAAATGAATTTAGATGCTATGGCTTACGCCATAGACCGTAAATTACCGAAACTATTACCAAAGCACATTAAGCGTATAGATTTGGGGCCTTTGCATAACGTCTTCGCCAAAGATGAAAATGTATTGACGCATGCTATTCTTGAGAGTATTGCCAATAAGGAAATCCCATTAGATTCTTACGCTTTTTCTTTAAAGATTGATGAAGTCTTTTCGGGAAGTGAATTTAAAGAGGGCAGTTTTTTTAATAAGCAAACCTTGCAACGTTGGAGCGATGTGATTAAACAAAATTATGTGTTGGCGCCACATCGCATCATACAATTATTGTATAATAAAACCCCGGATGCCATTAATCATTTGGCCAAGCCCCCTATACAGATGGCGGAATTAGTTAGCAGTGGTTAAGTTGGAAGTTGACAGTCATTTAGTTGGCAGTTGGCAGTCAATTATATATCAAGTAAAAAGTAAATGAGTTTTAAAACACTATTAGCGTATCAAAAAGGATTTGCTTTAGCAATGGAAATTTTTCATTTGACCAAGTCTTTTCCAAAGTCAGAGCTTTATATGCTTACATCGCAAATAATTAGGTCGAGTCGTTCAGTATGTTCAAACTTATCTGAAGGCTATAGAAAACGAAAATACCCAAAGCATTTTGTGAGTAAATTGACAGATTCGGATATGGAAAACTCCGAAACCCAATTATGGTTAGATTTTGCTTCAGCCTGCGAATACATTAATCAAAAACAATATAAGAATTACACTGAAAAAAGTGAAGAAGTTGGGAAGCTCATCAATTACATGATTAACAAGCCAGATAAATATAGTTAAGAAGGAATTTAATAAAATCAAAGGTCTGACTGCTTACTGAGGACTGACATACTGCATACTAAAAATGGAACATAATTCAACCTTTCCGATAAAACAAAACGAACTCGATATGCTTCGAGATGAAGCTACCTCGTATTTAAAAACCATTCAATGGGAGCAAGGCCAACGCGCCAAAAACCGAGATAAAGATGCTAAAGACGAATCCATCTTGTTGTATTTGTCACGCGCTAATAACGGTGGGGGTTCGGCTGATACGGTTTCTGTGTCCAAAACCATTTTAGCATTAAAAAAGCGCTTATTGCCTGAATCCGTTGCCTTACCGATTTATTTGAATCAGACGCTTTACGCCGTTCAAGAAGGCATCACCATGGGTATTTGGATTAAGGATAGTTATGCGGATGCATCAGGATTATCGGGCTTGTCTGAGCGCAAATCAACCTTGGACGCTTCGGGGAGACGTGAGTTTGAAAGCAAGCAACACACCGCAACGGCTTTTATGCTATTTGCTTCGGCATATAAAATTTTATACGATTTAAAACCACACGCCTCTGATGATTTAAGCGTTATGAAACAGAAGTTTGCTGGCTTGCCAGAACTCTCTTTTATGTCACCATTAAAAGGCTGGAGCTGTATGCTGTATTATTACGATAAGTATTTAAGTCATCCAGACATCATAAAATCGGACAAAGATGTCATCGATTTTACTGTCGTTTATTTTGAAGCGGTGATTGCCGAAATTCAACTGCGAAAAAGCAGTTTAGAATATACCGAGTCCATTTCCGACAGAACGTATAAGCTTGAAAATTCTGAGTTCAATATTTCTGGCTGGACCAACACTTTTGAAGGCACGGCAAAAAGCGTAGAGTTCAATAAAATTCAATTTGAACAAATCGTAGGAAACCGTGATGCCAAGCATTTTGCACGTCGATTGACCGAGCGTTTATTGAGTTACGATTTTACGGAACAAAAGAATCCGTTTCAAGAATTAGGAGGTTTTATGCCGGTGTTTATGGGCTACGGAATACCTGGTACTGGGAAAAGTATGCTTATTGCGGCCATTGCTACACGACTTAAGGAGCATGCGGATAATTTGAATATTCCATTTTTATTCCACCCCATGCCAGATACCCTGATTAGTACTTTTCAAGGTGGTTCGGCTGAAAAAATGGTGGAATGGATGAAACCATTGCAAGACCCTTCAAAATTGATTTTTGCACCGATTGATGATGCGGAGAATAATTTACAGGAGCGCACGGCGCAAGGTGTTTCTGCTGGGGTAAAAGAAGTCATTGGCGTCTTTTTAAGATATACCGAAGGGGCATATGCTGTCAATTATGGTAATAGCTCAATAGGTTTATTTACCAACTTGCCCGAGATGCTGGATAAGGCTGTAATTTCAAGGGTGCAAGGTCGATTTAAAATCGATGGTGCTAGGACAGAGCATGATTTTGTAGACCAAGACCATCTATGGTGGCGAAAGTTGGAACAAACCATGCCTAGCTTTGTTAATATGTCAAATCCCGAAGGTTACGACTATCTCTCAGACCAAGGCTTGGCCAAGAGTATGGGTGATATTTTGAGTCAGGTGGAAAAGCCTTCCGAAGAGCGTGTTTTAGAAGCTTTTGAAAAAACGGAGAAGGCGCATAGCGAAACCGAACACATGTTTTATGCGAGTCTGTACAAGGAAATTCAGAAGATATTCCCATTCTTTTCATCGCGCGATGTGCGAAATATACAATCAGCTATTTCATTGCGCTTAACCGATTTTGATTTGGAAAAAGACTGGTTCGACAATCCGGAGGTGTATTTTAAGAAGGATTATGACACCAAGTTCAATATGCTTCAGGAGTTAATGAAATCTAATATGAAGGGCTTAAACTTTTCAGACATCAGGCGACAAGAAGTGGTACGATATTTAGATAATGTGGCGACCATTGCAGATACGGACTTTAAGCGTAAGGTGGATGCACGTATTGCCCAGATGAAGGTGGAGCGTGAGGCGCGGGAAAGATTTGAGTAAAGGGACGAGGCATTAGCACTGAGGTGTGTGTGTTTGGTAGTTAACAAAACGATTAAAATCCTGTAAGGTTTTTAAAACCTGATAGGTGTGAACAATAAAGATTCCTGCTCCCGAAGCGTCGGGACAGGAATGACAATAAGATTCCCGTTTTCACGGGAAGTACTATGAAAAAACTAAAAGAAGCAAATCTATACCGAAGTGAACTGATTCCTGTCAGTGGGAAACTCGTGGAGCGTTATAACAAATGCTTGACGACACTGGGCTTTTCAGAAACCAAGTTGACCTCTTTCTCTATTGATGGGATAGGTTGGAGCCCTGAAATTGCTGAGGAGAAGGATGATTTAAACTATCTCAATCACGGTGATGCTAATCCGCATGGCATTCTAATTTCGCCTTTACAGAAAGGAAAACCTGTGTATTTACCGTTTCATAGTTTTGATAGGGCGATGATGAAGCAGGTCTTTAAAACGCACGGAAAGCAAATTAATGACATTACTAGGGATTCCGCAATATGCATGGATTTTGACCAAAGCATCGACGTGTTTTATGAACCGTTGGATGTTTTAAAATATAAGAATGTCACCATTCGCTTCCGATTGATTGACGACTTAAACCAAATACAACAACATCAAATGGAGTTGGTGGAGAAATTCAAGACCAATCATAATTTTATTGACGAAGAGCTTCAAGCCGAAATCTTACAATCAGCAAAGAAATATGGCGATTTACGAGGTCGTGATTTGAATATTTCAGAATTACAATATCAGACAAACTCATTTTATACGCGAGCTTTTGGAGGTGTTTATGTACTCCGCGATTTTATAAAACCTATCGTTGTTTTTGAAGATAATGCGAGTTACAAAGAAGCGATAAAAGATACCATACATGATGTACTGATTTATCATATTTCACAACCTGAATTGATAGCTAAGCTCAAAGACCATATCATTATTGAGTGCGATTTGGAAGCGGTTGTTAAAACCTCGCGCTATGAGCGGATAAAGAAAAATGAATTGGCCCAGCATCTAAAGGAGGCGTCGCATCCTGTTCAGAAGATACTGTCGGACCCTGTATTATTCAAAAGTTATTTAAATAAAATCGACATCAATATCCGAAAAAAAGTCATGGGCGTAGAGCTCTATCTTGAAAAATTGGAGCGCAGTAATGCCTTCAAACTCGAAGATATTGTGGATGAGCAATTGTATTTCGCCTTGCATGAGCCTCATTCATCGCTTTCGGCAGAACATCGGGATTTGATTCATAAATTACTTATCAATGTATCGCCGAAGGACGTTCTGTTCTTGTATTGGTACGATAAGGAACAATTTTACAAAAGCTATCAGACTTGGGATGATTCCTATAAAGATTGGGTAATTGAGACGATTAGTAACAATTTTTAAAAGGAATAGACTAACTTTATAAAGGACATTAAAACACAACATCATGGGATTGGAACTCGTCATATTTATTATAGCCATTTTAGTCGGGATTTTGCTCTATTGGCGGGAATCCAATGGTAACGGTGCCTACCGCTTTTTAAATAAAATGGTCAATAGCAAAGAATTGCAAATGTCGGAGGATAATCCCAAAGGTTTTGTCTATCAACAGGCCTTTTTACCGCGCTTGGTTTTTGTGTTTGCCCTGGTGCTTTTCGTAGCTGTGGTGTTGGAATTTTTAACGCCAATTGCTGTGTTTTCGAGTTACAATGGTATTTCGGCATTTGCTTCATTCGCCGTTGGAATGCTTATCGGAACCTACCTGGCCACCTTTGTCATCAAGTCCACCAAAGTGATTGACGAGCAAAGTGAAACCTTGGGTGATTATGTGGAAAACACGATTGAAAAAGGAAAAGAAGTATTTGAAGATTTAAAAAATTCAGATAATAAAGCGGTTGAAGAAGCCAAAGAAGAAATAAAAAACGAACCAGAAACCGATAAGAAATCAGCTCGTGAACGTTTAAAGGACAAGGGGTTGATGTAAAAAAAGCTCTTCCTTAATCCTTCCCGAAGCGTCGGGACTCCTGAAGAGAAGGAAACACTTAGGCTTTTAATAGTTGCAATTTCACACTGAGCGCTCCCGAAACATCGGGAGAAGTGCTCGAAATTGATAAATTTTAAGATAAAGATTCTGAAACAATCCCGAAGCATCGGGACAGAATGACAAAATTTGAAACATGATAAAAACATATTGGAACAAAGGACGAAAGCAAAAAATCATCACCATATTTGGAGCAATAGTGCTTATTGCTTTGTTGTTCTTCCTTCGTGATGACTACCAACCGTTTTTGCTATTTCTACGCAAGTACATTTTTGTGTTGTTACTATGTGTTATTATTTTGGTTTTGGGACTTCGAAAGTTTCGAAAAACTGCATCTACAGGTGCTCGACTCGGAATTTTAGGACTCTTGGTTGTGTTTTTCGGGGTGCTTTATTTCGTAGGATGGAATCAAGGGATGTACGATTATATGAAGACCTATAACGTGTTTAAGCATCTCAATAAGGAAGAAATTAACGAATTACCTTTAACCCAAAACGAGCGCATTCAACCTCTGCAAAACATTTTCTCAATGGCGAACGAAAGTGTCGGCGAGACCAAGGATATCTCCTTACCACATTTGGTTCGTGTTGATGATGAGAACCGTTGGACGATGGCAATTCAACCGAGTGAAAAGTACATCATGCAACGGATTAGTGATAATACAGAAGAAGTATTTTCGGTAAGCAGTACCACGCCATTTCCACGGTTTTCCAATGAGAATCGCATTCCTGTGACCTTTTCAATTGGTGAGTCCTTAAAATTTAGCCGGAATACCTATAACGCCGTTGTACAACGTTTCAATCCTTGGATGTTGTTCAACCACGAACCTAGTGACACCTTCTATATGAAAAATGATTCAGGCGATTGGGTGCAAGTTGTGAGTCTCATTAAGTGGAAGGGCTTCTTTTTTCCCTATCCGACTTTCGGAGGGGTGATGATTATTGAAAAGGGAGAACACGACTTTAACGATTATCTGGAGCGTGTCACGATTGGAAAGGGAACGTATGTGAGTCCAGATGAGATTAAAAATTATCCGTTTTTAACAAAGCAAAATACCTTGTCTGAAAAGGTATCGCAACTTCAAGCCGAATCCTTAAAGTTTTTAGGTGGTTTTAGTGACCCATTGCCTTGGAATATGGAAACAGCGGTAAAAATACCCGTATTGCCAGATGACCAAAACCAACAGCCCTTTGTTACGGATTTCGATTTTTCAGGCACAAATACAAATGCCTATAGTGGCCTCTATCATTGGTTTGGCTTAGAACCGGTTGGCGATGAGCGTACCAGTTTAACCTTTAGTGTTTTTATTCCGGCAGACGGAACCGACAAAATGTATTACTATGACCATGCCTCTAAAAAACAGGGGTACGCTGGCGTTTCGGCGATGCCGTTGAAAATTCAGGAATCCAGAAAGGAAATCGATTGGACAGTGAATAAGCCTGTTGAATTCAGACCCTATATCAAAGACATAGCCGGCAGAAAGCGAATGTTCTTTTTGGGAACAGTAGCGGCCGTAAACGACGACACCAAACAATTTGATGGTTCTGCGACACCAGATTTAGCTTTGGTAGATAGCGAATACCGCGACGTGATTTGGATAGACGTAAAACATCCAAGTCAATGGGGCAAAACGGTGTATGACCAGCTCGGCGAAGCCTGGCGGTCTAGTGAGGGTATTGGCTATTTTTATGAAGATGATGTGAAGGATACCGATGTGCAACAAACTTTAGATTCCCTAAAAATAATACCAAAAATAAATAAGAATGATGCTGAGATTCAACGACTACAGCGTCAGTTGGATTCTTTAAAAGCGTTGGAAAATTGAAAATTTACTATCGATTAATAGTACTAGTATTTCTAGCTTTAGCAATAGAGTCCTGCGGTTCAGAGAAATTTGAATTGCCAGGAAATGCCACACAACTTTTGACCAATGGTAATGAAAAAGTATGGAAACTTGCAGAGCGCTATAATGATGGTCATCGCATGAATATGGGAGATTGTTTTTTGTCATATCGCGTGACTTACGCTTCCGACGGTACAACAACCGACAACAACCCGGAATATGAGGATTGCGGACCATCCATGGATGCGGATTGGTCCTTTTACACCAATGATGATGGGAGTTATATCAAATTAAAAGGCGAAAAGGTCAAGACATTACTCAACCAAGACAAGGATTACAAATTCTTTAAAATTGAAGCGCTTTCAGATAGCTTGCTGATTATCAATTTTAGGCATAAGCAATTCGGTAACAAAGAGCGATTAATTACCGACCATTTGGTACCCGAAGACATAATGGTTGTGGGGCGGGATTATCATAATTAATGGGTTCAGAAATAAAAATAACAACTACAACTCGAAAACTTCTTGGTCTAAATTTTTATAAAGCCAACTTTTACGAGGCCAAATCTATAACAATTTACCCAGGATTTTTGCCATGTGAAGATGTTGGACTTCATATTTTATTCGAAAATCCGCATTTTGAATATGGGGCTCTTGATTTTTTCGATTCGGTGAATTGGTTTGAAGCCTGTTACTCTACACTCTTACTCGTTGCTCTTCATCTCATTGATATCTCTGTTTTAAATCTTAAGGTTTATGAAGTGGATGAGTTTTATGCATTTGATTTGATAAAAACTAAACGGACTAAGTATTATTTTAAAGTTGCAGACCACTATGACGGGGAAGACCTTATATGTCAAGAATTTTATAAGGCAGTAAATAAGTCGAGAGATAAAAATTCCATGCCAGATTTGATGGAGGTCTTCATCCAATTTTTAAATATATTTTTCAAGACGAATGCTTTATTTTCTGACCCATCAAGAACATTCATGATTCACGCTTTGAAAGAGTATGCAAAACGATACGATTGGATGCGAATAGATGAGAATAAGCGATTTATGGGATTATGGAAAGATTCCAAAGTCGAAATCACCAAAATCTATATACCTCGCCTCACTATGCAACATAAGGACTTAAGTGATTTAAACAGAAATTTACGAAAGTCAAACAAGGCTTATTTGGCCTATACCAAAGAATTTAAGTCTCAATTAAAAAAAGCTTTTGAAAAATTTAAGTCAAATAAATCTCAAGGTGTATTTATTGGACCTTTCAGAATAGTTAAATACTAATAGAAATTTGAAAGCTCTTATATGTTGAATTATTGTAACATTCCACCCATTTTGTCAACTAATATTAAAGAAGATGATTATGGGGTTTATGGGATTTGGCATGCAGAAGTGAATATATACCATGCGTCCACGACAACCTTACTCAATGCAGAGAAAAGGAACATTCACTGTTGTGCCTAATTACTCCAGAACATTTAAAATTCAACCTAGCACCAATAAGAAGTCTTACGATATAACACCTTATATTTTCGGCATCGCATTTATCATCTTACTATCGGCTTTGCCCAGATATGTGTCTTACGAGAATCAATTGGATAAAGCAAAACTTCAAGTTGACCAAATAAAGAATAAAAACACGTTCAATTTTCTGATTAAGTCTGGAAAAGAACTTTTACAAGCGCATAATTTATCTGGAGCCTATTCTGAATTTAAATTAGCCTTAGCCATATTGCCAGATAACACTGAAGCACAGTCTTATGCATTTGAAACTCTAAGTCTACTTTGTAATGATTATAGGCTGAACTGTGATGAGTTAGATAAGTTAGATAAGTTAGAACTCCAATAACATCTTAATATTACTCCGTTCATAAGGGCTATTGGGCTCTACCGGAATTTCCTTAAACCCGTATTTGCGATAGATGTAGATGGCATTTTCTAAAATAGTATTGGAGTAGAGCATAAGCGCATCCCAATTTTGGCTTTCAGCAAAATCGATACACTGTTGCATCAGTTGCTGTCCTATCTTTTGGCCTCGTGCTTCGGGCGATACGGCCATTTTAGTGAGTTCAAAAATCTTTACATTATTAGTCGGCATAAGAGCAACTGTACCTAAGACTGAATCGTCCTTTACAGCGAAAAAAATATGACCACCTTTTCCAATTATATAGTGTTGTGGTTTGCTGAGAACCTCTTCATCAAAAGGTTCAACGTAAAAGAAGGTTATTAACCATTCAATATTTAAGTCGTAAAATGCTTTGGCATATTCGGGTTGATAACTAACGATTTGCATGCTGTTTTGCTTTAATAAAATCGGTAACTAAATACGTAATGAGCTTTCCAACGTTGTACGCACCCGTAGGTATGGCCTCGCAAATATGAAGATATACGGCCTTTTTTTGCATACCAAAATGATGAACAAACCGACGTGCTTGTTTTGTAGTAAAACCATTTGGCGTCATGGCGCTACTGGGTACGTTTTGCATGGTGTCACAGTCTAACTCTATACCAAAATAGTCCTTGCCCATAAACTTTTCAGACCTATTTAAAGCTTTATTAAAGCTGATGTCTTTTCGAATTGAAATAGCTTCATAACTAATGTAATCTGCGCATTGTAGCTTATCTAGTTTTTTAAATATGTTTTTTGAGGTATAATTTTCATGAAGACCAAACACCATATATCTGTTTAGAAATCCTTCAGCATAGGCGTAACTAAAGCCATTGCCACTGTGCCGACCTTCCTCAGTTCTAAAGTCAGTATGCGCATCAAAATTTATGGCGCTTATCTGTTGGTTTAGTGCCAAGGCGCTTCCCTTTAAATTTCCATAAGCGTTATTGTGGCCACCACCAATGATAATGGGGGTTTTCCCTGCTTTGATGATGGAATAGACAATATGCGAAACGTCTTTATCAATCTCTTCTACAAATTGTCTAGCCGATTGGACCTGTTTTTTTTCAGATTTATGGGTGTTTTTAATCGTTTCAAGTTGACCATCATAGTCTAAATGGCCTAAAACGACCACCTTATTTGATTGAATAAAGTCGTTATTTTGAATATTTAACAAAAATTTTATTGTAGCCTCCCAGGTGTCCTCAGTCCCTGATTTTCCGTGGTTTGCAAAGACACCGATAGACTCTGAAATTCCAAAAATGACATATTCAACGTCCAAATCTTTGAGTGCGTCGTATATGTTAGTGATGTTGCCGAGCAATGTCAACCGTTCTCCAAATTTTGTTTCTCCTTTGCGTTTATTGAGAAGTGAATCGCGATGCTTTTTAGAAAACAACTGAAGGTGTTTCATACGAGGAAAAACGGTTAAATATTAAATTTAAAAATACAGTTTTATTTGGTTATTTTCGGACTGAATTCAAACAAAAAAAGAATTAACAATAACATAAAAACGAAACATTATGGCAGAATCTAATAGCAAGAGTATCGGACTTAAGGTCGCATTAGGTATTTTATTGGCCTTATTTTTGGCAACCGCATTTTACACTTCTAAACTCTATACAGAGAAGCAGGAAACTGAGGCCGTTTTGGTCAATGAGAAAAAACAGGTAATGAACGACCTGAGTAACATGGCGGCACAGTACGATGAAGCTATCGCCGAGAACGAAGTGGCAAACAGTGATTTGGTAGAGGCAAGAGAACGTATCCAAGGCTTGATGGACTCTTTAAAAGTATCTCAAAATAGTGTCAATAGCTTATGGAGGTACAAAAAGAAATACGCAGCTTTACAAGAAGAAATGGATATTCTTTTAAAGGAAAACGACCGTCTTAAAGGTGAAAACGAATTATTAGCAACGTCTTTAGACAGTACTAAAGTTCAGTTGGCAGAGCGTACTATGTTTACCGACTCTTTATTGGTTCAGAACACTGAATTAGCAGAAGTGATGGAAGATGCTGCGGCATTACAGACCGTAGAACTTAAAGGTTTTGGTGTTATTGAAAGAAGTAGCGGTAAATTAATCCCTACCGAACGCGCAAGACGTAGTGACAAAATTAGATTATGTTTTACCGTTGCAAAGAATAAATTGGCTGAGCCAGGCGATAAGGAATTATATGTTCAAGTGATTGACCCTAATAATAATGTTTTGGGATTAAATGATCAAGTTCAGTTTGAAGAAGAAGTATTGAATTATAGTTTAATTAGCCGTTTCAATTACGAGAACCGTAACCTCAATATCTGTGAATTTGTTGCTCCAGATGGCGATTCTAAATTCAGCGAAGGAAGATATACCGTAAATGTATTTAACGATAAAGAGTTGATTTCTAGCTCAGAGTTTACTCTAAAATAGAAATATTTGGTTGGTTGGATAAAGATCCGGAAGTGCTAAGCTTCCGGATTTTTTATGTACTTAATTCAGAGATGCAAGCTTCTCGTAGTGTCCATATTTCTTCAAATGAATAATCAATTTCATAGTCAAGAATCCATTGTTTAATAAAATTTTGGTGCGTGTTGAGTTTGAAGGAGCCAATAGCTTCGGGCTGTATAAAATATTCTTCAAGTAAATCAGTGTCAAACGCTAATGACCTCTGATGAGGGAACGTAAGATCGAAACGTTTACCATCGTATTTTAAATAGGTGTGGGCTTCTGGAATAAAGTCGAGATCAGTGTTTAGAAGAATGTTGGAAATCCCCTTTGTATTTTCAGCAGTCATTTTATAAATACCGAGGACTAGTTTTATGCTTTCAAAACCTTGTTCTTCAGCGACAGCTTTCAAAAAGGCATGTTTGGTTGAACAGGTGCCTTTATTTTCGTTTATTATGGATTTGAAGTCTTTTCGATCGGAATTTCTACCATAGGGGAGTTGATGCACAAAGTTTATGACATCACCATATCTATGAAGACCAAGTGCTATACATTTGAGGGATAATTCTCCTGAAGGATATATGTTTTTATTTAAATAACTGTCCATTAATTATCACAGTGTCTATAGGATCATCACCAAAGGCGTATGGCAATTCAAAATAACTTTCCATTGGTTTAGTAATAATAAGGTTAGCTTTTTTTCCTCTGGTAATACTACCGTAGGTTTTTTCCAAGCCCATAGCATAAGCGCCGTTGATAGTTGCTGCGTTAATCGCTTCTTGAGGTGTCATTTTAAGTTTAATGCAGGCTGTGCTTACTATAAAATTCATATTACCGCTTGGCGTGGATCCTGGATTATAATCCGTGGCAATGGCTAAAGGTAAACCTGAATCAATAATTTTCCGTGCAGGTGTGTACGGAATGCCCAAAAAGAATGAACATGCAGGTAAGGCAACAGGCATTGTATCACTGTTTTTTAGCGCTTCGATGTCATCATTATTTAATTCTTCTAAATGATCGACCGATAAGGCTTTGTGCTTAACACCTAAAGCCACGCCCCCTAAAATATTGAATTGATTGACATGTATTTTAGGTTGTAGATGATAGGTTGCTCCGGCCTTAAGAATAGCATCTGTATCTTCAACAGAAAAGTACCCTTCTTCACAAAAGACATCAATATAATCTGCAATTTGAAGGTCAGCCGCTTTTGGAATCAACTCATCGGTAATTAAATTGATATAGTCCTGTTTGTCATTTTTATAGTCTTCAGGAATGGCGTGCGCGGCCAACAAAGTCGGAATTATTTTAGCGAGACTTTCTTGTTTAAGGCGTTTAACCACCCGAAGCATTTTTAATTCGGATGCTACCGAAAGACCATAACCTGTTTTTATTTCGATAGCTCCTGTGCCTAGGGCAATGACTTTATTGAGTCGTTTTAAGGATTGCTGGTAAAGGTCTTCTTCAGAAGTTTCTGCTAAAACTTTAGCTGAATTTAAAATCCCGCCACCACGATTAGCGATTTCGGCATAGCTTAAACCGTTAATTCGGTCTACAAATTCATTTACACGGTTGCCAGCATAAACAATATGGGTATGTGAGTCGCACCAAGAGGGTAAAACTATTTTTCCAGTAGCATCGATGGTTTGCTCAGCCTCAATATTTGTAAAATCTTCCATAAGCCCAAACTCGATTATGGTATCATTTTCAATATAAACATAAGCGTTTTCAAGTATAGGTAGATTAGCCATGGCCTTACCTCGTAGTATATCCACTTGTTGCTCTCTAACTTGAAGCAATTGTTTTATGTTTTTAATTAGAATGGACATCGGTTGGTTTTTGGTAAAGTTAATTAAAAAAGGCCTTAATGGGTTTATGCATCAAGGCCTTGAGTATTTAAAAATTTAAGATTATTTCAAACTTCCTACCATGTTCTCAGGTTTTACCCATTCGTCATAATCTTCAGCAGATACATAACCTAGATTAACAGCTTCTTCTTTCAGCGTAGTACCATTTTTATGGGCAGTATTGGCAATTTCCGCCGCCTTGTAATAACCAATCTTAGTATTAAGCGCCGTCACCAGCATTAATGAGTTATTCAATAATTCTTTAATCACTGCATGGTTAGGCTCAATACCTACAGCACAATTTTCCTCAAAGCTGACGCATGCATCACCGATGAGTTGTGCCGATTGCAAAATATTTGCTGCCATCATCGGTTTAAAGACATTAAGTTCATAATGACCCTGTGTGCCGCCAACAGTAACTGCGACGTCGTTACCCATAACTTGTGCGCAGACCATAGTTAAAGCTTCACACTGCGTCGGATTGACTTTTCCTGGCATTATGGAGCTTCCTGGTTCGTTAGCAGGAATAATAATTTCACCAATGCCTGAACGTGGTCCAGAAGCCATCATTCTAATATCATTTGCAATTTTATTTAGGGCTACGGCAAGTTGCTTTAGAGCGCCATGAGTTTCCACAATGGCGTCATGAGCTGCGAGTGCTTCAAATTTATTTTCAGCTGTAACGAATGGCAAATCCGTAAACTGTGCAATGTATTTAGCAACCAAAACGTCGTAACCTTTAGGGGTGTTAAGTCCTGTGCCTACTGCAGTGCCACCCAATGCCAACTGGGCTAAATGAGGTAATGTGTTTTCTATGGCTTTTAACCCAAAGTCTAATTGTGCTACATAACCCGAGAATTCCTGACCCAATGTTAAAGGTGTAGCGTCCATTAAATGCGTACGACCAATTTTCACAACATCCTTAAATTCCTGTGCTTTTTCGTGCAGGGTGTTTCTCAATTTAATAACACCAGGTATCGTGGTTTCTACAACCTTTTTATAGGCTGCAATATGCATTCCGGTAGGGAAGGTGTCATTTGAACTCTGTGATTTATTGACATCATCATTTGGCTGAATGGTTTTTTCGCCATGACCAATAACCTGTCCTGCAATTTGATGCGCCCTGTTGGCGATAACTTCATTAACATTCATATTACTCTGCGTACCAGAACCAGTTTGCCAAATCACCAAGGGAAACTGATCATCATGCTTTCCTTCTAAGATCTCATCACAGACTTTTGAAATTAAATCACGCTTTTCATCAGTCAAAACGCCCAATTCGGCATTGGTATAGGCAGCCGCCTTTTTTAAATAAGCAAATCCGTATACAATCTCTAATGGCATAGAGCCTGCAGGTCCTATTTTGAAGTTATTTCTAGAACGCTCGGTTTGTGCGCCCCAAAGTTTGTCGGCAGGTACTTTTACCTCGCCCATGGTATCTTTTTCGATTCTGTATGACATGATGTATTCGGATTTTTTAGTCTTTACAAAGTTACGAATAGTCTAAGACCTATGGAATTTTACCCATTCAATTTTAGGGTTGAAAATACTGGAGATTAAACTATTTTACCATCAACCATTGTCAAAGTCCTATCCGCCATATCGGCCAATTCCTTATTGTGGGTAACAATCACGAAGGTTTGGTTAAATTTTTCTCGCAAGTCGAAAAATAATTGATGTAACTGCTCTGCGGATTCACTATCCAAATTTCCTGATGGTTCATCAGCAAAGATGATTTTAGGGTTATTGATTAAAGCTCTTGCCACAGCAACACGCTGCTGTTCACCACCGGAAAGACTGTTTGGTTTATGACTAACCCTGTCTTGTAACCCTAAATAGGAGAGAAGCTCTTTGGCGCGTGCTTCCGCTTCTGCTTTTGGAGTATTATTGATGAAAGCCGGTATGCACACATTTTCTAATGCCGTGAATTCTGGAAGTAATTGATGGAACTGAAAGATAAAACCAATATTGGTATTTCTAAAACTCGCTAATGCTTTGTCTTTTAAATTCTTGACGGATTGCCCATTAATAATGAGTTCTGTATCTCTTTTGTAGTCAGGCTTGTCAAGAGTCCCTAAAATTTGAAGAAGCGTTGTTTTTCCGGCACCTGAAGCCCCTACAATGGATATAACTTCACCCGATTTAATCTCTAAATCAACACCTTTTAAGACATCGAGGTCTTTATAGCTTTTATATATGTGTATTGCCGAAATGATACTGCTCATGCCGTGAAATTAGCAATATAAGATGCATTGTGCAATTAGGAATTGTTATTATTTTTCTTGAAAATAGATTTGATACCGTTGGAATCAATAAAATATTGAATACGAAGCGAAAACTGATTCAAAATAGGTTGTTCGAATAAATTATTTAAACTTGAAGAAAATCCTTCATCAGCCTGATTGTCAAAATTAAAAAGTTGATTTCTGTATAGGGCTGTTAAGAAACTGCCCGGTGCAAATTGCCAAGAATAACTGAGGTCTACATTCCATGTGCTAAAATTAATGTTAGGGTCCCTGTTCGCATTATCTAAGTTATAACCGGAGTCCGTCGTAAGTCTTCCATTATCTAATAGTGTAAATAGTCTATAGTCATAATCCACAACATCCCAATAATGCCGAAATGAAAGCCCTAAGGCATGAAGCGGATTAAAGGCATAATTAGCCCTTATTGTATTGGTAACCCGTGACCTGTTGCGTTCACCAAAAATCGGCTGGTCATCTTGAAATGTAGCATAACCTCTTTCGCCATGACTAAAACTGTATTCAAATTCATACACAAAAAGGGTATGCTCGTTAAATCGGAATCTTGGACTTATTTCTAGATTATATCTGTAAAAATCACGGCCTTCTTCTGAGATACCACCAATCTCAAAGCGGATGTCATAGGCAAATGGGAGATTGTAGTTCGATGAATAGAAACCATTGACCTCTCCATAATTTTCAAATATGAAAGGTCTACCATCACGAGATTCAAAATAATCGTATTGTTTACCAGGCCTAGTGTTTATGCCAAAACCGTAAGCATTCAATTTTTTGGTTCGTGCAAAATAGCGTCCACCCATTCCAAGGCCCGTACGTACATGAGGATTGGCAAGATTTTCGTGGTTGAGATAGAAATTGACGCGATAACTATTCAAATTACCTTGAGGTTCAAATATTTCATAGGATGCATCCACACCAAAATTACTGAAGTTATTCCTAAAGTTTAATCCTAAGTCATTGATATCAAACTTAGTATCTGCATAACTGTAATCAAAACTGTATCTAAAATTACCGTGCGTTTTTCTAATATTGAAAAATGATGAAAAGCCGGTTTCTGCATCAGTAGTCTGATAATTGACGTGACTTAACCGATTTCGGGTAAAGATTCTGTAGGTATTTCTTTTATTCTGAATATTGGCTTCTAAAGCTGTAGCATTAGCATCTCTAAATTTGCCTTCACGCAGTGTATTTGTATTAATGAGGCTCACTGAAGAGTTTCCATTAAATTGCTGGTCAACCACCAAAATATTATAATTGGTAAATGGCTCAATCACTGCAGTTCGTCTTTCGTCTGTATCTTCGTTAAGAATACTGACTTCAGTGGTTTCTGTAATGGCATTGAAAATACCAACGCCAAGACCACCTTTAGTTCGCCCCGAAACTTTTAAGGCGTTTAAAACTTTGGTTTTAGAAGGTCTGGTGAATGTTTCATTTTCTGCCGTTTCAATTATGCCTGAAGGTGCATTACCTACACGTCTCGAGAAGAACAGATTTCCTTTAGAAAACAAATCAACACCTTCAGTAAAAAACTGGCGCTGTTCTGAAAACGTCTGCTCAAAGGGGCCCAAATTGAGGACGAGGTTGTCGAATCCCGCTTGTGAGAAATCAGGAATCAAAGTGGCATCTAAAGTAAAGTTATCGGTGATACCGTATTTTAAATCCAGCCCGATTGGAATTTCAGTTTCGGTTTGCCCATCAAAATCAGAAATCAAGAAGGTAGTAAACGGATAGAGATTTAATCGTAACGGTGGTTCTACATTGTCTAAGCCTATTAATTCGCCGTGATAAAGCCCTACAATGCCCTGTGTTATATCAATAGGATTCCAGGATGACTGAGCCCTAGTCCTTCTTATCTGTCTGTGAAATTGTATACCCCAAGTTGGCTTTTCTTGCGCTGCAAAACGTAGCGCTCGGTAGGGAATAGCCATTTCAACCGTCCATCCATCATCTTGCATTTTTACAGCACTTTCCCAAACGGCATTCCAACTAAAATCTTCACCTACTGTTGGATTGGAAATGGCATCGGTCTGAGTTCCAGAACTCGTGACGAAAAAATTTGTGTCGTTCTGGGCGTCATTATTCGGATTGAAAACTACACCAAAAAAATCAGATTGGCCAAAATCATCCCGTGCTGTGAATTGACGCATAATCAAAGCTGGGTCATCATAGATGTAAGCCGCTACGTAGATGGCTTTATCATCATAAGTAACTTTTACTTCAGTACGGGTCTCATAGGGATCTTGAATTCCGATTTCTGGTCTAAATTGAATAAAATCTGTGGCAATTTCTGCATCATTCCAGACTGTTTCATTAATATTACCATCAATTTTTGGAGCTTCCTCAGTGCGTTCAATCTTGAGCTGTTTTTTGGTTTGGGAAAATCCAATTAACGAAAATGATAGAAGAAGTATGGGAAATAGGGCGCGAAATTGCATTGGTCTGATGGTCGTCTTTAATCGTTGCCACAAAACTAAAGCGATAGATAGTGCGTTGTTCCTAAACAAACGTTAAAAGTCCTTTTGATTTTCAATCTCACTATTTTGAATTAAAAGAGGTAAGTCCCGTATTGTCAGGCTTTATAAATTGGAACACTTCTTGATTACTTCAAACTAAAAAACAATACATGACAAAATATCAAAAATTAGGACTTGGTTTAGTGTTTGACGCTTTGGGTTACTTATCCTTTGTGTTTCCGCCATTCGATTTTGTTTGGGCACCATTGTCCGCATGGCTCATGACCAAACTTTATAAAGGCAATACAGGTAAAATAGCCGCAATTATAACATTTGTAGAAGAGGCTTTGCCATTCACTGACGTTGTTCCAACTTTTACTCTTATGTGGTTGTACACTTATATATTTAAGAACAACGAATCCAAAACTATAGTTTAAAAAAAGCGCCACTAGGGCGCTTTTTAATCTTTATTCTAATCATTCTTATTGAATGGCTACACCATTAAATACAATATTTATGTCTTCAGAACCACCAGTAGCTGTTCCGAAACCGTCTGAATCGTCAACCGAAGTTGGCTCATGTATTAATCTAATCTGTACGTTTCCTGTACTTGCAGCTCCAGCTACCCAAGTGGTATTTACACCTAGCTTGCTACTTTCAGGGCCGTCTACATCGTTGGCGTCTCTAGTCATTGTTAAGTTGATACTATTGACTGCATAAGCAAAAAAGTGCTCGTCCGCCTCAGGGATGATATCATCATTCAATACATCGTCAGCTGGTGTTTCAGACGTATTTGTTATTGCTAAGCTTAGTGAATACGTTGCACCAGAGGTAAAGCTTCCAGAGATTGTCTCAGTTGACGTACCATCTTGTCCGTCTGGAGCTATACTTGTTAATGTTACTGTATCCATAGCATCTGCATCGTTGGTAAACGTTAATACGACGTTAGTAATTAATTCTTCTGGGTTAACTGGTGCAGGATTATCATCGTCGGAACATGATGTAAATGTTGCAACAAGTATTAAAGCAAAAAATGCATTGGTTAAATTTTTTATCGTTTTCATAGTATTTGATTTTAAAAAAGTTGTATTCATTTTATTTTTTTGGTTTGTTCTTGTTAAGTTTTTTTAATAATTGAATTGTAATTGTAGAGCTATATTTCTACCTAAGTCATCAGCAAAATAACGTAGTTTGTTTAAGTAATCTCTGTATGTTGTGTTTAATACATTGTTGACTGTTAAAGAAACATTCAAACTCTTTTTACCACCAAGCTCAAATATAGCGTCACTGTAAAAATGCAGTAAATGATAGGCTGGGGGCGGATTACTAATTGGTATTTCAATCTGTTCTCCGGTCAGTTCATCCTCAACATTATAGTTGAAATTTGGGAATTCGTTTTGTTCAAATACCCATTGCGATTTTAAACTAGCCGAAAAATTAGACCAATTAGGATTGTAATATCTAATCTCATTGGTAGTCGTAAACGCAGGAATATCAATCAAAGCCAAATCGGTTTCTAAATCATAGCCTTTGATGATGGATGACTTATTTTGAAATTGCCATTTCTCCGTAAAGTCCCAACGTGCATAAACATCCAAACCAAATAGCTCGGCATTAGTTTGCTCATAAGCCCAAAAGGGGAAAGGCCCCCTGTTTGTCAAAATATCATCAAAAGGTCTTAAATAGATATAATCATTAATTCTATTATAAAAGACGTCTGTTAAAAGATTGAAGTTTGAAGTCGTATAGGTATACGATGCGGAAACTCTATTTGAAATTTCTTTATTGAACCTTAAATCTCCTAATTCAAACCTGGCGGCGGAATGGTGCAAGCCATCACTAAAAAGTTCAGACACATTTGGCGGTCTGCTGGTTAAGGCATAATTGAATAAAATTTCGTTTCGTTCGTTCAACGCATATTTAATACCAGCAGAAGCGGAGATATTGTGGTAATCAAACACAGGATTAGTTAGAAACTGCGTTGGAAATTCTTCAATTATAATATCTGAAAAATCCACATCGTAACCACGGTCTTCCCAGCGCGATTTTAAATAGAACTTCTTCGCATCGATTCTGTTAAAATCATAGCGCAGACCGACATCAAAAACGGTTGCGTCGTTGAGTTGCCATTCCATCACAGAATACACACCAAAATCATACTTTTCGTAATCCGGAATTAGACGCCTAACACCCGTATCCGGATTGGCGAAATTATCCTGAAAACGTCCCATGATACCAAAGCTAAATTTTTGGTCTAGCTTTTTGTCAATGTTGACATCCGCAGAAAACGTATGGGTTTGTAGCGTTAAATCGACTGCTGGGATGTCTCTTCGGTCTCCAATCCTGATGTCAAATTCCAAGCGCTGATTATATTGGTAGTCGTATTGTAAATTAATCTTACCAAAATTCTGAAAGCGCTTGTAATAATTCACTTTTGCTAAATGATGCGTGATGTCCTGTTTTGGCGCATTGATGTCATAGCTAAAGTCTTCAATCAAGGTCGGTTCGCCAGAAATTATAGCACGTCTCAAATCAAAAACACTTCCTATGTGTGAAGCACCTAAAATTCCAATTTCGTTATTTAGAAAGCTATAGTAAACTTCAAAACCTGAGTTAAAAGATTTTCTTCCTGTATTTAAAGAAAATCCAACGGACTCAGACCCAGTGTTTGTTAAGTTGTAATCGGGAGCTTCAAAGTCACCATTTCGCTTATAACTACCTTGTGCATTGGCAAACCAACCGGTTGCATAACTTTTATTGAGTTTTGAAGTAATATTAAAACCGCGACCATTGGTTTGTCCACCTATGAGTGTACTTCCGTATAATGTATCCTTCAAAATTACTCGTGTAGGATTTAATACCACAACGCCACCAACCGCATCGCCACCAAAGGCCAAAGCCCCTGATCCCTTAATCACAGAAATATTATTCGCCGAATTAATATCTATGCTCGGTGCGTGCTCAATGCCCCATTCTTGGTCTTGCATGCGCACATTATTGTTCATAATTAGCAAACGGCTACCGTACATTCCATTTATGACAGGTTTTACAATGCTGTTACCCGTATTAATTGAGGAAACACCAGGCACTTCTTTTAAAGCATCACCTAGGCTTAGACTGCTGTAGCGTTTAAGCGTTTCGGATTTGAGTACAGTTTCTTGTCCTGTTGATGTTTCCTTCTTGCCAGTACTTGCTTTTACGGATACTTCATCTAAATCTTCAATATGATGCTCTAGTCGAATTGATTCAAACTGGTCGCCAGTCACTTCAAATGATAGTTCCCTTGTTTCGCACGCAACGTGAGAAATCTTGAGTTCTAAGGTTGAAGTGCATAGTTTTTCAATTTTAAATTTCCCCAGCTCATCAGATATAAAGTATTTATCCAAGTTTTTTGCATAGATGGTCGCTGCCACAATGGGCGTACCATCATGGAAATCCTTGAGTTCTCCTAAAAAAGTGTAGTTACAGTCTTGTCCAAAGCCGAAAAACGACAGTGCACATAGCACAACTGTGATGTTAAATTTCATCTATTGCGGTCTAAATTATACGTGGTCTAAAAGTCTAAGAGACTTTTGGTGGGCCACGCTGAAACCGCGTTAATTGCTGAAGTTGTTTGTAAGAAATATAGTAATCTAAAAAGTCTTCGGATATTTCCGGTCTTTTTAAGATTTCAAAATTTTGAGTGGTAGCATAATAAACCTTTGAGATTTGAAACTTATAGAAGTCACAATGCAAGTCTTTTTCGTGAAAATGGGTGTTTAATTGACCGTCTTCATTACAGATAATATGTTTTTTGTGATTGTAACTGTGTGACGCTTTAACGGCTATGGGCAGGAGCAAACAAACGATAAGCACTGTAGATAGTACTTTATAAAATATTGAGAATGTTGGCTTTTTCTTCAATCTACTAATCGTTTTAACCCGAATCGTCTGAGCATTTTCTTTTCAAACTCCCAGAAAAATTTGAATTGCCCAAAGAGCCATCCAAACGTAACTAACAGAATTTGATAAAAAATTAGTCCAATGATAACGAATAAAACCCAATAGAGAATAGGGTTTAAGTTTTCTTTAGTAATTCCGATGAGCTCCATTATTGGCCGTCCTACAAAGACAGACGATGAGCCTGTGATGGCAAAAACAATAAAGACGCGAATCATCTCCCAACGGTATTGTAATTCCCATTTTTTGGATAACCACTTGAATAGTCGTAACGTGATTTGAAGCAAAACGAAGAATAGAACAAGCGTAGTTATGCTGACCAAAATCCATTGTTCAGCCCAAATGCGATACGAAACCCTAAAGGCTGAAAAACCAAGTCCAATAAGACCTAAAAGCGGAAATAGTAATTGCCAGTTTTCTTGAATTTCCCAATCCTTTTTAAATTTTCCCATAGCACTAAATTGTGCCACAAATTTACATTAAATCCGAGGAATAAACGATGCCAAACGTTGGTTGTAAGTAAGCTGAAAATAGATAAAATAATTATAGAGCTTATAATTTATTTCGTAACCATAATCTATATTTCTGTTATAGTCTATTCTTAATTCGTATAGATTAGGATCGAAACGTCTGGGATTCAATACTCTATTATTCCATTCCTGGACATACAATTGATTCCTAGTTTCCATAAAACTCTGCGAATAGTGCCCTCTAGGTCTTGCAGTAGACGCTAACCAAGCATTGAAACCGGGTTCTATGATTATAATTTCATACGTATTCTCATCACTTGAAATAACAACAGTGTCATTCTCGACCAAACTTTCTTCACGTTCATCAGTCACGGGCCCTATGCCTTCAACAGATTTACAGCTAGACAATACACAAAGAAGTAGGAGAATTGGAATAATAGTTTTCATAATATAAAGGTATTAATTGTTGATTTAAAAGTTGCTTTTATTGTGTTAATAAGCACTTCAAACAACCGAAAACATTCCTTTTATAAAAAGTGACAATGCGTAAAGCCTGTATTTAACTGTGTTAACTATGGCTCTCAATGAGGCATAAAAAAAGCCACTCAAGGAGTGGCTCTGGTAATTACTTTAAAATTTAGCGCTTGCCTCCAAATAAACCGCCGAGTAGACTGCCTAAACCACCTCTCTTTTTAGTACCTCCAAGTACCATGCCAGCAACATCATCAATAACGCTACCGTCACCGTCAGCATCTAAAATAGTCTCTAGGAAACTTTGTTCTTGCTTAGGCGAGTTGTCTTTTAATAATCCACCAAGTAAACCTGAAAGTCCAGATTGGTCATTCACATTGCTTTGTCGCTTTTGTTTACCGAGCATTCCCATTAAAATAGGAGCTGCAACTTTTAATATTTGCGCCACCGAGCCAGAATCGACACCAGAGTGCTGACTTAAAGCTGTTTCAACGCCACGTCGCTTACCACCAAGAACATGACCCAATATTTTTTCTCCATCGGTCATCACATTTTGGTCGACACCTCCAGAAAACAAGCCTCCAAGATTATCCAGAATACTTCCATCATGCTTACTGTTTAAGGCACCTAATAGTCCTTCAGCACCTTGTGGGTTAGCAGCATTGCGTTCCATGGCTTTCATTAAAACTGGCATGGCCATAGTTAATAAATGACTGGTTTTGTCTTCTTGTACTCCTGTTTGTCGGGATGTACCGCTGATTATTGCTCTACCGACATCGCTATTTAATAAATCTAAAATTCCTGACATAATTTTTGTTATTCGTTAGTTAAAAATGCTCATGAAGGTACAAAAAAAGTCCCAACATAAGTTAGGACACAAAAAGTTTGATAAAGTCACATAGTGATTTAAGACTTAAATATGTTTATTATTTGTGAGGCCAATTCTTCACCAATTCTGTCTTGCGCTTCATTTGTTGCCGCGCCAGTATGTGGTGTTAAAGAAAGGGCAGGATTCATTAATAAGCCCATTTCTGGTTGTGGTTCTTTTTCAAAAACATCTAATGCTGCTCTCGCCACTTTTCCACTTTCTATGGCGTTCACCAATGCCAATTCATTAACAACGCCACCACGAGCGGCATTAGCAATGATAACACCATCTTTCATTTGTTTGAATTCTGCCTCGTCAATTACATATTCTTTTTGTGCAGGAACATGAAGCGTTAAAAAGTCCGACTGTTTTAAAACCTCTTCTTTAGAGATCGTTTTGATTTTGAAGTCGATCGACTGTCCATCGAAAAACTCTAACTTTAAATCGGCTTCCTCCATAAAAGGGTCAAAAGCAACAACTTTCATACCTGAACCAAGCGCCACTTTTGCAGTCGCCTGACCGATACGGCCAAATCCAAGAACACCTAAGGTCTTACCTTTTAATTCGGTACCCTCTGCATAGGCCTTCTTCAGAACTTTAAAATTGGTGTCGCCTTCCAAAGGCATGTCCCTATTGGAATTATGCAAAAAACGAGCAAGACCATACAAATGGGCAAATACCAATTCGGCTACAGAATGCGATGACGCCGCCGGCGTATTGATGACGTGCAGTCCTTTGTCTCGGGCATAATCCACATCGATATTATCCATACCAACACCACCACGGCCAATGATTTTTAGGCTAGGGCAGTTGTCTATAATATCTTTTCTAACTTTCGTTGCACTGCGGACTAAAAGTACAGTAATGTCATTTTCGTTTATATAATTTTGAAGTTGCTCTTGTGCCACTGTCGTTGTTGACACGTTGAATCCGGCTTGCTCTAAAGCGTCTATACCACTTTGTGAAATACCGTCGTTTGCTAATACGTTCATGATAAAAGTTTAAAGTTCAAAGTTTAAAATTGTTGCTTGTCTTAAACTTTATGACTTGTCTAATTTTAATTTACTAAATACTAATTACTGAAAACCAATTACGCCTTACTCTCCAATTCACTCATCACTTCAACCAAGGCTTTTACACTATCTACGGTAAGTGCATTGTACATGGATGCACGGTAACCGCCAACACTTCTATGACCATTTAATCCATTGATTCCTGCCTCTTTCCACATGGCGTCAAAGGTTTCCTTAAGATTTTCATTTTCTAGTGTAAATGTAGCGTTCATCATTGAGCGGTCTTCCTTAACGGCATAACCTTTGAATAAGGGGTTCAAATCAATTTCAGAATAAATGATACGTGCTTTCATTTCATTTTCCTTTTCAATCGCTTTGATACCGCCTAAGTCCTTAAGCCATTGCATGGTTAACATAGACGTGTACACGGCAAAAACAGGAGGTGTGTTAAACATACTACCTTTGCTGATGTGTACTTTATAATCCATCATTGATGGGATTTTTCGGGAGACTTTTCCTAAAATATCTTCTTTAACCACAACTAAAATAGTTCCTGCGGGACCCATATTTTTTTGAGCACCGGCATAGATTAAATCGAATTTTGAAAAATCCAGCTGGCGTGAAAAAATATCGCTACTCATATCGCAGACCATTGGTACAGGAGAATTCGGAAACTTCTTCATCTGTGTTCCGAAGATGGTATTGTTAGATGTACAGTGGAAGTAATCGTAATCTGAAGGAATTTCATAACCCTTCGGAATATAGTTGTAATTCGCTGATTTTGAAGAGCCTACTTCGTAAATATCATCATAAATCTTTGCTTCTTTAATCGCTTTGTCCGACCAAGTTCCTGTATTTAAGTAACCTGCTCTTTTTTCAAGTAGGTTAAGGGCAACCATTAAAAACTGCGTGCTTGCGCCACCTTGCAGGAATAAAGCCTTATAACCTTTGCCTTCCAAACCAAGGAGTTCCAAAGCCAAAGCTCTTGCTTGTTCCATCACATCCACAAAAGGTTTGCTACGGTGCGAAATTTCCAGTAGAGAAAGCCCATTATCGAAATCCAATATGGCTTCTGAAGACTTCTGTAATACGGATTTTGGCAATACGCAAGGTCCTGCGCTAAAATTATGTTCTTTGGTCATTTTAAGTCGTTTTTGAAGCAAACAAAGGTGATAATTATATGATGAAATGCTGTTATGAATTTGATAAAACTTGTCACGTCTTTTTAACAGTTTAATAAAAATTGAAGGGTATCTACACCATCGGCATAATCCCATAGCTGAGGCTCTTGTGTTTTTCCGAATGGAATTTCACTTTTATCGAAACCATTTGCTACTATGCATTGAATATTTTCAGATTCATTCTTCAGTTTATTCTGAAGACTTTCCACATCCGAATAATACTCATAAAACACTGTAGCTATTGGCGAAGCGAAGCTTTCATCTTCCTTAATCATCAAGAAGCCGTTTTCCAACATATCAAATTCGCTCATCAAATAAACGGCCTTGTTGTAATCGTAATTGTTGGCGTATTTATTTTCGTGAATGATATTATGCCACTTGTATACGCCTTTAAAAAAAGCTTGAAAGTCGTATCCTTTTGGAACAAATAGTTTTGACACATTTCTACAACCCAAACCGTAATACCTGAAGATATCATCGGATAGGGCTTCGAGCTGTTCGTGGGTTTCGTTTCCGGTCAACACAGCAACTGAATTTCTGTTTTTTCTGATGATGGACGGTTTGTCCTTAAAGTAATATTCAAAATAACGGGCCGTGTTATTGCTTCCTGTGGCGATGACGGCATCAAAGTCTTCCAATTTTCCTTCGGTAAAAGTGATGCGTCCTTTAAACTCAGGTTCCACATATTCCAAATACTTCGCTAAAAAGGGTAGAAGGTGCTTATCATTAGACGATTGTTTTGCAATAACCTTGTGTCCAGAAATCAAGACGCTTAAAAAATCATGGAAGCCAACCAACGGAATATTCCCTGCCATAATGATGGCTATATTTTTCGGTTCAACCAACTTAAAGTTATAGTTGTTTATCCAATGCTCAATATTACTTTTAGTCAAGGATTTAGACCAAGACTCCAATGCAAATAATAGGTTCTCTTTTTTAAACCAATCGTTATGTTCGTAAGCTAATTTTATCTGGTGTTTAAAGCCATCAAAAAATAGGTCGTTATGTTCAATATCATCACGTTTTTCAATTTTTTGGTTTGAGAACTGACTAATAAACTGTCCTAATTTTTCAAAGGCTGTTATCCGCTGATTCAGGTTCATTCTATTTGCGTAGTTATGCTTTTGGCTTTATTTTTGCACTTCAAAATTGATGTTTGCAGACTGCAAAATTAAGCAAACAAAAAAGAAAAATTAGCTATGGCGATTATTATAACGGACGAATGTATTAACTGTGGTGCTTGTGAGCCCGAATGCCCAAATACGGCGATTTATGAAGGGGCTGACGATTGGCGTTATAAGGATGGCACAAGTTTAGACGGCAGCGTTGTATTGCCCAACGGAAAAGCTGTTGATGCCGATGAAGCCCAAGAGCCGATTAGTGATGAGATTTATTATATAGTTCCGGATAAATGCACGGAGTGCAAAGGTTTCCACGAAGAACCACAATGTGCGGCGGTGTGCCCTGTGGACTGCTGTGTGCCTGATGACAACAATGTGGAGTCGGAAGCGGTATTGCTTGGTAAACAAGCCTTTATGCATCCTGAAGATTAATTATTCATTTTTTTATAAGGAGTTTCTTTCATTTTTATTATTACATCCTGAAAATTAGCGTTTTAACAAATTTAGTGTAGTTTATTTATATTAATCTACTTCCTCTAGTTACTTAGTTGTATATTGTTGATTATTCGAATGTTAGGCATGATTAGTAGCATATAATTGTCCTAAAATACATTTACTTCTTACTTAGTTCAGGTGTTCCGAACCTAACTATGGCTTTCCGTTTTGTGTTATGATTTTTACTAATCTAAATCATATCAATTATGGAAGTTCGAAATTTTACATTTTATGGAGGCAATCTGTTGTCTTCAAAAATCCCCAAATTAGCTCTTAAATTGCTGTTGGTACTCCTTATGTTTTCTTGGAGTAGTCAATCGGTATATGCACAATGTGATGATGAGATCTCTGCATGTAGTGCTGCTGGTACTGGATCCGGTAACAGTTTTATTCCATCTGGGAATGGACCAACACCAGACATGGCCAAATTATATTGCTCTAACAGTTCTGCAGTAAGTAACGGTATAATTAATTGTACCACGGCCGCTGATACTGATGGTTGTGGCGTAGATGCCAGTGCGCCGGGAATAAACGTTGCATTTAGTGACCCTCAACTATTTGTGGATGAAGGTGTGCCTGCTGTTTGTTACAGTTCTGATGGTGACCTATATAATTATATTCAATGGATTGTATTTGCTACTCCTGAAAACATTAATTCAGTGAAATTACAAGGCGTAGGTAAAATGGATGCCTGGGCGGTATTTCATGCCGGTCCAATTAATACCCTAGGAAAATCTGGTAGCCAAATAACTTCTGAAATTCAAAATTTTTCTACTGCAAATTTAAATTATGTTGAAGATGCCTGTAGTGATCAAAACCAATATAAGACATGGATTAATCCAGATGCAATTATTGGTGACGATATAATCAATGTCTATTTTATTGCTTTAATGTACGATGTCATTAGCAATGGATCCATAAATTTTAAAACTAAAGAATGTGAATTTATACAATTCTGTGAGCCAGAAGTAAATTGTCCACCAGAGGCATTAACATTCTGTGAAGGCGAAGGCGATTTAGGCACGATTTCTACTTGGATAGATGGATTTGATAGAACTGAATGTGGCAACACATTTACATCTATAATTGTGGGAAATGGCGAAAATGGACCATTTGATGCTAATCCTGAAACAATTGCGGCTTTGGCTCCTGGAACTTATACTATAACAAATAAATTAACCGATGGTAATTCGATTGTTGTTGCGGAGTGCATGGCTACTATAATTGTTTATGAAGACACAACAGTTGACGCAGGAGCGGACCAAACGATCTGTGAGGGTGACGATGTTACTTTGGGCGGAAGTTTCGGAGGCGGAGCGACCAGTGCAACTTGGAGCACGAGTGGGGACGGAACGTTCAACGGTAATGTTTACNTGGGCGGAAGTTTCGGAGGCGGAGCGACCAGTGCAACTTGGAGCACGAGTGGGGACGGAACGTTCAACGGTAATGTTTACACGCCAGGATCGGGTGACATAGCCGCAGGAACGGTGGACTTGACATATACGACGAATGATCCGGACGATCCATGTGATGCCAAGTCAGATGATTTAACCGTGACGATCAATCCAGACACTACAGTTGATGCAGGAGCGGACCAAACGATCTGTGCGGGTGACGATGTTACCGTGGGCGGAAGTTTCGGAGGCGGAGCGACCAGTGCAACTTGGAGCACGAGTGGGGACGGAACGTTCAACGGTAATGTTTACACGCCAGGATCGGGTGACATAGCCTCAGGAACGGTGGACTTGACAT